>JAFUFI010000022.1 GCA_017469945.1 Lachnospiraceae bacterium | reverse complement strand
TTGAATTGAGCCGGGAACTGTGCCTAAGGCATGGAGCGGAGCTAGTTTTAGGCACTATTAGCTTGCGGCTGGGGGCGCGAGCGGGCCAAGTTTTGTGCCTAAGGCAATGGTTGTGACGGGGCTTAGGCACGCGCGGCGCCCCAAAAAGGCTCAAAAGCGACTCCTAAACCAGCTCGCCACCTTGAATTGAGCCGGGACCTGTGCCTAAGGCATGGAGCGGAGCTAGTTTTAGGCACTATTAGCTTGCGGCTGGGGGCGCGAGCGGGCCAAGTTTTGTGCCTAAGGCAAGGGTTGCCGCACGTCTTAGGCACGCAAATCGGGCCAAAACTAAGTAATAAAGGAAAATCCCGGGGAATCCCGAAAAAAAGGGCGCCGCAAACTCGGCGCCCGTCAGAATTTTATTTGACGACCTCCCTGATAAGCCTAAACAGCCCAGTCAGGTTGGTAACTCCCCTCCCCCGAGGTAAATTACTACCGCTTATAATGATGTTTAAAGGTGTCTAAAACGACCTGCTCACCACCCCGGATTACCAAAATAGTGAAGTGAACCCCTATCTTAAGTCCCGGGGTGTCAAAAAATGAACCCCCATCCCCGTCCCCGGGTGTCAAAATCGGGGTACTGCAACCACAATATATTGTGGTTCGCAAGGTATTTTTGTTGTCAAAACCACTATATCTGGCGCATCGTGGGAAAGAGCAGCACGTCCCTTATGGCTGCGCTGTCGGTGAGGAGCATTGTGAGACGGTCGATGCCGTAGCCAATACCGCCTGTAGGAGGCATACCGATCTCGAGAGCATTGAGGAAGTCCTCGTCGGTGTGCTCTGCTTCTTCGTCGCCTGCTGCCGCGTTGGCATCCTGAGCGGCGAAACGCTCTCTCTGGTCGATAGGATCGTTGAGCTCGGAGTACGCGTTACACATCTCCCAGCCGTTGATAAAGAGCTCGAATCTCTCTACCTTTGAAGGATCTGAAGGCTTCTTCTTGGTAAGAGGAGAGATGTCGATGGGATGGTCCATAATAAAGGTAGGCTGGATAAGCTTCTCCTCGCAGTACTCTTCGAAGAAGAGGTTGAGGATGTCGCCCTTTTTATGGCGCTCTTCAAACTCGATACCCTTTTCCTTTGCAAGGCGCTTAGCTGCCTCGTCATCGGGTACCTGCGCGGGATCGTCGAAATCAACGCCGGCATATTTCTTGACCGCTTCGGTCATCGTAAGTCTTTCAAAAGGCTTTCCGAGGTCGATCTCGGTTCCCTGGTATGTGATCGTAGTGGTACCGCAAACTTCCTGAGCAAGATACTTGAACATGCTCTCGGTAAGCTCCATCATACCGTTGTAATCGGTGTATGCCTGGTAGAGCTCCATAAGAGTAAACTCAGGGTTGTGTCTTGTATCGATACCTTCGTTTCTGTATACACGGCCGATCTCGAATACTCTCTCGAGTCCGCCGACGATAAGTCTCTTTAAGTAAAGTTCAAGAGAAATACGAAGCTTTACGTCCTCGTCGAGGGAATTGTAATGAGTCTCGAAAGGTCTTGCAGCGGCTCCGCCTGCGTTGTGTACGAGGGTAGGAGTCTCAACCTCCATAAAGTCTCTGCCGGCTAAGAAGTTTCTGATCTCGCGGATTATCTTTGAGCGCTTAACGAATACTTCCTTGCTCTCGGGATTCATAATAAGGTCAACGTATCTCTGACGATATCTTGTATCGGTATCGGTAAGACCGTGGAACTTTTCGGGGAGAATCTGGAGACTCTTTGTAAGAAGAGTGATCTCAGAGGCATGTACGGAGATCTCTCCGGTCATAGTTCTGAAAGCGTATCCCTTAATACCGTAGATATCGCCTATATCGCTCTTCTTAAAGTCAGCGTAAGCTTCTTCGCCAACGCTGTCCTTGGATACGTACGCCTGCACATCGCCCTTAAGGTCGCGGATATTACAAAATGAGGCCTTTCCCATAACGCGCTTGAACATCATACGACCTGCGATGCTTACATTTATAGGATGCGCATCCATAATCTCTCGGCGCTCGTTGTAATCGGCCTTTTTGGCCTCACGGGCAGCCTGCTCGTCGAGACCGTCCACGTTAACCTCGGGTCTGTCGCCGAGAAGCTCTTTTTCAAGCTTTTCGTACTCTTCTTTAACCCTGTCTGTGTGGTAAGTCTGATCATACTTTGTAATTACAAAGGGATCTTTACCTGCTTCCTGTAAGGCTGCGAGCTTTTCGCGGCGAACCTTTAAAAGCTGGTTAATATCCTGTGGCTGCTGATTTTGATTGTTTTGTTCTGCCAAAATGCTACCTCTTTCAACTGATTACTGTGCCGATCTTTCAATTCCGAGAATCTTGTAGCTGCTAACGCCTGCAGGAGTCTCAACATCCACAGCATCGCCTACTTTATGTCCGATGAGTGCACGTCCTACGGGACTCTCGTTTGAAATCTTTCCTTCAAGGCTGTTGGCCTCGGTGGAACCTACTATCTTATACTCAAGTTCTTCAGAAAACTCGATGTCAATAAGCTTAACTTTACATCCTACATTGATCTTGTCGAGATCTACTTCATCCTCTACAACGACTTCTGCGTTCTTAAGGATCTTCTCGAGCTCTTCAATACGGGCTTCGATGTCGCGCTGCTCGTCTTTAGCTGCATCGTACTCAGCGTTCTCCGAAAGGTCACCCTGTTCACGAGCTTCCTTGATCTTCTGAGCAACTTCCTGACGTCTTACGACTTTAAGGTTATGAAGCTCCTCTTCGTATTTTGTAAGACCTTCGTAAGTAAGAATGTTCTTCTTTTCCATTGTTTTAAAACCCCTTCCTGTTACAAGAAATGTGCGAGTTTATTCGATATGCCACAATATTTTACTGTCATTTGACGGCCATGTCAAGTAAAAAGCCCCCGCTTAGGGCAAAATACCCTAAAATTTCTCTAAAATCAAAAGGTACGCCACTTTTTAGCAGCGTACCTTAAATCTTTATTGCTACCCTTAGCCGAAGATATTCTTGAGAGCCTCGAGTCCGCCGACCTCTGTGGCAGCCTCTTTGTTGGCGTTCTGAATCTGGAGGTAAACCTCCTTACGGTATACGGGGATCTCCTTGGGGGCGTTGATACCGATCTTTACCTGGTCGCCCTTGATCTCAAGGATGGTAACTTCAACATTGTTGTTGATGATAAGCGCTTCGTTCTTTTTTCTGGACAGTGCTAACATATTACTCACCATCCTTTCTGCTCTTTAAGATCTCGTAAATAGGGAACTTTACGGGATACTCGGAGCTGTCGACGATGATCTGCGCTGCCTTGCGCTCCTCAGCATTGATGACGATGGGTCCCTGAAGGTTTACGGTCATCTTTGTAAGATCCGAAGGTACGGATACGGTTACGAGTACGAGAAGGTTATTTTCATTGAGCTCTCCAAGTCCGCTTAAAAGCTCATCATTAACCTCGGGGTCGTAATCGGGCTTAACTACAAGGGGGTCCATTACGGGGAGCGCGAATGCGGGCTCGTCCATAGACTGCAGATATCTGATACCTGCGTTTGCGCCTACTTCTTCGTCATGAATAAGTGTAAAGCGCTTAAGGTCGGGAAATCCTATGATGCCTTTCTCGAAAGTAAGGATCTTCTCTTCTGCGATGTCGATTTCACCGAAAATTCTTGTTTCAATCTTCATGATTCTCCTTTCCGGCAAACTTCATGTTTGCCTGTGCCTCATGCACAATTAGTTTAACTCGCTTCCTCGCGGAGCGTTTTACTGTAATGATAAAAATATTTTACCACAAAATATATATCGGCGCACTTATCTGCGAACTTTATGACGCGCCTAATGTATCTTAGATGTAGTTAAGCAGTGTGTTCTGGATGATCTTGCCCGTTGCTGTAAGCGCTGCCTGGTAGGTCATCTCGGAGCTTGAGAGCTGGATCGCAACCTCTGTGATATCGATGTCCTCGTTTTGGCTCTTTAAGGTTTCGAAGGTTGTCTTCTGGTTCTGCATACGGCTCTGGATAAGCTCAAGCTTGCTGGATCTTGTACCTACGTTTGTGATAGCAAGAGAGGTGTCATCAAGGTATCCCTGGAAGGATGTGATGCCGCTCTCGAATCTCTTCTGGCAAAGGTCTTTTGCGTAGTCGTAAGCCTTGTTTGCGGCTACAAGCTGGTTGTTAAGGATAGTAAGCTTTGCCTCGTCCGTGGTATTTGCGATCTTCTTTTCGATGCTGGCTTTTGTCTCCTCAAGATTGATGACGTTCTGAAGGGCTCTTACAAGGTCGTCAACCTCTCTTCCGATACCGAGGTTATAAGACTCGTCCGCAGTAGAATTTACGCGGATGGTCTGGTTAAATCCGACGTCATACTCGATGGACTGTTTATCAACGATTCCCTTTAAGTAATCCTGATTGTACTTAATAGGCTCACCATCGTTTACCATATTTCCGGTAGCGGTATCCTCCATAAGCTTCTGGCCTTCGCATGCGTAGTAGTGCTCAGGTCTTAAATCGTCTGCCGCGAAATTGGTCTTTTGGTATGTGATACGGATCTCAGCCTCGTTTGTTGTGGCTGTGGTAGGATCGTCCTTGGTATCCATCAGCTTGCGGTATACGTTTTCTCCGATAAGAAGTTCTCCCGTATCTCTTACAAGGACTACGGCATCAGCGTTGTTCGCAACATAAGCATAAGGATCCATTCCCAATGTCGTAATATCCGTAGAGTTCACATTGTAACCGGCGGTGATTTCCTGAGTCGCTCCGGTCCCGTCGGTATACCCGATCTTAAGCTCGCTTCCCTCATCAAGGTCCTCATAGGCAAGTCTGATCCTGTGTACATCAGCGGTAGTAACGCCGCTTTCGTTTAAGGACTGAAGATCCGTGTCGGTATCGTAGTTGGCGCTTGTCCACTTTCCGAGGGCTCCGATATTTACGCTTGTCATATCGCTTATAGCGGATTTATCAAGCTGCTCTGTGATCGTATATTTTATATTCTTGGTCTCTTCCTGGAAGCTAAGGGAAGTGTCTGTTCTGTATCCGGTAAATACGTATCTTCCGGCGTAGCTTGCGTCACCTGTCTTGTAGACTTCGTCTCCGAGGGCGCGAAGCTGCTCTAAGATAATCTTTCTGTCGCTGCTGGTTAAATCACCATTGGATCCTCTTGTCGCCTGCTCGATCATCTTGGTTACGATAGCTGAGGTGTTCTTTAAAGCGTCCTCTGTTACCTGAAGCCAACTGTCCGCGTCGGGGATGTTCTTGCTGTAGTACTGGGTTACCTCGGTAACGTTGCTTCTAAGTCTGAGGGCACGAATCGCAATAACCGGGTCGTCCGATGCACGGTTTATCTTTTTCTGCGTAGACATCTGGGTTGTAAGATTGTCCTGCAGCTCTTTATTGGAGTTGATATTTGTGAGGGAGTTCCTCTGCATTATTTTATTCGTGATTCTCATAAGCCTATACTCCTGTCTGGTTGATGAGGCGGTCGTAAATCTCCTGGAAGGTCTGGATCATCTTTGATGAAAGGTTGTAAGCGTTCTGGAATTTAACAAGGTTTACAGCCTCTTCATCTTCGTCGACACCGGAGATCGAAAGTCTCTTGGTATCGATGCTTGTGGAGATGTTTGTGTAGCTCTTTTCGAAGGTACGGGCGCTGGCGGAGTTTAAAGCGATGTCCGATAAAACAGACTGTAAAAACTTGTCCGCGCTTGTTCCTCTGAAGGAGAGGACTTCTTTATCGGTAGCGATTGCCCGTAAGTGCTCTATAAGGTCGTTTTGCTCGGCTCCGTCTTCTGCCTTGAACTTATTTGCCATAAGAGAAGGATCGTTCGCCATAGCGGTTACGATGGTGAAGTTGCCGGCGGTTAGTCTGTAGTAGCTGTCATCGGATACATCGATGGTATAACCGGTGGGTACTCCATTTGCATCTACTGCGTACTTTCCGTACTTGGTTCCAAAAAGGAACTGCTCGTGTGAAGTAGGATCCTCGGCGTTGTAGGTAACGTTTGTTCCTGTAAAGAGCTCGGTATTTGTCTTTCCGCCGTCACCCTTTGATAAGGTGTCGTTGTAAGCTGCCGCGAATACTCTGCACCACTCGTTCATCTGGCGCATATAGTAAGGAATTCCCTGATACTCGATATTGGAACCGATCTTTGCTTCCTTGCCTACGCGGTCGTTAGTGATGTGGCTGGTGTTGCCGTTTCCTATAGCGGAAAGTACAAATTTGTAGCTGTAGGAGTCCGAATCTTTATCGTAGATAAACTCCCATGAATCGTAGGAATACTCCTTATTTCCGATATTGATGATTCCGCCCTGGTCGGAAAGATTTGACTTGTTTAAATCCGTAAGCCAGTCGGCGGTAACCTTGATTGTAACTACGTCATGAGCTGTGGCAGGCGTTGTGCTGTTATCTGTATATCCGTTTACTTCAGCTGCGGTAACGGTTCCGGTAAAGTACTCGCCGTTATTTCCGTCTCTTAGCTCTACAAGACCTCTTAACTTTCCGCCTAAGGCAGCGTTGTCCAAGTGGAATTCCTGACCTCTTTCCTTAACGTAATCGTTCCAGGACTGTTTCTCCGCAAGAGGTATCTTGTCGTTTAAAACGACTTCCGCCTGGAAGGTGGAGTAGAGGGAAGATGAAACCCAATAAACATCGTAGAGTCCGTCGATATCTGACTGGTTAACCTTCTCGGTATTTTCTCTCGCAACAACCTCGAGCTTATGGTAATCGCTCATATCCGTAAGGATCTGTCCTCCGGCGATCTTGACGATGTAGCGGTTTGCACCTGTAAGTCTTGTGGGGTCGTTGGCGTCTGTAATAGGTGTCTCGAAAGTCTGAACATCGACTATCTTTGAAAGTTCGTCAACAAGTCTTGTTCTCTGGTCTCTAAGCTCATTGGCCTTTTGTCCGGTAAGCTCGATGGTATTTATCTGTTTATTTAATGAAGCGATCTCGCTTGCGTAGGAGTTAATCTGGTCAATCTGGAGCTTGATCTCGGAGTTGATATCCTTCTGCATCGCCTGAAGGTTACCGTATACTCCGTTGAAGTAGTCGGTAAGCTGACTCGCATATCCTACAAGCTGGCTCTTTGTTGATGTATCGGCGGGATTTTTTAAAAGCTCCTGGATACCACTTATTGCGAACTGATCGAATACCTGTGAGAAGCCTGCGTTACTTCCGGAATCGTAGAAGTAGCCTTCCATCTCTTCCATATAGTAGGACTTCATATTGTACTCGCCAACCTTGCAGTTGTTATCCCAGTACTTTGAATCGTAGAATTCGTCTCTGATCCTCTCTACGGCGAGGGTATCAACACCGGCACCGGCGCATCCGTATGTAGCGAAGGTTCTGATAGCCTGTGCAGCCTGAGTCTGAACTTCCTGACGGCTGTAACCTTTGGTTTGTACATTCGAGATGTTGTTTGCGGTTGTATTAAGGGACGCATTGCTGGCAAGCAGTCCTGAATATGAAATATTAAGTCCGAAAAATGTTGAAGACATATGCGCTCCTTTCCGGTTAATGTAAGCTTATTGCTTCATTTAATAGTTTTAGTTTTTGATCCCGTCTTATTAGGCGAGGGATGTGAGGAGATGTTCAAGCATCTCGTCAACTACGTTTATGAATCTGCTTGATGCGTTGTAAGCGCTCTGGAACTTTATCATATATGAAAGCTCTTCGTCGCTTGATACGGCATGTATCTGGTCTCTTGCGCTCTCCGCAGCGGCTACGGTGTTTTCCTGGTTTGTGAAGATCTCGTTGTAAACGAAGGATGAGTTTGCAACCTGGCTTACAAGGTCATCGTAGTAACCGAGGATACTTACCTGCTTAAGTACGTTGGGGTTAAGAGTGTATTTCTCGGTTGTAAATACTGCCTTTAACTTTTCCATGGTAGCGAGGTCTTCAGAGCCGTCCTCAAGTCTGAATCCCAGCTTTGCGGGAGCCTGCATCAGCTCCTGATTAATCTGAGTATTTGAAAGGGAGTAGAGAGTGTAGATCATCTCGGGATCCGTGCTCTCATTTTTAAATACCCAGTAATCACCATCGGGTATCTCTACCTGATTTCCGGCATCGTCTAGGAACTTTACTCCGTTTAAGGTAAGCTTTTCGTATCCGTCTCCGGCAACCTTTGTAAATATCTGATAGGGGATTCCTTCCTCGTTTGTAAGGTACCCCTGAGGATTAGCGGAATCTATAGGGATGATGCTGATGTTTTTGTCTAAGGTAACTGCGTTTCCGTCTTTATCCGCTGCGGTTCCGACGCCTTCTGCGATGTTGTAATTCTTAACGCCTGCTGCCTCAGCGAGTACTCCGTTGATGGCGCTTATTGTGTTGTGGAAGAGCTGGTCGAACTCGGCCTGTACGTTCATCAGTACCGACTGGGAAACTCTGTCGTAGTTTCCGCCCTCGATATCCGCGTAGGAAGCTCTGTGGTCTCCTCTTGCAAGGAGCATCGCCTTTACTCCGCCGATATCGGTTCCAAGCTCGGAAGATATCTCTCTGTTTAAGTTAAATACAAGAGCGTTTTCTATATTGAAGGTCTTGGTAAGTACCTTTGAAACTCCGTTGTCCGTAGTCTCTCTTTTAAGGACTCCGTCCACGGTCATCAGCATTTCCTTGCCGTTGGGGAATTCGTCGCTTCCGGGAACAGTGTTTGCGTTCTGTGGCCAGAAGGGTGTGTAGAATCCGGTAACGGAATCGGCGTTGAGACCTATCTGGTAACAGGTACTTCCCTTTACGAAATCCTCTCCTTCTATCTGTACGTATACGTTTCCGAAGGTGTCAGTATCATAGGAGATGTCAACAAGCTTTGAAAGCTCGTCAAGGATCTGGTTTCTCTGGTCCTTTAAGTCATTGGCATGCTCAATACCACCCATCTCAATAGCCCTGATCTGGTCATTGAGGTCGAGGATCTTGAGACCGTAGTCATTGATCTTTTCAATCTGCTGTTTTACCTGGAGATTCAGATTATCCTGATAGCTCGATAAGCCGTCGTATACGGCCTGAGCTCTGGAAAGAAACTCATTGGCTTCCTGCAAAAGAGTACTCTGGGTAACAGAGCTGCAGGGATCCTTTGAGAGCTCCTGAACTGCAGTCCAAAGATCGGAAAGCTGTGTCTGAAAGGCTTCTCCGTTCATCTCTCCGAGCTGATCTTCAACCTCGAGCAGGGTATCTCTCGATACCTCGTAAAACATGCTTCTGCCCGACTCTTTTCTGAAGGTTCTGTCGAGGAAATAATCTCTGATCTGCTTTACATTGGAATATGAAACGCCAAGACCGCTTTGCTGGGGAGAAACCGCGCTTGCTGTCTTGGATATTGTCAAATATAATTTATCGGACTGTTCAACCTGCTGACGTGTGTAACCGTCCGTATCTGCATTGGTCAAGTTATGCGCTACTGTGTTGAGCGCGTTATGGCTTGTCTGCAATCCGGAGGTACCCACATATAAGCTGCTCCATAAGGACATGTGTTAACCCTCCATATTGTGTTGTTCCGGAATTACTGTTTCGCATCGAAACCTTTTCTCGAAACTCCCATTGTATCGCCTGTGTTGTAGGCGCCGCGGGAGTAGTTTGCGGTTTCGGGAGCCTGCTTCATAGCCTGCAAGAGGCCAAGCTCAAACTCAACCATCTCGATGGAGTTCTTTAAAAGCTCGCTGTTTTGCTTATTGACCTGCTGCACAGCAAGGGCTGATGCCTTTATTCTGTCGATCGCAGCGGCAAGTGCTTTTTGTTCTTCCGGTCTGGATGATAAAACATCCACCAATTTGGTAAGCTTTAAGGTGTTAACATCCATGTTCAACACATTAGCCATATCTTTCATAACCTCGATTCTTTTTTTCTCGAGGTTTAAGATCTTGTCTGTCTTAGTCTGCTCCTCTTCCGTGAGTCGCGAGAGGGCTTCCAGATCTCCCTTGACTATAATAGCTGTCTTTTTGCGGGATGTCTCCAGAAGCCCATCGTAAGAATCCGATTCCTTGTTTAGTATATCGATCAAGTTTTCCATCAAACTTGCCATTGGTTATAACTCCTATACAAGGCCCTGCTGAAATTTTGCAAGTAGCTTATCTGCAAAGCTTTCAGTGCTCACGTTGTAGGTGCCGCTCTGAACCTGCTGCTTGATATCAGCTGTCAGATCCTCTCTGATGTCAGGTGTATTTGCAAGAGCCGCTTTAGCTACCTGTAAATCTTTTCCGAAGCTGCTGATTGAAATCTGATCCGAAGGACGGACTGCAGCACCGGGCTTTTGTACCTGACGGGCTTTCTGTGTCTGGTATACACTTTGTACCTGGTTGTAAGCTTCTATTCGCATAAGGATGCCTCCCTCCATTACTATAGGACTTTGTCCTTTTTCTAGGCCGTTTTCTCAGCCGTATTTATCTTTACAGTATGTTTATCGGAGTAAATGTAAATTTCTTAAGGGCTTTTTTTGATTTTTTTAGAGAAAAGGCTTACATGCCTTCAAAAACTTCCAAATATTTGCAAAAATGCCGAACCCTGCCTTTGCAAGGTCCGGCATAAATACTTAAACTCTTTCAAATACGGGCATGTACTCGATAGGTGCTTTGACTAAAACAGTCTGTCCACCCTTATATACTTCGCCGGTAGATGTAAGCTTCCACTCTCCCGCAGGGAGGTAAACCTCTCTCTCGAAGCAGTTAAGCTCGAAGATAGGTGCCACAAGGTACTTCTCACCGAACATATACTGGTCCTGAAGCTCCCAGCACTTTTCGTCATCGGGGAACTCGAAGAACATAGTACGGATAAGAGGAGCACCGGTATTTGAAGCCTCGTCGTAAAGCTTCTTGATGTAGTCATGCATAGAGATGCGGACATCGTAGTACTTCTTCATTATCTTGTAGTTGTCCTCACCGTAGCTCCAAAGCTCGTTGGGCTGTCCGGTGTGGAGGTATCCGCCGCCCCAGTCTCTGTTGTCAAGAGGCGGGATATTGTAAGGTCCACGGTCGCCGTGCATACGGAGAACTGCAGAGTATACAGCGAACTGATACCAGCGGATAAGGAGCTGTCTGAAGTCGGGATCGTTTACATCGTCGGTCATAAATCCGCCGATATCGGTAGTCCACCAGGGAATTCCCGCAAGACCCATATTGAGTCCGCACTGTACCTGCTCGTAGAAAGCCTGGAAGGTTGAAGGAACGTCACCTGACCAGACTACGTTGCCGTACTTCTGGCTTCCGGCCCATGCGCAGCGGAGAAGGTTTACGACAGTGCCGTCACCTAAATCCTTCATCTTATCGTAGAATACGCGGCTGTACATCTGAGGGTACATATTGCTTACCTGAAGAGCGGGGCCTGCGCTGTAACGATAGTTCTCAAAATCATATACGCCGTAATCGGGCTCGGAGTTGTCAAGCCAGAATGCGTCGATTCCGAAATCATAGTAATTTTTCTTGCAGACGTTCCAAACGTACTCGCGGCACTCGGGATTGAAAGGATCGATCTCTACGCAGTCGCCCTGATAGTCGTAGGTCTGGTCTGCTCCGCGCTCTGTGCGGATAAGGAGTCCCTTCTCCATCATAGGATAGAAGTTCTCGCTCTTTCTGTCTACTGAAGGCCAAACGGATACGATTACCTTGATGCCCATAGAATGGAGCTCGTCAACCATCGCCTTGGGATCGGGCCAGTAGGTCTTGTCGAACTTCCAGTCACCCTGTACGGTCCAGTGGAAGAAGTCGATAACGATCTGGTCGATCTTGATACCTTCTTTCTGATAAGCTCTTGCAACTTCGAGTACTTCGTCCTGGGTTCTGTAACGAAGCTTGCACTGCCAAAGTCCCATAAGATTCTCGGGGAACGTGGGAGCATGTCCGGTAACGGAGGTGTAGTTTTCGAGGATCTGCTTGGGGCCGTCGGCTGCTGTGATCCAATAGTCCATCTCCTTGGTAGATCTTGCGATCCACTCTGTATAGTTTTTACCGAAGGTAACGCGTCCTACGGCAGGGTTGTTCCAAAGAAGTCCGTATCCTAAGGATGAAGTCATAAAAGGAACTGAGATCTGGGAGTTACGCTGAGCGAGTTCAAGAACGCATCCCTTTAAGTCGAGATCCTGCTGCTGGTACTGGCCCATACCGAAGATCTTCTCACCCTTGTTGGCGTCGAACTTTACATTGAGGGAGAAATCGCTTCCGCCGATGATTCCCTTCCACTCGCGGTTTACAACCTTTAAGCAGCGGCTTCCCTGAGAGATTGTTCCGTCGTATGAACGATAGTACTCTCTTAAGATAAGCTTGTCATCTCTGAAGAAAGAGATGATTCCGACAAAGTTGATCTCAGCCTTGATGCGGCCGTTTGTGATGGATGCATACTGTCTCTTGTCGATGGTTCCGTCGCCTACCCAATGGTCACGCTCAAAAAACTCGATCTTGGCATCGCAGGCAGGTACCTTCTCGGTAAGAGCCCAGTCATTGCCCGTGAATTTTCCGAACTTGGTGGCGCGTACTCTGAGGGAGTCTTTTCCCCAGGGCTCGATCACGAGCTTTTCGCCGTTTCGGTAGCAAACAAGTGCCCCGTTTTCCTTCTCAAAACTCATTTAGTAATCCTCCTATTTGTTTACCTTAACTACGGATTTAAGATATTCCATAGCGTCTCCGGCAATAAATGAATCCCTGTAATCCAAGGGATCAAGATTCTTAAGTTCTTCGGACTCGGGATCGATTCCCGACTCTGTAATGTAGCTGTCGATTCTGTCGGCAAGGGTCTTGTCGTCAATCTCGATACCCTCTTTTGCAGCTATATAAGCAAGGGCAGCGTCAATCTTAAGCTGGTTGTAGCTGTTGTCCTGAATAAACTGGTCGGCGGTAATTCCGAGCATCTGGCTTGCAAGGGTGTCGATATCTGTCTGGTACATATCGGCGTACTGCTGAAGTACTTCTCTTGCGTTGTCCTGGTACTTGATGATGATCGAATTGGGGAACTCTTCCTTAAACTCAGCCATCTCCTGAAGTTTTTCGGCGATAGCGTTCTCGAGTTCTGACTGGTACTGGCTCTCATAGCTTTTCTCGATAAGGCTCTTAAGGGTAGCTTTCATTCCGTCGAATCCTTCGGTAGCTGCGGTTCCGCTGGTTACGTTAAAGAGGGCAACCACTTCCTCCTCGGGGATGATGCCGTTTACCTTGCAGGTAAATACAACATCGGCTCCGGCAAGGTCTGCCTGGCCGTAATTTTCGGGGAAGGTAAGGTTAAGGTCTACGCTCTCCCCGGGATTAACGCCTATAAGTCCGTCCTCGAATCCGTCGATGAAAGAGTGAGATCCGATAAGAAGGGTGTAACCTTCGGCAGTACCGCCGTCAAAAGCAACTCCGTCCTTGTATCCGGCGAAGTCAAGGCTGATAAGGTCTCCGTTTGCGACAGCTCTGTCGGTAATATACTTTTCCGAGCTGACTGAAGGTGCAAGCGAAGATACCTGCTGGGTAAAGTAGTAGTCTACCATCTCGTCGCTTACATCGTAGGATGAAACGGTTACTTCCATATCCTTATAATCCTTGATATCGATGTACTTTTCGATATCGAGCTGGGATACGTAGGTTGCATTTTCATCGGAAGCGTTCTTTCCCGCAGTAGCGGTATCTGCCTGTGAAGATGCATTGTCAGCAGCCTCGCCCGATGCGTTTTTGTTTCCGCAAGCAGCAAGAGCTGTGAGGGAAAGAGCGCAGGCAAGCGCACAAGTAGCAATGTGTTTAAATGATTTTTTCATAATACTCCTCTAAATATGTTTTTTATAATACAAGCGCCGGCTTTTCGTTTTAAAGGACAGGGGCCAAAAGCCTTGAGATCTGCTCCTTAAAGCGAATGATAAACTTGCGCTTTTTGTATTCTTCTTTTGTCATAACGGAACATTCGGATACGTCGTTTAAGAAAATCTCCGTCATTTCATGAGCCTTGTCTTTGTCGTAGACAACCGCATTTACCTCAAAGTCGAGGGCGAAGGAGCGGATATCCATATTTGCCGTTCCGTAGGTGTATACCTCGTCGTCCGCGATAAGGCCTTTTGCGTGGAGGAAACCGCCTTCGTATTTATAGCAGGTAGCTCCGGCCTCAACAAGCTCTCCCGCGAAGCAGCGGGTCGCCCAGTAAACGAAGGGGTGGTCCGGCTTGCAGGGGATCATTATCCTTACGTCGATTCCGGACTGCGCCGCCAGTTTCAGGGCGTTAAGGATACAGTCGTCGGGAATAAAGTAAGGGGACTGGATATAGATTGTATGTTTCGCGTGGCTTATAAGGTAGAGATAGTTGTCTCTTATCTGCTGCCAGTCGCTGTCAGGGCCCGAGCTTACTATCTGGATATAGCAGTTGTCCCTGGAAGGATTGTCTCTCGGAACGATTCCCATATCTTCGCGGTCGAATAGCTTCTCGCCGGTAACGTAAGCCCAGTCTAAGGCAAAGCGTCCGTGGAGCATATAAGCCGCATCTCCGGTAATACGCAGGTGCGTATCTCTCCAGTGGCCGAACTTTTCTTCCATATCGATATATTCGCGGCCGATGTTAAATCCGCCGACATAAGCTACTTTATTGTCTATAACTACGATCTTGCGGTGGTCTCTGTAATTTACGCGGAAATTGATCTTTCCGAACCAGGCAGGCCAAAATCCGCCAACCCTGATGCCCATAGCCTTAAGCTTTTTCCAGTATCTTTTAGGGGTGGAGCGGGCTCCGAGTCCGTCGTAAAGGACTCTGACTTCTACTCCCTGCCCCACTTTTTCCTTTAATATCTCTACGATCTCTTCGAAGAGCTCGTCGTTGCGGATTATATAATACTGAAAGTCGATAAACTTTTCAGCCTTTTTAAGGTCTTCTTTAAGAGCGGCGAACTTGTCCTGTCCGCTGGTAAAAACGTCGACATCGTTCCCGTCGGAGAGTACGGCATAGGAGTTGTGGAGATTGTAGTAGACAAGATTTTTAAAATCGTAGAGTTCCTTGGGAAGCTCTCTGTCTCCGCTAAGGCGCTCCAGCTCCTTTTTTTGCTCGTGGATGCGGTTACGCATCATCTCCTCGAAGCCCTTGTCCCTGAACATCCTTCGCTTGTTAAGCGTAGTACCCGCAAGCAGATAGAGCACAAACCCCACATAGGGGACAGCCATCATAAGTAATATCCAGGCCCAGACACTCTTTGGATTCTTGCGTTCAAAAAAGACGGCGATCAGTGCGAAGATTATATCAAATACTACAAGCGTCATAAGCACATATCGCCAGACAATCTTAGTTATTTCCCATGTTTCCGCCCAGTTCATATCTCTTTCCTCATATTCCGCTTATATAAGTTCGCAGACAAAATTTATTTTATCATATCTTGGTTTCTTTATCTACCAAATGAGCGTTTTTTTGGTTTGCGCTGTATATATTTATGTGCTAAAATCATATACAGATTTTTATAGAAGGAGCAATATATGTCTACATTCGGTATTTTACTTTTTACAGTCACTCCGGGATTTATCGTCGCTATTGTCGTACTCGTTGTTATCATCGCACTTTTCATTGTGCTTTATATACTCGGTAAAAAAGCCCAGAAAAAACAGGACGAGCAGCAGGCTCTGATGCAGGCCAACAAGCAGTACGTTACGATGCTTGTTATCGACAAGAAAAAGCTTCAGATTACAAAGTCCGGTCTTCCTCAAAACGTTATCGACCAGACTCCCAAGTATTTAAGATGGCAGAAGCTTCCCGTTGTCAAGGCAAAGGTCGGACCTCAGATGGTTACCCTTATCGCAGACGACAAGATTTTCCCCGACCTCCCCGTTAAAAAGGAGATCAAGGCAGGCGTATCCGGACTTTATATCGTTGATTTCAAGGGAGCTCACGGCAAGCTTGCCGCTCCTGAGAAGAAAAAGAAAAAAGGCTTCGCACGTTTCGTTGAAAAGCTTCAGGAAAAAGCCGGTGCAAAGCCTGTTAAGTAGTTTCGGTATTAAGTTTAGATCTTACGATCAGCTTGCGTAGATATGGATAGACGCTTTGTTCATATCCGTACCCGAAAGCGAAATTGAATAATGAATATAAATTTCAAGAGAGTCTTGCCTGTTTTCAACGGTAAGGCTCTCTGTTTCTATCTCGATAGGCATACTTCCCATAGGAGTAATGTACATAGAGCGGGTCGTTTTTCCAACCTCAAATACCATAAATGTATCTGTGGCTCCGCGGTATTCTACGCTGACCGTAGAGCCTTCTATCTTTATAAGGGCGTTTCTTTTATTGCCGGTTTCGGCGTCTGTCTCCGTGTACTTAAGGTACTGCTTTCCGCCTCTTTCGTAGTAGAGCCCTTCGGTTTCGCTCTTAACGACATCTCTGTCTGTTCCCTCGCCGTGGGCTCCGATTATCTTTATCTTAACGTCTTTATTCATGTAATCTGTTTTGTTTCTTTCTTCGATTTCCGGTTTCTTTCTTCGATTTCCGGTTTCTTTCTTCGCTGTCTTTATAGTCGCTTTTTTGACGTTTCCGGATGCCGCGCTAAATGGGGTTTACTGTCGTAGATACAAATATGTCCTTAGCGGGAACTTTCTCAAAAGCTTCCTCTATAGCCCCTGTGTCACTCTTATCCTTTACGGCCGATACGGCAGCAGTGCACATATCTATAAGCACCTTAGCCGCAAGGTTTGCCTTCTCTTCCGATTCAAAGATTCCGAATACCGTGGGGCCACTTCCGCTCATAAGGCTTCCGAGAGCGCCGTTATCAAGAAGGATCTTTTTGATCTCAGCTACTTTTGGACAGACAGGGATTGTTACTGACTCTAAGATATTTCCAAGAAGCGGAGATATATTTTTGGCAAACGATGCGCTTACATCGTCCGCTCCTGATAATCTTCCGCCATCTATGCAGGCTTCTTTTGAAGGTTCTGCTTCCTTGGACCGTGCGCCCTTTTTACTTGTCTCTACTATAAGTTCTTGCATCGCCTCTACGTCCGGGTGGGGCGGATTTTCAAGAGCGTCAAGGGTTTGATAAACGTACTTTGTTGAAACTCCTGCCTGCGGCTTTGCGATCACAAGATAAAGCTTCGGGATAGCGGGAAGTCTCGTAAGCTTTTCGCCGATTCCTTCCGCCAGCATCGTCCCGCCGAGGATGCAGTAGGGAACGTCAGCACCGATTTTTACTCCAAGTTCACAAAGCTTTTCATCTGACAGCCCGATTTTAAAAAGCTCATTGATCCCCCGCAGGGTGGCTGCGGCGTCGCTGCTTCCGCCTGCCATACCTGCTGCCATAGGGATGTTCTTTACTATCTTTATATCTACGCCGGTACCTTCCGGGAAGTAAGGAAGCAAAAGCTTTGCAGCTTTATAGGCAAGGTTGTCCTTCGGATCGTCCGTAGGCTCTATGTCACTCCATACGAAGCTGCAGGATAATCTGATCCTGTCTTCTTCTGAGGCTTTTTCGCCTTCAGACTTTTCCCCGGACGCTCTACTTGTATCCGTATCAATTCTGTATACATCAAAAGAAAGCTCGTCGTATAAACCGATGGTCTGCATTATCATGCAGACCTCATGGTATCCGTTTTCGAGCTTTCCTTTTACGTCCAATGAAAGATTGATTTTTGCGTATGCTTTTTTCTTTATCATTATTTCTTTTCCCGGCAGTTTTGCATGCTGACGCGCTCGTTAGCTCCTACCGAAGATGTGATGAAGGCGTTGGAGCCTATAACGGCATCATGTCCGATAACGGTCTCGCCGCCTAAGATTGAAGCTCCGGCGTAAATCGTAACCCTGTCCTCGATAGTAGGATGACGCTTTGTTCCCTTAAGGCTCTGTCCGCCTCTTGTTGAAAGGGCACCAATGGTTACGCCCTGATATACCTTAACGTAATCGCCGATGATAGTTGTCTCGCCTACAACGATTCCAGTTCCATGGTCAATGCAAAAATACTTGCCAATGGTTGCTCCGGGATGGATATCGATTCCTGTTCTTGAATGCGCGTACTCTGTCCACATTCTCGGGATAAGAGGTACTCCGAGGAGGAAGAGCTCATGGGCTATACGGCTGATTGTGATCGCGCGAAGTCCCGGATAGCAAAGGATGATCTCGTTGGTATTAAAAGCAGCGGGATCTCCGTCAAAGGAAGCCTGTACGTCTGTCTCAACAAGGTCTCTTACCTTGGGGATCCTTGAGAGGAATTCCTTTACAATAGATTCCGATTTTTCCGCGATCTGTTCCTCGGTAAAGCCTTTGTTCTCCTCCATCTGTCTGAGGACGATTGGGATCTGCTTGTTTAGATTGTAGTATACATCCTCGATGAGGACAGTAAGTCTGCTCTCAACATTGTAGAAGCGGTATCCCTTTTCCCTGTAGAATGCGGGGAAGACCATCTTTACAAGCTTATCAAGGATGTCGTTAACAGCCTCTCTGTCGGGCTGTTCAAAAAGCTCCTCCGGGTTGATGATGCTTTTTCTTTCGTAGTTTTTCAGGATTTCTTTCGTTAGCTCCTGAATCTCTTTCTTATCCTGGGACATGACTGCCTCCGATTGGTATTATTTGCCGAAACGCTTTTTCTTCTTGCCGCCGTCATCCGGGTCTTTTCCGGTCTGTCTTGCAACTTCGTTTAAGCTGTCGCCGGTAAGTCTGTCAAACTCGATAAGAGCTTCTCTTGCTTCCTTGGAGAGCTTATCCGGGGTCTTGATGATGAGGTTGATGTAGTGGTCACCTCTGACGCCCTTGCTTCTCCAAGAGGGAACGCCCTTTCCTTTTAATCTGACGCGGGTATCTGTCTGTGTTCCTGCTTTAACATTATACACTACTTTTCCGTCTACGGTATCGATAAGTACATCTCCGCCGAGGGCAGCCTGTGCGATCGTAATAGGTACATTTGAGAAAATATCGAATCCTTCTCTCTGGAATACGGGGTGAGGACGTACGCGTACTTCAACGCGGGCATCTCCTCTGGGGCCGCCGTTTCTTCCGGGATCGCCGAGTCCGGGCATATTGACTGCCTGGCCGTTGTCAATTCCGGCAGGGATGTTAACGGAGTATTTCTTTTTCATAGGTACGAAGCCGTTGCCTCTGCAGTCAGGACACTTCTCGCGGATGATCTTTCCGCTTCCTCCGCAGTCGGGGCAGGGCTCAACGCTTCTCATCATACCCAGCATAGACTGGCGGGTACGTACAACCTGTCCCTTACCTCCGCAGGTAGAGCAGGTTTCGGGAGATGTTCCCTTCTTGGCTCCGGATCCGTTGCAGGAGGTACATGTCTCCTTAACGGTAAGCTCTATTTCTTTTTCACATCCGAATACCGCCTCGAGGAAATCAAGGTCTACTCTTGTACGGATATTTGCTCCCTTCATAGGGCCGTTGGAATTTCCGCCGTAGCTTCTTCCGCCACCGCCAAAGATTCCGCTGAAAATATCTCCGAAGCTTCCGAAGATATCGGAGAAGTCCATACTTGAGAAGTCGAATCCGCCGGCGCCGCCTGCACCGCCGTCGAATGCGGCGTGTCCGAACTGGTCATACTGACGTCTCTTCTCAGGATCGGAGAGAACGGCATAGGCCTCGGATGCCTCCTTGAACTTTGCTTCAGCTTCTTTATCGCCGGGGTTAGCATCGGGATGATACTTCTTGGCGAGCTCACGATATGCTTTTTTAAGTGCAGCTTCGTCTGCGTTTTTGTCTACGCCGAGGACCTCGTAATAGTCCCTTTTCTGGTCTGCCATAATAAATCCACCTTTTTATACGCGTATAGGGGACAAAGAAATTGTCCCCTTACGAGTTGATATTTTAACTATATGCTGATTGCTTTAGACTTCACGAAAATCTGCGTCAACTACGTCGTCACCTGCATTACCTGCGTTGCCGGTAGGAGCTTCGGTGTATGCGCCTGCTTCAGGTCCTGCTGCACCCTGTGCGGCCTGCTGCTGTGCCTGAACGTTCTCATACATCTTTGTGAATACGCCCTGAGCTGAAGTTGTAAGCTTTTCCTTAGCGCTCTTAAGTGCATCAAGGTCAGCGTCGGTAGCGTTTGCAGGATCAGCCTTTACTCTCTCGAGGATGGACTTAACTGCATCAACGTCAGCCTGTACTGTGCTCTTTTCGGACTCGGAGATCTTGTCTCCTACTTCTGAAAGGGCCTTCTCGGTCTGAAGCGTAAAGCTCTCAGCCTCGTTTACAGTCTCAACAGCCTCTTTCTTCTTCTTATCCTGAGCTTCGAATTCCTGTGCCTCGCGGATAGCCTTGTCGATATCAGCGTCTGACATATTGGAACCTGCTGTGATTGTGATGTGCTGCTCTTTTCCGGTACCAAGGTCCTTAGCGGATACGTTAACAATACCGTTTGCATCGATATCGAAGGTAACTTCGATCTGAGGGATTCCTCTGGGAGCGGGAGCGATTCCGTCGAGTCTGAACTGTCCAAGGGACTTGTTGTCAGCTGCGAACTGTCTCTCACCCTGTACGATGTTGATATCAACTGCAGTCTGGTTGTCGGCTGCGGTAGAAAATACCTGGCTCTTCTTGGTAGGGATGGTTGTATTTCTCTCGATAAGGTGTGTAGCTACGCCGCCCATGGTCTCGATTGAGAGGGTAAGGGGAGTAACATCGAGAAGAAGGATGTCACCGGCACCTGCATCGCCTGCAAGCTTACCACCCTGGATGGAAGCACCAATAGCTACGCACTCATCGGGGTTAAGGTTCTTTGAAGGCTCTTTTCCGGTAAGCTGACGAACCTTGTCCTGTACAGCGGGGATACGGGTTGATCCACCAACGAGGAGAACCTGTCCGATATCTGCATTTGTAAGTCCTGCATCCTTCATAGCGTTCTGTACGGGGATTGCAGTTCTGTCAACGAGGTCTCTTGTGAGGTCGTCGAACTTAGCTCTTGAAAGGTCCATATCGAAGTGCTTAGGGCCTTCAGCGGTTGCAGTGATGAAAGGAAGGTTGATGTTGGTTGTGGTAGAAGCGGAAAGCTCCTTCTTTGCCTTCTCAGCAGCCTCTTTAAGTCTCTGCATTGCCATCTTATCGTTTGAAAGATCTACGCCTTCAGCCTTCTTGAACTCGTCGAGCATCCAGTTAATGATCTTGTTATCGAAGTCATCACCACCGAGGTGTGTATCACCATTGGTTGCAAGTACTTCGATTACGCCGTCACCGATCTCGATGATAGATACATCGAATGTACCGCCGCCGAGGTCGTATACCATGATCTTCTGTTCTTTTTCATTGTCAAGTCCGTAAGCAAGAGCTGCTGCGGTAGGCTCGTTGATGATACGCTTTACATCGAGTCCTGCGATCTTACCTGCGTCCTTTGTAGCCTGACGCTGAGCGTCGTTGAAGTATGCGGGAACTGTGATAACTGCTTCTGAAACCTTCTCGCCGAGATAGCTTTCTGCATCAGCCTTAAGCTTCTGAAGGATCATAGCTGAAATCTGCTGAGGGCTGTACTTCTTATCGTCGATTGTACGTCCTCTGTCGGTACCCATATCTCTCTTGATTGAAGCGATTGTCTTGTCAGCGTTGGTAACTGCCTGACGCTTAGCGGGCTCACCGACGAGTCTCTCGCCGTTCTTTGTAAAAGCTACGATTGAAGGTGTTGTTCTTGCACCTTCTGCGTTAGCGATAACGGTAGGCTTACCACCTTCCATAACTGCTACGCAGCTGTTTGTTGTTCCAAGGTCGATTCCGATTATCTTACTCATAATTATTGCCTCCTCTATATTATATAGATGCTTTCTTTTTATTTTGTATATTGTTTAAATCCGCTCAGTGGCTTTAACCATCGGTTGGGAAATTGTTTTATTCGGGAACTACGGCTACCATGCTGTATCTGAGTACGATTCCGTGGTAAGTGTAACCCTTTTGAAGCTCGGCACATATTGTTCCGGGTTCGTATTCGTCGCTCTCCTGCTGGGTAACGGCGTTGTGGAGATTGGGATCAAGGGGAAGTCCCAGAGCCTCTATGGGCTCAACTCCTATATTCTCAAGCTCGGTAACAAACTGTCTGTAGATCTTGTCCATTCCCTGTACAAAAGGATCGTCCTTTTTATCTTCGGGAACGCTTGCAAGTCCTCTTTCGAAGTTGTCTACTACCGGTAAGAATTTCTTTAAAGCGTTTGCAGCTCCGTTGTCATAGCTTGCGGTTTTTTCTTTCTCGGTACGGTTTCTGAAGTTTTCAAACTCGGCGAGCTGACGCTTTACTTTATCTTCGAGAACCGAAACCTGCTCTTTTAAAGCTTCCTTTTCTTTATCTGTCTTTGAAGGCTTTTCTTTCTTAGATTTCTTTGAAGGCTCTTCGGTCTTTGCCTCTTCAGCCTTTGTTTCCTCAGCCTTAGTTTCTTCGGCTTCAGCCTTTTTAGTATCCTCAGCCGCCTCCTGCGCCGCGGCCTCTTTTTTAATTTCTTCCTCTGCCATTTTCAGTACCTTTCTTATTTTTATTCTTTTCTGTAAAGGTCATCCAATTTAGTCTTGATCGATTTAAGTGTCCCGACAACCTTGTCATAATCCATCCGCCTCGGTCCGACGATTCCTATCGTTCCTTTCATACCGTCGCCGAGATCGTAGGTAGCGGTAACAACACTGCAATCCTGCATTCCGCTGTTTTTGTTTTCCCCTCCGATATATACCTGAATTCCGGTTTCTTCACTGCCGTCACCGGGCTGGATGATATCTCCGAGGATTTCCTTTTCTTCGAAAGCCGAGATAAGGCGGCTGGCGTTTTCATTATCCGCGAGCTCGGGATATTTGAAGATGTTGTTGGTTCCGGAGGTGTAGACCTCAAGGTCTTTGTCCTCGGAAAGAGTCTCGATTACTTCGTCGATAACATCTCCTATAACACCACTGTGGATTCCCGCCTGCTGCTTAAGCTTGGCAACCATGCTTAGGTTTATCTGCTCGATTGCGAGGCCGTTAAGCTGGGTATTAAGTAGCATATTAAGTTTAAGCATCGTCTCGTCGTCGATCTCTTCCGTAACATCGATCATACGGTTACGGATCATATTTCCCTCGATTACTACTACCGCAAGAAGGTGATTTGCATCGACTCTCGAGAGCTGGATGAATTTAAGCTTATTGAGGTGAGTCGTAGGAGCCGTTATCATCGTAGCGTACTGGGTATCTTTGGCAAGATACTTAACTACGGTCTTAAGCATATCCTCGAGCTTATCCTGTCTCTCAAGAAGCATGTCCTTCATATCTGCTACTTCACGTTCCTTCGCCTCCATCAGGGTATCTACATAGAAGCGATAGCCCTTGTCGGAAGGAATACGTCCCGCAGAAGTATGAGGTTGGATTATATATCCCATCTCCTCTAAGTCCGCCATCTCATTACGTATAGTAGCGGAGCTGAGATTCAAATCGGTATCTTTTGAAATCGTACGGCTTCCGACGGGTTCGCCGGTCTCAAGATAGTTTCTGATGATAGCCTGCAAGATCTTTGTCTTGCGCTCGTCCATCTCCATCGCGTCCGCTCCTTTACTGATGCAGGAAAGCTTTAATAAGCTTTGGTTTTGGTTTGTTAGCACTCAATGTTAAGGAGTGCTAACACCTTGTGTATACTAAAATATCACTCTGCCCCACGGATGTCAACTCATAAAATATAAAAGAATTATAAAGTAAGAATATTTGCATGCAAAAACTCCATCCGCCGGTATTAAACCCTGGGATGGAGTCTGTTTGCTGTTTAAATTCAGATAATACATATAATAGGGAAAAGATTAGATCTCGAAAGATCCGTCCTTTCCGTTGAGAACATAGTAAACTCTGCTCTCTTCGGGCTTAACGTAAAGCTTGATCTCGGTAAGCTCGCTTGCCTTACCCTTAAGGTCATACTTCCAAACATCCTTAGCAATCTTAACGAGCTGATCGTAAGAATAATCCTTCTCGGCAAACTGTACGGAAATCTCCGCATTAACCTTAGCAGCTTTCTTTGCTGCGGGTTTCTTAGCGGTTGCCTTCTTTACTGTAGCTTTCTTTGCTACGGTCTTCTTAGCTGTTTCCTTTTTTGCTGCGGGCTTTTTGGTAGCTGCTTTCTTTGCTGCGGGCTTCTTAGCGGCTGCCTTCTTAGCAGGAGCCTTCTTCTCAGCCTTAGGAGCTTCAGCCTTCTGTGCAGCCTTTGCAGCTGCTGTTTCGGTCTTAACTTCAGTGCTAGCGGTTGTAGCTTTAGCTACGGTCTTTTTGGTAACTGCCATGATGACATCTCCCTTCTGGAACAATAGAAAAAATGTTAATAAGTTACGAATTAATGAAAAATTATCTTAACGTTGCAATAGTATCGCTTTTTTCGGCTATTGTCAACTTTTGAGCCCTTTTTTATGCATATTTTACGCATATTCTCTCATAAAGACTAAACATTGGTTCCAGGAATCAATAGTTTTCTTTAATAAATTTTCTAAGTACGGGAAGCGATCTTTCAACCTTTTCGGTATCGATGCAGTAGGCCATTCTGAAGTATCCCGGTGCGCCGAAGGTATCGGCGGGCACAAGGATAAGGTCGTAGGCAAGAGCTTTCTTTGAAAAGGCTTTTGCATCTTCTTCCGGAGCCTTGGGGAAGATATAGAACGTTCCGTCAGGCTTGACAACGGTTAGTCCGAGATCTTTAAGCTCGTTGTATATAAGATTCATATTTGTCTCATAAACGCTAAGGTCCGCAGTAAGGTCTACGCACTCTCCGACAGCGAGCTGGATGATTGATGAAGGGCAGTTGTGACCGATACCGCGAGATATCTGTCCGCACATATTGACCAGAGTTTCAGCCTCTTCGCAAGCGGGATTAACCGCAAGGTATCCGATTCTTTCTCCGGGGATCGAAAGGGATTTTGAGAAAGAGTAACACATGATCGAGTTGTCGTAGTACTTTGAAACGCAGGGCGCTTCTTTTCCGCCGAAGACGATCTCTCTGTAAGGTTCATCCATAATAAGGTAGATGGGATGTCCGTACTGCCTTGACTTTTCGGTCATAAGGGCCGATAGCTTTTTTAAAGTCTCATCGGAATAAACAACGCCGGTAGGGTTGTTGGGCGTATTGATAAGAACAGCCATAACCTTTTCCGTCATCATTTCCGCAGCTTTTTCGAAGTTGATCTGGAAGGAATCAAACTGCGGAGGAACAACTTTTAATACCGCGCCGGAAAGATCGACGTAGGGGTGGTACTCGGGAAAGAAAGGTGCAAAAGTAAGGACCTCATCTCCGGGTACGGTTACAAGTCTTACGGCATGCGCTATTGCTCCGGCAGCTCCCGCGGTCATAAAAATATGCTGCATGCGATAAGGAATTCCGAATCTTCTCTCAAGGGAAGAAGCAACTTTTTCTCTAACCGATGGTATAGTAAGGCTGGGCGAATATCCGTGAAGATAAGAGGGATCCTTTTCCCGGAGCAGCTTTATCATCGTATCCGTAAACTCCTGCGGAACGGGAACGCTGGGATTTCCGAGGCTGTAGTCGAATACATTCTCATATCCGATTTCCTTTCCTCTTGCGGTAGCAAACTCTGAGAGCTCTCTGATAACGGATTTTCCCGAGAGCATATCTTTATACTTTTGAACTAACATATTTCTTTTCCTTCTTTATATTTTGTTTCTGATTTTTATACTTGTTGTTATTCTTGTTCTTATCTTCTACGCTTTCAGTACCGGGCAGCTTACTTTAATACCTGCCATGGATTTATCTTTAGCACAAAGCAGATAAGCCCTAAAATAAGCAGATGCACCGGATAAAAGGCGTAGAAAAGGTATTTGTTTCCCTTTCCTCTTTCCCCGTTGTAGGCCTTTATAAGCGGAACGCATAAAAAGCCGGGAATCTCCATGAAATTAAAGATAGAGAGCACACCGCATCCGGCACAGATCGAAGGCATACGCCACTTTCTTAAAAGGTAGATGATAAGGATCGTCGCGATTCCTACCGTACCATAATCTGTCGTAATTCCAAAGGGAGTTTGCTCCGCTAAGAGGCAGGCACATCCCGCAAAGGCTGCCGTTACCGAAATTTTCTTTAAGAGGTCTGATTTATCAAGCTCGTTTAAGACTATCATTAATATAAGTAAAGCAAAGGCAAAGGCGCCTACCGTTCCAAAGAAGAAAGCAGCGGCAGAGTACGCCCCGAAAAACTGCGCTGCAATCTCTACTACGAAATCATAAACAAGAGTCGTAAGACCATAACCGCCGGTTATACATCCCAGCGCGCAAAAAAGGAAAGTCAGTCCTTTTCCATTTTCCCTTTTTGTAAAAGTATCGATACCCCAGATCATCGCTAGGCCGATTGCAAGGGTAAAAAATACATTTTGATAATGATAGTAGAAGAAGCTTCCAAAGATAGCCATGTCAAAAGGCACCTCCGAAACAACGGCGAAGATCATCATTCGCAGAAGATACTTCCATTTGCTTCTCGTGTATCTGAAGCCCTCTATTAAAAAGAAACAATATATTGGGAAACTGATCCTTCCGATACAGCGAAGTATCAGATAGCCCAGATAAACCTTCGAATCAATTCCGGGTCCGGTTAAAGCTCCAAAGAAAGAGGTATCTAAACCGCCCAGCTTTCCGGAATACATAAGTCCCTGGTAAACAGATGCGCCAAAATGGTCAATAAACATACAAGCCATGGCGATCAGCTTTATGGTACCGCCGGTAAGACCTCTTTTAGTTTCCGCTGTTTCCACTGTTTCCGCCCTTCTTGTTTCTATTTTTATCGTCAAAATCATTTACAGCATCGTAAGCGATATCAACACCCTTTTTTATAGAATGCATAAGGGTCTTTCCAAGCTCCACAAAAGCTCCTCCGAGATTGTAGGCTGTCGATCTCCACTCATTTCCAAGATTATTGTTGTCTGCCATATAGTTACCTCCGAGTTTGGTTTCTTTATAAATGTTTATAAATATGCAACAGGCCAAGTATATTTTGACCATAGTTTCATAAATATACTATAAAACCGATTTGCCCTTGACACAAGCCCTAAAATTCTATAAACTAATCTTCGCGACAATCGTCTTTTGTAAGGAATCCGTCTGCGTGAACCTGTCTGGTCTCGCGCAATGCGACGCTGCGAACCGTGTCAGGTCGGGAACGAAGCAGCACTAAGCAGATGCTCCATGTGCCGTGAGGGCGCTGGGCAGGTAGCTCAGGCGGGTTCCTTACAGAGGATGATTTTTATTTTAAGAATTAATCATTTTGCCTCCCTTGGGGCCCACTATTTTGAAGATATGCTTACATCCTGCACATTATGCCCAAGAAATTGCAAAATTAACAGATCGGCAGGGGAAACCGGCTACTGCGGACAGACTTCTGCAATCAGAGCTGCAAGAGCGGCGCTTCACTTTTGGGAAGAGCCTGTTTTGTCAGGCAAAAGCGGAAGCGGAGCCATCTTTTTCTCTGGCTGCAATCTGCGCTGCGTTTTTTGTCAAAACTATAGTATCGCTCTCGGAGACGTAGGTCGCGAGATCAGCAGCGAAAGGCTGTCTGAAATCTTTTTTGAACTAAAAGAAAAGGGAGCTCATAACATCAATCTTGTCACCGGGACTCCCTTTATCCCCCAGATAGTAAACGCCCTTGAAAGAGCCAGGGATAATAGTCTTGACATCCCCGTCATATTTAACTGCGGAGGATATGAAAATGTCTCTTCAATAAAGATGCTTGACGGGCTTGTCGATATTTATCTTCCGGATATGAAATACTTTTCAAGCGAGCTTTCTTCAAGATACAGCGCGGCTCCGGACTATTTTGAAAGGGCAAGCGAAGCTATAGCCGAAATGTACCGCCAGGTCGGGGCTCCACTTTTCGAAGTTACCTCAAAAAAGGGACTAAGCTGTGAAGTTTTTGAAGAATCTGAATTTGTCAAGGGACAGAGTAGTGAATTTTTTGATTACAGCAGCGATGTCCTGATGAAGCGAGGGATGATCGTCAGGCACCTCATCCTCCCCGGGCAGACAAAAGACAGCAAGAAGATACTTAGGTATCTCTACGAAACCTACGGGGATAGCATTTATATAAGTATAATGAACCAGTACACGCCCATGGCGCATATTACAGATCCCGGCTCAGCGCTTTTTGAAAAGTACCCGGAGCTTGCAAGAAAAGTTACAAGTAAAGAATATGATAGAGTTGTCAGTTTTGCCCTTAAACTGGGCATAGAAAAAGCCTTCATTCAGGAGGGTGAAACCGCTGAAGAAAGCTTTATTCCGGCATTTGATTACGAAGGCCTTTGATCATCAAGGGCCTTTTTCTTTATTTAATAACTACGAAGGCATCTGCTTTAGATAGTCAAGGTATCTTTGTACCATCATAGCGATGCGGTAGGTAAGAGCATCCTCAAACTCCCTGAGGTTAAGGCCCGTGGCCTTTTGTACCTTATCAAGGCGGTAGAGGATCGTGTGTCTGTGCATATAGAGCTGGTCGGAAGTCTGGGAAACGTTAAGATTGTTCTCTAAGAACTTTCCGATCATCGTAATAGTCTCTTCGTCGAGTTCGGGAGGAAGTCCGCCTCCGAATACCTCTTCAAGGAACATCTCGCAAAGGTTAACGGGAAGCTGATAGATAAGTCTTCCGATTCCGAGGGCGGAGTAGGCTGCGATGTTTTTCTCCTCGTAGAAAATATTGCTTACTTCAAGCGCAAGCTTTCCTTCCTTATAAGACTTGGAAACGTCTTTAAGCTCCTCAACGGGGTTTCCGAAAGCAACCTTCGCATTGGTCATCGCCTCGGTATTGATAAGGGAAACTATTGTCTCTCCTATCTGCTCGAGGTCTGAGGTCCCCGGCTTTGAGTCAAAGGTTTTTATAAGGATGATCTTTTCCTCGTCAACAGCAGTGATAACGCTGCCCGTCTGGGAATGGTAGGCCATCTTTAAAAGCTCGGTCGCAATATTCTTAACGTCATGTTTAACGTCAATAAGGAAAACCGCGCGCCATCCCTTTGTATCTATATGAAGCTTCTTTGCTCTGTTGTAGATATCAACAAGAAGCATATTGTCCAGTATCAGATTTTGATAAAAGCTGTTTTTGTCGTACTTTTCCTGGTAGGCGATCTGGAGAGCTTTTATCTGAGAGACCGCGATTCTGCCGACATTGTAGGCTGTATCCCCCTGGCCGCCGGTGACGATGATGTAGGCATTTTCCTCATCTTCGGTAACCTTCATAAGATGACTGTCTCCGATAACCTGAGAATCGGCGGGAGAGTCAAGGAAAGCCTGTAAATGAGCGGGGTCTGCTTTTCCGTCTCCGGCGCTTGCTATCTGCTTACCCTGTCCGTCGTAAGCCGCGATACTTGTCTTTGTAATATTGTATAAATCTTCTATACAGTTTTCTATTACTGAATTTGGAATCATACTTATCCTCAAAAATGCCCCGGCAGGTTGTGCCGGGGCTCTTTAATACATTTGAAATGATTACTAGTTGGTGATGGTCTTCTCGGTTTCCTTGTCGAAAACGTGGATCTTCTCAACATCAATAGCAAACTTGATGGAGTCACCGGGTCTAGCGGTAGTACGAGAATCAACTCTTGCGGTGATGGGGAACTCCTCAAGATCGAAGTAAAGGTATACTTCAGCACCAAGAAGCTCGTAAACCTTGATGGTTGACTCGAATACTGACTGAGGAGATGCCTCGATGTACATCTCTGAATCATATACATCCTCAGGACGGATACCGAAGGTAACAACCTTTCCGTCATAGCCACCCTCGATAAGCTTCTTTGACTTAGCGGGAGGAAGAGGAATTGCATGTCCTGCGATCTCAAGGCTTGCAACATCTCCGTTAACCTTAACGGTAGCATCAAGGAAGTTCATCTGAGGTGATCCCATGAATCCTGCTACGAAGAGGTTTGCGGGCTTCTCGTAGAGGTTCTGAGGAGTGTCAACCTGCTGGATAACACCGTCCTTCATAACTACGATACGATCACCAAGGGTCATAGCCTCGGTCTGGTCGTGGGTAACGTAGATGATGGTGGTACCAAGTCTCTGATGAAGCTTAGCGATCTCGATTCTCATCTGTACACGAAGCTTTGCATCGAGGTTTGAAAGAGGCTCGTCCATGAGGAATACCTTAGGATTACGTACGATAGCACGTCCCATGGCAACACGCTGTCTCTGTCCACCGGAAAGAGCCTTGGGCTTACGATCAAGGAGAGCGGTAAGGTCGAGGATCTTAGCTGCCTCGTTTACCATCTTTTCGATCTGGTCCTTGGGAACCTTTCTAAGCTTAAGTCCGAAAGCCATATTATCACGAACTGACATATGAGGATACAAAGCGTAGTTCTGGAATACCATCGCAATGTCACGATCCTTGGGCTCTACATCGTTAACGAGTCTGTCACCGATTCTGAGCTCACCGGAAGAGATATCCTCAAGTCCAGCGATCATACGAAGTGTAGTTGATTTACCGCATCCTGAAGGTCCAACGAAGATGATGAACTCCTGGTCAGCGATCTCAAGGTTGAAATTCTTAACTGCTTCAAAGCCGTTAGGATAAACCTTGCAAATGTTCTTTAAAGACAATCCTGCCATTTTAATAGCTCCTTTCAAGTTACGTTTTTAGGCAAAACTAAAAATTACAATGATTAGTATACCGATGTAAGGGGGTTTTCGCCATAACTCATTTAAACAAAGATTTCACCTCATTTTGTCAAAATTGACATTATTTCTTAAAAAATAATAAAAGAGGCGACAATTTGAACAATTTGCCACCTCTTTTATGTTCATTTTGTATGTTCATCTCCGAAAGTCTGTTCATCGCTGAAGATATGCTCATCTTCCGAACCGGGCTTCGGAATGCCTGCTGCCTCGTTTGCCTTCTCCTCCATCTTAAGGAACTGCTTATTGTAAAGGCAGACGGACAAAAAGGCGGGGAGTGAATATCCAAACATCAGGATGATGGGCAAAAGCTGCAAAAAGTTGTAGCAAAGATAGAAAGGCGCCACAGTCATCACAATTATAAGGAAAGATCTCGGCGGATTGCTTACGGAAACAATGATTCCGGTCTTGATGGTTCCGGGGATCGTATTCCCGAATCTTGAGAGTACGGGAAATACCATCGAAAAAAAGAAAGCCACCAAAAGGATCGCGCCCCCTAATAAAACCTTTGCCGCCGTAGGTACAACCTCCGCGTAATTGGAATTGACCACGGCAAGGATGTAGGCGGGGATTCCCATTATCGCAAGAAAGATAAGCCAGATAACGGTGGCCTGCTTGAAATTCTCCTTAAAGGATTTAAAGTAAAGCTTCGTTGTACCGCTGTCTTCGTCGCGTCTTATCTTTAAAAGAGTGTAGTAACCGGCGGTTATAGCCGCTCCGGCGGTGAAGACGGGAATGCAAAGTATAAGTGTAAATAAGTTTATAAGTATAAGGTCTGCAATTCTCGACAGCACAACCATAAAAGGGCTGTCAGGATTAAAAATCTTCATAGTACTTTCTCCATAGGCGTAACTCTGATCCCGCCTTTTTCCTGCTCACACGAAGTGGCGCAAAACCCCCTGTTTTTGTAAAAATCTACAGCGTAAGGTGCGGCCTTTACCTTAAAGATGAATTCCTTGTTGGTCTCTTTTACGTAGCTTCCGAGAAGCTCTAAGAGAACCGTTCCGACTCCCTGTTTGTGGTAATCTTCGTCCACAAAAAGCAGGGAAAGGATATTCATATTTCTTACGGAGCCCACACCGATTATTCGGTCGCCGTCAAGCGCCACCATCATACGGTAGGAGCCTCCCAAAAAGGCCTTATATATGTCATCATCGGTTATGAATTCAAAAAACTCTTTGACGCCCTCCTGGGAATAATCGGGAGATTCAAATTTCATAAAGGTCTTCCACACCATCATCATGGCGGGCTTCCATTCTTCCGCTCTGGCCCATCTGTAATCATAAGGAGTCGTCTCAAGGAGTTTTAGAGTCTTTTTGTCAGCCACTCGTAGATATCCTCTTTGACAGTTTCCTTTTCATCTTCGTTAAGAATCTCGTGTCTGAGTCCGGGGTAGATCTTTAGGGTGATGTCCTTTACTCCGGCCTTTTCAAGAGCCTGTTTTGCCTTCAAAACTCCTTTTCCGTACTCGCCCACAGGGTCCTCGGCTCCCGATACAAAAAATATCGGAAGATCGGCGGGAACCTTCTGAAGGTTCTTTTTGCTAAGGAGTCTCGATATCAGTTCAAACAAAGTTCTGAATCCGTTTACGGTAAACAAAAAGCCGCAATCCGGGTCTTCCAGATATCTGTCAACGTTTTCTTTATTGACGCTAAGCCAATCAAAGGGCGTTCTCGGATTTTCTATCCTTTTGTTGTATCCGCCAAAGGCGAGGTTGTTTATAAAGAGAGCGGGATGCTTGTCCCCGTATATAAGCTTTTGAATACCGGCTACGCACTTTGAAACCGCGATAAGGGGCTTTGTCTGGTTTCCCGTTCCCATTATCACAGCGCCCTTAATACCGGTACCGTAGCGCATTATGTAGTTGCGCGCTATAAAGGAGCCCATGCTGTGGCCCATGATGAAATAGGGTACTCCGGGATAAAGCTCCTGGGTCATTTTCTTGAGTCTGTGCACGTCTCTTACTACAACAGTCGCAGGGTCGTTCTCGCAAAAATATCCCTTGAGGCCCCCCTCGGGTACAGTCTTTCCATGGCCGAGGTGGTTGTCTCCAACAACAACAAACCCCTTGCCGGTAAGAAAGCGGGCTATATCTTCGTATCTTTCAAAGTGCTCGCTCATACCGTGTATGATCTGGTAAACGCCTTTTATTTCCCCGTCGTCCGGCGTATATCTTATGGCATGGATCTTGCTTACCCCATCTCTGGAGTCGAAGTAGAATTCTTCTTTCTTCATGGGTTCCCTCCTTTATTTAATAACGGATTGCTTCATTACTCCGTAATTCTCGCAATCCTCACCACCTTCGCAAATCGCGATTTTTTTTTAAATCACTTCTTTGCTCATGTGGTGGCGCATCTCTGAAACAAACATTTTTCCTTGCACAAGTGCAATCAAGATGTTTGTTTCGATCTGCTGTTATTATCATATTAGCAAATCTCGGCTCCGGCAGGCATAGGTCTGTCGGGAACCATGATCGCGAGCTTTCCTTCAGCGTCTTCGGCGCAAAGGATCATTCCCTCGCTGGTAAGTCCGGCGATCTCTCTGGGCTGGAGATTTACAAGTACCATAACCTTCTTTCCAACCATCTCCTCGGGAGAGTAGCTTGCCTTGATTCCGGAAAGGATCTGGCGTGTCTTGCTGCCGATCTTTACCTGAGAGCAAAGAAGCTTCTTGGACTTGGGAACGGCTTCGCACTTTACGATCTCTCCAACCTGAAGCTGAAGCTTTGAAAAGTCGTCATATGTGATGATGTCCTTAGGATCGATATCGATGACATCTTCGTCAGTTTCGTTATTGCTGTCAGCACTGTCAGAAGGAGCGATTCCGTTTTCTTTCTCGTACTCAGCCTTCTGCGCCGCTCTGATCTCCTCAACCTTTTTCATGATCTCTTCGGGAACAAGTCTTGCGAAGAGGATCTCGGGCTCTGAGGTAACCTTCTTGCCGGACTCGAAAAGTCCAAACTTATCGAGGTCTTCGTAATCTCTCTTTTCGGTCTCGCAAAGCTGAGCAAGGATAGCGTCGGCAGTCTCGGGCATATAAGGATAGAGAAGGCTTGCACCTACCACGATGGACTCGGTAAGGTTGTACATAACCTCGGAAAGTCTGTCCTTGTTGGCATCGTCCTTTGCAAGGCTCCAGGGCTCGGTCTCATCGATATACTTGTTGGAGCGCTTAAAGATCGCAAATACCTCGTCGATGGCATCGGCAACTCTAAGGTCATCCATCTTTGCAGCTACCTTATCTCTTGCGGCGGTAACAACTGCCTTGAGATCTGCATCAACGTCAGCTGTAGCTCCGGTTTTTCTGACAACACCGTCAAAATATTTATTGGTCATGGAAATAGTTCTCTTAACAAGGTTTCCGAGAACATTTGCAAGATCCGAGTTATATCTCTCGGTCATAAGCTCCCATGTAATTGTTCCGTCATTTTCGTAGGGCATCTCGTGGAGAACGTAGTAGCGCACGCCGTCTACTCCGAAGAGGCTTATAAGGTCATCGGCGTAGATAACGTTTCCGCGGGACTTACTCATCTTCTCACCGCCCTGTAAAAGCCAGGGGTGCCCGAATATCTTCTTGGGGAGGGGCTCCTCAAGAGACATAAGGAAGATAGGCCAGTAGATGGTATGGAAACGGAGAATATCCTTTCCGATAAGGTGAAGGTCCGCGGGCCAGTACTTTTTGTAAAGTTCGCCGTTCTCGCCGTCTGCATCGTATCCAAGACCTGTAATGTAGTTTGAAAGAGCATCAAGCCAAACGTAAACGACATGTTTGTCATCAAAATCAACAGGAATACCCCATTTGAAAGAGGTTCTTGATACGCAAAGATCCTGAAGGCCGGGCTTTAAGAAGTTGTTTACCATCTCGTTCTTTCTTGAAACGGGCTGGATAAACTCAGGATGCTCATCATAATACTTCATAAGCCTGTCGGCGTACTTGCTCATTTTGAAGAAATATGCCTCTTCCTTAGCAGGCTTTACTTCACGTCCGCAGTCGGGACACTTGCCGTCCACAAGCTGGCTCTCGGTCCAGAAAGACTCACAGGGCGTACAGTAGAGACCTTCGTAAGCTCCCTTGTAGATATCTCCCTTTGCGTACATTTTCTTGAACATCTTCTGAACCTGTTTTTCATGGTCCGCATCGGTAGTACGGATGAACTTGTCGTACGAAACATTTAAGCTGTCGCAGATTCCGCGGATGATTCCGGCAACATTATCTACAAACTCCTTGGGAGTAATGCCTGCTGCCGCAGCCTTTTCCTCGATCTTTTGGCCGTGCTCGTCGGTTCCGGTCTGGAAACGGCAGTCATAGCCCTGCATTCTTTTATGTCTCACAATGGCATCCGCCATAACAATCTCGTATGAATTTCCGATGTGGGGTTTGCCCGATGTATAGGCAATCGCTGTTGTTAAATAATAAGTTCCTTTGTTTTGCATGTCTTTCCTCCAAATATATTCAAAATCTTACAGATATTCTTTCTAGTCCAAAAACTCTCCCTCGGGAGATACGTCAAAAGCGTAAACCTTATAGCCGTTTCCCTTATCGAGCATCACGATCCTTATAAGCTCGTCCTGTCTCGAATAGTCAAGCTCTTCGCCGCCGCGCTTAGCGTAGGCATGGTACTTGATGTCGATGGAGTAGCAGTTGTCGGCCCATTTAACCGGTCTTCCTTCGTCAAGGATCTCGTTTCGAAGATTGGTGTGACCGTAGGCCCAGCTAACGCTGTCCTCGTAGGCATTTATCAGCGACTTGTCCGCAGGAGAGCCCGAGAAGCAGTAGCTTTGTGCCTTGGCGATATGATCGTCTATCATATTCTTGCCGTATGTATAATATGTAAGATACGCGTTTAAAAAGCCCTCTGACATTGGAGTCAGTTTTTCTGTAAGGTTTTCATCGGCGTATAATATATAAAAGCTTTCGGAAGCGTCACCTGTCTCCTTTTCGGAAAGGATTTCCCCTTCTTTTGCTTTTATCTCGAATTCAGGAACCGATAAAAGGTCTTCGGCCTTAACCTCGGTCCACATGACCTCATTTTTCAAAAGGTCCTTGTAGAGATCTCTCTCTTTATCATAGGGGAACTTGACAATCCTGTCTTTTTTAAAGTAGTCGCTTCCCAGCTCATTGCCGTTTAAAAAGACTTTTGTCCCTTCCGGTACGCAGCAGGAAAACTCTTCTTTCCCTCTTGCAAAGACCTGTACGTCATTTATTTCCCATTTGGATCCGGCCCCGACAAGGTAAACTCCGGCGAGCTTACTGTCTCCAGCATAAAGCTCAAATACCGGAGCTTTTTTTGTACTCTTTCTCGATTTGAAGAAGCTGATTTCAGAGGAGCCCAAAAGATCTTCAAAGTACTTTGAAGCGGTCAGTAAAGACTCCGGCGAATCCTGATTATCCTCCATCCAAAGCGAGGCAAAATCTTCGGCCGTCAGTCCTTCCGCATACTGCATAAAGGTCCTTTGGGGCGCTCTTTCCGCATTTCTCAAGTTTTCAAGAACCTGCTGTTCATCTTCGTAGTCAGTCTGGTAGATTACAAGGCTTCTCCAAAGAAGAGCAAGAAAGAAAAGCGCTACGGCTACAAGCATTCCAAGATATACAAAATATATTTTACGTACTACCGGATTTTTCATGTTTCACCCTCCGGCATTACAAGTACGGCGTTGGGGAGAGGTCGCATTCCGATGATTCCGCTTCCTCTGGTAAGCTGTTCGCCGTCATATCTCATCTCAGCGGAGGAGCCGCCGTCGAGCATTGTGGCATTTTCCGCTTCGTAATCTTCCATTATCTTAACAAGATCATCTCTTGTAGCTCCAAGGCTGGCGGCGTGTCTTCCCTCAATAACAACGAGGATTATCGTGCCGTCGGCTTTTTGGCCGATTGCTGTACGGGGGTTATAGCCTCCGCCCAGCTTCCTTGCAGGGTTTCCGTCCCTTATAAGTACGCTACCCATCTCAAAGGTAAAGCCTTCGACCGCCCCGGCATTAAGCGCCTGCTTTGCGGTACAGCTTTTTAAAAGGAGCTTGTGGTCCTTGTCGAAGCCGATAAAGTTGTTGCAGACTCCGAGGTCTTCGCCATAGATGATCTTACTGTTCTTTATAATAAATCCGTCGGGGCATCCTCCGTGACCTCTGCCTTCTTCATCGGCAAATCCGCCGCCGTTGACCCCTCCGATTGCTCCGGTATCTTCTATAAATTTGTAGAGGTATTTTCCATATCCGTCCGCGCTGTAGGAAGAAAGTACGCCAAAGGTTATCCTTGAAGGATCTTTTATAAGCATTACTTTTCCGCGGTAGGTATCTCCGTATACGTCCTCAATCTTTATTCCGTCCGTAAATCCCTCGTCCTCTTCCGTGGGTGGGAATACTTCCTCAGATTCCGCCTCTCCGGGAGCCGCAGCCGTCTCGGGACCGTATCCGAGTTCAACATATCCGTCATCCTCCGAAATCGGTAAAAGGAGTCTGTCAACTTCATCGTCATTCAAAAACCAGTAGGGCAAAAATTTTAAAGCGCTGGTTTCATGACAAGAATTGACAAAAATATACTTTGCCTGGCTCGAGGGACCGTGGGTCAAGATAAGAATAACGCTTACGACAAAAAGGAGCGCCACAGCTAAAGTGGTAAACAAAATAAGCGCGCTGTTTCCCAAAACGGCGCCGAGTACGCGTATTACTTTGATTTTTTTTTTCTCTCTAGCGTTCTCTTCCATTCTCTCTTATTTCGCGAAGAGGCGAAATCTTGCGGTCTGTAACGAGTAACCTGTCAAAGCTGAAAATACGTAAATTAAATTATAACACTGTAAAAATATTTTGTCACGAAAAGGAGGCCGTAAGCCTGTCATACTCATCCTTGATACGATAGAAAAGATCTGCCGATCCGTTCCCGCTGTCAGGATGGTAAACCTTGCAGAGGTCGTGGTATCTGCGCTTTATATCGGCAGGACTCTTGCAGTCGGCAAAAAATCCCTGCGCATTTGTGCTGTCGCCGGAAATATATCTCTCGGAGCTTTCGGACCTGCTGCCGGCGTAGTCGTAACCCGGCTCGTCGTAGTCCTCCTCGTCCTCATCATATCCGTCTTCGTAGTCATCGTAATCTAAACGACGGCTGTCATATTCATCGTAAGCCTCATCACGGCGCAGACGCGGGCTGTCTTCGAAGTCATCGTCGTAATCTTCACGCTCATATCCGTCACGGCTGTCATATTCCAAAATGCGGCGGCGATCGTCGCCGGAATGCAGCCTTCTGTGGCTCTCATATCCGTCCTCGTACCCTTCCTCATAATCGCGGAGGCGCCTTCTTTCGTTTCTCTCGCCCTGGCGAAGGCCTCTTACAAAGCCGTCGTCAAAACCATCGCCGTAGCTTTCCTCGATCCTCTCCTCTTCAGCTCTTATAACTTCGCTTTTTAAGGTCTGATATCTTAAGAGATTTATTATATCGAATATAGGTCCCAAAACAAGCATTGCCAGAAGGGCGATTATCTGCCATTGGCCCCCGAGCTTTCCGGCCTGAGTAATAATAAGAGCCGCAGCGCCAATAGAAAGGATCAGTCCGATAAGCCAATTGTGCATCAGCCTGATAAATATGTATATGAAAGAAACAGCGCCATAGATTATAAGAAGAAGCAAAATTGCATTTTTCGGATTCTCTTTTATTTTCTCTATCGCGTTGCCAAGCATATTCTCCCGATTTGCAAAATCCACATAAACGCCGAGAGTAAGCACAAGGGCGATTATTATTTTTGCGGGTATGATAGAAAGCTTTTTTCTAAGCTCGGCCACTTTTATAGCCTTTAAAACATTCATTATCTGCCTACCTTTAAGGTCATTTTGTTTTTTATAATATCATGAAACGCATCACAGGTAAATTCCAGTTTTTTACCGCTCACGGGGTGGTTAAAGCTAAGCGTACTTGCACAAAGAAGAGGGAATCTGCTTCCGAGGTCTGCGGCTAAGCTGACAGCATTGTCAGTTCCGTATTTTCTGTCTCCTATGATAGGAAGGCCGGCAGCTGAGAGCTGAGCTCTTATCTGGTGAAAACGGCCTGTGTGGAGATTAACTTGTATCTTAAGGATTTCGCAGGAATTGTCCATTTCATCTTTAGCTTTGCCTTCTGCCTTTTCACCGGCATCTTTCTCTTTTAGATTGGCCTTTTCCTTTAACTCAAACTTCCCTTCAACCTTATAATCAAGCCTCGCTTTTTTTGCTTCGGGGAAGGCTTTTTCCTCTCCGGGCTTAAGTATCTTCGCCGTGCCTTCTTTTGTCTTACAGATGTAATCTTCAAGGGATGCGTTTTCTTTGTAGTCCCCGGTTGCAAGAACAAGGGCGGTATAGATTTTTGAAATGCCTGCGTCATCCTTATCGCTTACGTTGGCGGAAAGAACTGCTGCAGATTTCTTGTTTTTTGCAAAGACCAACAGTCCTTCAACGGGCTGGTCAAGCCTGTGGATCACGCCGACATACCCGCCCTTAAGATAGTTTTTAAGCTCGCTTACGAGATCTTTTTCACCTATCTTTTTCGTCTGGGTCGCAAGTCCGGCTTTCTTTTTTACAACAATTATATCACTGTCTTCATACAGGATATCCATAGATCAAAGATCCTTTCTAAGTCCCTTGGGGTAATGGTTTTTTAGGATTCCTCCCGCTATCTTTCCCCATCCAAGGCTATAACCTTCGGTTAGTACAAGACACCAGCCTTTTCCACCTTCTGCATTTTTAGTAAGGCCTTTTATGTAATCGGCAGAGTCCTTAATACTTAGATTGACGCTTCTTTCAGCCATATCGGAAGAAAGGGCAAGAGCGAGGGAATGTGCCGGCTCAAAGCGGTCCTTCTTTAAGCTTCCAAGGCAAAGTCCGGGTCTTAAAACCTTAAGTCCTTTTAAGGAAGGCATAGCCGCAGGGCAAAGATAAACATTGTCACCAAAGGTTATAAGGCTTCCCGAGTAAAGAGGTCCTCCCTCTTCGAAGCAGTCGTCCTTTACTATATCTTTCAGATACTCTTTAAGCTTCTTTTTATCGGCTGCTGCCAGTGGCTGAGGTGATGTAATTACAGCCTCCGGGCCTTCTTTAACAAGCTCTGCCGCGAAATGTCCCTCGCCCTTTATCTTATGGGGCCAAAGTCTATGCATCTTAAGGCAAGTAAAGTCGGGGTGTCTTTTAAGGAAATTCTCGATTGACTCTTCGTTTTCCTCTCTCGCAAAAGTACAGGTTGAGTAAACGATCTTTCCTCCGCTTCGAAGCATTCTCGCTGCGCAGTCCAAAATGCCCCCCTGCCTTTCGGCGCAGGCTGAGACATTTTCCGGGCTCCACTGTTTTATAGCTTCGTCGTTTTTCCTAAACATCCCCTCCCCGGAGCAGGGCGCATCAACCATAATCCGGTCAAAAAAACCTTCAAATCTCGGCGCCAGAGCGTCGGGAGATTCGCTTGTTACAACAGCGTTTCTGATTCCCATTCTTTCTATGTTTTCAGAAAGAATTGCCGCTCTTTTTGAATTGATCTCATTTGATACGAGAAGTCCCTCTCCCTTCATCATCGCAGCTATCTGGGTGCTTTTTCCTCCCGGCGCCGCGCAAAGGTCAAGGATCTTTTCCACCGGCCTTGCCCCGAGAAGGGACGCGGGGAGCATGGCGCTGGGCTCCTGGATATAGTATACCCCGGCTTCATGGTACGGGTGTTTTCCCGGAGTTTCGTCCCCGTAGTAATACCCGTCTTCAGCCCAGTCAATCTTTTCCGTAAGATTAAAGAGAGCTTCGGGAGAAGTGTTTTCCATGGATTCGTCCTTTGTCTTACCGCTCCTAACCTTTAAGGGGTTAATCCTAAGCCCCCTGTATCTATCGCTTCTAAGCGCTTCCTCGAAAGCTTCGTACTCGTCTCCGAGCTCTTTTCTCATTCTGTTTTCAAATTCTGCAGGTAAAAAATCAGACATATTTTTTCAAAACCTCAATTATCCTTAAATCGCTCTCTGAAAGCGAATACTTTACCGCGCCGGCTTCTGCGTGGCCTCTTACTGCGCTTTCCGGCAAAAGCCCGCAGATATCAGCGCCTAATATTTTTCTGTTTTTGCAGATTTCTTCCAATATTTTTAAAAGGACTGTCAGGCTCAGGCTTCCCTGGTCCCAGTTTGTTTCTATTTCAGCGGAAGATATGACATCTTTGTCAATTGAAATATATAGGGCTATAGCGCTTCCTCCGTTTTTGCTTCGTGCCTCGCCATCTTCCGGAGCAGCGCACGCAAGCTTTTGGAATATCTCAGACGGCGCCATCTTCTCAAGCTCCTTGGCAGATATGGTCACAAGCTTTTCGCTCGATAATACATCCTCCGAGAGCTCTGATATGCTTTTTTCCGGAGGACCTATCATATACATTTTTCCCAGATTCGGATCGTTTTTTAAAACGTTTTCAGCCCAGGATCCGCAGCTTAACATATCAAACATCGCGGGCTTCATATCCGTATGATTGTCAAAAAACAATAGGTCATAGGGCTCGTCAATAAACTCCGTAAAAAGCCGGGTCATATAATGATAATTTCCCGAATCGATCAGATGGATTCCCGAGTAAGGTTTTCCGGGAGCGCTATCTTTTATAAGATGTGAAATTTTTTTATGTGCCTCTTCGTCGAGGTACATATCGGTCCCGCTAAGCCCCGAGCAGTCTATCAGGCTGAAATCCTCATATTTTTCCGGGTCGTATGTATTTGTGAAATTAAAGATTCTGTTCATGTTTTCTGAAATCATGTTATAAGTATATAAAATATTCCTATTGAATTCCACTTTTTATTACGTTACTATACGATAAAACAACGCTTAAAGAAAGGGTTACTATGATAAAAGACGCATACGTTAATTCAAAAGTTCTTCCTTTAAACAATAATAAAGTAGTTTTTGATGAAAAAGCCGGCGTTCTAACCGTTACATGCGCCTCCGGGACCGAGACAGTAAAACTGCTCTCAGATGACGAATTTACAACCGTCGATAAGAATTGTGACTCGTCTGTCAGAAGTCTTTACAAGTATATGGATGCCATAGGACGCTCTAAGTTTGTTATGTTCGGGCAGGAAAACAATCTCCAGTGCAAGGCCGGTGACCGTGATGCTTCTCATTCGGATACTTTCGACCTTACGGGGGACTATCCCGCGCTGCAGGCCTTCGATGTCCTCAGCTTTACGGGAGTAGAGTTCTCAGCGGAGCGTCTTAACAAGCAATATACATCGGACATCCCCGGCTGGAAAGCGCTCGAAAAGATTGATACTGCATCTTTGGATAAAACCGTTGCAGATATTTATGCCGCTGCTGCCCTTGCAAGACGCGCCATAGAGCTTGGCGGAGTCTTTTCACTTTCAGCTCATATGCCAAACTTTTTATTCAGCAAAATCCGAGAAGGCTACGTTGAAGGCGTATCTCCCGCCATTGCGAAGTACAATTATAAAGAATATACACCTAACCGCTGCGAAGGAAAAGTAGTACTCGAGGTAATGCCCGGCGGAAAAGCAAACGACGCATTTACAAGATACCTTGATATCGTCGCTATGTTTGCGAAGGCTGTCGAGAAGCCTTTCTTTTTCAGACCGCTTCACGAAAATACGGGAAGCTGGTTTTGGTGGGGCGCAGACCACTGCTCGCCCGATGAATTTAAAGCTCTCTGGCGCTATATTGTCGAGTATCTAAGGGATACAAAAGGAGTTCATAATCTCCTCTACGCCTACAGCCCGGGAAGCGAAAATAAGGACGCCAAAGAGTACGGGGAGCGGTTTCCCGGCGATGACCTTGTCGACCTCGTAGGCGTTGATATGTACGACCCTGAAACGGAGGACGGCGAAGGCGATGTCTTCTTTGAAAGATTTAAAAGTCAGCTGGCTATACTGGATGAATTCTCCGCTGCTCACAAAAAGCTTATGGCTGTTACAGAGACCGGTCTTGCCAGCAAGCGTCCCGACGAAGACTGCCATGCGACCTCAATACATCTGACAGGGAACCTGAATATGCACTGGCACAGCGATATTCTTGACTACGCGTCAAAGTCCAAGGCTTCCTACTTCCTGCTTTGGGCAAACTTCTCAAAGTACGGCACTTACTATACGCCTTATGTGGATTCAGCAAATGAAGACGGCACCCTTTTCGGCCACGAAATGATGGACGATTTCATCCGCTACTATAATGATGAGAGAAGTATTTTCGCAAAGCATCAGGCGGAAGCTGTAAAGAGTTTTTCATAATTTCCATTTAAAATCTACCTAAATATCTACTATTTTATGACCCCCGTGCCTGTCCCCGGGGGTCATTTTTCGTTTAAAAAAATGAACCCCCAACCCCGTCCCCCTGTGTCATTTTTTCGCAAATTTTACAATTTTCTCACACAGAATGTTCACAAATTCCCGTTAATCTATACCTAACAAAAGCAAAGAACGCTTTTGAAACAATTCAGAAATCACATTTTTTACTTTTAGGAAGATGAGGAAAAAATATGGGCGATCAAACAATATTTAAAAGATATGAAGTTAAGTACATCTTAACAAGGCAGCAACAGCGCAGAGTACTTGAAGCGATGGCACCTTATATGATCATGGACGAACACGGCAGAAGCCAGATCCAATCCCTCTACTACGACACTCCGAATTCAATCCTTGCAAGAAGGAGCCTCGATAAACCTATGTATAAGGAAAAATTAAGGCTTCGCAGCTACGGTATAGCGAGTGACGATTCTCAGGTTTTTGTCGAGATCAAGAAGAAGTACGACGGCATTGTTTACAAAAGAAGAGTCTCAATGCTCCTGCCCCAGTCGAGAGCATTCCTTCCTGAATCATTTTCCGGTACTCCCGAAGCTAAGAGATTCCTTCTCAAAAGCTTCAGAGAAAGATTGAAAGCAGGTTCTTCAAAAGAACAGATCGTAAAAGAAATCGAGTATTTTGTACAGTATTATAAAGGCATCCGCCCGGCTATGATGCTTCAGTATGAAAGAGATGCATTTTACGCCGCTGACGATCATGAGTTCCGTATTACATTCGACGACAACATCAGATGGAGAACAGATGACTTAAGACTGGACAAAGGTTATTACGGAAACAGGCTACTTGATAAAAACTATGTACTTATGGAAGTCAAGGTCGGAGCGGCAATGCCCGCCTGGTTCGTAAAGATCTTAACCGATAACAGAATCTACGAAACATCATTTTCAAAGTACGGAACAGCCTATTTACTTGACAGCGGGCTTGCAGGTAACCTTCCCGAGCCCACAAAGCAGGTTCTTTTTGAAAAGAATCTGTATGAATTCAAAGCATGTATCTAACGTTTAAATTTGGAGGAAAATAATAATGAGCAATATTTTTAACAGTATTTTTGACACCACAGCGGAAACAATCCCTTTTATGGAGTTTATAGTTTGCATCGGAGTTTCCCTTATCATCGGAGTTTTTCTTGCATGGCTCTACAGCCTTAGGAACAAGGCAACAAAGAGTTTTCTCATCTCGGTTGCGATCATGCCCGCCATCGTCTGCGTCGTAATTATGATGGTCAACGGAAATGTCGGCGCCGGAGTTGCTGTAGCCGGAGCTTTCAGCCTCGTAAGATTCCGTTCGGCACCGGGCTCTGCAAGAGAGATTTCAACGATCTTTATCGCTATGGGCGCAGGACTTATCGCAGGTATGGGATATCTCGCATACGCAGCAGTATTTACCGTAGTTCTTGCAGTAATTATGACTCTTCTTACTTATCTTAAGTTTAAGGGAACAACTGATGAGTCAAGAAAGAACCTTAGAATTACGATTCCGGAGGATCTTAACTATACAGAAGCTTTTACTGATATTTTGAAGGACTTCACCGATGAAGCAGAGCTTATCTCAGTAAAGACCAGCAATATGGGCAGCCTTTTCAAGCTCAGATACAGCGTAGCTTTAAAAGAGGATGCTTCGGAAAAAGAATTTATCGATATGCTCAGAACCCGTAACGGAAATCTCGAGGTCAGCATGGATACACAGGAGGTGGCTATAAATGAATTATAATAAATTAAGTGAAAATATTAAAAAAGCAGTTTCAGTAGTTTTAACAGGAATGATCGCCGTATCTTTGGCGGCTTGCAGCACGGGAACAAGCACAGGTACAAGCTCTTCGGGAAGCACTAACGGAAGCTCTGAATCTTCCGCTAACGCAGGAAGCGCAGATGTAACCGTTGGTTCTTCAGCGGAATCCTCAGCAGAGATTCTTTCGGGGGAAAGTAAGTTTTATGCATCAAGTTCTCTTGATTCTTCGGAGTTTTTTACGGAAAGAGATCTTGATCCTTCCTACGACGCTTCGGAAGCAGTAAGCATTTCGCTTTCGGACAATGGAATTACATCTTCCGGCAAGGGTGTATCCGTAGACGGATCAACCGTAACAATTTCTGAAGAAGGAATCTATGAAATCTCGGGTACTCTTTCGGACGGACAGATTGTAGTTGATGCAGACGGAGCTAAAGTTCAGCTCGTACTTAAGGGAGCAAATATCTCAAATGATTCTTCGGCGGCTATATATGTGAAGAATGCTGACAAAGTATTTATCACTCTCGCGGATGGAACAGAGAACGCATTAACAACTGCGGGCGAATATGTAGCAATAGATGACAACAACATCGATGCAGTCATCTACTCCAAGGACGATCTCGTACTTAACGGAAGCGGCAGCCTTACTATCGTGAATGATTTCGGACACGGAATCGTCAGCAAGGACGACCTTAAAGTAACCGACGGATATTACAATATTACCGCTTCCTCTTCCGGTATTAACGGAAAGGACAGCGTAAGAATCTGTGGCGGAACCTTTGATATTACGGCTTCTACCGATTGTATACACGCTTCCAATGATGAGGATGACAGTCTTGGATATGTTTATATAAGCGGCGGAACCTTTACCTTAAACTCCGGCAGCGATGCGATCGATGGATCCGGAACAGTTCAGATTGAAAGCGGAAGCTTTGATATCACATCTGACGATGATGCGGTTCACAGCGACGGCACTACCATCATCAGCGGCGGAAAAATAAACGTCAGCTCCTGCTACGAGGGAATCGAAGGAACCGTTGTACTTATCACAGGCGGAGAAATTAATGTAAAGGCTACCGATGACGGAATCAACGCTGCAGGCGGAAACGACGGAAGTGGCTTCGGACCCATGGGCGGAGATACATTCTCTTCTTCAAGCTCCAGCTATATAGAGATCAGCGGCGGAAAGATTTACATTAATTCCGAAGGTGACGGTGTCGATTCCAATGGTTCTATATACGTAACCGGAGGTTATACTCTTGTTGACGGACCGGTAAGTGCCGGAAACGGAGCTCTTGATTACGACGGAGAAGGATCGATAACCGGAGGAACATTTATAGCTCTCGGATCAAGCGGTATGGCGATGAACTTTAACAGCGCTTCTCAGGGATCAATACTTGTAAATTCCGTTACTTATAAGTCAGGCGATGCCATCTCCCTTACAGACTCCGAAGGAAATGTTTTAGTTTCCGTAACAGCTTCGAAGCAGGGAAATTCGGTACTTATTTCCACACCTGATATTTCAGACGATGATACGCTTTCTCTTTCAGTAGGGTCGGAATCTGTAGAGATTTCTATGGACGGAAATAACATCTACGGCTCGGGAACCGGATTTGGAGGCGGCTTCGGCGGCGGAGGCAACATGGGTGGCGGCCGCGAAGGCTTCGGCGGCGGACGCGGAGGTTTCGGCGGTCAGGCGCCGGATGGAACACAGATGCCTGATGGCCAGGCTCCCGACGGAACTCAGATGCCTGACGGACAGGCTCCGGACGGATCAGGTTTTAACGGACAGATGCCGGACGGACAAGCTCCCGACGGATCAGAATTTAACGGTGAGATGCGCGGCGGACGCGGCGGCTTCGGTGGTCAGGCCCCCGGTGGTCAGGCTCCGGGCAATGCATCTAACGGCAGCCAAGCCTCTGATGATACAAATTTATAAATAACAGAATATCCTTGACATCTTCCTCTCGGAGCGTCTACAATATAAGTGTAATAGTCTGTAAATTTTGCAAATTGCCAGATAATAACGACAGGAGGTGTCTATATGGCGATGGATATTCAGGCCAAGATGGTCATAAGAGAAGAAAATATTAACAATGCCTATAAGGTCGGACAAAGCAGAGCCGATAAAGCTGATGATGCCTCTGCCAAGAGGGCTGAAGAGCTTCGCAAAGCTCGAGAGAATGAAAACGCAAAAAGCGAAGAGGCTCGTAAAGAGCGCCTTGCAAAGCAGCAAAAGGCCGCAGCCCTCGACGAAACAGTCGGTAAAGTTATCTCAAAGTCAAAGGACGGCGATACCGTAAGAGCAAGCGAAAAGTCTATGGAGGCATTAAATGACGGAATCGTCCTCCAAAAGGAGCCCGAAAAAGAGATAACCGATCTTACCGGTTATTCGGAGGATCAGCTTGATGTTCTCTACAGAGAAGGCAAGATCAGCAGAAATGACCTTGATAAAGAAATTGAAAAGCGTGAGGAGTTAAAGAAACAGATTTCCGAAGATGAGGCTTCCGAGAAAGTTTCAAACGCGGCAAGCGCAAAAGAGACCGTTAAGAAGGCGGATGCCAATTCTGCTACCGACGATCAAAACAAGAAGGCGGACAGGGCCAAGGAAGATGCCCGAAAGCAGCGCATAACGGACGAAAGAAATAAAGCTCTTCAGCAGGAAAACGAGAATCTTACCAATTTTGAAAATGAGATGAATAACGTCATTGCTCAAAAGATGAATCAGGGCAACGACCCGAATCTTGAAAGATTCGGAACCGTTGAGGGATTTAACGTAAGTATTACTCAGTAGAATCGGCAACAGTACGCAGACAGTTTCTTCTGCAAAAAAGCTATAAGCAGTCTACTGACCGCTTATAGCCCCTAAGTTAATATAGAATACAAATTCAACTCTACGGGAGGCGTCCATATCGACGTCTCCTTTTTTATCATAAACCGGCTTGTCGTAGGAGTAACCAACGGGGATAAGAATGCTCGAAAGCTCATTCTTCATCTCGTCAGAAAGCGCCGCCTCTGTAAGGCAATAGGCCTTAACATTATCCGCTCTTTCCTGGGAGAGCTCGAGGTTATAATCGTAAGCACCCTGGGTATCGGTATGTCCTCCGATCTCAACCTTTGAGATAAATCCTTTGTACTTTGAATCGTCTATTACGCTGACAAACGCTGTAATAAAGGCATTTAATGCCTTCTTTCCATCCTCGGAAAGAGATGAATCTCCCGTTGCAAAAAGGATTGAAGAGTCAAGGACTATCTCTCCGGTTTCTTCCTGAATTTTTGCAGCTATGCCGTTTGCGTAAAATGCTTTTTCGAAGTCCTCCAAAAGATTGTCTCTTGTCTCGATGATCTCCTCGATTTCCTCATCAGTAAGAGTCTCGATAACAGCCGCATCTTCTTCGGAAATATTTGCTCCAAGGTCTTCGATCGTGTAATGTCCGACGCTGGCCTCGGATAAAAATGTGCTGAGATAGTAGTAGTTTTTCTTTCCGTCGGAAAGGATTATTCCGTCAAAGCCGCAGTAAAACATAACCATCTGATGGATCTTTGTCTCGCCGTTTTGGTCCGTGTAGGAGAAGGTAAAGAGTCCGTCCTCGTCCCATTTAGCGCAGCCGTTACAGTTCTTTGTCTGACCGTTTGATTCTGTTTTTAAAGTGAAGTTGGACTTTTTGGGATTAAGTTTTCCGTTTGCATCCACCTGAACCGTGATATCAATTCCGACAATGTCGTCAACTTTTCTTGAATTCTCGGAAAGACTGCTCTCAACGGATAGGCTCTCCTCGGTCACGTAGCTCTTCCAGCTTGTGAAATCTCTCTCGATAAGGGTATAGCTTGCGTCCTCTGTTGAAAGAGTAATCTTCGGACCGCAAAATTCAAAGCTATATTTAACCTGTTTTTCTTCGAATTTGTAACTAAGCTCCCCGGTTGTCTCGTCGAAGCTCCAGCTCGATACGGGAGTAAAGATTATATCTTTTCCCTCGATGGTATAAGCCGCATCGAGGTAGACACCTTCTCTCTCGTCGCCCGATACCGCGAAGTAAATCTGGCACCAGTTGTAGTTTGTATCTGTAATAAGAGCGTTGTCCAGCTCCGCATTTCCGGCCACGATCCTATAGGGGATCGAAGAGATGATTTTTCCGGATAAGGAGTCAGATATTTGATCGCCCTTTACCCACTTACAGCTGTTTAAAAACTCTCTTGAAGCATACGCAGTCTGAATGCCGTCATTTTTATGGTTTAACCTGTAATCCCCGTAAAACATCTGGGGAGTGTAGGTTACGTTTGCGTAAATCTCGGCGGGATCGAGCCTTTCGGCGGGTTCTTCGAGTCCGCCCATGATCATTCTTCCGTCGTAAAATACCTCTCCGTAAGGGAAGAAAGATGCACTGTCGGAGCCGGCGTTTTCGCCGCCTGATAGTGACCCCCCAACCCCGTCCCCCTGTGTCATTGTCTGACTTTGGGGCGAGCTGTCTGATAATGACCCTCCAACCCCGTCCCCCTGTGTCATTTTTGAGCAGGCGGAAAGAAGCAGGGCCATCCCCAATAGAGCTGCCGTCAGTATAGTTTTTTTGTTATGCATATCGCATTAACCCCCGGTTATTTATATCTGTCCCACAAGAGCCTCTACAAGCTTAGCGCAGTGCTCTGCGGCATGTCTTTCAAAAGTAGGATAGTCCATTTGGGCGGAATCGTCCGCTTTGTCGGAGATAGCTCTGAGGATTACAAAGGGTATACCGTTAAGGTATGCGCCGTGGGCGATGGAAGCACCCTCCATCTCGCAGCAGTCACCGGCAAAATTTGTGATGAGCTTTTCTTTAACCGCCTTGTCCGCGATAAACTGGTCTCCGCTGACTACGCGGCCCACAAGAGTTTTAAGCTCGGGAAGGACCTTTTTACAGGTTTCCTCTGCCAAAGCGATCATCTTCTCATCAGCGGGGAATTCCTTGATTCCAAGCTGAGGAACCTCTCCAAGCTGATATCCGAAATTGGTGGCATCCACGTCGTGGTGAAGAGCTATCTTTGAAATAAGGATATCCCCGATATCAAGCTTTGTGTTGAGAGAGCCTGCAACTCCGGTATTGATAATATGAGTAACCTCGAATATATCGGCAAGAATCTGTACGCAAAGAGCAGCGTTTACTTTGCCGACTCCGCTTCTTACGACAACTACCTGCGCCCCGCCGAGAGTACCCTCGTTAAACTCCATATTTGCCTTTGTAACCTTTCGGGTTACATTCATCTTGCTCTTAAGAGTCTCGACTTCGAGTTCCATTGCTCCGATTATTCCGATTTTGCTCATACTGTTTTCCTCTTTAAAATACGTTTGTTTTAACTAAAAAGTCCACCGGCCCAAAGAGCCGGCGGGCTTATTTTACCAAAAGATTATTCGGGATATACAAGTCTGTCTTCGCCTATTCCGTAGAGAACATTATCCAGATATCTCTTTGCGAGATAATTGGCCATTCCAAGGTTCATATCAAGGTAGTTTCCGCAGTCCTTGGGAGACGCTCCGGGTACATCGCCTTTAAAGTCTCTGATGAATTCATACATCTCGATCATCAAAGGGACGATATCCTTGGACTCGTAATCTCCGGCAAGGAGAAGGTAGAAGCCCGTTCTGCATCCCATGGGGCCGAAGTATACGGTCTTGTCCTTGTAGGCCGGATGGTTCCTCAAAAACGTCGCAGCAAGGTGTTCGATGGTATGCATCTCCGCGGTATTCATAACAGGCTCCTCGTTAGGGCTTGTCATACGAAGGTCAAAGGTTGTAATAACCTCAGCGCCCACGTGGTCCTTACGGGATACATACACTCCCGGCTGTAGCTTGATATGGTCGATTGTGAAACTTGCTATCTTTTCCATTTGATAATCCTTTATTTTTTGTCGTCAGCAGGCTTGATCGCTACGGGTCTCTTAAAAGCGGGCTTAACGGTAGGAACTGCAGCCTTAACTTCCTCAGCCTTTGCGGTAACCTTCTCGGCTACTTTCTTGGTCTCGTCGGCAGCTTTCTTAGCTACTTTCTTGGTCTCCGCGGTTGCCTTCTTAGCTGCTTTCTTGGTTTCGTCAGTTGCCTTCTTAACTGCTTTCTTGGTCTCTGCCTTTACTTCTTTGGCTACTGCCTTGGCTGCCTTTGCGGTCTCATCGGTAGCCTTCTTTACAGCCTTTTTAGTCTCGGCTGTTGCCTTTTTAACTTCTTTCTTAGCTGTCTTGGTAGTTTTTGAAGCGGCCTTCTTTGTCTGCGCGCTTACCTTCTTTGCAGCCTTCTTTGTCTCGTCAGCGGCTTTCTTAACTGCCTTTTTAGCTTCGCTGACTGTGCGAAGGGAGAGGATCTTGTTGGCAACATCCGCATCCCCCACTATTGAATATTTCTGTGCTGAATACGCATCAGCGGGCTCCGTTTTACCATCCATGATGTCCACAAGAACCTTTGAGCTGATGGTCACCACTGCGTCGTTATCGTAGTACTCGTAGGGCTGTACATTAAACTTGCCCTCGCTAACCTCGATATAGAACGCTCCTTCGCCTTCTCCGCGGACGTTGATCTGGATTGCCTTGTGGCCTCCGATGTCCCAGCCTGAAGCTTTGGCGAATGATTTCTGCACCTTTTCTACAATTTTTTCGTAAGTCATTTCTTCCTCCTTAAAACAATTTCTTTTTCAAAAAACATAATTTAAGAACAAAACAAAAAACAAACTACCGCTATTATAAGCCTTTTTCCGCGCATATACAACATTTAGCCACAAAAAATGCTCCGGCTTATATGGGCCGGAGCACGTTTTATCAAAACTTTTTTGATTTATTTAAAATATCTATCAAGAAGACCCTTTAATGCCTTGCCGTGACGAGCCTCGTCGCGAGCCATCTCATGTACGCTGTCATGGATTGCGTCAAGGTTGTTTTTCTTAGCGCATTTAGCAAGGTCTGTCTTTCCCTGAGTAGCGCCGAATTCGCAGTCTACTCTCCATGCAAGGTTTTGCTTTGTGGAATCGGTCATCTTGGGCTCAAGATCGGTTCCGAGCATCTCAGCAAATCTTGCAGCATGGTCAGCCTCTTCGAAGGCAGCCTTCTCCCAGTAAAGTCCAATCTCGGGATATCCTTCTCTGTGCGCTACTCTGGCCATGCAAAGGTACATTCCGACCTCTGAGCACTCTCCTTCGAAATTTGCCTTGAGCTGCTCGAAGATATACTTTTTATCTTCCTCGCTGATCTCGGGATTATTCTTAACTGTCTTTGCATATAAACCGAATTCATGCTCAGCAGCAAGGGTAAGCTCGCCCTCAACTACCTTGAACTTATCTCCGCTAACATGGCAAACGGGGCACTCCGTGGGGGGATTGTCTCCCTCATGTACATAACCGCAAACAGGACATACATACTTCATAGCTTTTCCTCCATAAGATTAGATTTGTCAAAAATTCAGAACATTTGATAGTTTCACTTTATATTATCGCACAATACTACGTCAATCTAATCTTGGTTAGGTTTCTCTACCCTTTTCCGCAAGCCACCATGTTTTCTACGTTTTTACTATATTTTTTATCAATTTTAATAATTTTTTTAGACTTATTTTCTTCGAAATTAACTACGTTGTGCTATACTTTTTCTGTAACTTATATTTCCAGCTTTTTTAAGTGAAAATAAACTATTTTGAAGAACGGTGCGAATTATGAAGATTAAAACCAAAATCATATTTGCATGTATCATATCCATCGTCGTTCCTCTGCTTTTTATGTTTCTGGCTTTCCTTGGAATCGGAAGATTCTTAGGCGGTATTACTCCCGAGATGAAGTTTACCTTTGACCAGCTTACGAAGCACTGGCTTATCGACCTTCTCATCGCCTGCGTAGTCATCCTTGTTATGACGGGACTTCTTGTTTCAACATGGATAAGGCGCGGCATCTACGAGCCGGTCAGCAAGTTAAACGAAGCAATGAACAAGATCCGCGAAGGCGATTACACCTACGTACTTGAGACAAACGCCGAGAACGAATTCGGCGACCTTTATCGCAATTACGAAGATATGCGTATGCGCCTTAAGGAAACCTGCGAGGAGCGCTCCCGCCAGGAAGAGAAAAACAGGGAGCTCGTAAGCAATATTTCCCACGACTTAAAGACTCCTATCACCGCTATCAAGGGTTACGCCGAGGGTATTCTTGACGGAATATGTACCACCCCCGAAAAGACTACCAAGTATGTAAAAACAATTTACAACAAAGCCGTGGATATGGACAGGCTTATAAACGAGCTTACAACGTACTCAAACGCCTGCAACGATCGCATTCCCTACAAGTTTTTGCGTATCAACATTGCGGACTATTTCAACGATTGTATCGAGGAGATCGGTCTCGACCTCGAAGAAAGAGGCATCGAATACACATATACAAATATGGTTTCGCATGATACTCTTGTAATAGCGGATCCGGAACAGCTAAAGAAAGTCATCAACAATATCATCAGCAATTCCATCAAGTACATCGATAAGCCCAAGGCAAAGATAGATATAAGGCTTCTTGATGAATCGGATTCGGTTATGGTAGAGATTGAGGATAACGGCCGCGGTATCGCCCAGCAGGATCTTCCCAAGATATTTGAAAGATTTTACCGGACAGACTCTTCCCGCAACTCCGCTCAGGGCGGCAGCGGCATCGGGCTTTCCATTGTTAAGAAAATCATTGAGGACCATGGCGGATATATCTGGGCAACCAGTAAAGAAGGCGAAAGCACATGTATGCACTTTGTTCTCAGAAAATATATTGAGCTTTAGCTCTAAAAGAAAGGCAGATTGGAGAAACGTATATGAGTAAAGTTTTGATCATTGAAGACGAACATGATATCGCAGACCTCGAAAAAGACTATCTCGAGATGAGCGATTATGAAGTAGATGTATGCAATACAGGACTTGCCGGACTTGAAGCCGCAAGAAACAATTCATATGACCTTGTTGTACTTGATCTGATGCTCCCCGAGATGGACGGTTTTGAGGTCTGCAAGGAAATCCGAAAGACTATCAACATTCCGATCATCATGGTATCGGCAAAGAAAGATGATATCGATAAGATAAGGGGACTCGGTCTCGGCGCTGACGATTATATGACAAAACCCTTCAGCCCCAGCGAGCTTGTTGCCAGAGTTAAGGCACACCTTTCAAGATATGACAGGCTTGTAACGGCCGGTCAGCAAAAAACCGAGAACGATATCATCGAGATCCGCGGTTTAAGAATTGATAAGACCGCCCGCAGAGTATTTGTCGACGGCGAGGAAAGAGCTTTTACAACCAAGGAATTTGACCTTTTAACTTTCCTTGCTGAGAATCCCAACCATGTATTTACCAAGGAAGAGCTCTTTAGAAAAATCTGGGATATGGAATCGATCGGAGATATCGCCACCGTTACGGTTCATATCAAGAAGATCCGTGAGAAGATTGAAAAAGACAACGCAAACCCCGATTACATCGAAACTATCTGGGGTGTGGGATACAGATTTAAGGTTTAATCAAAGACTAATTAATACCAATAAAACGCATTTAAAAGGAACCGAATGTCAGCACATCCGGTTCCTTTTTTGATGACCTTGTATACAGATTTCTTACCGGCGATTATTCGGTAGGTCCATCAGGAATAGGCTTAGGCTCTCCAAGGAATTCGCCATTTATAAATCCGATCTTGTTGTTGGCATACTCTGTTTCATACCAACCGGTCTCTTCACAGTAACCAAAGATGATAAGGTCCCATCCTGCCTTTGCATTTTCGAGAACGTTTCCGCTATCATCGGGAGTATCGTAAATATCAGTATCCTGTAAAACTTCCATAGCACATACATCGATTTCTACTACTGTACGTGTATCGGGAATTGCTTCCTCAGCACTCTCCTCAGATGCGCCTTCTGCTACTTCTTCTGAAGCCTCTGCGTTTTCAGTTTCTTTTGACTCTTCTGATTCAGCGTTTTCAGCATTTTCTGCTTCTATAGCTTCTGCATTTTCAGCCTCAGCTTCTTCTGCTACTTCAGAAGAAGCCTGCTCTGCAACTACAGCCTCTTCGGCAGTGCTTTCTGCAGGAGCATTTTCCTTACTGCTACATGCAGCAAGAGATAAAGCCAGTACGGATACCAGCATAAGTGAAATACTTTTTTTCATAATTTTCCCCATATAAACGCGGCATAGGTTATATGCCGCGTTTATAGTTTCCTTTATTTCTTAATACTTATTCTTGATTCTAAATGCTTAAAGCAATTACTTGATAACCATTGTGCTCCAGGTATCATCGGGAATAAGTCCGATGTAGGTAGTACCTGCATTAAGGACGATCTCATTTCCGTTTGCATCAAAGAACTGTGTATTGCCTTCAAGGTTTAAAGGCTTGTTCCAGGTAATAGGAACGCACTTTCCATCGGTTATAAAGTATCCTTCTCCGGAACCGCCGATGTTGTAGTACATATAACCATTGTCATCATACTTGCCCATAGAGGCTCTCTGAAGGATTACGTTTCTAAATTTAAGGACCTCTCCGGTCTCTCCGTCAACGTGAGCTGCACCGTACTCATAGTACTCGTACATATTCTCATCAGCGTTGTAATGAAGCTCTGAAGCGTTGTGAGGGAAAGGAAGAGTGATAGTTCCGACAGCGTCCTTTTCAGAGCTGTAGGTATTTCCTTCCATTGCATTGCTCTCAGAGAACTTGAAGTGAGGGCCTGTATAATATGAATTGTACTCGGTATCAATAGCGGTTGAATTCTTGAGGTACTTTACAAGGTCATCATGAGTAACATACTCGGTAAACTCAACAGGTTTTCCGTTCTTGATACGTGCAAACACACCACTTAAGTTATCAATGGAATCAAGCTTAATGTAATCGTTGATGTAAAAAGGACCGCCATCATGAAGGAGTACTGCGTTCCACTCGGCTGCAAGCATGCAGTTTGTGGTACGGGCACTTCTGACACTTCCGAGTCTTTCTACTTTGTCCCAGTCCTTGATGATAACCATAAGTCTGGTTACGCGGTTGTTCTCAAGGCTGTTTACCATCTCATAAATAACGTCGGCATCGTTAAGTCCGAAGTGGTCAAGAGCGGTCTTCTCGTTATCAACCATTGCGGCGATGGGACGCTGATTTTCGATGGATGCGTCAATAAGTCTTCCTGAAAGCTCGTTGTAAACGAATCCTTCGGGAGCATCTGCGTTGTCTAAGATTTTGAAATCACCGGAGGGCGTGGGCTCTTCGGGTTCTTCAGCGACAGGCTCTTCTACCACGGGGCTCTCTGTTTCACCTCCGATGGGCTGAGCTATTGTGCTGGATGCGGGATCATCCGCTACGTCTGCTTTATCTGAGGAGCATCCTGCAAGAAGACATGCGGATAAGCCGAGACAAAGCATAACTGAAACTAACTTTTTCATCATACTAATTTCCTTCCTTTACTTACCTTTTCCCAATGCTACCAATACAACGCCGGCAATAATAATGCACATTCCGAGGATCTTGCGTCCTGTGATCTTCTCTCCGAGAAGTCTGTTGGAGAAGAACATCGTCCAGATGTAGGTCAGCGATCCTAAGGGGAGCACTATGGCATAAGGCAGCTTTTGCAATAAATATATATTTGCGGCAGCTGACACCACATACATCACCCCGCCGAGATAGAAAAACGGCGAGAGAAGTATCTTGATCTTGTTTCCTCCGTCAGCGGGAGATGCTTTCTTTAAAAAGTAACTCGCAAGAGAGGAAATACATGTTGATGACAAGAGGATCACGATTATAATAATGATCTCTTTTACGGATAGGGGATTCATTGTCATTTCTTGCTGCTTCCTCCTATCACGATAACTCCGGCAATTACTACGAATACGCCAATCACGGTGATGACGGAAATGGATTCGGTAGGTACGAATATTGCGGAAAGGATGAGTGCAAATACATAGCTCATTGAGTTAATGGGCTGGAGCACAGAAAGCTCTCCGTATCCGAGTCCGATAGTCATTACTACCGCGCCGATGGCGTAAACGATAAAGCCGGGTAAAACCTTTAAAAACAGCGACCAGATGCCGGAAAATCCCGAGGCGAGAACGAGAGGAATATCTACATTCTCAAGAGGCTTTTTCCAAAGCAGCTGTCCCAGCGCCAAACTGAAAGCGCTGATCAGCAAAAGGATGATTCCTTTGCCGTTTTTCTTAAGAGATTCGATCATATCTTTCTTCCTTTAATTTACGACATGTATCGGACTGCCGTCCAAGAATGCCTTTATATTGTCGTACACGCCGAGAACGCATCTTGTTCTGGCTTCTACGCTGCCCCATGCAAGATGGGGAGTAATGATAAGTTTGTTAGAATCCTTGATCTTTGAAAGAGGATTCGAAGGGGCCAAAGGCTCCTTTTCGAGGACGTCCAGTCCCGCCGCTTTTATCTCGCCGCTTTCAAGGGCCTCGGCAAGAGCGGTATTGTTAACAACAGGTCCTCTTGCCACATTTATAAGGACTGCCGTTTTTTTCATCTTTTTAAGAGCGTCAGCGTCGATAAAATCCCTTGTGATATCGCTTAAGGGACAATGGATTGAGACAAAATCGCTCTCTTTAAGGAGAGTATCCTTATCAACGCGCTCGTACTGCGTAACCTTACTTGTACCGGTGACGGAATGGAAGATAACCCTGCATCCGAAGGCGCTTGCTATCTGCGCTACCTTTCTTCCGATATTACCCATTCCCACGATTCCCCAGGTCTTGCCCGCAAGCTCGTAGAAAGGAACATCAAAGTTTGAGAATCTGTCCTGGGCGCTGTACTCGCCGGATTTAACGTAATTGTCGTAATGCGGCAGGCTCTGAGAAAGAGCGAGAGCCATAGCGAAGCTGTGCTGCGCAACCATATCGGTACAGTAGTTGACCACGTTGCAGACGGGAATGTTTCTTGATCTTAAATACTTAAGGTCGCAGTTGTCATAGCCCGTGGCAAACTCGCAGACAAGCTTGATATTGGGGGCACCCCCTAGGCTTTCCTCGTTCATCGGCGACTTGTTGGCCACCACGATATCGGCGTCCTTAACCCTCTCGGCCACATCGGAAACCGTAACGGTATTGGGGTAGCAAACCACTTCCCCGAGCTCGTTAAAGCAGTCAACCGGGATATCGGGTCCTACGCTGTTTCTTTCAAGTACAACTATCTTCATAAGTCCGCCTCTTAAGCTATCTAAAGGGTTAGGGGTGTTGCAAGATATTGTGCAAACCCTGTTTATTTTATCAAAGTCGTGTGGCAAATTCAAGGTTATGGTGGTAGAATGTCAATTATTAAGAATAAATTAATCAGATTGGTTTTTTCAATCCGAAGGAGAAAAAATGAGTAAAATAGTTCTCACCGGAGGCGGCACCGCGGGACATGTAACCCCGAACCTTGCTCTCCTCCCGGCGCTTAATAAAGAAGGTTTTAAGATTACTTACGTCGGCTCTTACGATGGAATCGAAAAACAGCTTGCCACGGATCAGGGGCTTAACTACGTCGGCGTTGCGACAGGCAAATTCCGCCGCTACCTCGACGTCAAGAATCTGACCGATCCTTTTAAGGTTGTCAAAGGATTTAACGAGGCAAAAAAGTTTTTAAAGGATTATAAGCCCGATGTTGTCTTTTCAAAGGGCGGATTTGTAAGCGTCCCCGTTGTTCGCGCGGCGGCGGCTCTTAAAATTCCCTGCATCATCCACGAATCGGATATGACACCGGGGCTTGCAAATAAGCTTTGCTACGGTGCCGCAAAAAAGGTTTGCTGTAACTTCCCGGAGACCGTTTCTAAGCTCCCCGCGGGAAAAGCAGTCCACACAGGAACCCCAATCAGGGCCGAGCTCTTTACGGGCGATACAGCCAGGGGAAAGGCTTTTTGCGGATTTACGGATGATAAGCCTGTTTTGATGGTTACCGGTGGATCCCTCGGCGCCGTAGCCGTAAACAAAGCTTTAAGAGAAGCCCTTCCTTTACTCCTCCCTACGTTTAACGTCTGCCATCTTTGCGGAAAGAACAAAAAAGATGAATCCCTCGAAGGAACCAAGGGTTATGTGCAGTTTGAATATATAAAGGATGAGATGAAGGATCTCTTTGCTATGGCAGATGTAATCATCTCAAGGGCGGGAGCCAACGCAATCTGCGAGATCGTAGCTCTTAAAAAACCAAATATTCTCATCCCGCTCCCCGCAAAGTCGAGCCGCGGCGACCAGCTTTTAAACGCCGAGTCCTTTGCATCTCAGGGATACAGCAAGGTTTTAGACCAGGATACGCTTAGCCCCGAGCTTCTTGCAGACACGGTCAGCGCTGTATATGAAGACAGGGACAGCTATATTCATGCTATGGAAAAAAGTACCATGCAGAACGCCATCCCTGTTATTATCAGTCTTATTAAAAATACGATCGGTAAGTAGTCTTAAAGGATTTAGATTTTTACCGTTTCGCCGGGCTCTATAACCATCGGTTTCCCATCCTTACCCTTGTACCAGATGGAAAGAGCGGTAGGATTGTAAACGATGTCACGTCCGGCGCCGAATTCCAGTCGTCTTATAGCTGTAATATAATCGTAGATTTCACCGTTTGTTGCATACCAGATTTCATCTCGGTTTTGCATCATATCGGTGAATTCTTCTATTATATGCCAGTCATCGGGGCGGCCAAACTCATAGGAATGTCCCCAAACGTACATAAGCGGAAGTTCTTTCCAATCCGGACAATCAAGAAATTCGTTTCCCCATTTCATTACATCATGATCATGATGGCAGGTCGCATCCCAGGCAAGGAAATTCTTTGGAAGATCAAAATAATGATTCTCACCAACGGTTCTTGAGTAGTGCACTCCGAGGGTGCCGATTATCCTTATGATATCATCGTTGTACGCGCCGAAGGCGTATGCCATACCCTGTACAAGACCACCTGTAAGCTTTTCGAGGGCCTGTCTGTCGGGGAGGATCTCAAGCGCGATCTCCTGGTCTGTCATCTGGCAAAGGTTTTTATGTTCAACACCGTGGATTGCGATCTCGTGGCCCGCGTAAATCTCGGCGAGCTTATTTTTGTTGACATAACGGCCGCCGTCGCTATCGCAAAGATTTGAAGAGTTTAAGTTGAAAGTTCCCTTCATTCCATGCTTTCTAAGGATTTCCGCCAGCTTAATATCAAAGATCTCTCCGTCATCGTAGCTGAATGTCAGCGCTTTTTTCTTTCCTTCGGGATATAAAAATTTCATGAGTTCCTCCTAAGATAATCCTGATAGGTCTCTTTCATAGCCGAAACCTTATCGGTAAATTTAAGTCCAAGCTCCGCTATAGCTTTGCCGTCGTAATAATTTGACTCCGCCTTTGTAAGCGGAAAAGGAAGCGGGATGTTCTTTTCATTTATTACTTCTACGCGGGTTTCAAGAATCTCGAAGTCTTCCCCTGTAGCTTCTTTTAAAAGATTGCAGAAACTCTCGTAGTTTTCTGTTTTGTTTTCGCAGACGTTAAATGCCCTGCCGTAGGCTGCCGAGTTGCCTAGGACAAGCTTTACTGCCCGAGCAGCGTCTTTTACGTACACAAGCTGAAACTCTCCGTCCGAGTCTGTTGGAGACAGCACCTGCCCCGCGCTACGGATCCAGTAGAAGTACATTCCCTCCCGGGGCGCGTAGTTTTCAGGTCCGAAGATGATGGCCGGCCTAAGAACCGTATATTCACAGCCTTTTTTCGCGCAGGCCTCTTTTATCTCCGACTCAAGCGCAACCTTGCCGGATATGTAATCGCCCGTCGTACCGCCAAAACTCCTTGTTTCAAGAGGAGCATCCTCCTCCAGAAACCTTCCGAGTCCCCTTTGGTAGACATCAACCGTACTGATGAATATGTAATGATCTACTGTCGCCTTTATACGATCTAACAAGAAGGAAATGTCGCCTTTTATATACGCACAAAAATCCACAACGGCGTCATAGTGTTCCCCGGGAAGTTCCCTAAGCGCCGCTCCGTCATGTCTGTCCCCAAAGATTTCCGTAAGACCATCGCTTTCGATATCAATCTTCGCTCCCGCGGTACCGCGGTGCACGATCGTAACTTCGCAGTCCGTTTCCTCAAGGATCATTTGCACAAAAGCCTTGCCGAGAAAATATGTACCACCGATAACAAGAATCTTCTTTGCCATACGTCTCCTCCTTGCTTTTTCCCCCTAAAAGAATAACACAAAAAAAAATTTAAAAAAAGTTGTTGACAATATCGATTCTATAAGTTAGAATACCCTTTGTTGCGACACACAAGAGCAACAAACAATGCAGGTGTGGTTCAATGGTAGAACATCAGCCTTCCAAGCTGAATACGTGGGTTCGATTCCCATCACCTGCTCTTTTTTATTGCTCCGCAAGTCCAGTATTTACAAGGACTTGCGGAGTTTTTTTGTTTCGAAACTTAAAACATTTGGGGGTCCCCAGGGGGTCCCTTCATCGTCGTCGAGCGCTCTCTGCGCGATCTCACAGTAATCGTAGTCTGCAAAGCTGTAATTCTTGAGGTTCACTTCTACTGAATGTCCGAGGAGTTTAGCCCTGTTGGTCACATCAATCCCTTTTGGAATAAGGACATATGAATTGAAGTACATCCTTATGGCGTGGTTATTGGTGATCGAATATCCAAGGCTCTTACATATCCTGTATAAGAACTTCTCGTAACAGGTATCTGCCAGTACCCAGCTTCCGTCAGGATTGGCAAAGACCCACTCAGAGTTTATGCCGGCTCTTTCCTGTGCTTCACGCAATTCTTTAAGTAAGGCACGTATCTTTTCCGTCATGGGGAAATATCTTCCGCCCTTCGGGATCCTGCGCTCATTCTTTGTCCAGGGAACATACTCAAATTCCATAGTGTTTCCCTTTTTGAGCTGCTGGGCATGGATATGTATACGCTCATCGGTTATGTCAGTCCACCTGAGCGCGCTTATCTCGCCTGCCCTCATTCCGGTAAGGGAAGCAAAGATGAACATATATCCGCAGGTATAACAGGGACCGTATTTAACGGGGTTATCCATCCTGCGTCTTACTTCCTTTGTTATCGCCTCGATCTGTTGGGGACTCATGGCTTTCTGCTCGGCAGATTTGAACTGCTTCTGACAGATACGGTAGAAATCCTGGTTCTGCATCCTTGTCACCGGATTGAGATTAACGTAACCTTTGGATACAGCAAACTCGAAAGTAAGGTTAAGGACGCTCTTAAAAGCCCTGAATGCTTCTTTCTTTAAGTCCCTGCTCTTTACGAGTTCCGTACCGTAAGTCCTGATCTCATCCGCTGTCATGTCACAGATGAGTTTCTTTCCAAAATCATCCGATATGAAGCGTTTATAATCAGCCCTGTACTTCGTAGCGGTATTCTCGCTACAGAGTTCCTCTTTCCGCTGGAGCGCCATTTCAAATACATTCCGGAAGCTCATGTCGAGGCATCCGTCTGAATATATCTCGAATAGCTTGTCAATGAGCATGTCATAAGTCTTAGCCTTGATGCGCTTCTTCCCTTCCATCCTTGTGCTCCATCCGTTGATGGTTCCTGTTGGTGGTTTTATCTGGCGCGGCTGTCCGTCCGGTGTGACGTGCCTTTGTAGTACGTATTCTCTTTTCAAAGATCTTTCCTGTCGTGTCATATCATCAATTAGGGCGACACCACTTGCGTCCATTATACCACCACGCGGGGGCGTGAGGATAGACTTAGCGGTATGTAATTTTCTGATCTCGGCAAGAAGATCTTCTACAATATTTGTTTTTACTGATCCGTCCATCACGCCCTCCTTTCCACGAATTTTCAGTTAAAAGTGTTCAATACTATTTCTTTGAAACCGATCTTTGTTCTTTTCTCTCGATGATCCAAAAGACCAGATGGTATATCGTCATCAAAACAAACACCGGTATGATACGGTTAAATGGGAAAAGGTCTCCAAGTATCACTACAATCCCAAGGCTTACAATAAATACCACAATCGTCAGCCAGCTTTCGCGTTTCACCGTAAGGATTATCATCCACACGATGAATGCCAACGCTCCCAGGATAGCAATCGTGATACCTATCTTTCCAAAAAACTGCAAAGAAACGATCACTTCCGATTTCCTAAAAATGATTGGTATCCATTGATTAAACAGCCATCTTCCCGGTATATAAAAGAAGCTGAAAAGGTCTTTCCAGAACCCCCTGTGGAATACGGATTCAAGAAGAAGGAACAGAGTTAGTACACCACATGATATGCGCATCACAAGAGTTGAGACATTTTCCTCAAAGTCAGCATACTCTTCCGCACGTTCAGCTCTATTTTCAGCTTCTCTCGTTTTCTTTTCTGCCTCCCTGAGTCTATCTGATGAGTTAACACGCGCTCCCTTGATCAGGCAGATGAAGAATGCCTGGCGTGAAAGACCTGAGCTGTCAGCTTTATTTTTGAACAGGGTATATTCCTCATCCGTCATTCGTACCGTGATGGCTCTGTCTCTTTTTCTGTTTGCTTTTTCCATTGTGAATTTCCTTTCGTACAATCCAGGGTTTCCAAAGGGGCTTGGCCCCTTGGCAGGGTGCAGGGGCAGCGCCCCTAATCGGACGGGCGGCGTGTGCCTAAAAGCATCCGGTGGATGGTTTTAGGCGCACACAGACCATCCGATGGGCCGGGGGATCCAAGGGGGCTGCGCCCCACTGGCAAGTTTAGGTCGTAATGGGGACGGGGGCCCCATACGACCGGCGCGTTATGGTTGTCACAGAGCGGAAGCGATGTGGCAATCCATAAGGCGAAACTTGCCTAACTGCCCACTATGAAAACCCGACAGCGTATATTTCCTGCGATGGAATATTCCCGGTAAGGGTAGTTAGTGGTCTTTGTGATTTATCCGGGATATGGATGGCAGATGATGGTCCGCGAGCCGTGATGAGCTTTCTAAAGAAAGATCATTACGAGTGAGCAGCTCATCAAGCGTTAGGGAGCGGAAAGTCCGGTGGACTGTACGCTATCCACAAGCGTTCTGACATCCTTATCCCGGAAGGAAATGAAAGCGGTGCGAAGCGCGCCGGCTCTCATTTCCGGTAAATCACCACGACCGCAGGTCGTGAGGAATCCTCGGCTGCTCCCACACTTCCGCCGGAAGCAACTCTCCTTTTGCCTTTCATAAACTATGTGGGACATAAATCGCCTAATCCGAAAAAAAGCACAGAAAAATTTATAATATTTTATGATCACATGAAAAAAGCTCCCGGAATCGGGAGCTAAAGACAAAAATAGAGGGCCGGCGTCATTTAGGCGTCATCCCTCGACTATATCTGACGTCATTTTGACGCCAGATAACAATTACGGAATATTGTAGCAGTGTTTTTTGCAAGCCCCTTTTAATAAAAGTTGCAGAACTCTTTTGATGAATGTTGCATCATCATTTTGATGAAAATTGCAAACGGTCTCCGGTACCGGCTGATACCGGAGTTCATCCGCTGCAAACATTGTTTGTAAGTTA
>JAFUFI010000021.1 GCA_017469945.1 Lachnospiraceae bacterium | reverse complement strand
GTATTATATGACGCTGAAGAACTATCATTCTAAGACTTTTACCGATTTTACTCATTCATTGTCAGAAATAATATCCGGAATGTGTAATAACGGAATTGTCATCACCGGGCTAAAGGAGTTTGATCATGATATCAGCGGTGGGTTTTCCTCAATAGATCATAGAGGTTATCCACTGTCAATGATCCTACAGGGAAATAAACAATAAATTCCAGTAAAACTCGCTATGGGGGTAAACTGGAATTTGATGGTGGGACAGCAAAATGATTAGAGTTATGGAGAACATTGACTTGGCACAATGTGGCATGATTTATGCAAAAGCATTCCCCATGGAACATTGGGGAATAGATTGGACAGCAGAAAATGCAACAGAATATCTTCGCGATTTTTTTGAACAGAAAAGATTTGTTGGATATGTTTATGAAGAAAATGAAGAAGTGTTAGGTTGTATATTCGCACTTTGTAAGATTTCCGGAAGCAAAGAAGAGATTTACATTAATGAGATGGCGGTACTTCCCGAACGACAAGGGCATGGAATAGGTAAACAACTATTAAATGCGGTTAAAGATTACAGTAAAGAAAAAGGACTTGCGGGAATTGTTCTTTATACAAGCGAGTATGCACCAGCGGCTAAGTTTTACGAAAAGAATGGATTTAAGTTATCAAAGGGAACTATATGTATGTATTACGAATATAATATGGTTCTAAAGAATGATTATTGTAAGAAAATGTATCCGACCAGAGAGGAAGCAGAAAAAATACTGATGGAAGCGGAAGGCTGTAATCCGGGCCCGTGGGGAAATCATAGCAGAACAGCGGCGCATTGTGCTGAGGCTATTGCCGCAAGATCAGGAATGGATTCCGAAAAGGCATATGTTTTGGGATTGCTTCATGATATCGGAAGGAAGTTTGGAAAACGGCATCTTGGTCATGTGTCTGATGGATATTCTTATATGATGTCTCTTGGATATGACGATGTTGCAAGAATATGTCTGACGCATTCTTTTAATGAAAAGGACATATCGAAATATGTTGGAAAATTTGACACTACCGAAGAAGAGACTTCCCTGATAAAAGATGAGCTTAATGCAATTGAACTTGATGATTATGACCGTCTGATCCAGCTTTGCGATTCCATAGCCGGTGCAGAAGGGGTTATGGATCAGATTGAGCGTATGACGGATGTTAAAGCCCGTTACGGGGCATATGATCAGGAAAAGTGGGATACCAACATAAGACTCAGAAAGCATTTTGAAGATATGATGGGCGAGGATCTTTATGTTGTTGTCGATAAAGATAATTACAGACCGGAGCAGATAATATGAAAATTGCGGTTATGGCGGATATTCACAGCAATCATGTCGCCTTGGAAAGATGTGTAGATGAAGCAAAGAGGCTTGAGGCTGATGAATATATATTTTTAGGGGATTACGTTGGTGAAATGGCGTATCCCGAACGGACACTGGAGTGTCTGACCAAACTTAAGCGGGAATATCCTTGTACTTTTATCCGAGGAAATAAGGAAAACTATTGGATAGATCACAAAAACGGCAAGCATGATGATTGGCTTTGGCAGGCCGGAACATCAGGATCCGGTATGTTGCTGTATTCGTATACTCATCTTACAGATACTCAGATTAAAGAATTTGAAAAGATGCCAATAGCACAGACAATGCAATATGATAACATGCCGCCTTTTGTGATCTGTCATGGATCGCCCTTTAAGGTTAATGAGAGTCTTCGTGAGGATTATGATTATATTGACGCTTTGACGGAAAGCTTGGAAACAGAATTAACTATTTGCGGACACTTTCATATTCAAACAAAGTATGTTCGTAACGGGAAAAGAGTGGTTAATCCCGGAGCGGTTGGAACTCCGCTGAAAAGTGGCGGTAAAGCACAATTTATGATGTTATCAGCATGTGAAGGATTGTGGGATACCGAATTCCATACGCTCGCTTATGATGTAGAAAAGACTATTCGGGAGATGGACGAAGAAAACTTATCCATGCAGGCTCCCGGATGGTATAGAGTTGCTAAAGCAATATTACTCGGAAAAGATATATCTCAATTTCAGGTTTTGGCAAAAGCTTGTGAATTATGTGAAAAAGAAGAAGGCAAAGTCGATTGGAGATGCGTCCCGGAAAAATATTGGGATCGTGCCTTGACGGCATTTGGAATATAGAAAGAATAGGACTATGGCATCAAGCATTATTCATTATGCAATTACGCGTGAACTGACAAAGAAGAGACAATTTAAAGACCTGCAAAGGCTTTTATTTGGATCAATACTTTGCACAAAGATTATATTTACATAATGGATATGAGCCCAGAGGATATGCAAGCTGGCGCAAGGGTAAGTTTGATTTGATGGAGAAGAAATTGTAACTTCCAGCATAACGTGCTAACAAGCGGGGATATTATTAATGAGGAAAACAAAGAAAGCCATAAGTGTCGGATTTGATTTACTGGTATCGTATGAGTAATAAGGTATATTAGGGTTATGGATTTCAACACTCTTGAGAAAGAAATAGAGCAGCTGAACAGAATAAATACACGTGCGAATTATACCAGCCGTGACAGATATTACAGTTTGTATAATTCTATCTATGAGAACTTGCTTGAAATGGAAAAAGCAGACCGGATTTCCATAGAGACGGGAAGCAAAGGGCTTGGTTATCTGCGGGAGTTACTCGTGAATGATGGCCCGGAGTTTAGTTATACAGTTGTTTTTTGGGAAAAGAATAACGCCAAAAAAAAATACAAGATCGGCGTATGCATACGGGGATTACCGATCTGTAAGCCGGTGGAGGATTGAATTTCAGATTAACGGAGGAAAAAAGATGGCTGGAACAATTATTTCTGGTGTGATTTTCTGTATAGTTGCAATGATAATGCTTGGAATTGGAGTTAGTCAGCTAAAGAGTAAGGAACCTGTTGGTTTTTATACAGGAGAAAAACCCCCGAAAGTAGATCAATTATCAGATGTCAATTCATGGAATAAGAAACATGGCGTAATGTGGATCATTTATGGCATTTGTATTATTGGCTCGTGGATTTGTTCTGCGTTTATTGGAGGAGACAGCATATACTCCGTGATTCCGTTATGTACAGGCACGATTATTCCTATTCCGATTATGGTATTTCTTCATCACAAATGGGTGAAAAGGTATTTTATACAATAAATTTCAGGATAACTTGCAATAAGATAGGAACTGAAAAAATAATGATACCGCTGTAGATAATTTTTGCTTATACTTCAAGAGTAACAGCGAGAAATGGGAATTTAATTATTCCGCGGTAAAAAGTTTAAGTTTAATTCAATGGTAGACAGCGAGAATGACATTTAATAGAATCCCGCTGTTGAAGAGCAAAATTTCAGTCAATTTCGGGCGGCGGAAAAAGCGATTTTGCAAATCTCGCTGATAATTGCCGGAACGTAAAGAAAAGGACAGGTCAGGAAAGAAAAAGTACAGTAAAGAAAAAGGATTACAAGGGATGATTAGAGTTCTAATGGTATGTTACGGCAACATCTGCCGTTCGCCGATGGCGGAATTTGTTTTAAAGGATATGGTAAATAAACGTGGAATCTCGGAGAATTTTTTGATAGAGTCCGCTGCCACGAGCGACGAGGAATGTTATAATGGATATGGAAATCCTGTTTATCCTCCGGCGCAGGCGGAGCTTAAACGGCATGGAATCGGTGTGCCCGGGAATGAACTGGGCCTTTCTGCAAAGCGTGCAAGGCAACTGACACCGAGCGATTACGATAAATGGGATTACATTATAGCCATGGAACGGTCAAATCTTAGAGGGATATCAAGAATCCTTGGGGATGATCCCGGGAAAAAGGTACATCTTTTGATGGACTTTACCGGACAGCCTGAGGATATAGCCGATCCTTGGTATTCAGGTGATTTTGCGGGTGTCTATAAACAGATTGTAAGAGGCTGCGAGTCGTTTTTAGCTGTATAGGAAAGCTTTTTGGAGAATCAATTGGAGGACAAAGCTTGAAAAAAGCGCTGATAGTAATACCCAATCTCTTGATAATGGGCTTCATACTGTTCTTTATCATCAGGTATGCGAATTTTAAGGCGGCGGACAGCAATAAAAACGAAATCGCCTCCTTTGAAAAGATGACTATGACCACAAACCAGATCATCGCAAATTACCTTGAAGACGAACAGCATCTTTGCGATATTTGGTCCAATTATATCAATGGCTCCGCTCAGGCGGGGACGCCTATGACAGCGGATGAAGCAATATCTTATATCAGAAAAGCCAAGATTTCACAGGAGATTGAAGGCCACCTGATCTTTCTTGACGATCCGAAAAGGGCCGGTATTTCCACTTCGGCAAGTATTTCGGATCCGGATGTCTATACGGTTTCCTACAAGAATATCAATATCTTTGATAATATCGAAAATGTAAGTGATGTAAATGACGTTGTCAATCTTACAAGGGCTTACACAAATCCCACAAACGGTGTGCAATCCATCGCGTTTTTAAATCATGTATTTGTTTACGATGAAGAAATAAGTGAAATAAGGAGCGGCCTTCTGATGAGGGTGGTTCCCTTGAGTCGTCTTGAGCAAAAGCTTGTTTTCCTTAAAGGAGAGTACGAGAACGTTGAGATAAGTCTTGTGGATAAAGAGGGAAATTATGTTGTTCACGGCAAATCCTTTAAAAACAGCAATTTCTTTGAGTACTATAAGTCGTACAATAAGTCCTCGGCCGAAGAATATGAGCGTGTGAAAAACGAAGTAACCGGCGGGACGGGAACGATGATAATCAAGAATTTCAAGGGTGACGACTGCATCTTATCGTATATGCCCCTTGAGACTATGAATATATGGTTTCTTATAACTTATATCCCGGAGAAAGATCTTGTTTCAAGCAGAGCGATTGACTGGATGCTCCTTGGAACGGTAATACTTGGGCTGCTTTCGTTACTTATCTTCAACGCTATTATCCTTATGACTTATAACCGAAAGCTGGCGGATGCCGCGCAGCAGGCAAACCAGGCTAATGAGGCGAAATCATATTTCCTGTCAACAATGTCTCATGACATCCGGACTCCGATGAATGCTATTCTTGGCCTAAACGAGATGGTACTGAGGGAATCTTCTGAAGAAGGTATAAAAAAGTACTCGGAAAGCATACGTGCCGCCGGAAATACGCTCCTTAGTCTGATAAATGATATCCTTGATTTTTCAAAGATTGAAGCCGGTAAGATGGAACTGATAAATGTAGATTACAGCTTCGTTTCTCTTCTTAACGATCTTGTCAATATGGTGGAAAAGAAAGCGGAGGATAAAGGACTTTCTTTAAACCTTGATATTGATGAAAAAATCCCAACGGTTCTTAACGGCGATGAGATAAGGATAAAGCAGATCATAATCAATATTCTTTCAAACGCCGTAAAATACACAAAACAAGGTAGTATAACATTTTCGGCAAAAGCAGCCCTGATTGGTGACAAACAGGATTCGATAGGTCTTAGAATAAGCGTTGCGGATACAGGAATCGGAATAAAGCCGGAAGATTTAGACAGACTATTCGTTGCCTTTGAGCGTATAGAAGAAAAGCGCAACAGAAACATCGAAGGCACCGGCCTTGGCATGACCATTGCCCAGAGCTTCCTTGATATGATGGGAAGTCATCTTGAGGTTAAGAGCGAGTACGGTAAGGGCTCTGTATTTTCCTTTGAAATTGAGCAAAAGGTTATTAAATGGGACCCTATCGGAGACTATGAAGAAGCTTTCAGACGATCTTTAAGCGAACGGATCAATTATCATGAAAAGTTTACCGCGCCCCATGCAAGGGTGCTTGCGGTTGATGATACACCGGTTAACCTTACTGTATTTGTAAGCCTGCTTAAGAGGACGGGAATTCAGATTGATACGGCGGGAAGCGGAGATGAGGGTATCGCGCTTTATTCAAAAAATCATTATGATGTTATCTTTCTTGACCATATGATGCCGGACAAGGACGGCATAGAGACCTTAAAGGAAATGAAAGAGCTTAAGGACACGCCAAACGACGCTACTCCAATAATCTGTCTTACGGCCAATGCCATATCCGGAATGCGCGAAATGTATACAAATGCAGGATTCGACGATTATCTTACCAAGCCAATCAATGTCGAGAGGCTTGAGATGATGCTCCTGCAGTATCTTCCTAAGGGTAAGATTGCTCCCGCAACAGACGACGATGATATGGACGAGTTTGTACTTCCGGACTTTTTGTTTCACCTTAAGGAACTTGACGTCAATTCGGGTCTGAACCACTGCGGTAACGGGGAATCTTATATGCTGACCTTGAAGCTGTATCATGACACGGCGGCTAAGAACGCCGAAGAGATTGAAAACTACTGGGCAGCAGGCGATATAAAAAATACCACCATCAAGGTTCATGCGCTAAAGAGTACTTCCCGCGTTATCGGTGCATTAGAGCTGGGCGAGTTTGCCGCAAGGCTTGAAAAGGCGGGAGACGGAGGGGATACGGCGATGCTTTCAAAGGAGCTGGGAGAGCTTATCAAAAGATACAGAGCTCTTGCTGCGGACCTCGATCCTCTTTGTGAGGGCGCAGCGCCCGACAAGGATGATACGCGGCCTTTTATAGAAGCCGGGGCGCTCGAGGAGTTTTACAAAAACCTTGGAGAATTCTGTGAAAACTTTGACTTCGACAGCGTAGTTAATCTTGTCGAATCCCTGGCTGGTTACAGGATACCTGATGATGAGGCAACACGGGTTGACGCGATCAGGAAAGCTGTGGATAATTATGATTATGAGATGATACCGGGGATACTTTCCGGGGAAATGGGATAAATATGGGAAACACTATACTTATAGTCAGCAGCGGCGTCGGTTTTATGGTTGAAGCGCTGGGTAGTAATCTGAGAAAAGAAGGCATCGAGACCGTATACTCGGAGCATCAGGTAAAGAATATCAGGGAAAAGAGAAAAGACAGCGATGTTATTCTTCTTGTGGCGGGAGACTATGTATTTGACTCTCCGGAAGCTCTTGTATACCTTAAAGATATAACCGTTGACGAGGAGCGCCCTCTTTGCGCGATCGGCTATGATGAAGAAATGCAGGAAATCTACAAGTATATTCCCGAAAACCACTTCAAGCGGGTTTTCAAACGCCCCTTTGACGCGAAATACATAGCGGAAGAGCTTAAAAGCGTCGCGGAGGAAGAAGAGGAAAACAAGCGAGGAAAGAAAGTGTTGCTTGTTGATGATGATACAACTTTCCTTAAAGTACTTCAGGGCTGGCTTTCCGATAAGTACAGAGTAACGGCGGTAAAGTCGGGAATGCAGGCGATAACATATCTTGCCAATCATTCACCTGATTTAATACTGCTCGATTACGATATGCCTATCACTCCCGGTCCGCAGGTTATGGAGATGATACGAAGCGAGTACAATGCGAAGGAAGTGCCTATCATCTTCCTTACCGGAAAATCCGACAGGGAAAGTATTATGAACGTTATGAAACTTAAGCCACAGGGCTATCTTCTTAAAGCTATGACGAGGGAAGATATTGTGGCTGCGGTGGATAATTATTTTCAGACACATAAATGGGATAATAACCTTTAGACGGAGGGTATGCCGATGAAAAAGACCTTAAGAGCGTTCTTTTCTTTGAGTTTGGCCGTTTTGCTTCTTCTCCCGGGTTGTGGCCGCGGTGAAAAAGCTGAAAAAGAATTTGTTCCAAAGTATGACAGGGAAACTTCATTCTCACTGACCGTTGCGGGCAGTTACGGAAATTTTGAGTCCCTTGAAGCCGAGTTTGAGCGTTTTTATGAGTATTATCCGAATGCGAGTCTTCAGTACGTTACGATGGACGATTACAACAACGTCATCTCCAAGGCTCTCATAGGCAATGAACCCCCGGATATTTTTACTACCACGGGTGCAATGGTCGGCAATGAAAAGTATAAGGATATGTTCGACGCTTGCGAGATTTTGTCGGATCCTTCTCTTGACATTGATTATTCCTGCATCAGAAGCTCTCTTATAAGGACTAATGATTCAGGCGAGATATTGATGCTCCCGATATTTACAACATCTTACGGGATGCTTGTAAATATGGACATTTTTGAAAAGGAAGGCTTGAAGGTACCAAATAATTACGGAGAGCTTGAAGATGTTTGCAAAGCTCTGAAAAGTGCAGGATATGAATCGCCTGTTATGGGTGCTGTTAAAGTTAGCGGCTCAGGTCTTTTTAACTGTTTTTCCTATCCTATGTTCGCGTATGACGTGATTAAGAGCGGTAATGGGGCCGGGCTTTTAAATTCCTTTGAGGCAGGCTCCGGTGAGATAATGCGCCCGTCTTTAGAAAGGCTTTCCGAATTTATAGGATCGGGGTACGTGGATATTGAAAAGTGCCGTGAGGAGATTACGGATGAATATGAATCTGTCATCATGCGTTTCTTTGAAGGCGATGTTCCTATGATGCTCGCTACGGGGGATATTGTATCAGGAACGGCAAAGAGGGAGAGCAAGTCCGATGCCTTTTCCGCAAAACCTTTTAAATACAGATTTTTTACCGCTCCTTCGGGAGATGATGGCGGATATTTTATAAATTCCATCAGCATATGTTTTTCTGTCAATAAAAACAGCAAAAATCTTGATATGGCGAATGAATTCATGAGGTTTCTTATAAGCGAGGGTGAGCTTGGAAATATGGCGGGCTTAAAAAGGCTTATCACACCTGTCGATGATTTTTCCTTTGACGAGGTTTATTCGGCTCTTGCGGATATACCTGATGATAGGAGCTTCAGCGACAAGGAAACGGGGCTTTTGGACCCGGCGGTCAGACAGTTCCGGGCTGCGATCTATGCTGTCGGAAACGGCAAAATGACAGTAGATGAGGCTATAACAGCGTACGGAAATATTCCGGAGGAGTAGAAAGGAAATGACCGAGAGAATAGTTGTAGTTGATGATGACGCCATAATTCTTCGAAGTGCGGACAGCGTACTTTCCGGGGCCGGCTATCGGGTAACCTGTTTAAAGAGCGGTAAAATGCTGCTTGATTACATGGATAAGAATCCGGCGGATATGCTCCTTTTGGACATCAGAATGCCGGAAATGGATGGATTTGAGGCTTTGCAGGCGCTAAGGGACCGGGAAAGAGAAGCCTCAAAAAAAGCGACTCCGGTGATCTTTCTTACGGCCAACGACGACGGAGAGTCGGAGACAAGGGGACTATCTCTCGGCGCTATGGATTTTATCCGCAAGCCATTTGTACCGGAGGTTTTAAAGCTCAGAGTAAGCAATCTTCTTGAACTTATAAGACTCCAAAACGACCTTCACAGGGAGGTTGAGAAAAAGACAGCGGAGCTGGAAAATCTTTCCGTTCACGTTGTTCAGGCCCTTGCGGAGGCGATAGATGCAAAGGACAACTATACAAACGGGCATTCTACAAGGGTTGCGGAGTATTCAAAAGAGATAGCGAAAAGATACGGATATTCTCCCGAAAGGCAAGAGGAGATCTATATGATGGGCCTTTTGCATGACGTTGGAAAGATAGGAATTCCCGATGAGATCATAAACAAGCCCGGCAGGCTCTCCGATGAGGAATTCGCTATTATAAAGGAGCATCCCGAAAAGGGAGCGAAGATCCTATCGAGCGTACCGGAGATGCCAAAGCTAGCAACGGGCGCAAGATGGCACCATGAAAGGTATGACGGAAGAGGGTATCCCGATGGCCTTAAGGGGGATGAGATACCCGAGGAAGCAAGGATCATCGCGGTGGCGGATGCTTATGACGCTATGACCAGCAGCAGAAGCTACAGAGAAAAGATGCCGGTGGAAAATGTCATAAGTGAGCTGAAAAAAGGGATGGGGACGCAGTTTGATGAGCGCTTCGCAAAAATCATGCTGGAGATGATTTAAGGTTGCGAAAAATGCCTCATAGGTGGATAATAGAAAGGCAGGGCTTTTATTCGAAGGCCTTGCCTTGAATAGTTTTAAGGAGCGCGAAATGGACTTTAATAAAATTACTGATCAAAGCAGACAGGCCGTGTCTGAGATACTTGAAAAGGCCGGACTGAAAGCGGGTTCGATCTTTGTTATAGGATGTTCTTCAAGCGAGATCCTCGGAGATCAGATAGGAACAGCCACCAATCTTGATTCGGCAAATGCCGTTTTCGACGGGATCATTCCTCTTTTGCAGGAAAGGGGTATCTTCGCGGCGGCGCAGTGCTGCGAGCATTTAAACCGTGCACTTGTCGTAGAGCGCGAGGCGATGGAAAAGTATGGTTTTGAGCAGGTAAATGCGATCCCTCAGCCCAATCATGCAGGAGGGGCTTTCGCCACTGTTTGCTATCAGAGGTTTAAAGATCCCGTATTGGTTGAGAATATAATGGCAAAGGCCGATGCCGGAATAGATATCGGGGGAACGATGATCGGAATGCATATGCACTCGGTTGTCGTACCGATGCGCATCTCTCTTAGAAAGATCGGGGAGGCGCCCATTATCTGCGCAAGACACAGGCCTAAGTACGTGGGCGGACAGCGCGCGATTTACGATGAAAATCTTATGTAGAGACAGGAGAATGTGATGAAAGTAAAAGTTTTTATCGACGGAAGCGAAGGAACTACGGGACTCAGGATTTTTGAGCGTTTTGAAGGAAGAGACGATATCGAACTTTTAAAGATTCCTTCGGAGCTTAGAAAAGACCCGGATACCGTAAAAAAGTACATCAACGAATCGGATATCACATTCCTTTGTCTGCCCGATGCGGCAGCGATCGAAGCTGTTTCGATGGTTGAAAATGAGAATGTTACCATTATCGATACGTCAACAGCTCACAGAACAGAAGAGGGCTGGGCTTACGGCTATCCCGAGCTTTCCAAGGAGCACAGAAATAAGATCAAAAACGGAAAAAGGATTGCCGTGCCCGGTTGCTATGCTTCGGGATTTATAACCATCGGATATCCTCTTGTAAAAAGCGGGATTTTACCTTCGGATTATCCTGTTTCAATATTCGCCGTATCCGGATACAGTGGAGGCGGAAAGAAACTTATTGCTGCCTATGAAGAAGAGGGCAGGGACAAAAAGTTTGACAGTGCAAGAATGTACGCCTGGGGGCAGACCCATAAACATCTTAAAGAGATGAAGAAGATAACCGGGCTTTCAAAAGAGCCCCTCTTTTGCCCTATGACTACCAATTACCACAGCGGTATGGTTGTTCAGGTGCCTCTCTACACGGATATGCTTAAAAAGAAAATGTCTCCGGAAGAGATAAGGGACTTTTTCGCAGAGTACTATGAGGGTGAAAAGTTTATTAAGGTAATGCCCTTCGGAGCAGACTCTGAGGCCGGTGGGGCGCTCTTTTCCGATGCCTGCGCCGGATGGGACGGAATGGAGATCTTTGTTACGGGAAACGAGGAAAGAGTCGTAGTTGCCACAAGATTTGATAACCTCGGAAAAGGTGCTTCAGGTGCCGCAATTCAGTGCATGAATATAGTACTTGGATGCGATGAGGCCAAGGGACTTAATCTGTAATTTAGGGGAAGATATGGAAACATTAAAAGAATATGCATTTTTGCCGACAGAAAAGTACGTAAAACCTCTCGGAAGAAGCTTTATGCTTGAGGACTGCAGAGTTTTAAGTCTCTCCGGAAGCGGAGTTGAATTTTCTTATTTCGGCACAAAGCTTGAAGTTTTATTTTACGGAGACAGTACGACAAAAGAAACGGATGGGCCCCTTCCCTGGCGCGATTTTGCCAGAGTTGCGGTTATCGTGGATGATATAAAGCTCCTTGATACTATGATCAAAAAGCCTGTCGAAAGATTTGTTGTAAGGGGCGAGGATCCGTCTGAAGCCCCCGCAGAGCATACCGTAAGGATCCTTAAACTTTCTGAGCCTAGGATGTCTACTGCGGGCCTTGGAGAAATCAAGGTTCTTGCCGGAGGGGAGCCTAAGCCCACGGCGCTTTCGGATAAATATATTGAATTTATAGGCGATTCCATCACTTGCGGCTACGGCGTCGACGCGCCCAGCGAGTGGTATCCTTTTTCAACCGATACGGAAAATGTTACCGAAGCTTTTTCTTACCTTACCGCAAAGAAATTAGGGGCTGATTACAGTATGGTTTCCTACAGCGGACACGGGCTAATATCCGGCTATACCGCAGACCCTGATGTGCCTAAGATAGAAGAGCTTGTTCAGCCTTATTACGAGATCTTTGCTTATTCCTACAATACTTTCAGAGGAATGCGCCTAGAGGAGCGAAAGTGGGATTTTTCTTCGGAGAGAAAGCCCGATACCATCGTCATCAATCTTGGTACAAATGATGACAGTTATGTGCAGGGGGATGAGAACAAGAAGGCGGCATTTTTGGAGGATTACGTAGAATTCCTGGAACAGGTTCATGAAGCTAACCCGGATTCACGTATTATTGTAGCATTCGGACTTATGGGGGACGCGCTCTTTGATACCGAAAACGAAGCTGTTTCTGAGTTTAAGGAAAAGAGCGGATTTGGCGATGTCCATATCTGCAGGCTTACGCCGCAGAATTTTGAAAAAAACGGATACGGAGCTGATTGGCACCCCGCAAAGGCATCTCACGAGACGGCGGCTGATGAGCTTAGCGCATTCATAAAGTCACTCGGAGGAAGATATGCTTTATAGTGTTTTACCTTTTAATCCCGAATATACAACATTCATAGCAACGGGACTGGGATTTGTTATTACATTTTTACTTATGGAGTTTGCCGCAAAGTACCTGCCAAAGGACGGCGGAAGAGCTTTTGCCGTAGAGGGCGAAAAGTCTGCGGGCAAGCCCAGAGGCGCGGGGCTTTATTTCATAGCGGTTTTTGTTTTTGTATCCGCCTTGTTTTCACCGATGAATACGGAGTACGGGTTTTACCTTGTACTAATCCTTATCGCGATGATGACGGGATTTTTGGATGATGCGTCAAAGAGCCCCTGGGGCGAGTATTTAAAGGGAGCCCTTGACCTGGTTGTAGCAATACTGGTTGCTATCGTATTTTTAGTCAACAATTCATCCGAGATTACGCTGTCGCTATTCGATAAATCCTTTGTTATGCCAAAGGTTGTATACGGGATTTTAGCCGTTATCGTAATCTGGGCAAGTATAAACGTTACCAACTGCTCGGACGGAGTCGACGGACTTTCGGGAAGTGTGGGAATCATCTCACTTCTCGGATTTTATTCCGTATTTTTCAAGAGCGGAGCTGCAAAGTCCTTTGCGCCAATGATCCTTATTCTTGTGGCTACGCTTGTGGCGTATCTTTGGTTTAACGCTACTCCCAGCAGGCTGATGATGGGTGATGCGGGATCAAGAGCCCTCGGGCTTTTTATCGCTATCTGCGCATTAAAGAGCGGAGATCCTTTTATCTTTATCCCGCTTGCGCTTGTATTTATCCTTGACGGCGGACTCGGCCTTTTAAAAGTATTTTTACTGAGATTTTTAAAGATCCATATATTGAAAAACGTTCGCACCCCTCTCCACGACCAGGTACGTAAGGTTTGGGGATGGAGCAATACTCAGTGTGTTTACAGATTCTGTATCATACAGCTTGTTATTTGTGCGGTAGTTTTCTTTTTGATCTAAGGAGCGGAAAATGTTTGATAAACTTACTAAATCGGATATAGCCAAGATGGAGGAGGAGATAGAACACAGAAAGCTTGTTGTGCGTCCGAAGGCTTTGGAGGATGTCAAAGAGGCCAGAGCGCAGGGCGATCTCTCCGAGAACTTTGAGTATTATGCGGCTAAAAAGTTTAAGAATCAAAACGAAAGCCGTATCAGATATCTTGAAAAGATGATAAAGACAGCCACCATCATCGACGACTCTTCGGCTGATGATGAGGTTGGTATGAACAATACCGTTACAGTAAGATTTTGCGACGACGGTAGCGAGGAGACCTTCAAGATCGTTACTACCGTTCGCGCCAATTCTCTAGAGAATCTTATCACCAACGAATCGCCTTTAGGAAAGGCCGTTCTTAAAAAGAAGGTTGGAGAGATTGCCCACGTAACGGTTAATGCCGATGTCAGCTATGATGTTGAGATTGTAAAGATTGAGAATACGGACGACTCCGGAGATGAGATCAGGAAATTCTAGTTTTTGTTGGTAGATTAATGAGTAAAGATTTAAGTAAAAAATACATACTTTTTGACTTAGACGGCACGCTTACGGATCCCAAGATCGGAATCTGTACCAGCGTGCAGTATGCGCTCCGGGCCTTTGATATAGACGAGCCGGATATAGACGTTTTGGAGCCTTTTATCGGTCCGCCCCTTATCGATAGCTTTATGGAGTTTTACGGCTTTTCGGAGGAAGATGCAAGAAAAGCTGTTGAAAAATACAGGGAGCGTTTTTCTACCGTAGGGCTTTTTGAAAACAAAGTGTATAAGGGCGTGCCCCATATGCTGAAAAGGCTTAAGAAAAGTGGGTTTCACCTTGCGGTCGCTTCTTCAAAGCCTACGGTTTTCGTTGAGAAGATCCTGGACCATTTCAAGATAAGAAAGTATTTTGAGGTCGTAGTCGGAAGCAATCTTGACGGGACAAGGACCGACAAAAACGAGGTTATAGTGGAGGCGCTTAGGCAGCTCTTTAAGGGAAACCGCATTAATAAAGACCTTATCTATATGGTCGGGGACAGGCGATTTGACGTAGAGGGCGCGAAAAAGCAGGGAATCGAGAGCGTCGCAGTTCTTTACGGATACGGAGACTACGAGGAGTTCCTGGAATCACATGCGGATTATATAGTTTTTACGCCAAAGGATCTCGAGGAATTCTTGATGAGAGAGTCGGAGGAGTATAACGACGGAAGAATCTGCCGCCTGGGAGGAAACGGATTTTCACCCTTTACTTTCAGGACTATGATAACCGTGATCGGATGCTTCCTTCTTTTCCTTGCGGTAAGGTATTTTTTTGGGGTTATATTATCAGGGGGATTTGGGATACTAAGCCCGATCCTTCCCGCCGGTATAAAGGCGTTTTTCTATTACGGTGCGGAGCCTAATCCAAACAGCGCCTTTTACATTGGAAACATAGGGACGATCATCTCCGGACTGGCATATGTTTTGGCGGCTCTTTCAATCCTGCCCTTCGCGATTTTAAGGATCAAAAAGACTTCGAGGGATATGTACCTTCTTCATCCCATGAATCCGGCTCCTGTTAAGATCATCTTAGGCGTGATATTCGTTACAGCATTTACGCTCGCTATGCAGATAGCAGCGATCCTTACCCAGGCGGCGGCTTCGTCTCAGTCCTACAGCGAGGTTGCCGGCGCGCAGTACAGCTGCCAGATTGCCGTCGGACTTGCCACGTACTGTATTATTGCACCTCTTGCGGAAGAGCTGCTTTTCAGGGGAATCATCTTCACATCCTTCAGGCAGTACACGCCTATATTCGTGGCTATACTTGTCTCGGGTGTTACTTTCGGAATCTACCACGGCAACATCGTTCAGGGCATTTATGCCTTTATCTTCGGATGTCTGATGGCTGTGGGATACGAATATTACGGGGTATTTTGGGCGGCTGTTATAATGCATTCATTGCAGAATCTGATCTCTTATCTGGGAACATATCTGTTTATGAACAATCGCTTTATCGTCAGCTGGCCTTTTGTGGGCGGTATGGCTGCTGTAGCTATTGCTGCGGCTGTTATGCTGTTTGTTAGTAAAAAGGGTAATAAGTAAACATGAAAATCATTCACACTGCCGACTTGCATTTAGATTCAAAACTCAGCAGATATTTTGATTCTGCGAAGGCTTCACAGCGCAGAAACGAACTTCTTCTTTCTTTTCAGAAGATGGTGGAATATGGCAGCACGGTCGGTGTCAGCGCTATTATCATTGCCGGAGACCTTTTCGATGTAAGAAAGATCTCTGCGACGGCACGGGATGCGGTCTATTCTTCTGTCGTAAACAACCCCGATATTGAGTTCTTCTATCTTAGGGGAAATCACGATGCGGATACTTTTTTAAATCAGATCACGGAAAAATACGGAAGTCTCCCTGAAAACTTAAAGATGTTTTCGGGAGACTGGACGTCGTATGTTCATACGGAAGGTGATGTAAGCGTTGTCATAACCGGCGCCGAGATTACAAAAGAAAACAATACCGCGCTGGTAGACTCCTTAAGCCTTGACAGAAAGCGCATTAACATTGTAACGCTCCACGGACAGGAAGTCCCTACGGCGGGTAAAACGGATGCGGAAGTTATCCCGCTTCCCATGTACAGAGACAGGGGAATTGATTATCTGGCCCTCGGGCATATTCACGCGCCGAAGATCGAGAAGCTGGACAGCCGGTGTACCTACTCTTACTGCGGTTGCCTCGAGGGCAGAGGCTTTGATGAGGTGGGAGAGAGGGGATTCAATCTTCTTGATATTACAAACGACGGGATAAAGGTAACTTTTGTTCCTTTTGCAAAAAGGACTGTTTTTGATATCTCCGTAGATGTATCGGATTGCGAGAATTCAGGGGATGTAATAGCTGCGGTCCGGGATTTTGCTTCTTCAAAAGGCATCGCCGACAAGGATATGCTTAAGGTTAGGCTCTCCGGTAAGGTGCCATTGGATACAGAGTTTGATCTAAACTATATAACGCAAAATCTTTCGGAGGAGTACTTTTTCATAAAAGTCCTGGATGAGACGGAGAGTCTTATCGACTTTGAAAGCTTCGCTTTCGACAAGTCTTTAAAGGGTGAATTTGTCAGGCTTTTAAAGAAGGAAGCAGAAAAGGGCACTTTAAGCGAGGAAGAGGCTGCGGATTGCATCGCTATGGGGGTTAGACTGCTTATGGGGGAGGAAAAGCTTGTATGATCATAAGGAAGATAAATATCGAGAACTTCGGAAAGCTTAGCAATCTTAATATGGATTTTGAAAGCGGCGTCAATTCCATCCTCCGGGGAAACGGCTGGGGAAAGACCACGCTCGTTTCCTTTATCAGGGTAATGTTCTACGGATTTGACGGAGAGAGCAAGAAGAAAGCGTTAAGGGAGCGGGAGCGAAGCTTTTTCAGACCCTGGAACGGCGGTGTATACGGCGGCAGTATCGAGTTTAGCGCCGGCGGGAAGGATTACGTCCTTACAAGGACATTTGCCGCTACCGCAAAGGGAGATACCTTTGATTTAAGAGATGCTCTAACCGGTATAAGGAGCGAGGATTTTGATGCGGATAATCTCGGAACGGGGCTTTTTGGCGTAGACAGCGAGTCCTACAAAAAAACAAGCTATATAGACCATACGGCAGTTAAGTACAGTGGCGTCGGAAGTGATGTCGGATCGAGGGTAAGCCGTACGCCACAGGCCGATGATATTGCCAATTTCGACAAGGCGCAGGAGCTTATCAAAGATTATCTCAATTCCTATTCGCCCACAAGAGCTACGGGAAATCTGCATAAGCTTAAAGGGGAGATTTCGGACCTTGAGATAGCTATAAAGGACAAGGCAAGAGTTGAAGAGGGCATCTCCTTTGAAAAGCAAAGGCTTTCAGAACTTTTGAAAACCGAGGAAAACTTAAAAAAATCCCGCAAAAAACTTGAAGAGGAAAAGCGTGCCATCGCTTCCGATAAGGAAAAGGCTATAAACGCCGGTCTGTACGCAGACAAAGTAAAGGCAAGGGACGAAAGAGAGGAAAGTCTTAAAAAGGCTCTCCGTGACTTAGGAGAAAGAGTTCCCAAGGAAGCTGATATAGATGCTCTTGAGGAGAAATTATCTCAAAGACAGGCTCTTTTGGTAAAGGAAAGCGCCCTGAGCGAAAAGAGATATGATGAGCGTTTTGAAAGGCTTTCCCGCAAATATGGAGAGAGCAATATATCCTCGGAAGACATCTTAGTCCAAACCGGGGTTATGAAGGAAATAAGAGAGCTTAACGCAAAGGTTTCTTCACTTGAAGAGAATATAAGAGAAAAGAAACAAAGCAGAAGCGAGATTATCGAAAAGAACAGCTTAGCGCAGTATCTTGCGGATGCGAGGGCTGAAAAATCCCAAAAGGCGGGGAAGGCGCTTGTGATCGCGGGTATAGTCTTAATGGCGGTAGCGGCCGCAGCCTTCGGTATCACATATCACTTTTTCGGATTTGAAAGGGTACTTTTTATTGCCCTTGAGGCGGCGGTATTTGTTTTAGGTTTGATTCTTTTGATAACCGGTCTTATAAACAAAGGCAAGGCAGCAGGTATCAAAAACGCTGTCAGCTATGAGGACACGGACAGCTTTGAAACAGAGATAGAGTCTTTATCCGAAAGGATTGCGGGATATGAGGATGAAATCCGTCAAAAAGAAAGCGGAGTAAGGGACTTTCTCTCCGGCTTCGGTGTGGATTATTCAAGAGCAGACGCCGAGGAAATCCTTTACAGGATGAAAGCGGAGCTTTCTGAGTACAGGGAAAAGCTTGAATCCGAGAAGGTTTCCTTAGGACAAAAAGATGCCATTACTTCCGAGAGAGAAGCTTTAGAAGAACAGATAAAAGATCTTTGCGAAAAGGTTGGACTTGGCGCTGATGCTTTCACCGAAGGTGAAAACATAAAAGAAGCTTTGCGTACTTTGCAGGAGAAGATCGCACTCTATGGGCATGAAGAAAGAGAATTAAAGACTGCCAAAAAGCTTTGCGAGGATTATCTGTCCGAGCACCCGGAAGCTATTGAAAGCTTTTCGTTTGATGTTGCCGCATCCGAGGAGAGATTAAGGGAAATAGATTCGGAAGAGAGTTCTATTATCGAGAAGCTTGATGATATTTCATCGGAAAAAAATTCGTCAAAGCGGAAGATAGCCGACCTTTACGAGAGAGAGGAAGTTATTGCGGCTGATGAAGAACGTCTCATTGGACTTAGGGAAGATTTCGAGGCAGAGAGCAAAAGATACAAAATTGTGTCGGCGACTTCAGAGTATCTTACAAAAGCGAAGGATATGCTTATAGCCGGATATATGGAACCCTTAAGGTGTTCATTTGAGAAGTATTATGATATACTGAAAAAAGGTGGCGAAAACGGTGAAGGCTCTGCATTTATCATAGATTCGGCTCTCGGAATACAGAAAAAAGAAATGGGCGCGTACAGGCCGGTGGAGGCCTTAAGCGACGGACTTTCGGATATGACCGGACTTTGTATGAGAGCGGCCCTTTTGGATGTAATGTATGAGGGAGAAAAGCCCGTTATCATTATGGATGATCCTTTTTCAAATCTTGATGAAGAGAATCTGAAATGGGGATACGGATTTCTCGCTTCTCTCGCCAAAAACTACCAGATCATTTATATGACCTGTCATGCAGACAGGACAGAAAATTAGAATCACGGAGCATACGTATGAAGAAAAGATTAGTCAGCTTATTATTAACAGTAGTTTTGACCGCGTCCCTTTGCGCTTGTGGTGCCAAGGATGCGCCGCAGGACGCAGTAAGCGATGCGCAGACAGGCACAGAGACCGAGGTCGTAACAGATATTGAAGGATCGGAAGATAAAGAAGAAAAAGCGGAAGAAAAAGCGCAGGAAGCTTCCGAAACCTCTTCTGAGGAAAGTAAGGAACAAGCCGCTCCCACACTTGAAACGGCTCAGCCCGGAGACGTTGTCGACGGAATCGTAAAGGTTGCAAAGAGAGCACCCCTTGAGATCCCCGACAATGAGGCTCTTTCTTTTATCAGAGACTTAGAGATCGGCTGGAACCTTGGAAATACTTTCGATGCCAGCGAGTGCACCTGGCTTAGCAACGAGATGGATTATGAGACCGCATGGTGCAACGCAAAGACTACCGAGGGTCTTATTAAAGAGCTTAAGAGTGCAGGCTTTAAGACCATCAGAATCCCTGTGTCATGGCACAACCATATCGACGAAAACTACAATATCAGCAAAGCCTGGATGGACAGAGTCGAGGAAGTAGTCGGCTGGGCTCTTGCAGAGGATATGTATGTCATCATCAATATTCACCACGACAATACTGAGGATTTAGAGTATCCTTCGTACGCAAAGCTGGATCAGTCAAAAGCTTATGTTACAAAGATCTGGTCTCAGATCGCGGATAGATTTGCGGATTATGATGAGCACTTAATCTTCGAGACCATGAATGAGCCCCGTCAGGTTGGTACAAACAACGAGTGGTGGATTGATGTAAATTCCGATCTCGGAAAAGAGTGCATGGATTGCATCAATCAGTTAAACCAGGCGATCGTAGACACTATCCGCGCTAACGGGAAGGGATACAATACTTCCAGATATATTATGGCACCCGGATATTGCGCATCTCCCGATTATGTTATCGCTGATGATTTCAAGCTTCCTGATGACTCAAAGGCTACCGCGGAAAACAGGATCATCGTATCTGTTCACGCGTACACCCCTTACAATTTCGCTTTGAATCAGGGTGACGGATCTACAGATGTTTTTGCAATCAAGGGCAAGAAGGGAACCGAGGATATCGACTACTTTATGAAGAATCTTTATGAGAAGTTCGTATCTCAGGGCATACCCGTTCTTATCGGCGAGTTCGGCGCTCTTGATAAGGACAATACCGAATCGAGAATGCAGTTCGCGGCATACTATACCTACACAGCAAGACATTACGGTATGACCGCTCTTTTCTGGGACAACAATGCTTACAAGACAAACGGTGAGAACTTCAGACTTATCGACAGAAGCTCCCTCACCTGGATCTTCCCTGAGATTGTCGATCAGATGATGTATTACTGCGGATCCGAGGAATAAAAATGCAGAAGTTTTTTACTGACAAAAACAGTAGATATGCGAGCGTAAGAAGAGGACTGGAGATAATCATGGTCCTCATTCTTGCGCTCTATCCTTTAAGACATATTCATATCGGCCTTGATCTTTGGGATGTGGGATATAACTATGCAAATTTTGAATACATGGGAACAGAGTCCATGGATCCAATGTGGCTTTTTTCCACCTACCTTGCCACGGCTCTTGGCCATCTGTTTACTTTCCTGCCCTTCGGAAAGACTCTTTTGGGCCTCAATCTTTATACATCCCTTACGATCAGTCTTCTTGCCGTGATGGGATATATATTCTTTACGAGAAGGCTTAAATATCCGGCTTTTGTCATTTTTATCGGCGAGTTTGTCGCAATAAACATGTGCTGGTGTCCTACGGCGCTTTTGTACAACTATCTTACGTTTATACTTATGAGCGCCGGGATCATAAACATCTTTTTAGGACTTGAGAACGGCAAGTACCGTTACCTTTTTGTCGCCGGGGTATTCTTGGGATTAAACGTATTTGTGCGTTTTTCAAACCTTCCCGAGGCCGCGCTTATCCTTGCTGTCTGGGCGTACGGAATACTGGAGCTTATCGAGAGATTAAAGGACGAATCCCTTGGAAAGCGCCAGAGGAGGCGTGAGAGAATAGATTTCTTAAAGCGCACGGGTATGCGTACACTTTTCTGTGTTTTGGGATATGCCGCATCGGTGCTGGGGATGCTTCTGTTTATGACCGTAAGATACAGTCTTGACGATTATGTGACAGGTATAAAACGCCTCTTTGCCATGACGGAGGACAACAGCGGATACACGCTGTACTCTATGCTTTATTCACTCTTCGAGGCATACAGATATAATCTTAAATGGATCGTGCTGATGATAGCGGCTCTTTTCATAGGCTCGCTTCTTTTGACCGCCGGGAAAATGCTTGATGCACATCTTGGATTTAAGAGGATTAAGGGAAAAGTTTTTCAGAAGTTTACTTTTACCGGTCTTATGTACTTTATCTTTTTGATCATCGGAGGCGGTTTCGTATATCTGCTTTGCGTTCTTAAGTGGGGAGAGGGAACCTACTCAAGATTCGGAGCCGGACCTTTAAATGAGTATCTTTCGATAATCGTTCCCTCCGCCGTATTTGTTTTGATCATCGCTCTTTGGAGCCTTGGGGTGATATTTAAGCCCGGAGAAACAAGGACGGAGAAGCTCCTTGCCGGACTTTCCTTTTTGACGATTTTTATAACGCCTATCGGATCAAACAACGGACAGCTCTCGACTATCAACAACATGTTCCTTGTAGTACCCTGGTTTGCTTACCGCGTTTTAAAGCTTTTAAAGAGGGTAGAGCCGGATGCTCTTATAGTAAAGGTCTTTAAAAGAGAGCACAAGGAGATGAGCAATAAAGAGCTGTCTCTTACCATAGCAAGGAGTTACCATTCCTACCTTCCACTTAAGGTTATCGTGCTTTTGGTAACGCTTCTTTGCAGCGTAAGATTTATCGCTTTTGGCTGGGGATTTACCTTTGCTGAGGCTAAATGCGTCGAGAATCCGGTCGCATCTCTTGATGATAGCTACAGCGTCCTTAAGGGCATCAGAATGTCGCCGGAAAAGGCGGAGAATATAAAGGGACTTATGGATTTCGTTGAGGGCGCTTCCTACAGCCCTGACAAAGAGCTTATTACATACGGCTATATTCCGGCGCTTTCGTTTTATTTACAGATGCCTTCGGCCTTTAATCCCTGGATCGATCTGGGTTCCTACAATTACGTAGTTATGCAGGAAAACCTTAACGAGCAGCTTTCCGAAAAGGAAGGAAATATGCCGCTTTTGATACTGGGTAAGCATCTTGCGAAGTATGCGGACGGCATTAATGATAAAGAGGACTATGCCGAGATTACGGACGGCAAGTTTAAGATAATTATGAGTTACATTGAATCGGGGGAATACGAATTAGTATACCAAAACGATTTGTTTGCGGTGTTTGAAAGTGACAGATGACAGTAAATTTCAAATTCATATATCGGTAAGAGGGCTTGTCGAGTTCCTGCTAAGAAGCGGGGATATCGACAGCAGCTCTGCCTCCGGATCCCAGCTTTCGGCTATGCAGGAAGGAAGCAGGATACATCGTTTGATACAGGGGAAAATGGGGCCCGATTACAGGGCGGAAGTTCCCCTGTATTTTTCGTACGAAAATGAAGATTACAGTCTCCTTTTAGAGGGAAGAGCCGACGGTATCATCGATACGCAGGAAGGCATTACCATTGACGAGATAAAGGGCACCTACAGGAAGCTGGAATATATGACTGAGCCCGTACCGGTGCATGTTGCCCAGGCGAAATGCTACGCCTACATGTACGGCATAGATAAAGACGTCCCTGAAATCAGAGTAAGGATAACGTATTGTAATCTGGAAACGGAAGAGATCCGCTATTTCTATCAGGATTACGACTTTGAAGAGTTAAAGGACTGGTTTGAAGGACTTTTGGATGAGTACGATAAATGGGCTCTTCTTAAGTGCAGACACTATCTTAAAAGGCAGGAATCTATAGCCGGATTGCAGTTTCCTTTTGAGTACCGAGAGGGTCAAAAGGAGCTAGCTACCCAGGTTTATCAGACCATAGCCGGAAAAAGAAAGCTCTTTTTGGAGGCTCCAACGGGCGTAGGAAAGACTGTTACAACGATTTTTCCGGCTGTAAAAGCTATCGGAGTAGGTAAAGCGGAGCAATTATTTTATCTCACAGCCAAAACGATCACGCGTACCGTAGCCTCCGATACTATAGATATACTCAGAGAAAAGGGGCTTGTTTTCAGAAGCATCATCATAACGGCAAAGGAAAAGATCTGTTTTAAAGATAAGCCTGAGTGTAACCCGGGAGCCTGCAAGTACGCCGAGGGGCATTATGACAGGGTTAATGAGGCGCTATACGATATGCTTTCAAGCGAAGACGGCTTATCGAGAGCTGTTATAGAAAAGTACGCGATAAAGCACAGAGTATGCCCTTTTGAGCTTTCTCTTGACGCTTCTTTGTTCGCAGACGGAATAATCTGCGATTATAATTATGTATTTGATCCCAACGCAAAACTACAAAGATTCTTTGCCGACGGAGTAACGGGCAATTACCTTTTTCTTATAGACGAGGCGCATAATCTTCTCGAAAGGGGAAGGGAAATGTACAGCGCCCATCTTGTAAAAGAAGATTTTATGTCACTTAAGCGTGAGCTTAAAAGGACAATTGTGTCGGAAATGGCGGCCCGCAGTAAACATAAGTCCATTGAAGGACAGTTGTTATTGGATTTGGAATCAGCCGGTAATCCTGATAAAATCGCGCTTATCGAGGAAACGACATCAACCGCCGAAACAGACCCGGATTTCGATGAAAAAAATGAACTGACAGATAAACTGACAGCCGAAGTGACAGCCGAGTCGACACTTGATACTCTGTATTTCTCCTCCGGGAAGAAAGACAGGCATCTGGCGGAGAGTATCCTTGTCAAAAAAGGGTATGCCGATAAGATGATCGCCCAGCTTGAAAAGTGCAATAAGGTTTTGCTGGAAATGAAGCGGGAGTGCGAGACTCCTCGCGTCATAGATGAAATTGATGACTTTGTAAAGCCTTTAAACAGGTTATATGCCACCATAAGCGATTATCTGGAGGAAAGGGAGAAGAAAAAGCCTGAGGCTTTTGATGAGATACTGGATCTTTTCTTTGAAATATCTCATTTCCTCAATATGTACGAAAATATTGATACAAACTACGTTAAATATACTCAGATGCAGGACGACAATACCTTTATGGTAAAGCTGTTTTGCGTTAATCCTGCGGATAATCTGAAAATCTGTATGCATAAGGCGGTAAGCACAATCCTTTTCTCCGCGACCTTTTTGCCCATTCAGTATTATAAAAAACTCCTTGGAGGAGAGGAGCAGGATTATGAAGTGTATGCTAAAAGCGTTTTTGACCCTTCAAACAGGGGGATTTTTATCGCGGATGATGTTACCAGTAAATACACAAGACGTTCGAAAGAAGAGTTCTACCGGATATCGGAGCACATAAGGAGTGTTGTGCACGCCAGGGAGGGAAATTATATTGTCTTTTGCCCTTCACATGCTTTTATGCACAGTGTTTACGATATTTATACGGAGTATATGGCCGATAATTCGGAGACCTGCGTGCTGCAGCTTGAGAATATGTCGGAAGAGGACAGAGAGGATTTTCTCAGTCTTTTTGAGACCGAGAAACGCTTAACGGCATTTTGCGTCCTTGGCGGTATATTCAGCGAGGGAATAGACCTTAAGGACGACAGGCTTATAGGATCCGTGATCGTAGGAACCGGTCTTCCTTCGGTATGCTTTGAAAGAGAGATTTTAAAGAGGCATTTCGACGAAGAAGGCGACGACGGGTTCGATTACGCCTACAGATTTCCGGGAATAAACAAAGTACTTCAGGCGGCGGGCAGAGTGATTCGCACAGAGAGCGACAGGGGCGTTATTGCGCTGCTTGACGAGAGGTTTATGCAAAACAGCTACAGGAATCTGTTTCCAATTGAGTGGAGGGATTTAAAAAGGGTTAACGTCAGAACAATAGAGAAAAATATTTTGGAGTTTTGGGGGGATTAAAAAATTTTTTGCCCTATTTAGTTGACATAACACAGCCCCAAACACATGATATTGTGGTTTTATTTTTCAAGGTTATGTAAACACGGGTTTAGTAATTTTGATGTCATTTATGCAGGTTTGGCAAAAATGACAAAGAATTTTTGCAATTTGTGACATTATTGCCAAATGTGGATAACTTTGTGGATACTGTGGATTTATTCAGAAAAACACTGAGTTTATAATGTGGATTACTGACATGACTTTTATACAGATATACTAGTGTCATACCGAAAAAATGAAAGAGCAGGGGTGTCGGGAACGTTTCGAGGTTGCAAGAATTATGTAACTTAAAATAGGGGTTAAAAACGGTTAACATAAACGACAATAAACCTGCCATTTTTATAAAAAAATTACATGTATACTTTTTCTCTGTTTTATGGGAAAATAGATATATACGTGGGAAAAGGAGGATTTTGAGATATGTGGGCTTATGAAAGCGTATTTTATCAGATTTATCCGCTGGGCTTTTGCGGAGCTCCCTTTGAGAACGACGGTAAGCTGGAAAGCCGTATTTTAAAAGTTATTGACTGGATACCTCATTTAAAGAAACTTGGGATTGATGCGGTATATTTTTCTCCCGTATTTGAATCGGATACCCATGGATACAATACCCGTGACTATAGAAAAATCGATTGCAGGCTGGGTACAAACGAAGATTTTGCCCTTGTTTGCAAAAGACTTCATGAAAACGGTATAAAAGTCGTCTTAGACGGTGTGTTTAACCACGTTGGACGAGGCTTTTGGGCCTTTCGTGACGTCCTTGAAAAGAGAGAGAATTCTCCTTACGTAAGCTGGTTTTCAAGGATAGCATTTGACGGAAATTCAAATTATAACGACGGCCTTTGGTACGAAGGCTGGGAAGGAAATTACGACCTTGTTAAGTTAAACCTCGGAAATGAAGATGTTGTAAGACATATTTTAGAAAGCGTTGAGGGCTGGGTTAAAGAGTTCGATATAGACGGATTGAGGCTTGATGTGGCATATTGCTTAAGCGATGAGTTTTGCAGGCGCTTAAGGGGCTTTTGCGACGGTCTTAAGGAGGATTTCTTCCTTGTAGGCGAGGTACTTCACGGAGAGTACGGAAGGATGCTTCAGGCCAAGAATCTTCACTCCCTGACCAATTATCAATGCTATAAGGGCTTGTATTCAGCCTTTAACAGCTATAATATGTTTGAGATCGTTCATTCTCTTGCAAGGCTTTTTGGACCCGAGGATTGGACGGTCGCCAGAGGAGCCCATCTTTTCAGCTTTTGCGATAACCATGATGTTACAAGGATTGCCTCGATACTTGGTAATGAGAAGCATTTGCCTCTTGTTTACGCTTTAGTATTCGGAATGCCGGGCATTCCTATCGTGTACTACGGAAGCGAATGGGGGGCTAAAGCGAGAAAAGAAGAGGGGGATCCGGCTCTACGAGCCTGCTTTGGCAGCCCTTGTTGGAACGAACTTACGGACTTTATATCGAAACTGTCAGAGGTCAAAAAAACTTCTAAGGCCCTAAATTACGGAGATTTTAAATATCTTCATCTTACGAACAGGCAATGCGTTTTGCAAAGATATTATGACGGCGAGAGGGTCCTTGTAGCTATAAACTGTGATGAGAATCCGTACACAGCTCATTTTGATGCGGGATGCGGCAAAGCTGTAGACCTTCTTACCGGAGCAGAGCATGACTTTGGCGGAGGCAGCGAAATGGCGCCGTACAGCGCATATTACTGGAAGTGTGAATATTAAATATCGGGAGGTATTAAATTATGTCAAAAGAAGAATGGAAAGAGAGCGGCAGAGAACTTGGCCACGCTTTTAAGACTTTTGGGAAAACTTTTATCCGTTCCGCTGAGACTACTACAGATAAGGTTGTTGATTGGGCGGACGATGTTACCGGAAATGATAATAAGGATATTGTTCAGCCTCAGCCTAACAGCACGGTATACAGTGATGGAAGTTGGAAGAAGGTCGGCAAGGAGCTTGGAAGCGGATTTGCCGGTATCGGAAAGACAATGCTTCATACCGTAGGAATCGGGGAGGGCAATAAGCCTGAGGATAAGAATACGGATAGCGGAGAGAATTAGTCTGATAGGCGCATTGCAAGTGAATTAAAACAAAATCAAAATGCAACATTAAAAGGCACCCGAGGGGGTGCCTTTTTGCGGTTTATAAGCTTGTTACATTAAATAACGGAAGCTTTTAAATCTGTTAGTTTAATGAAAGGGGATCGATTCCCTGCTCCTGCTGCTTCATAGCGCGTACCTTGGTTGAAAGACCGAAGAGGTTGATGAAGCCTTCAGCATCGTGGTGGTCATAGAGATCTCCGGTTGTGAAGGATGCAATGCTCTCATTGTAGAGAGAGTAGGGTGATGTTGTTCCGGCCTTTATTATATTGCCCTTGTAGAGCTTAAACTTTACTTCGCCGGTAACATACTTCTGAGTTGACTCGATGAATGCCTGCTCTGCTTCGCGAAGAGGGCTGAACCACTTTCCTTCGTAAACGAGGCTTGCGAACTTTCCGCCCATCTCTTTCTTGAAAGCGTAGGTATCACGGTCAAGGATAAGCTCCTCGAGCTGGTTGTGTGCCTCCATAAGGATTGTTCCGCCGGGAGTCTCGTATACGCCGCGGCTCTTCATACCAACTACACGGTTCTCAACGATATCGATGATACCGATTCCGTGCTTTCCGCCGAGCTCATTGAGCTTTCTTATAATATCGGAAACCTTCATCTTTTCACCGTTTACGCTCTTAGGAACACCGGCTTCGAAGGTCATGGTAACATACTCGCCCTGATCGGGAGCTTTCTCGGGAGTTACGCCGAGTACGAGAAGATGATCGTAGTTGGGCTCATTGGCAGGATCCTCGAGCTCGAGTCCTTCATGGCTGATATGCCAAATGTTACGGTCACGGCTGTATGAGGAGTCTGCTGAGAAAGGAAGGTGGATACCGTGCTGCTTGCAGTATTCAATCTCAGACTCACGTGAATCCATTGTCCACTTTTCGTTTCTCCATGCTGCGATGATCTTAAGATCGGGAGCAAGGGCCTTGATTCCAAGTTCGAAACGGATCTGGTCATTACCTTTTCCGGTAGCACCGTGGCAGATAGCGGTAGCATTCTCTTTACGAGCGATCTCTACGAGTCTCTTTGCGATAAGAGGTCTTGCCATTGAAGTACCGAGAAGATATTTGTTCTCGTATACGGCGCCGGCCTGTACACAGGGAACGATGTAATCGTCACAGAACTCATCTGTAACGTTCTCAATGTAGAGCTTGGAAGCTCCGCAGCTTTTAGCGCGCTCCTCAAGTCCGTCGAGCTCTTCTTCCTGACCGCAGTCAACGCAAACACAGATTACTTCATAATCGAAGTTCTCTTTTAACCAGGGGATAATGGCGGTGGTATCAAGTCCGCCGGAGTAAGCTAAGATAACCTTTTCTTTCATTTTATTTGCCTCCGTTTAGTGATAGAAAGTATCTAAAAGCTACTATACAACTAAGAAGAGACAAACGCAAGATAAAAAAGCAAATTTTTAGAATAAATATTCGAACAATTCTTGAATAATGCAAAATAATATGTATAATTATGCATATTAGAAAAATATAAGTGCATAAAAATAAAAAACGGTGGACAAAATTTTTAAAAGTGTTATTCTATAGAAGCAAGTGCATTAATTAAATCAAAAATGCAAGAAAGCAGGTAGTAAAATGAGCTTTTCCGTACGCCTTATGACAAAAGAAGATTATGAAGGGGTAAGAGCCCTTTGGATGACGATCCATGGATTCGCCATAAGAAGTATCGACGATTCCAGGGAAGGGGTGGAAAGATTTATAGACAGAAATCCTTCTACATCCGTAGTTGCTGTGAGCGATAGCGGTGAAATCGTCGGAGCAATCCTTTGCGGACACGACGGCAGAAGAGGATGCCTTTATCATGTTTGTGTCAGAGAGGATTACAGGCGTAAGGGAATCGGAAAAGAGATGGTCGTCTTTTGCATGAACGCGCTTAAGGCCGAAGGAATCAACAAAGTAAGCCTTATTGCATTTACCAAGAATGACATAGGAAATGCTTTCTGGAACTGCATCGGCTGGACTAAAAGACTTGACCTGAATTACTATGATTTTACGTTGAACGAGGCTAATATTACCGCATTTAACAGTTAAGATAAAGCGGCAGATATGAGAGGTACATTTATGAAAGAGATAAAAGGCGGAGTTACATCACCAAAAGGATTTAAGGCGGCAGATTGTGCTGCGGGAATAAAATATCAGGGAAGAACTGATATGGCTATGGTATCAAGCGACGTGCCCTGCGATTGCGCCGGAACCTTTACAAGCAATGTTGTAAAGGCAGCTTGCGTACAGTGGGATATGGATCTTGTTTACTCCGGAAGAAAGATGCAGGCGGTTGTTGTAAACTCCGGAATCGCAAATGCATGTACCGGAAAGGAAGGCTTTGAAGCTTGCGAAAAGACTGCAAAAGCAGTTGAGAAGTATGCGAATATTCCTGCGGATACCGTTGCTGTGGCTTCTACCGGAGTTATCGGAATGCAGCTTCCCGTAGAAAAGCTTACAGCGGGTGTAGAGGCTATGTCCGGGACTCTTGACGGAAGCACTGAGGCCGGAACGGCGGCATCAAAGGCTATTATGACTACCGATACGGTAAATAAGGAAATCGCCGTTACCTTCGAGGCGGGCGGTAAGACTGTAACCCTTGGAGGAATGAGCAAGGGCTCCGGAATGATCCATCCCAATATGTGTACAATGCTGGGATTTTTAACCACCGACCTTTCAATTGAAAAGTCTCTTTTACAGGAGGCTTTAAGCGATGTTATAAAAGATACCTTTAATATGATAACCGTCGACGGAGATACATCGACCAACGATACTCTTCTTATAATGGCGAATGGCCTTGCGGGAAATGAGACGATCAAAGAGAAAAATAACGATTATTATTCTTTCAAAGAAGCTCTTTTCCATGTCTGCAGATATCTGGCAAGAAGAATGGCATCAGACGGAGAGGGAGCCACAAAGCTCTTTGAGGCGAAGGTGGTTAATGCAAAGACAAAAGAGGATGCAAGAACCCTTTCAAGAGCTATCGTAGGTTCAAATCTTTCTAAGGCCGCTATCTACGGATGTGACGCCAACTTCGGACGTTTCCTTTGCGCTATGGGCTATTCCGGCGCGAAATTTGACCAGACAGACGTAGAGCTTTTCTTTGAGAGTAAAGCCGGAAGACTACAGGTTTTCGATAAAGGTACTCCCCTCGATTTTGACGAGGATTTCGCAGTTAAGATAATGAAAGAAGACGAAGTTACGGTATTTGTGGATATGCATGAAGGAAGCGAGGAGGCTACTGCCTGGGGGTGCGATCTTACATACGATTACGTTAAGATAAATGCCGACTACAGATCGTAATTTTGGGTCTTATCTTAAGGATATTTAATCATATAAAAATTGAAGAAACGGCAGATTTCTGATATTATAAAATTTACGGGACTTGGTTTAGTCCCTGAGCTTACAAGGAGAGAAAAAATGACACAGGATATGCAGGAAGTCATGAAAAAGGCTGAAGTCCTTATCGAAGCACTTCCCTACATTCAAAGATTCAATCGCAAGATCATCGTTGTTAAGTACGGCGGGAGCGCTATGGTGGATCCGGAGCTTCAAAAGAATGTCATTAAGGACGTTACCCTTTTAAAGCTTGTCGGTTTTAAGCCTATAATCGTTCACGGAGGCGGCAAGGAAATCAGCCGCTGGGTCAGCAAGGTCGGAAAGGAAGCTCAGTTTGTCAACGGACTTCGCGTTACCGATGAGGAGACGATGGAAATCGCCGAGATGGTTCTCGGAAGAGTGAATAAGAGCCTTGTTACAATGGTTCAGGAACTTGGCGTAAAAGCTGTCGGAATCAGCGGTAAAGACGGCGGACTCCTCAATGTTACAAAGAAGCTTTCGAACGGTCAGGATATAGGATTTGTGGGCGACGTTAAAAATGTCGACAGCAAGGTTTTGTACGATCTTTTGGACAATGATTTCCTTCCTATCGTGGCTCCTGTCGGACTTGACGACGATTTCAATACATACAATATTAATGCGGACGATGCTGCCTGCGCTATCGCAAAGGCTGTAGGCGCCGATAAGCTGGTATTTCTTACCGATATCGAAGGCCTTTACAGAGATATCAACGACAAGAGTACCTTTATTTCACGCCTTACCGCATCGGAGGCTGATGAGCTTATAAGCGGCGGTATCATCGGAGGAGGCATGCTTCCGAAGCTTGGAAATTGTACCTCTGCAATCAGAGGCGGTGTAAGCCGTGTGCATATCTTAGACGGCAGAGTACCTCATTGCCTGCTTCTTGAGATATTTACAAACGAAGGTATCGGCACAGCGATTCTTGCCGACAATGATAATCTAGCAGACGTGAAATAGTATCTGCACCGGGAGGTTTTATGGGTCAGCTTACCACCGATTTAATAAATGATGCGGAAGAAGCGCTTCTTCATACTTACAACCGCTATCAGGTTGTTCTTGACAGGGGAGAAGGCGTTTATCTTTACGATATTGAAGGGAAAAAGTATCTGGATTTTGTGGCCGGAATTGCAGTTTTTGCCCTCGGATATTCAAACAGCGAATATAAGGAAGCTATAAAAGCCCAGGCCGACAAGCTCCTTCATACTTCTAACTACTACTACAATGTGCCCGCTATTTCGGCAGCAAAGAGATTAAAGAAGATGTCGGGACTTGACAGGGTTTTCTTTACAAACTCAGGCGCTGAGGCGGTAGAAGGCGCGATAAAGGCGGCGAGAAAGTACGGCTTTAACAAAGACGGAAGAACGGATCATGAAATAATTGCAATGAACCACTCCTTCCACGGACGTACTATGGGTGCTTTATCCGTTACCGGAAACAACCATTACCGTGACCCCTTTGAGCCCGGAATCGGCAATATAAAGTTTGCCGATTATAATGATTTTGATTCGGTAAAGAGGCTTGTCAATGACAAGACCTGTGCTATTATTTTAGAGACTGTTCAGGGAGAGGGCGGACTTACCCCCGCTACCGAGGATTTCCTTAAGAGCATCAGAAAGCTTTGCGACGAGAAGGATATACTCCTTATCCTCGACGAGATTCAGTGTGGAATGGGAAGGACCGGATACGACTTTGCCTGGCAAAAATACGGAGTAAAGCCCGATATCATGACTACCGCAAAGGCTCTTGGATGCGGAGTTCCCGTGGGGGCTTTCCTTATGAACGAGAAGGTTGGACAAAATTCTCTCGTAGCGGGTGATCATGGAACAACCTACGGCGGAAATCCTTTCGCCTGTGCGGCGGTTGATAAAGTTCTTGAAATCTACGAAAGAGAAGACATTTCAGGACATGTAAGGGAAGTCACGCCCTACCTTTGGGAGAAGCTTGATGAGATAATGCAAAAGCATCCTTCAGTCAAGGAACACAGAGGTGCCGGATTTATGCAGGGACTTGTTTTTGAAAAGCCCGTAGCCCCTGTTATCAATAAGGCTATTGAAAACGGACTTATCCTTATAAATGCCGGAGCCAATATATTGAGGTTCGTGCCGCCTCTTATAATCACAAAGGAAAATATCGACGAGATGATATCAATCCTCGACAAGTGCATCGAAGACTAAAAAGACTGGACCTATAGGTAAATAATGGAACTTCAACATAAAATAACTAGTGTAATATCCTTGATTCTTGCTACGGCGCTTATTTTTTACAGCAGTACGCTGGAGATGAAGAGTACCGAGTCGGCGGAAGAGAACGGAGCGTGGTATAACCGAAGCGATACCATCTATTTTTGGTACTCGGATGAGACTATGTCCGACTATGTCAATAAGGCGGCGGTAAGTTTCGGCGAAGAAAACAATGTTCACGTTCTTCCCGTCCTTATTACCAATGACAATTATCTTGAGGCCATAAACGAGGCATCCATCGAGAACAATCAGCTTCCGGATGCATACATTTTGGGACATGAGTCCCTTGAGATGGCTTTCCTTGCGGGACTTGCGGTACCTATCGACGATCCTGAAAGAAAGTGCAATGATAAAAACTTCTCACAGGCTGCGCTAAATGCCGTTAAATATAACGGAAGGACAGTGGGATATCCTCTTTCCTACGATACATGCGCCCTTGTCTACAATGAAGACTATCTTCATGACTGGGCAGGCCAGAAAGCACTTGCTATCTTAAAAGGAGAAGGGGAGTCTTTTGTAGACGGAGAGTATTTTGAAGAGATAGACCAGCTCTCATCAGACGGATCGGAAGAGACAGATTCGCAGGAAAACGCTTCTGCGGATAACTCTTCTGAAAGCTCTTCGCAAGATGCCGCCTCCGCAGAGCCTGAAGTTAATTACGACAGCTTAAGCGAAGAAGAACAGGCTGCCGTTCTTGCGGCAAAGACCGAAGAGGTATATCAGGGAGCAATTCCCGAGACCTTAAATGAACTTCTTACCATAGCGGACAGCTACAGTGCTCCCGCAGGTGTAGACGGCGTTATGAGCTGGGATGTTTCCGATATTCTTTACAATTTCTGGATTATCGGTGACGTCGTAAGCCTCGGAGGAGAGAGCGGTGACGACAGAGCGAATCTTGAGTTCAACAATACAAAGACTGTCAATGCGCTTTTAAGATACCAGTATCTGCACCATTTCTTTAACATTGACTCCGCCTTAAACAACTACGATAAGGTTATTTCGGACTTTATTGACGGTAAGATGATCTTTACCATCTGTTCTGTTGACGGTGTGGCAAAGCTTAAAGAAGCAAAGGAAAACGGAAGCCTCGAGCATTCCTATGGATTCGCACCCATCCCCGAAGTGGATGATGCTACCTTGAGCAGGTCCATGTCTATGACGGAGGTTGTCGTTATCAACGGCTATTCCGAGAAAAAAGAGATTGCAAATGCCTTCGCAAGGTACCTTACCTGCGAGTTTTCAAGCGAACTTTACACAAGAAGCGGAAAGGCGGCTTGCTTTATCGGGGCAAATGACGGATACGAGAATCTTTCCGTATTTGACACGGAGTATGCAGACAGCGTTCCTCTTCCCAAGATAATCGAGCTTGAGAATTTCTGGATGGAGCTTGAGGCAATGTTTGCAAGAGTCTGGGACGGTGAAGGCGTTGAAGAACAGCTTCAGGGGCTTCAGGATACGGTAAGACTTTTCTTTACAAGATAAATATGGCTTAGCGGCAGTTCCCGCCGTATGGAGGGAACATGCTTATAAATATATTAAGGCGCATGCCCGTATGCATGCAAAAATCTTTTCTCTTTGTACCGCTTTTGGCAGTTCTTTGCGGCTGTGCAAAAACGGACAAGGTAATTACCTTTGGGACAGATTCCGCAAAAGATGCGGGTGACTACGCATACATTTCGGAACCGGATAAAGAGCCGGACGAAGGCACCAAGTTTCCGGTAGATAATCCTGAAACAATTAACCCTGAGGCTTTACAAGATAAAACCCCGGAAGAGGAAATATATGTCCATGTTTGCGGCGCTGTAAAAACGGCCGGAGTCTATAAGCTTTCGGTGGGAAGCAGAGCTGCGGATGCGCTTGAAGCGGCGGGAGGCTTTACGGAAGAGGCCGACGAGGACAAGATAAACCTTGCCGCGTTTATATCAGACGGTCAGCAATTATACTTTCCTTATATCGGAGATGCGGTTAACATTTCCGAAGACTTAGGAGGGCTTGTTGATATTAATACCGCGGGAAGCGACCTTCTTTGCACAATTCCGGGAATCGGGAAATCCAAGGCGGAAGCAATTATCGAATACAGAAATAATAACGGGCGTTTTAAAAAGCCTGAGGATATTATGAAGGTATCCGGTATAGGGCAGGGAGTATACGAAAAGATAAAGGCGCATATTTGTGCCAACTAAGAATAAGAGAGGGATAGTAATGTCTAAAAAAGTTCTTGTAGTCGACGACGAGAAGCTTATCGTTAAAGGCATAAAATTCAGTTTGGAACAGGATGAGATGGAAGTTGACTGCGCTTACGACGGTGAGGAGGCGCTGGAGCTTCTCAGACAAAAGGAATACGATATCGTGCTTTTGGATCTGATGCTTCCTAAAATCGGTGGCTATGAAGTATGCCAGCAGCTCAGAGAGTTTTCGCAGGTTCCTGTTATCATGCTTACGGCCAAGGGCGATGATATGGACAAAATCCTCGGACTTGAATACGGAGCGGACGACTACGTTACGAAGCCCTTCAATATACTCGAGGTTAAGGCGAGAATTAAAGCTATCTTAAGAAGAACAGAGCCTAAAAAGGCTGAAGCTGTTCCTCAGAGCAATGAAATCGTCAGCGGAAGAATAAGGCTTGACCTTGACGGAAGAAGAACCTTTATCGGGGAGGAAGAGATTTCCCTTACCAGTAAAGAGTTTGAAGTACTTGAAATACTTATGAGAAATCCCGACAGAGTATACACAAGGGATAATCTTATGAATCTTGTCTGGGGTACGGATTATCCGGGAGACGTCCGTACCGTAGACGTACATATCAGAAGACTTCGCGAGAAGATTGAAAAGGATTCCGGTAATCCCATGTACGTACACACCAAGTGGGGTGTCGGATATTACTTCTTAAACAAGGAAAATTAAAGTGAAATCCGGTCTGCAAAAAATCTGGGACGTGGTCCGCTTGCGTAGCTTGCGGGCCAGAATTTTTCTTATATTGATACTGGTCGGAATAGTTCCCAATATCATCATGGAGCTGGTTATCGTAAAGACCTATGAGGTTAAGGCCGTTGAGCAGCGAAGCGCTACGGTGCAAAACCAGCTGATGGTCCTCGCAAACCATCTTATTGCCAATGAATTTCTTGCCAGTTACAACCCTAACAGCCCTTATAAACTCGAATCGCACGAGATTATAGAGGCTGAACTTGATATGCTCTCAAACCTATATGAAGGCCGTGTTATGATAATCGGACCAAACTACAGGGTTATTCTTGATACCTACAATATATCCGAGGGGCGGACTATGATCTCCGAAGAGGTGGTAAAATGCTTCAGAGGAGAGAATATCACAAACTATGACGGTGAACACGGATACATTGAGATGACAACCCCTATCGTCAGTACAACCGATGCCGATAATACAGTTCAGGGTGTAATGCTTACCAGTATCTCCGACCAGACTATAACATCAACGATGCGTTCTCTTAACAGAAATGCTATGGCTTTCGAAATCATAACAATTGTTATGGTCGTTACATTCTCATTTATCGTATCAGGAATGCTTACCGGTCCTTTTGAGAGGATCACAAAGGCCATAGCGGAATTGAAGGCGGGATACAGCAACGATCCTATATCCGTAAAGTCTTATACCGAGACAGTTCATATCTCTGACGCTTTTAACCAGCTGCAGTCAAGGATGAAGACCGTTGACGATTCACGTAAGGAGTTTGTTTCAAACGTTTCGCATGAACTCAAGACCCCGCTTACGTCTATGAAGGTGCTGGCAGATTCTCTTATAGCCCAGCCGGATGCTCCCGCGGAGCTTTACAGGGAGTTTATGGAGGATATCGCCTCGGAGATTGATCGTGAAAACAGTATTATTACCGATCTTTTGTCCCTTACAAAGATGGATATGAGTAAACAGGAATTAAATATTTCCTCGGTCAATATCGGAGATCTCGCCGAGATTATACTTAAGAGACTCAGGCCCATCGCTCGAAAGAAGGACATAGAGCTAACCCTTGAGGAAAAGAGGGAGGTTGTGGCCGACGTGGATGAGGTCAAGATGTCGCTTATTATGACAAACCTTGTGGAAAATGCCATCAAGTACAATAAGGAGCACGGAAGCGTTACCGTTACCTTAGACAGCGATTTTAAAAACTTTATCTTCTCGGTCGGTGACTCAGGATGCGGTATACCCGAAGAGAGCCTTCCGTTTATATTTGACAGATTTTACCGCGTAGACAAGTCGCATTCGCGGGAGATAGGCGGAACGGGACTTGGACTGGCTATCACGAGGAGCGCTGTTCTTCTGCATAGAGGAACGATAGGAGTTGTCAGCGAAGAGGGCGAGGGATCTACATTTACGGTTACAATTCCTCTCAATTACACGGGAGCCTACAAGGAATAAATATATGACACATGTTTTTAAAAATGCTTCATTTAAAAACAGAATAAAAAAAGTCCTCTGCGTCCTTATGGCTTTATCGCTTCTTTCGGCTTTGGCCGGGTGCGCCGGAGACGAAACGAGCGGCGGAATCCCTATCAATTACCTGAATAATGCCGAGACAAAGCTTGAGACCCATTATTCTCATGTTGTTCTTTCCGATGACAAAGAAGAGTCTGTTGAAATACTTCTAGAGCTTTTAAGGGACAACCCTGATTCTCTTCAGTACAAGGCTCCTTTAGGATACCCCATAGAGCTAAACGGGTATAGAATTGAAGAGAAAAAGATAACTCTTGATTTTTCTCCGACTTATTACCTGCTTCCGACTACAACGGAGGTCCTTATAAGGGCCGCAATCGTGCAAACGATCCTTCAGGTCAGAGGAATCAGATATGTATTTTTTACCGTAGACGGAGAACCTCTTGTTGATGCAGTCGGAAAAGGCGTGGGGCGTATGAGCGACAAGACCTTTATTTACAACGACGGAAATGCTATCAATACATACGAAGAGGTTAAGGTAAAGCTCTACTTTGCAAACAGCGATGGGACGGGTCTTATAAGCGCTTACAGGGATAAATTCTACTCAACCAACGTGCCCCTTGAGCTGTTTGTTGTGGAGGAAACGATCGCAGGACCAAGCGGACAGATAGAAGGTCTTTATCCTACGATCAATCCCGAGACAAATGTTATCAGCGTAACCACAAGCGACGGGATCTGCTATGTAAATCTTGATTCAGGCTTTACGACAACGGTTGGAAATGTATCGACGGAGATGGCGGCGTACTCGCTTGTCAATGCCCTGACGGACCTTCCGAACGTTGAAAAGGTACAGATAATGGTTAACGGAACTGTTCCCTCGATATTTGCTTCCACGTTCGAGAAAAATGAGGACATAATCACAACACTTAATATCACCGAGGAGTAGGAGCTTTATGAAGCCCAGGGACGCCAAAAACTCATTCGACCAGTTAAAACAGCATATCAGAAATAAAACCCTTCCGCAGATGGTGCTCCTTTACGGCGAAGAAAGATACTTAAGACTTCAGTATCTTACGAAGATCATGGACTATTATGGCGGTAAAAAAGGCGATATGAACACGGATATGTATGAGGGAAAAAACGTTAACGTCGGGGCGGCTATCGACCAGGCGGAGACTCTTCCTTTTCTTGCTGAAACGCGTGTTATGGTATTTCAGGATACCGGCCTATTTAAGTCCGGAGGGGACCAGCTTGCAGATTACCTTCAGAGTCCATGCGAAACCAGTGTATTTGTCTTTTGCGAGAATGATGTTGACGAAAGAAGCAGACTCTATAAGACTGTTAAAGAAAAGGGCGCTGTAGCGCAGATAGACGAGCAAACGAGAGAAACGCTCCAAAGCGTTATAGGTGTTTTCCTGAAAAAAGAGGGAAAGAGGATCAGCGTAGAGACAGCCGGAAGGATACTTGACAAGACGGGCAATGATATGGCTATGCTTAGGAGCGAGCTTGAAAAACTTGTCTCTTACTGCATGGATAAGGATGTTATAGAGACTGAGGATGTGGAGATCATCTGCAGCCAGAATATCGAGGACAAGATCTTCGAGCTTATCGACGCCATATCCGAAAAAAACGCCCGTAAGGCTATGGAACTCTATTACGATATGCTCGCTTTAAAAGAGCCTCCCATCAAGCTTCTTGTACTTATGGAAAAGCAGTTTAACCAGCTTCTTCAGATAAGACTTTTAAGGGATGAGGGAGAACAGCGGGATACGATAGCTAGTAAAGTCGGGATCAATCCTTACTTTATAGGCTCTTATATGAACAGGGCTTCAAAGTACAGCGCAGAGGAGCTAAGACACATATTTGAACTTGCGATAGAGACGGATGAAGAGATCAAAACAGGTAAAATATCAGATGTTCTCGGAGTCGAGACTCTTATATTATCCCTGTTGTAAAGAATATATTATAAGTGTATGCGGTGAAAAAATGAGAACTATAACTTTTAAAATGGAAAGACCGGGTAAGCTTGTGGTCGGTCAGGATGTTATTGTTACGGAAGGAACCCTTCCCAGCAACTATTTTTATTCCATCGGGATAGAGGAGGACCCGTTTCTTGCTATGAGCCCCAATATTCCCTTAACCAAGAGACTTACGTCTGTAAAAGGCGTTGTTAAAGATATTATACAAAACGACAGAGGCTATTATGTTATAGCCGATTTCGACGAGGAGGAACCAAAATGAAGATTATTTCCACAGAAAAAGCACCCGCAGCAATCGGTCCCTATTCCCAGGGCATCATAACCGGAAACCTTTTGTTTGCATCCGGACAGATTCCCATCAACCCCGCTACCGGAGCTGTAGAGGCGAATACTATCGCCGAGCAGACAAAGCAGGTTTGTGAGAACATCGGCGAGCTCTTAAAGGCAGCCGGAAGCGATTTTTCAAAGGTTGTAAAGACAACCTGCTTCCTTGCTGATATCAATGATTTTGCTGAGTTTAACGCAGTTTATGCCGAGTACTTTGTAAGTAAGCCCGCGAGAAGCTGCGTAGCGGTAAAGGATATTCCCAAGGGGGTTCTCTGCGAGATTGAGATCATTGCAGAAGTGTAAGATCTGTTCCCTTTGCGGATAAATACTTTTGGATATTTTTATCCCAAATATTATCGGCGTCATGGCTCATTACGAAGGTCTTTTGCGAAGTACCCGTAGTAAGAGTTATGGCGCTGTTTTCGTATTTTATCGTAATAAGCAGGAGCTTAACATAGGAGAAATCCTCGTCCGGCATTTCTTTTGAAAGCATCTCCATAGCTTTTTCGGGTTTTAATGCAAGGGTAAAGCGCATAAATAGCGGAGTCCTTGACCCTTTTATAAGAGAAAAGATATTTCCCTTTGTCTCGGTCCAGGGCTGGTACTCGTAGGGCGGCATATCGCTATGGCTTAAGTCGGAATCGGAATCCGATGCATAAAACTCTTTGTTTATCCGGCCGTCGAAGGTATAGTTTACAGCGGTATTTAGCTGTCCGTCTATCATAAGAAAAGGGTCAAAAAGATTCCCTGCCACAAACCCCTTCATAAAATTGTTTACATCATTAACTTTTAATGCCAGCACCTTCCGGACTCCTTTTTGGTCTTCTAATGTAGGGTGGTCTTGCCACACGAGGATTAGTTTAACATATAAACTGCATAGATTTTAAGTATATTTCTAAAAAAAGTATAACGTTTTAGGGCTTATGGTTTACGACACAGCGTTGGCTGTGGTAAAATCTTTTGCGTATGTAGTAATCAAAACTACGTTGGAGGAAACTGATGAATATTATCGAGGTACTTAAAGAATTAAACGCCGACGGGATGAAGATGGACAGCCCCGAGAACTTTAAAAACAGAAACTACAAGATTGTTACAGACAGCTGCTGCGAATTCCCGGCAGGATTTGATAAAGATTCCAGATTTATGCACATTCCCATGATACTTTATGTGGGCGATGAGACTATCATAGATGACGAGACCTTTGACCAGAAATCTTTCCTTAAGAAGGTGGCTGACTGCCCCGAGTGCCCAAAGAGCGCCTGCCCTTCCCCCGAAAGCTACAGAGAAAGCTTTAAGACCGATGCGGAGAGAGTATACTGCATAACTATCTCTTCAAAATTATCGGGAAGCTATAACAGCGCCTGCCTTGCCAAGAATCTGTATCATGAAAAGTACGGCGAGAAAAAAATCCATGTGTTTGACTCCGAATCAACAAGCGTTGGAGAGACGCAGATTTTTTCACTGATCGTAAAGCTGGAGGAAAAGGGATATTCTTTCGAGAAAATCGTTGAGATCGTAGAAGCCTTCAGAGATCAGCAGCACACGCTTTTTGTGCTTGATAATCTCGAGACCTTAAGGAAAAACGGAAGACTCTCCGGAATCAAGGCAATAATCGCCTCTACCTTAAATATCAAGCCTCTTATGGCAGGAGATCACGGAAGTATCGTACAGAAAGCTCAGGCTATCGGCGTAAAGAAAGCCTTCGGAAAGCTGGCCGATGTAATACATAACGAGGTTGAAGATAAAGAGTGCAAGTGCCTTATGATCTCTCACTGCAACGCGCCGGATAAGGCTGAGATGGTAAAGAACCTCATCCTTGCAAAGGACAGTTTCTATGAGGTGATCATCCTTGATACCGCGGGCCTTAACTCGACCTATGCCAACGACGGCGGCGTGATCGTAACCGTTTAGTCGGCGGCAGAGCCCGAGAGATAGTGTTTAACGTAAGCAAGAACTTTTCTGTGGCATCTGAACTTTTGACCGTTTGTAAGATAAATGGTTCCGAAGCGGATGTGATCCACATAATCCAAGTTAATAACAGTATTCAAAGAGGGCATGACGAACATATCATGCTCTTTTGTTATTTCCATAAAAAGGGTGTAGGCGTCGCCGTTAATGCTCTTTTCCCTGTTTTCCGTAAGGGTGACCTTCGCCCTTATTCCGTATTGGGAGACGCTTATTATCTCGTCCTCGGAGACATAATTCGTCTCGAATTCTCCGCGAAGCTCGATGGAAGGAGATAGATTTCCCGCGAGCCTTTTTAATTTCAGGATCGTCTCGTGAAGCTCGGCAGGTCTTAGGGGCTTGCCTAAAAAGAGGGTCTCGGAAGGGTACTTGATGTCCTGCTCTTTTCTGTCAAAAAAGGATTCATCCTGTCTTGGGTAGATTATGCAGATAGGGGCGGAAACGCCTTTGCTCCTCAGGGCGAAGAGAACATCAGCGCTTGTAACGCCTTCGGTGTTTCTTATATCGATAAGGAAAGCGTCGTACTGCATAGGAGTCTTAAGCAGGGCTTCGCTGTTTCCGAAAGAATCAATATACATGGGATCGCCCATGGAGATCATTCTGTCCGCCTCGCGCTTCATAAGGCGCTCGGTCTGTTTCCTGTCGGCTATATTATCGTCGCAAATCGCTATATGCATATCCGTTCATGTCCTTTCAGTTGAATATTGGCAGGAAATAGGTCAGTGAATCGTGATACCGTATGAGCACAAAAATCAGTGCGCCATATTCCACTATTGTGATAAGGGGGAAGAAAATCCGAAATTTGGGGTGCTTGGTTTTGTGTCTGAAAACAAACATTCCGAAGATGCCACCTATGACGCCGCCAATTATCACATACAGAAAAAGTCTTTTTTCCGGAATTCGCCACCGGTTCTTTATGGCCTTTTGCTTGTCAATGCCCATTGCCACCAGGGCAATTATGTTTATTATTGCCAAATATATTATCAAAAAATCCATAAAAGCATTATAGCCTAAAACCGGGAAAAATGTTAGAGTATAAAAATCGCAAATTCCTTGACTAACGCACACTAGTGGCGTACAATTCTGCATTGCTTGAAAAAATATAGACAGCAAGGAGATTTTTAAAATGAAGAAAAAACTGGTTTTAGCAATGGTAGCTTCACTGGCTATCGGATTATGTGCCTGCGGCGGAAAGTCTGAAGCCGGTCCCATCAATTCGGGACACGAAGCAGAGCAGGAAACCGTTGCGGAAGTGCAGGATGAAGAGGCATCCGAAACTGAAGAAACCGAGGCAGAAGAAGCAGATTATATCGAAGAGACTCAGGAAAATTCTGAAGAAGAACCTGAAGAAGAAAAAGCCGGAGACGAAGAAGAATTTGTCTTTACAGGCGGTCTTGGATCAACCGTTGTAGAAAAATACGAATGCCTTGGTATTCGGTACGAAATACATAAAGAGTGTGCTGAAATTACCGGGATTTTGAACGAGAATGCCGTATTCCAGCCCGAGATCGAGTACGACGGCAATACATACCCGGTTGTGGCCCTGGGTAAATTTTTTTTAAGAGATTCTTATGATAGCTCTGAATTTGTGATCCCGGATTATATAAAGGTTGTATTGGGAAATGCTTTTGATGGAAGTGATATAGAATCCATTACCATACCTTCCACAGTTAAGTATATTGAGGGTAAATATCTCTTTAATGGTTGTAAAAACCTGAAGAATGTTACCTTTGAAGGAACATATGAAGTATTACCAAATTGGGAGCATGCATTTGACGGTTGCAAGTGTCTGGAGTCTGTAATTATTCCTTACGGGGCAAAAAATCTGAGTGCGGCATTTAGCGGTTGTGAATCACTTACTTCTGTATCTCTTCCGGAGACAGTAGAATCTCTTGGCGCAGCTTTTTCAAAATGCAGTTCATTAAGTGAAGTTGTTCTTCCGGAGGGATTAAAGGACCTGGGAGCGGGAACATTTGAGGAAAGCGGAATTACGTCACTTGTTATACCCGAGAATGTAACTGATCTTGAGATTTTAATTTTTAACAAATGCAGCAATCTTGAAGAAATCATTATCCCTGACTCAGTGACTAAATATGGAAATGTTTTTAGCCCTAAGCTCGAAAAAATGGAGAACTTAAAGACTTTAAAGTTTTCTAACGAGGCCAACTTCGCAGATCGTAATTTTTATATCGAGGCACCAAACCTGGAACTCGTAATTTTCCGGATAATGTAACGGAGATTCGCGACGACTTCTTTGACTATGTGACTGACAAGAGCAAGCTTACGATCCAGGTACCGGAGAAAACAGTGGATTATTACCAGTCACAGTTCCCTGACATCAATGTAGTTGCTAAAGAGAACTAATGCCGGTATCAGGCGAAAAATATCTTGTTGACAAACGAAGGACCATAACCTAATATAAGCATAATTAAAGAAAACATGGCTGTGACGAAGAGGAGTATGTAGAAACCGCCCGCCAGAGAAGGAGACACCGCTTAGGCAGATTACCTTAAGCAGCGCTGAGAGTTTCCTCGGGTAGGATTACAGAAGGTAGCTTCCGAGCCGGTAGGTGAAGGATCGATATCTTGGAACTGTTCCAATGATCAAAGCTTAATAAGCTTAATAATAGAATCGGTCTGTGTAGCCCACCCGTCAATCCACGAAACGGTGTAATGAGGCAGGAAGCCCCTGTGCGAGAGGGATTTTCTGTGAACAAAGGTGGTACCGCGTATTTTACGCCCTTTGCATTCTGTAAGGAGTGCAAGGGGCGTTTTGTTATTCTTGGAATAACAAAACGCCGGGATGCGACCGATGTACAGAGGAAAATGCAAGCTAAGCTTGCGTACATCGGCGCACAAAGAGCGAAAACGCTCTTTGATCCGTCTTTCACTCCGAAGCAAAATATAAGGAGGAAAAATCATGGCAAAGGAACTCGCAAAAACTTATGACCCCAAAGGGATAGAGGACAGACTCTATCAAAAATGGCTCGACAAAAAGTATTTTCATGCCGAAGTTGACCATTCAAAAACCCCGTTTACTATTGTGATCCCCCCGCCGAACATTACGGGACAGCTTCACATGGGACACGCCCTTGACAATACTATGCAGGATATCCTTATCCGCTGGAAGAGAATGCAGGGATATAACGCCCTCTGGCAGCCCGGAACAGACCACGCTTCCATCGCTACCGAGGTCAAGATCATCGAGACCCTTAAAAAGGAGGGAATTGACAAGGCTGATCTTGGAAGAGAGAAATTCTTAGAGCGTGCATGGGAGTGGAAGAAAGAGTACGGCGGACGTATAGTTTCCCAGCTTAAGAAGATGGGCTCATCCTGCGACTGGGACAGAGAGCGCTTTACAATGGACGAAGGCTGCAACAAGGCTGTAACCGAAGTCTTCGTAAAGATGCACGAAAAAGGCTATATCTACAAGGGCTCAAGGATCATCAACTGGTGCCCTGTATGTAATACTTCAATTTCGGACGCTGAGGTTGAGTATGAGGAGCAGGCAGGCCATTTTTGGCATATCAAGTATCCTCTTATCGACGAAGCGACAGGCGAGGCTTCAAAGACCGAATTCCTTACCTTTGCAACTACCCGTCCCGAGACTATGCTTGGCGATACAGCCGTAGCAATTCATCCCGATGACGAGAGATATACCCACCTCCACGGAAGAAAGGTACTGCTCCCCATCGTTAACCGTGTGATCCCTATTGTTGAGGATACCTACGTTGACAGAGAGTTTGGTACCGGTGTAGTTAAGATCACCCCCGCTCACGACCCCAACGACTTCGAGGTTGGAAAGCGCCACAATCTGCCCATCATCAATATTATGAACGATGATGCTACGATCAATAAAAACGGCGGCAAATTCGAGGGAATGGACCGCTATGAAGCAAGAGCCGCAATCGTAAAGGAACTTGAGGAGGAAGGCCTCCTTGTTAAGATCGAGGACTATTCTCATAACGTAGGAACCCATGACCGCTGCAAGACAACCATCGAGCCCCTTGTAAAAGAGCAGTGGTTTGTTAAGATGAGCGAGCTTATAAAGCCCGCAAGGGAAGCTGTTAAAAACGGCGAGATCCGTCTTATTCCCGAGCGCATGGAGAAAAACTACTTCAACTGGACCGATAATATCCGTGACTGGTGTATCAGCCGTCAGCTTTGGTGGGGCCACAGAATCCCCGCATACTACTGTCAGGATTGCGGAGAGACTGTTGTAGCCAAAGAGGCGCCTACTGTTTGCCCTAAGTGCGGCGGAAAGCATTTTGAGCAGGATCCCGATACTCTTGATACCTGGTTTTCATCAGCTCTCTGGCCTTTCGAGACCTTAGGCTGGCCCGAAAAGACCGAAGACCTTAAGTACTTCTATCCTACAGACGTACTTGTTACCGGATACGATATCATCTTCTTCTGGGTTATCAGAATGATTTTCTCCGGTTACGAGCATATGGGCGAAAAGCCTTTCAAGACCGTGCTTTTCCATGGTCTTGTTCGTGACAGCCAGGGAAGAAAGATGAGTAAGTCCTTAGGAAACGGAATCGATCCTCTCGAGATCATCGACAAGTACGGAGCGGACGCATTAAGACTCACCCTTATTACCGGCAACGCTCCCGGAAACGATATGCGTTTCTACTACGAGAGAGTTGAAAACAGCCGTAACTTTGCAAACAAGGTTTGGAACGCTACAAGATTCATTATGATGAATATCGACCAGGCGGCCGAAAAGAGCGGACTTACCGTTCATAAGCCCGAGGATAAGGACTTACAGCCTGTAGACAAGTGGATCCTTTCAAAACTCAATACCCTTGTTAAGGATGTTACCGATAACATGGACAACTTTGAGCTTGGAATCGCTGTTCAGAAGGTTTACGACTTTATCTGGGACGAGTTCTGTGACTGGTACATCGAGATGGTTAAGCCGAGGCTCTATACCACAGACGATACCGCAAGCCAGAATGCTGCTCTCTGGACCCTTAAGACCGTCCTTATCGACGCTCTTAAGCTCCTTCATCCTTATATGCCTTTCATTACAGAGGAGATCTTCTGCAACATCCAGGACGAAGAAGAGTCCATCATGATAAGTGCTTGGCCCACCTACAGCGAGGAGAGAAACTTCGCCCGCGAGGAGCATGACATCGAGCTTATCAAGGAAGCAGTAAGAGGCGTAAGAAATATCCGTACCGAGATGAACGTTCCACCGAGCCGCAAGGCTGCAATCTTCGTTGTCAGCGAGGATGAGGACGTTATCCGTACCTTCGACGAAGGAAAACTTTTCTTCCAGGTACTTGCTTACTCCGAAAATGCGAAGACGCAGAAAGACAAGACCGGAATCGCAGACGACGCCGTATCCATTGTGATCCCCGGAGCAACGCTTTATATTCCTTTTGCCGAGCTGGTTGATATCGAGAAGGAAAAAGAGCGTCTTTCAAAGGAAAAGGCACGCCTTGAAGGCGAGATCAAGCGTTCAAACGGAATGCTTTCAAATGAGAAGTTTATCTCCAAAGCTCCTGCGGAGAAGGTTGCCGAAGAGAAAGAAAAGCTTGCAAAATATACCCAGATGCTCTCACAGGTTGAGGAGAGACTTGCATCTTTATAAAGGTTTATAATTATGATCTGCAAAGACATAAAGACTTTTGAGGAGGCGGGGCAGTATCTTTACGATACCCCCCGCTTTACCTCTAAGCATACGATCGAGGAAACAAGGCAGTTCTTAAAAAAGCTGGGAAATCCCGATCTTTCTTTTAAAATCATACATGTGGCCGGTACAAACGGAAAAGGTTCCACCTGCGCATACCTTGACAGCGTACTTGGGTGCGCCGGCATAAAGACCGGGCTTTTTACGTCACCTCATCTCGTTGATATGTGCGAGAGGATAAAGGTCTGCGGACAGGATATATCCCATGAAGAATTTCTTGAAGCTTTTAACGAGATATATCGTCTTATCAATCATGAAGCGATTTTACGGGGGGAGAACGCATACCACCCCACCTTCTTTGAATTCCTGTTTTTTATGGCGATGATCGTCTTTAAAAAGGCGGGGATAGAGTGGTGCATATTAGAGACCGGGCTTGGTGGAGCTCTTGATGCCACAAACAGCGTGGTCACCAAAGAAGCCGCCGTTATAACAAAGATCGGCCTTGACCATACCGAGTACCTCGGAGATACTAAAGAGCTTATCGCGGTTCAAAAGGCCGGAATAGCGGCTAAAGACAGACCGCTTGTCTATCTTGATTCGCTAAAGACGGTTTCCGAGGCTATTGAAAAAGAAAGCAAGCTAAGGGGAGCCGGAAAGCTTATCCCTGTAAGCGCGGCAAATGTGAAAGTTTTACAAAATTTATCCGAAAAAGTTGCTTTTTGCCTTCTGGACGGATATTATAAAGATGTATCTTTATGTTTAGACACAATAGCTGAATATCAGGTGCAAAACGCTGCGCTGGCGGTTAAAGCCATCGAGGCGGCATCCCTTACCGAAAGGATTTCTCCCGAAATACTTAAAGAAGGCCTTATTAAATGTCACTGGGCCGGTAGAATGGAGGAGATTCTTCCGGATGTTTTTGTTGACGGAGCTCATAACCCGGACGGCATAGAGGCCTTTTTGGGGACGGTTAAAGATGACGGTATCTCCGAAAAAAGGAGACTTATCTTCGGAGTAGTCTCCGATAAGGATTATACCGACATGATCCGGGAAATTGTTATTTCCGGGCTTTTTGACAAAATAGTTGTAACGCCTCTTGTTTCAAGCAGAAGTGCTGATGTTTCTCTTGTGATAAAGAGCTTTGAAAAAGCGGGCGCAAAATGTGTTGAAAGCGCGGCAAACTCCCGCAAGGCCCTGAAGAGTCAGCTTAATGAAAAGAAGATTAAAGCGGCAGACGATCCTTTCCGCCTCTACATCGCCGGAAGCTTGTATCTGGTTGGCGAGATAAAGGAAATGCTGCCCTCTATTACATGATCGGAAGTGACGAAATATGATCAATTTTGAAGAAGAACTTAAAAATTTTCACCCCAGCGTTGAAGTCGGCAAGCTTGAGGATACGGTCTATTCTCTCGATCTTACCGATGCGGCTGATATGCTTGTGGGTATGATGAAGGAAACGGAAGAACAGCAGACCACAGAAGCACATTATCAATAAGGGGTGTTCCAATATGTATTGCTTTAATTGCGGAAGCCTTCTTTCGGAGTATGACTTTTGTACCTCCTGCGGTGCTGATGTGAAAATGTACAAAAAGATCATCTACACCTCGAACCGCTTTTACAATGAGGGACTTCAGAAGGCCGAGATAAGAGATCTTTCAGGCGCGATAGTAGCTTTGCGTCAGAGTCTCAAATTTGACAAAAATAATATAGATGCCAGAAACCTGCTTGGACTTTGCTATTTTGAGATGGGAGAAGTCGGAGTGGCTTTAAGCGAATGGGTAGTAAGCCAGTCCAACAGGCCCGAGAAAAATGTTGCGGGTGAGTATATAAAACTCCTTCAGTCTTCAAATGCCCGCTTTGCGGATATGTCAGCTGCAGTTGAAAAGTATAATATCGCTTACAACTACTGTCTCCAGGGAAGCAAGGATCTTGCGGTTATCCAGATAAAGAGCGCTCTTTCCAAGAACAGACAGTTTGCTAAGGCGCACCTTTTGCTCGCGCTTTTATATATGGACCAGGGGGATTGGGAGAGAGCCGATAAAGAAGTTGAATCCTGCCTTAAGGTAGATAGGGGCAATGTCACGGCTCGCAGATACCAGCTTGAGATCGAAAAAATGCTCGAGCCGGATGAGATGGATAAAAAGCCTGCAAAGGGCGGCAACAACGAGATCCGCAGATATCAGGTTGATGATGAACTGATCATACAGCCTGCCAATTATAAAGAGCCGAAAAATACCGGTATCGGTACTTTGGTTAATATTTTGATCGGACTTGTACTCGGCGCTGCGGCGGTTTATTTCCTTGTGGTTCCCGCAAGAGTATCGAAAGTAAACAGCGATGCGCAGGAGAATATCAAGGAAATCGGAAGCCAGATCGATACCAAGAATTCCACGATTCAGGACCTTGAAAACAAGATCGACTCGCTAACAAAAGAGAAGCAGACTCTTGAAAATGTGATCGAGGGTTACAGCGGAGAGGGCGGAACTATCAGTGAGTACGATGAACTGATGAAAATTGCCTGCGAGTTTATTACCGAAAAGGACAACGAAAAGACGGCAGCGGCTCTTGATAAGCTTCGCGAAAACGTTGATGAGTCAACTATGTCTGCCGAGTACCAGCAGCTCTACCAGTCAATCCTTGCTGTTGTAGGGCCTTCGGTTGCGGGAAATTACTACGATGAAGGTATGGCTGCATACCACGCCGAAAACTATGAGACGGCTATCGATAAGCTTACTAAGGCTTCATACTACGATAAGACAAATGCGGATGCATTGTTTACCTTAGGCAACGCGTACAGACTTATCGGAAACTTTGATGAAGCCCGCTCAATCTACGAACAGGTTATTCTTACCTTCCCTGATACGGAGAGAGCGAGAAGAAGTGAGCAGTATATTACCGAAATAACCGCTGATTAAAAAGCGGACAGGGGAGATTTATGGATATTCAGGATTACGATTTGGAAGTTGATGACCTTGAGGAAGAGAGACCTTCAGGTCGCGGAAGGAAAACATCAAAAGGAATAACCGCTGCGCTGGTACTTCTTATAAGTACCCTTGTGGTACTGCTTCTTATAGCCGGAGCGCTTCTTTTGGCCTACTTTACCGGCAAGTACGCCGTTGTTACGGAAGATGCCAACGGAGAGCTGCCTGTTTATACCGAGACCCAGGTAAAGGATATGATCACGGAAGCCGGTGAGGTAGCGGACAAGCTTCGCGCCGACGAGGTTGAAGCCGCCGGAGTGCAGGCAAAGGCTCAGGGCTATGCCCTCGGAAGAAACGATCTTCTTGATTTTATCAGGAATACTCTCCTTTCAACCAACTCCTCAATAGAGACCTTCAGACTTCTTTATCCCAACAATATCGTTGTTGTAAGTAACAGCGCTTATCACTTTATTGAGATAAACAGATCTCTCAAGCTCAGCGAACTTGTACAGGATAGGATCAAGGTTCTCGAAAACGGAGAGATTCAGTATACTGACGAGAGTGGAAATGTTATATCCCATAAGGGAATCGATGTTTCCGAATATCAGGGAAATATCAACTGGTCCAAGGTGGCTGCCGACGGAGTTGAATTTGCCATAGTCCGTACTCACTACAGAGGTTACGGTACCGGAAGACTGGTCGAGGATTCTCTTGCATCCCAGAACATAAGCGGGGCTATGGCAGCAGGTGTTAAGGTCGGAGCTTACGTTTTCAGTCAGGCCATAACCGCCGAAGAAGCTGTTGAAGAGGCTGACGCTGCAATAGAAACCTTAAGTCCGTACGCTAAGAACGTTCCGATCGTTATGGACGTAGAGCGTGTTGCAGGAAAGAATCCGAGAATGGACGCTCTTTCACCTACAGAGAGAACCGATGTGATTCTGGCGTTTTGCCAGCGCGTAAAAGAAGCCGGATATATTCCGATGCTTTATTTCAACACAGAGATGGGTTCATTATATATTGAGAATGAGCGCCTTGAGGAGATACCCAAGTGGTATGCCTGGTACTCCGAATCTTTGTACTTCCCTTACAAATACGATATCTGGCAGTATAAAGATACCGGTAAGGTTAACGGTATAGGCGGTAATGTTGATATGAATATCAGCCTTGAACCGCTTTGGTAAAGACAGATGACAAACGAGATCAGTATAGTACTTATAGTAAACAGCCTTTTGCTTGGAGTCGGACTCGCTATGGATGCGTTTTCCGTCTCCGTCGCAAATGGATTAAAGGAACCTAAAATGAAGCCGGCAAGGATGAGTATCATTGCCGGCGTTTATGCGCTGTTCCAGTTCGCAATGCCTGTTATAGGCTGGTTCCTTGTCCATACCCTTATAGGGATATTCGATGAACTTGAAAAGATCATTCCCTGGGTAGGATTTGCGCTTCTTATCTTTATCGGTGGAAAGATGATTTTTGAAACTGTATCGGAGATCAGAAACAAGGATAGCGATAAGGAAAATGAGAAACAAGCAGACGATCGGATTAAAGCAGATTCGGAGAAAAAGATTGGTGCTTACGCCCTTATAATTCAGGGTATAGCGACGTCAATAGACGCTCTTTCCGTAGGACTTACAATTTCTGATTATCATGTTGTGGCTGCTCTTACAGCTTCGATAATAGTCGCAGTCGTGACCTTTATTATCTGTATGCTGGGACTTAAACTCGGAAAGCTGGTAGGAGACGGACTCGGTAAATTCGCCGGTATAATCGGCGGGATCATCCTTATAGGGATCGGTATAGAGATACTGGTAAAGGGATTATTCTTTTAAAAAACAGGAGGCTTAAAATGAGGTGACCCCTCAAAGTTAGACTTTTTTACGAGACGACTTTGGTCGTCTCGTTTTCTTTATGCAGCTAAAAGATGGAGCCTGTATTGAACAGGGCTCATCCATCCTAGTTTTTCTTTGATTCTTTGCTCGTTATAATAC
>JAFUFI010000012.1 GCA_017469945.1 Lachnospiraceae bacterium | reverse complement strand
TTGAAACCTCACAAGAAAGGTCGAAGGAAAACATTGGAAAAGCCAGAAAAGAACTCTTCTACTCTGCCCATTGAGAGTCCAGTTAATACAAGTGCAGAGCATGTTAAAGAGTTAGAGAATGAGCTGCTGAAGCTAAGAATAAACGAGTTCATAAAATCTGTCTTCTTCCGGTGTCCCTTCTAGTTCGGGAGGGCAGGGCACTTCTAGAGAGAACATGGTCTTTCGGTCTTTACGTAGCCTTTTCGGGGGGGGTTCTCGGTCGGCTTTCTCGATTATTGCCTCTATCTTGCTCGCTATCTCTTGGTAATTGTCTGCACCGATGTAATAGTTCCTGTGGGTCTGAGTAATGTCGATGTCCTTGTTGGTATGGTTAACACTCGGATTGCTACGGATATCATTGTCGAAGTGCACGGCCATTTCTCCGGCCGAGCTTGTCCCATATTTAGCAAATTCAACTCCAGCCATGTTAGACTACCTCCACAGATACCTTGATTTCCTTTTTTTCGACCTCATCGAGATAGTTCATTAACGCTGCTGTTGTATGAACAAAGTTGTAGGACTTGCCTTCTAGGAACTTTTCGTAACGCTCCTTGCACTCCTTGGTCATGTTGAGGTTGAGTCTTGCGTTCTCTGCGCTCATCTTGACCTTGATTTCTTTCGTATCTTTAACCCACTTCAGCGAGTACCCTCTGTATGTCAACTCTTGTGTCAATGTAGAGTAAGAATAATCGGTCTCAAATTTTTTTTGGAATTCCGTTGTCTTTACTTTGCTTGCCTTGAATTCCTCCATACAGGCTAATACTTCCTTGTCCTTTGCTGCTCTTAAATCGTCCAATGCCTTTATCATTTTTTCACCTTTTACCTTTCTGTTTGAGTTAGGTTTCTTGTTACGTATATATATGAGAAAAAACACAAAAATATAGGGGTACAAATGATTGCTATTAGAAAGTTGTACGTTTTTTGTTAGAGTTTAGCTAGATGTTTTATAGAATATAGATGGTCTTTCTATCACTTATTATAAGTATAGCACTCTATACTTTCTGGGGGCCCTACCCCAGAAAGTGAGTGTTCTCTCGGGGGAAGCATCCCCCTGGCGAAGCCACCCCTCTCCTAAAAAAACGCGTACAGAAAGTAAATTTTTCATATCTCCCCAAAGGAACGAGTCACCGAATAGGTCGGCGAGGGATGTCCTTTTGAGGACAGTTTATGGATACGAAATATGATGTACTTTCAACTGATGATTTATTGAAGCCTTTTCTGTTATCGGGTACAATTACAGTTGGTGATGTTTGCAACTCCACGGAGGAGAAAACAATGCAAACAATAATCAGTAAGATTCACAAATACCCAATAGAAAAACCAAAGGAGGATTCTAAAGACCAAAGATGGTTCACCTATGTACCGGATGAAACCAAGTCGAATGGAAGAAAAAGAGTTGCAGCTAAAACACAAGCCTTGCTGTATAAAAAGCTGCTTGTTCATTATGGAGTTCCTGAATCTGCACAGAAATCACTTATGACTTTTCATGAACTTTTTGAGGAGTGGGTAGCGTACAAGGAAAAATTTGTTTGTTCGGATAATCGTAAGAAAGGTTTATCTTCTACAACTATCCGCAAATATAGGACAGATTACCAGAGATGCTTGTCGAATTCGGCATTTGATACTACACCGCTCAAAGATATTACCAGTGTTTTCATCGAAACAGAATTGGTCAATATCATTAAACAAAAGAAATTAAAACGAAGATTCATGGAGAACTTTTTGGGATATATCAAGAGTGTCTTTGAATATGCCGTTCGTAGCAAAATTATTTCAGTTAATGAATTCGTGTATGTAGACAAACAGTTGGTTCTTTCCGCTACTATGGAAGCCACAGTAAAGCGTGACGAAGAGAGAACTCTTAATGCGAGCGAGCGGGATGCACTCATTAGAGCTATTAGACTACATGAATTACTTAAGCCCAAATATATGCCTGATTATGCGATTGAACTGGCATTACTGACGGGAATGAGAGTCGGTGAAATAGTTGCGCTTCGATGGTCTGATATTCGTAATGGTTATCTTTACATTGACCATGCCGAACAAAGAACTTATGTCGATGGAGTTCTTACATACGTTATCGGTGAACCGAAGAATGCGAAGCATAGAAAACTTCCAATTAGTGATGGCATGAAGTCTTTGTTAAAGAGGATAAAAGAACAGGGCATTGATTCGGATTTCGTATTTGCCAATGCTGATGGTTCAAGAATATCAACTAACATGGTTCAATGCGCTTGCAGACACAGGAGCAAGGAAGCCGGTATAAGCACAGCAAACATTCATAAAATCAGAAGAACTGTTGCAAGTGAGCTGAGAAAAATATATCCACGCGAAGTTGTTGCTTACCTGCTTGGCCATCTTGAAAAGACAGATGATGATTTTTATGACTACGATAATTCCGAATATAGCGAAAAATTAAGCGCCATGAACCATTTGTGCTCACTTGTGCTCATTCCTGATGACCAGATTTCAGCATAAAAAAAGCGAAAACCTCAGTAAATCCAAGGCTTTCGCTGTGTAAGTAAACCGCGGAGACGGAGGGATTCGAACCCTCGTGCCCCGGAGGGCAAACGCATTTCGAGTGCGCCCCGTTATGACCGCTTCGATACGTCTCCATTTTGTCGGTAATTGCTACCGCAATATTCCGGCGGCAAGGGCTGTAAATATTTTGACAGCATATACTACCGCAACAAAAGATATTTTATACAATAAATCGAGATTTGACAAGGATTATTTGCAAGTAACCCAACGTCTTAGGTGCAAGTAACCAAAAGTCTCCAAGATAATTGTGAATAGAGAGTAAATGTGATAAAATTAATCCTGTATACGCAGTGAATGAAGTATATGATGAAAAAATAAGGAGGACGTGATATGAAAAGAATTGGTATGCTTACCAGCGGCGGAGACTGCCAGGCTCTTAACGCAGCGATGCGCGGTGTTGTAAAGACCTTGGTTCACAGCGGCGAAGATGTTGAAGTGTACGGTTTTCAGGATGGCTATAAGGGACTTATCTATTGTAATTTCCAGATGCTTACGGGACATGATTTTTCCGGTATCCTTACAAAGGGCGGAACTATCCTCGGAACATCACGTACTCCTTTTAAATTACTTGATGAGCCGACTCCCGAGGGACTTGATAAAGTGGCTGAGATGAAGAGAAACTACGCAAAGCTCGCCCTTGACTGCCTTGTAATCCTCGGCGGAAACGGAACTCATAAAACGGCAAACAGACTCCGTGAAGAGGGACTGAATATCGTCACCCTTCCCAAGACTATCGACAACGATCTTTGGGGAACGGATATGACCTTCGGATTCCAGAGCGCGGTTGATATTGCGACCAATGCAATCGACTGCATCCATACAACGGCCTCATCACATGGACGAGTATTTATCGTAGAAGTTATGGGCCATAAAGTCGGTTGGCTTACCTTAAACGCCGGAATGGCCGGCGGCGCCGACATCATCCTCCTTCCCGAGATACCTTACGATATCGAAAAGGTCATCGACAAGATCGAGGAGAGAGACAAAAACGGCAGCAGGTTTACTATTATCGCGGTTGCGGAAGGCGCAATTTCAAAGGCTGACGCCAAGCTTTCAAAGAAAGAGTACAAGAAAAAGCTTGAGAAGCGTAAAGTTTCAGTGTCCTATGAGATCGCTGACGAAATCTTTAAGAGAACGGGACGCGAAGTTCGCGTAACCGTGCCCGGACATATGCAAAGAGGCGGAAGCCCCTGCCCTTACGACAGAGTGTTTGCAAGCCGCCTGGGCGCTGAAGCCGGCAAGCTTATCCTTGAAGGAAAGTACGGCTTTATGGTGGGCTACAAAAACAGAGAGATCGTCAAGGTTGAACTTGCTGACGTTGCGGGCAAGCTTAAATACGTCGATCCCGACGCTTCGATAATCAAAGAGGCAAAGCTCCTCGGAATCAGCTTCGCGGATTAAAAGATTTATACAGGCAGGTAAGATAAATGGGTTCCTACACAGCCCTTTACAGAAAATTCCGTCCCGATAATTTTGCTGACGTAAAGGGACAGGAACATATCACAACTACATTAAAGAACCAGTTAAAGGCCGACAGGATCGGCCACGCATACCTTTTTACCGGAACAAGAGGAACCGGTAAAACTACGGTAGCTAAAATCTTCGCAAGGGCTGTCAACTGTGAGAATCCCACGGAAAACGGCCCTTGTGGTGAGTGCGCAACCTGTAAGGCGATAGCTGCCGGAACAAGTATGAACGTCATCGAGATCGACGCGGCTTCAAACAACGGCGTCGACAATATCCGTGAGATAATCGACCAGGTTTCTTACAGACCGACGGAAGGACGTTACAAAGTCTACATCATAGACGAGGTTCATATGCTCTCTACGGGAGCTTTTAATGCGATGCTCAAAACTCTTGAAGAGCCCCCGGAGTATGTGATTTTCATACTTGCAACTACGGAAGTTCATAAGCTCCCCATCACGGTCCTTTCAAGATGCCAGAGATATGATTTCAGACGAATATCCATTGACACTATCGCGGCAAGGCTTAAAGACCTTATGGAGCAGGAAAATGTCAAGGTTGAAGACAAGGCGATCCGCTATATCGCAAAGACGGCGGACGGATCACTAAGAGACGCCCTCAGCCTTCTTGATCAGTGCATTGCCTTTCACTTAGGGGAAGAGCTTACCTACGATATGGCTCTTGATGTTCTCGGAGCAGTTGATACTGAAGTCTTCAGCAGGCTTCTCAGAAGCTGCATAGACGGAGATGTACATTCAGCGATAGCCCTCTTAGACGAGGTCATCACCCAAGGAAGAGAGCTTACGCAGTTTATCATCGACTTTACCTGGTATCTGCGAAACCTGATGCTTGTGCAGACATCCGACGGCCTTGAAGATGTTGTTGATATGTCTACGGACAATCTCGCAAGGCTGAAAGAAGAGGCACAGCTCGCCAAAAGAGAGCAGATAATCAGGTTCATACACATTTTTTCCGATCTTGCGAACCAGATACGCTACGCATCTCAAAAGAGAGTGCTTGTGGAAATTGCCATAATCAGACTTTGCAAGCCGGCTATGGACAAGGATAATGCTGCGATACTCGGACGAATCGACGCTGTAGAAAAGCAGCTTGCGGAAGGTAATTTTGTTGTGACGGCAAGCGCGGAAGGCGCTCCGAAAGCAGTCGCAGAGCCTAAGCCGAAGCAGGTACTTCCCAAATCGGTACCCGATGATGTTAAAAAGATCGTTGCAAACTGGAAAAAGGTTATCGGGAATTTTTCGAACGATCTCCCGATTGCTGCGGCGCTTGAAAGAGCAAAGCCGTCCCTTGACAATAACGGCAATCTGCTTATAAAATTTGACGCCGGAGACCTTTCCAGCGAGAGACTTATCGCCGAGCCCGGAAGATCAAAGCTCGGACAGTGTCTTAACGATATAAGCGGAAAAGAAATAGTATTTTCAATCAGTGAAGCCGCCACGAATGAAGAATACGAGAGCGGAACCATTGATCTCAGAGAATTAATAAAAGCAGAAATAGACGAGGAGGACTGACAAAATGGCTAAAAGAGGCGGATTTCCCGGCGGAGGAATGCCCGGAAACTATGCAAACCTCATGAAACAGGCACAGCGTATGCAGCGCCAGATGGAGGAAAGTCAAAAGGAACTTGAGACAAAGGAATTTATCGGAACCGCAGGTGGCGGTGCCGTTGAAGCAAAGGTAAACGGAAGCAAAGAAATACTTGGAATCAAACTTGATCCCGAAATCGTAGATCCCGAAGATATCGAAACTCTTCAGGATTCTATTGTTGCCGCTTTGAATGAAGCAATGGGAAAGGCTGACGAAGCCAGCGCTGCGCTGATGGGCAAGATGACCGGAGGACTATCCTTCTGATGGAGCTCTACAGCGGATATATCAACAAACTTGTGGATGAACTTGCGGCTCTTCCGGGAATCGGAAACAAATCCGCCCAGAGGCTTGCTTTTCATCTGATAGGTATGCCGGCGGATAAGGTAAACAGGCTTGCGAATGTGATGATGGAGGCTAAGGCCAATGTCAGATACTGCAGCAAGTGTTTTACTCTTACAGATAACGATATGTGCCCGATATGTGCCAATCAAAACCGTAACCATAGGTTAATTATGGTGGTGGAAAACAGCAGGGATCTTGCGGCGTATGAAAAGACCGGAAAGTACGAAGGCGTGTATCATGTACTGCACGGAGCCATTTCGCCTATGATCGGAATCGGCCCCGGAGATATCAAGATAAAAGAGCTCGTAGAAAGATGCGCTGAGGACGTGGATGAGGTTATACTTGCTACCAATTCCAGCCTCGAGGGCGAAACTACAGCTATGTATATCAGCAAACTTTTAAAACCAATGGGTATCAAGGTGACGAGGATTGCCAGCGGTGTACCCGTGGGAGGAGACCTCGAATACATCGACGAGGTGACTCTATCGAGGGCTCTTGACGGAAGAGTTGAACTTTAAACGGATACGGAGTTTATCCGGAAGTAATAAAAAATTGGAGGGAATTATGGCAGTTACACAGGAAAGCTTTGGAAAGAGCCGTGATGGAAGAGATTTACATTTATACACCATCACAAACAAAAACGGGATGAAGGCTAAGGTTACAAATCTTGGCGCTATCCTTGTAGAACTTTGGGTACCGGATAAGTCCGGAAACCTTCAGGATATCGTACTTGGATACGAGTCCGCGGACAGATATTACAAGAATCCCAGCTTCTTCGGAGCAACAGTCGGCCCCAGCGCCAACCGTATCGGAAACGCATCATACGAAATCGACGGAATGAATTATGAACTTGACGTGAACGACGGCCCCAATAACCTTCACAGCCACTTTGAGCTCGGATACCATAAAAGAGTCTGGGATGCTGAAACTACCGACAACAGCGTCACATTCTCAATCTATGATCCTGCAACATTAGGATTCCCCGGAAATAAGGATGTTTCGGTTACATACACCGTTACCGATGACAATGAACTTAAGCTTCACTACCACGGTACATCGGATCAGCCTACCATCCTTAATCTTACGAATCATACATACTTTAACCTTGACGGACATGATTCCGGAAATATCCTTGATCATGAAATCGAGCTTAAGTGTGCAAACTATACACCTACGATTCCCGGATCCATTCCTACCGGAGAGATTGCACCCGTAGCAGGAACTCCGATGGATCTTACTACCCGCAAAAGAGTAGGAGATGATATTGATAAGGACTTCGAGCAATTGAAACTTGCCGGCGGATATGACCACAATTTCTGCATCGACGGATACGACGGAAAGCTCAGACAGTGCGCGACTGTTTGGGCTGCAAAGAGCGGAAGAGTTATGAAGGTTTACACAGACCTTCCCGGAGTACAGTTCTATGCCGGAAACTTTATCACTCCTGAAGACGGAAAGACGGGATACCACTACGAAAAGAGAAGCGGTCTTTGCCTTGAGACACAGTACTATCCCGATACCATTCACCACGATAATTTCCCTTCATGCGTTTTTGGAGGCGAGGATGAGGATGCGCGCGTATACGATACAGTAACTGTATACGCATTCGAATAAGAATATGTCTATATTTAACAGTAGGGACGACGGCTCGAGCCGTGATTACAAAGACAAAATCCGAATATACAGGGTCCAGAATCTTTACAGGGCGCTTTTAATAATTGCTGCAGCCGCGGTTGTGGCAATTATTATCCGCCTTCAATATGTCAATCATGTTTACACCTCATATACGGTGGTAAACACGGTAGAGAGGACAAAGGCATCCGATGCGTCGGATATGCGCCTTGGGTCTTCTATACTTACATACAGTAAAGACGGTGCACATCTTACAGACGCAAGCGGAAATGTTCCCTGGAACCAGACATACGAAATTCAGGATATTACGATGGATGCCGAAGGGAGCGTTGTGGGAATAGGTAACTACAACGGAAGGGATATCTATATCCTTGACGAACAGCGCCAGCTTTGCAAGATTTCCACCACAATGCCGATCAGAAATGTTGTAGTCTCGGAAAACGGAAACTCTACAGTTGTAATTTACGACACCAACGTCACGTATATCGACACATACGACTCTGCGGGAAATCTTCTCTACAGCGGACAGGCACATATGTCGGGAAGTGGATATCCTGCGGCGCTTGCGCTGTCTCCCAACGGAAAGATGCTCGCGGTTTCTTATATATATGTAGATGCGGGAGCAGTAAAAACGACAGTGGCGTTTTATAATTTTGGTCCTGTTGGGGACAACTATAAGGATTATCTCGTCGGAGGGCACGACTATACTGACACGATAGTCGCAGAAGTGGGCTTTTTAAGTAACGGCTGCGCATACGCTGTCGCAGACAACAGGCTTATGTTCTATACGGGAGACGAACAGCCCAGCCCCGAAACGGAGTATCTTGAGTATGCGGATAAGGAAATCAGGTCCGTTTATTCAGGCAGCGGACATTTGGGAATAATTGTAAGTTCCGACAAAGAGGAATACAAATACCGTATGGATGTTTACGATGCCAAGGGCGCGCTTACGGGCAATTTCTACTTTAACACGGAATATGCGGATGTATTTTTCGAGAAAAACGATTTCGTTATATATAACGATGCGGAGTGCCTTATTAGAACATACGACGGAAAGACTAAGTTCGAGGGCTCTTTTGACAGAGCGGTGGGCGTTATGCTCCCTACGGATAAAGCATACAGATATGTAATCGCAAATGACACAGAAATCACAACTATACAACTCAATTAAGGTACTTAAATGAAAGACATCACACTTGGTAAGACAGGAATCAAAACACCACAGAATGCCTTCGGTGCACTGCCCATTCAAAGAATTGATACGGACAGTGCAGTTTCTTTATTGAGAAGAGCGTACGAAGGTGGAATGACATTTTTCGATACCGCGAGAGCTTATACCGACAGCGAGATTAAAGTTGGTAAAGCTTTTGAGGGGATGAGAGAAAAGGTCTATATTGCCTCAAAAACCCAGGCTAAGACTCCGGAGGATTTTTGGAAGGATTTAGAGACTACACTTACAAATCTTCGCACAGATTATCTTGATATTTATCAGTTCCACTGCGTGCCTCAGTGCTATAAGCCGGGGGATGGAACCGGAATGTACGAGGCAATGCTTGAGGCGAAAAAGCAGGGAAAAGTAAAACATATAGGAATTACTGCGCACAAGATCGGAATAGCCGAAGAAATTGTAGAGAGCGGCCTCTATGAAACGCTGCAGTTTCCTTTTTGTTATCTTGCAACCGACAGAGATGTCAGACTTGTTAAAGCATGTGAAAAGGCCGGCATGGGATTTATAGCTATGAAAGGCTTATCGGGCGGACTCCTCACAAATTCTGATGCATGTATGGCTTTTATGAGCGAGTACAATGTACTTCCTATCTGGGGCGTGCAGAGAGAAAAAGAGCTGGATGAGTGGCTGTCATTCTTTAAGAGAGATGTAAAGATGACAGATGAGATCAAGGCTTTTATAGAGAAAGAAAGACTTGAGCTTTTAGGAGATTTTTGCAGAGGATGCGGATATTGCGCGCCCTGCAGCGTAGGAATACAGATAAACCAGTGCGCCAGAATGTCTCAGCTTATAAGAAGATCCCCTTCGGAAGGCTTTCTCGGCGAGTATTGGCAGCAGGAAATGATGAAGATTGAGAAGTGTACCGGCTGCGGAGCCTGCAAGAAACGCTGCCCTTACGAATTGGATATCCCCGTACTTCTTAAGAAAAATCTTGAAGATTATAAGAACATACTCGCCGGAAAGGCGCAGATATAGGGCATTGCCCTCTGCATGAAGAATTTTTTTTATATTTTTTGAAAAAAGTTGTTGACATTAATCTCCTAAGGTGGTAATCTAAGTGAGCTGTCGCCGAGAACGGCACAGCAAAAACGAAATGATCCTTGATAACTGAACAGCAATGCAACCCTGAACACATTCCAAGTCTTAAGGTTTTATCTGAGAGCTTAAGACGTGAATAATTCAGAGAACAAAGTTGATTATGATCAACGACCCAAATAACAGTA
>JAFUFI010000011.1 GCA_017469945.1 Lachnospiraceae bacterium | reverse complement strand
ACCTGTTCAGATGCTCTGTTTGTCATGCATTTTTCAAGGTACTGATTGAGGCTTAAGCCTGCCTCCAGGCTATCTAAAACATCTCATTATGTTTTATTCAAAAATCGCTGTTTTTCTATTGACTTTTAATAGTTAGTCTCTATATAAAGACCGGACTTGAATTCTCTCTTTGCAAGCTTTAATTTAGTGTCTATTTCGTAGCTGCGTTCATTTAACTTCCTTGTACACTCTTCCCGTTCCTTGGTGCATAAGTAATACTTTTCTATTGGGACCAGTTTTTTTAAAGCTTTGTCTGTCTTAAAGATGTATTGCATGCCCAACCTGGATGCGGACAGCGAGTGAAGAGCAACATCGGCGTTAATCTCACCTTCAGTGAACTGAGCCATAATGTAAAACATTTTATTATCGGCGATAGGCGCAATAATTACATCTGACTTTTCGATATCAGAAATAATCTTTTTTACCTTGGGAGTTTTACTGTATTCTCCGAGAGTACCGCGGTAGTGGCATATAGCCAACATCCATTCCATGGAGCAATCGAACTGTTTTACTTTTAGACCGGATAGAGAATACTTAAATGCGTAAACTGATGAACGATCGGTTTCACATACAAAAGCAAGTGCATTCTCGTAAGTCTCGCCAAGGTAAAAGCCCTTGCCAAAATCACAATTATCTCTGGATCCGTCAGTATTTATTTCCGATAATCCATATTTAGAGCCGTGAAACAAAATCGTCTTATATTTTTCTTTTAATATTTCTTCTTTAACTGAATTAATTCTGTATTTGTTTTCGAAAATGTAGCTGTAAAACTTTTCGTAAACAGATAATGTTGTTTTACCCTTCTTTATTATTTCATCCAGAGTGGTTCTTGAGATTTTACTCCTCTCTGATAATTCTTTATTATTAATTCTCTCGGATTCAAGGATTAATTCAATGTCATCTTTAATTCTATAATCAAGGTCTACTTTAAGCATATTTGTGCACTCCTTCAGAAATATTATAGCAAATAAAACTTGTTTGTTCAACTTGGACAAACAAGTTGTTTATGGCTGATGTTGTCATTAAGAATAGGATGGAAAGTATTACAAAAGAAGAGTCTCCTGTGTTTTTAATCTGAAATGCATCTGGAAATCACTAAACATGAACAATTGATTGACAATTCGCGGGGGGGGGGTATAATTTGTTGCACAATAGGTATTAAAGTTATGATTCACTGTTAAACAAAACTATTAAGGGAGAAGAAGCGTATGACAAATTATATTAATTACAAAGGTGCAAAAGTGACAATCGAGAAGAATTACAATTCGTTTGTGGATTTTCCGAATGAAGATCGATATGTATCTTTGATAAAAGAAGTTTTTTCGGACAAGACTTCATTTGAACTTAGTGATAGAGAACGTTATCGTGTATATATGAAAAGAGATGAATTAGGAAAACTCTTTACAGGCATAGAAAAAATTGCAGAATTGGTAGATGAAAAAGACTAAAAATGCTATTTGTGATACGTAGGTAAGAATGAAAGGAATAAGGTAAGCGGGTATGAAGGGCGTTTTTAAGAAATTTATTGTTACATCGTTGATATCAATGTTTTCCATTATTTGTCTTGGCGGTTGTGGTGGAAAAACTATAAAATTTGTGGTTGGCAGTTCATACAGCGAACCGACAATATATGAGTGGTTACCGAAAGGGTATAATCTTTGGGATACTAGCGAGATGGATCGGGATTGTCCTCAATATGGTGAGTATCGTCCGGATGAATACCCAATTGATAAATGGATTGAGAAAATGAATTCCGAGTATCCTGAGCTGACTTTTACCAAAGAGTATAGGAAAACAAATGGGTACGCCATGGGCGAAATATGCTCGCTGGAATATACTGATAAAAGAGGGAGTCGCATTGCTTTAAGACAGAAATACTGGGATGGTCACTTTGGTGAGGATTTGGATTATTCTGTTATTACAAAAACGGTGAAAACAAAATCAAAAATTTGGCCTGAAAAAAAAGTCATCGAAATAAAAGCGGGAAGCACGGTTACAGTATATATAGCAGATGGACCGGAAGCTGGCTATCTACTCCTTGAAAATGCAAAGCCGTGGTCAGATAATCCATATTTTAAATTTCTTGAGGAAATTGTCGAAGAGAATGATTCGCCCAGAACAACGGATTATTTTCGAGATGGAACCAAATCTTCGGGAGCTATTCATGTTGATTCTTGGGACGAAACAGGTCGGATTCCGCAGAGTGCTTCCCTGCATATGTTTTTTGGAAACTTAGTTGCACAAAGAGCATTTGATGGACCTGCGACCGCAATGGTTACATTGAAATACAGTTGCTTTATGCCGGAAAAGAAACTGGAAGAATTGATGAACGGTATTGATTACACTGTAACAGATAGTTGGAATGGTAATTATGATGCATGGGGTTATGACGATAATGTCATACTTGGGTTTGAGTGTATTTTTTCAAGTGAAGATGGTGGTTTTACTTTTGGGGGAAATGCGGTCAATGGATGGAATGCCAGATCTTCAGGACCATCAATAGAATTAAGTGATATACCGGTACCGGTTGGTAAAGGCTTTGGTGCTACTTATGATACTCTACGTAATCCCATTTTGTATATAGGGGCAAATGATGAAGAAAAGTTACATGTGAATACCCTTTTATATAAGGATTCGGTATTTATGGGTCAACGTGATTCGGAAGGAAATCCCATTGGTTCGGATGTTTATATACGCCTTAGCGCCATTGACATAAAAGTGCAAGGACAACGACAGAGCATGCTTATGGACGAAATGAGTTTTCACATTTATGTTGGTGGACCAGATGTACCAAATTATTATGGAGGACGACGTTACTTAGATTTTGGATATACTCCTACTCATGATAGTAAAGGAGTACCTAGTGAACTAGATGATTGGAGAATGATTTTATAGATATTAGGATTTCTCATAACAAGGGTTTATGGTTTTACAGCGCCAGTGAACGGTGATTTGACTTTTTTTTAAAGTCTGCTTTTAAGTTGAGAGGGGTCGTCGCACTAATCAATTAGTGCGACGGCCCCCGTTTTTGTTTGATGTAATGACACAGGGGGACGGGGTTGGGGGTTCATTTTTGATAAGAAAATGAACCCCCAACCCCGTCCCCCTGTGTCATTTTAGTCAGTTTCGTACAAAGCGGCGAACTCCTCGAGGTATTCTCTTATAGCGATATGCTGAGGGCAGATTCGCTCGCATTTTCCGCATTTAAGGCACTCAGAAGCCGTAGCGTGGTTCATTTTAAAGCGCTGGTAGTACATACCTGTCTTGTTTCCGGTAACGGCGTGTAAGTTTAAAAGCCCGAAATAATCGGGGATATTGACGCTTATAGGGCATTCTTCAAGGCAGTATCTGCAACCCGTACAGGGTACTTTTATTGATCTTTTTAATTCCGATGTTATATCTTCGACAAGCCTTTTCTCGCCATCATCAAGAGGAACAAAATCCGTCATATAGGATGTGTTGTCAAGGAGCTGATCCAAGTTACTCATACCGCTCAAAACGTGTTTTACGTTACTTAAAGAGGCGGCATATCTTATAGCAAGGGAAGCGGGAGAGGGCGATTTTAATCTCTTTTTAGCGTAGTAGCCGTCAAATACAGCCTTTGCCGGAGCGGGAAGATTCGCCAAGGTTCCGCCCTTAACAGGCTCCATGACCATAATTTCTTTTCCGTGTTTTGTAGCGACGTTATAGCATTTTCCGGACTGTGCCACAGCTCCGTCCCAATCGAGGTAATTTATCTGAAGCTGCACAAAATCAACCTCCGGGTGGTCCGTCAGGATCCGGTCAAGAGTCTCGGCATCGTCATGAAAAGAAAAACCGATATTTTTGACATATCCCTTTTCCTTCATTTTTGAAATAAATTCAAAGCCGCCAAATTTTTGAGTATTGATATAGCGGTCGCGTCCTAAATTGTGGAGAAGATAATAATCAAAATAATCTACTCCGCAGCGCCTTAGCTGCTCCTCAAAAAATACCCGGTAATCTCCGGGGGCAGTAACGCGAAGGATGGGCATCTTGTCGGCAAGGATAAATCGCTTTCTCGGATATCTTGAAACGAGAGCGCGCCAAACCGCGTCTTCTGACTTTTCCTGATGGTAGGGGTAGGCGGTATCAAAGTAGGTAAATCCTTTATCAAGGAAAACATCAACCATCTTTTTAAACTGCTCGATATCTATACTTGCGGCGTCATCGGGATTAAGCAAGGGCAGACGCATTGTTCCAAAGCCAAGTTTCTTTTGCATAGGTTTTTCTCCTTTCGCGTACTTATAGATTTAAAGTAGCATAGAAAAGATAATCATTTCTACAAAAATAAACCGCGATATTACACTTATATCACGATTTATTTAAAAGCTGATTCTCATTTTTCCTCAGCTGATGTATCATATAATACGGAGGATAGGACAAAAACTATGGACAGCAAAGAAATCGACGAACTTGTGAAAATGATAGACGGTAAGATGGAGGATGGGATCAGCCGCCTCGGAGTTTCTTTTTCCGACAAAAAAGAAAGCGGAGAGGTTAGCGAGAGCCATTACTACGGTAAGAAAGATTCCTGGAATCCCGGTGTCTGGGGAGAAAGACACGGCGAGAGGTGAGATGATATGCGTAAAGCGAACAGTGAAAAGGAAAATGCAATAAGGGAAAAGATGATAAAAGAGCTTTATGCCAATGAATACAATAAGTTCATCGGCTTTGAGATTTTGGAGCTCAGCCCTACTTACAGTAAGGCACGGATAAAGTTTGAGGACAGACTGCAAAATACTTACGGAAGCATCCACGGCGGCGCGCTTTTGTCCTTTGTAGATGCAATGGCGGGAGCTACGGGAAGTATGAACGGATACTATGTTACCACAGTATCCGCAAATCTGAACTTCCTGCTTCCCGCAGTAAATACAGAGTACATATACTGCGAATGTCTTAAGCTAAAGACCGGAAAGCATATCCTTGTTTTCGATATAAGAGTAACCGATGACAACGGAAACCTCTTGGACAGCGGAGAATTCTCTTTTTTTGCAAGCAAGATCTCCGTACTTGATGATAATCTTCGCTTTAGTTAGGGCTTGAAGGTAATCTAAGATTTAGCCCTTCTTTTTTCCGATCTTTGAAAAGAGCTTAACAAGCAATGTGTAGATAAATCCTACCAGTACGATAAATGCCGCAAGGAGGATTATCCACCAAACAGGTCCCATCCAGGGAGATTCCTTGGTAAAGCCCACAGCGCCTGCGGGAGAGCCCCAGTTTAAGAAAAAGTAAGGGTAATTAAGCTCGCCGACAAAATGCCAATGGTTAATATATCTGATACCTGCGAATATTACATAATAGATCGGAGGGATGACGCAATAGATAAAGTCTGTTTTGCGAAGCTGCATCTTGTCCGAGTTTATAAATAGATCGACGATCGCAAGAAGCGGAACCACAACGTGGGTTAAAACGTTGTTCAGCTTGTAAGGATTTGGAAGCGTGGGAGCCAGTATAAATACGAATACAAATCCCGTAAGGGAGATTGCAACCGTAAACATCAGCTTCAAGATGTTCACAACTCTTGAGTCGTATTTTTTCTTTTTAAAACCGATGATACCTTCGTAGATAAACCATCCCGCTATCCAGAGATTGGACTGGATCGTAAAAAAGAGAAGCGCGTTCCAATTGGACATAAAGCCGCTGCTTCCGAGGATCGAGAGATAGGTTCCGTAAAAGGCTGAAACGATAGTAACGATTTTTAAGAGCAAAGATACATATTTTTTCATATTTCCACCTGTTTTTAAAAGCTTTCTTCGAAGGGATTCTATCACTTGTCAAAATAAAAAACCACAAATCTCAAAAGTCTTTAGGAAAAGTTTATTCTCTATTTATAATTAATCCCAAAATCAATGAAAAAAAACGTAAACTATGGTAAAATAACCTTGTATTCTACCCCCGTTAAAGGGATGAATATAAAAAGTTCAAAACATCAAGAGGTCATATGGACAGCACTGAAATCAAAAAAGAAAATGAAACTGATATAAACCCTGAAAAAGAGCAGGCTAAAAAGATTATAAAGATCTTTTTTGTTATACGCATTGTTCTCTGGGTGGTCGCCTTTGGAGCTACGGCTTACTGGATCTACTATTCTTTCCACTTATACAGTATAGGAATACACCTCCCCGAGGAGTATTCGCCGCTTCTAAGGCCGGTTCTTTATAAAGGATTATTAATAGCGGTTGTTTCTTTGGTAATTGCCGCGCTGCTTCATATTCATACCGCTAAGCTTAAGAAAAAGTTCTGGCTGTAAACGCAGTCAAAAAGATATGTTCCGGTAAAAAAGAGGGTTTACCCCGGGGTAAAAAAATGAGCGATTCCGAAATCAGAGTAAGGCAGCGTCCTGTTTATATTTGCGGACACAAAAATCCCGATACGGATTCGATTTGTGCCGCGATAGCGTATGCCAACCTTAAAAACAAGATATATGGGGACAACTATATAGCCTGCAGGGCGGGCAGATTAAACGAGGAGACTCAGTTTGTCCTTTCGTATTTTGATGTGGATGAACCTCCGTATATCGCAGACGTCAGAGCAAGGCTGAGAGACATCGATATAAGACTTGTTGATTCGGCAAATCCCTCGGATCCTATTAAAGAAGCGGGAACCAGGATGTACGATTCCAACGTAACGACTCTTTGCGTTACCGAGGATGAAAAGGTCGTCGGCACGATCACGATGAGCGATATCGTCGAGACCTATATGCAAGTACGTGACCCTGAGTTTTTATCGAAATCGGGAGCCTGCGTCGGAAGTATAGCTTCGGCCCTTGACGGAAAGCTTGTAGTCGGAGAGGCGGATAAAAAGATATCCGGCGGAAAGGTTAAGATAGAGCCTTCGGGAGATATAAACGAGGGAGATGTGATCATTTTTTCCGGCGAAGAGGACCTTACGGAAGAAGTCCTTTCCGGCAGAAATATCAGTATTATAATCTGTAATGCGCATGAACCGTCGGTTACCAAAAATAGTGACCTGCTCGAAAAGATAAAAGAGAGGGAGATTCAGCTTATTACAACTCCTTACGAGCTTTTTATCGCGGCGAATCTTATTACGCAGAGCATACCCGTCGGACATGTTATGAACTCGGAAGTTCCGATGTCATTTAAGCTTGATGATTTTCTTGATGATGTAAGGGAAGCGATGGCCTCTGTCAGATACAAGTATTTCCCCGTCCTTGACAGATTTAACCGTTATATCGGTATGGTCAGCCACAGAAACCTTTTGGGAGCTTCGAAAAAACAGCTTATCCTCGTTGACCACAACGAAAAGAGCCAGGCGGTAAAGGGTCTCGAAGAGGCGGAGATAGTCGAGATAATCGATCACCATAGGTTAGGATCTATTGAAAGCTCCGGACCTATATTTTTCCGAAATCAGCCCCTGGGATCAACTTGTACGATCATATATCTGATGTACAAAGAAAACGGAGTGGAGATAGATAAGACGACAGCGGGTCTTATGCTTTCGGCTATTTTATCGGATACGCTGATCCTAAGGTCACCTACCTGTACAGAAATCGATAAAGAGGCGGCTCAGATTCTTTCAAAGATAGTCGGTATAGATTACGAAAGCTACGGACGAGAGATGTTCAGAGCCGGCGCGATGCTTGATGAAAAGTCAGCAGAAGAAATAATACATCTTGATTACAAAATCTTTACCGTAGACGGCCAGACCATCGGCATCGGACAGGTTAACTCTATGAGCGATGATGAGCTGGATATAATCCGCGAAAAAGTATCGCCGGAGCTTGACTCTACAAGAGAAAAAGATAAGCTGGATATGCTTTTCCTTATGCTGACAAATATCACGGAAAGGTCTTCGGACATCATATATTCCGGAGAAAAGGCTCTTACTACCTTAAAGAGAGCTTTCGGAAAAGACGCAAAAGAGGGAGTAGTAAGACTTTCGGGAGTAGTATCGAGAAAGAAACAGTTTTTGTTGAACCTGGTGGAAACAATTCACGCTTAGTCACATCGCTAAAACGGAGGCACTTATGTGGAGCTATAGTTTCGAAATTCCGACCCTGCTTGTAATTCTTATATTACTTGTTTTTTACTTCTCAAGGCCCAGGCTTCCCCTTAAGAAGAATCTCCTTTTTCTTCAGATGATAGCTATCGAGACATTGGTTATAATCTTCGATATCGCGGCGTCTGCGGCGGACAACAATTATCAGAGTGTGCCAAAGTGGATTGTTGTTAATCTCAACATGTTCTATTTTATCGGCTTTTTTACATGGTCCTTTGTAATGTTTTGCTTCTCGCTATCAGTTACAAGGGCTTCCATTGTTTTGAAGACCTACATGAAATATATTCTCAGCACGCCTTTTTATCTCGGAATTATTTTTTCTCTTGTATCGCCTTTTTTAAGGCTCATTTTCTATGTTGACGATCTTGGATATCATCCCGGTATTCTTTATCCGTATATCTACGTTGTGGGCTTTTCTTACGCTCTTACTTCTCTTTTTATAATCTGCCGTTTCAGAAGAGCAATTCCAAAACGGGAATTTTATACAATGGTTATGTATAACAATATACTGATCATATCCCTTATTGTCAGAATCGCTTTTCCGACAACGCTTTTGATGGATACCTTTGTCCTTATCGATATCATCATTGTTTATCTTGCTTTTGAGAACCCGGAGTATTTTCTCGAACTTCGAAGTACCGTTTTTAATTCCATAGCTTTAAGAGAATATATTGAAGAGAATACCGGAAAAATGGATTATAAGGTGATAGGTATCGTTGTACACAGATACCAGGTTATACGTGAAATATATGGGGCAGGACAGACGGATGCAGGTTTAAATATGATCGGTAAATATTTAAATCAGCTTTTTCACAAGGATAAGATTTTTTACAACAGAAAGGGCAGATTTGTAGTTTTTGTGGATTCTAAAACGGATGTAGAGTACGCGTGCAGGACTATATCAAGACGTTTTAGTCAGGTATGGAAGTCTGATGAGGCTGAGCTTTATCTGACGGCAGGATTTGCGACGATGGAACTTAAGGGAACAGAGTATTCTGTCGACGAGATCCTTGGCGCATTTTCAAGAGTAATGGAAAAAGCCGGAAACAGCGAAGGCGGAGAAGTTTTCTATATATCCAAGGAGGATGTTCAAAAGAATAAGACAGATACCCAGATCAGAAGGTATTTAGAGAGCGCAATCGATAACAATACGGTTGAATTATATATACAACCATTGGTTAACAGACGCGGAACAATAGTCGGTGCTGAGTCTCTTGCGCGTATTAAGGATTTTGACGGAAATATTATCCCGCCGGGGATGTTTATCCCTCTTGCTGAAAGCAGCGGACGAATAAACGAGATGGGCGAGCAGATTTTCGAGAAAACTTGCTCCTTTATGCGATATCTTAAAGCTGAAAATCTGTATCTTGATTGGATAAATGTAAACCTTTCGCCCGTACAGTTTGTCAGAACAGATCTTGCGGACAGATACGCTTCTATTGCAAGAAAATACCGGGTTGATCCCGAACTGATCCACTTAGAGATAACGGAGGAATCTGTAGTGGACGAAATGTTTATGAACAATCAGATTCAGGGGATGGGAGAAAAGGGGTTCAAGTTTGTGCTTGACGATTACGGAACAGGGTATTCGAACCTTTCAAGGTTAAAGACGATTCCGTTTATCAATATCAAGCTGGATAAGAGTCTTGTTTGGGGATATGACAAGGAACCTGACGCAATACTTCCCAATATGATCAGTACTTTTAAGAGCATGGGCTTTGGAATAACTGCAGAGGGTATAGAAAATTCCAAGATGGAAGATGAGATGAAGGAAATGGGCTGTGATTATTTTCAGGGCTTTAAATACTCAAAACCCATCCCTTCATCAGAATTCTTTGAAATGCTTAGTCGAAGGTAAAGCGGTCGAAGGAGTAGACTCCATCTTTATCTTCAGATTCAAACTCAAAGTATATCGCATGCTTTCCGACAATGCCGGTATTTAAGAAGGCGCATGCTTCCTTGCTGCTTCCGTCAAAAGTAAGCGTAGAAACAATCCTTCCTCTGTAGGAATCAATGCGAAGATTGATCTTTAATTTCTTTGCTTCGTCCAAAAGAAGGGTTACGCTCTTAGGAGCGTTGTTTCCGAACTGAAGATATCTGAAGCCGACTGTAGTTCCGTCTGTAATAAGGTCGATGGGAGCGGAGATATCGTCCCGCTCATCGTAAACGGGGCGAATGTTGGCTTTCTTTTTACTTCCGTAGATATGGCAGGCATAACCGGCGGATATCCATTTATAAGCGTCAAGACCGTTTATATGTGCGCCCTGAGAGGTCATTTCAACGGGCTTTGCGCTAACGGGCTCACCGGCTAGGAATTTAATGTCTCCGATAAAGAGTCTGCCGTCGGTTCCGAGAGCTACGTCAACAGGATCTAGCATCGCCTGGCGGCTGTACTCTGTGGTACCTGTGTGTCTGTGGTAGAAAACGTACCACTTGCCGTTTACTTCCATGATCGATCCGTGGTTGTTGCCCCAGCGGTAAGTCATGGTTCCGACACCCTCTGAATCTCTTAAGATCTCACCACCGTTAAAACTTATATTTCCTCCGTCTCTGTAAGGGCCGAAGGGAGAGTCACTGAACTTGTAGGAAAGGAAGCCGTTGCAGTCCTCGAAAATACCGAGCTCGGGGATGGGCTTTTCGTATCTTGCAGAGTAGATATATACATATTTGCCAAGGACTTTTCTGGGGCTGGAAGCCTCGAAGAAAGCATCTATAAGGTCAATGTGTCCGTCGTCCTTAGGGTCCCAGGGGCAGTTAGAGTGTCCCATAGGATTTGAAACAAGGGTTTCCTCTTTTATGGTAGCCATATCGTCTTCAAGCTCCGCAATATAGCAGGGAGCAGCGCAACCGCCCCAAAAGGCATAAACCTTGCCGTCATCGTCTACCAAGACTCCGGGATCGAATCCAAGCTTTGTTTCAACAGGATTTTCATAAGGTCCCCAGGGATCCTTTGACGAAGCGACAACTATAAGGCTACCGCATCTTTCGGCGGCATACATATAGTAGGTATCGCCCTTTTTTACAACATCGGGAGCGTAGAGTATGCTGTCGTAATGTGTCTCGTAGCAGACGCCGTGGCAGGTCCAGTTTGTCATATCGTCAACAGGGGCGGACCATGCTACGTAGTTTCTTCCGCAGTACTTGTCTCTTTCGATGTCATGGGATCCGAATACGTATACTCTTTTTTCTCCGTTATGTTCGAAAACTCTGGGCTCTCCGTCGGGAACATGCTCCCAGAGAGGCATGTAGGGATTGGCTCCCTTGATAAATTCTTTCATTAGTTTTTTTCCTTTGCGTTTCCAAGATTTTTTAGTGTTTTTTTGAAACATTTTCATTCTAATATATATTATTTTTGTATGCAATACGGAGGATGTGAAGTATAATATTGCTTTAGGGAGTTAATGCGATAAAATTATTTTGACATATGCTTTAAGAACAGGAGGTAAGGATGAAGACGATTTATGAAAAGTTAAAAGCTGTATCTGATAAGGATTATAAAGAGTTTCAGGCTAAGCTTGTGCCGAATATTTCCTCTGATACGATCATCGGAGTCCGTACTCCGGCGATGAGAGAGATTGCCAAAGAGATTTTTAAAAGCGGAGAGTACGAGGAGTTTTTGGACAGCCTTCCCCATAAATGGTATGAGGAAAACCTGGTACATTTTTTTGTTATAGGGCTTATAAAGGATTTTGACGAGTGTATTAAAAGAACAGAGCAGTTTCTTCCTTACGTGGACTGCTGGCCGGTATCGGATCAGTCAAGCCCGAAGGCTTTTAAAAAGTATCACGCAAAACTTATCCCTTATCTGGAAGACTGGGTTTCTTCGCAGCATGTCTACACGGCCCGCTTTGGAATCAGAATGTATATGAATGAATTTCTTGATGAGCATTTTGACAAGTCTTTTCCCGAGTATATAAGCTTCAAGGCTGCGGAGGCCGTAAAACGCAACTCCTCCGGAAATATAAAGGGCGGGATCGACATTCCGTCTGAAGCTTCGGACGATTATTACCACAGGATGATGGTGGCCTGGTACTTTGCGACGGCTCTTGCGAAGCAGTATGACGATGTGATCAAATACATGGAAAAAGATTATAAAGGCGATATTACGCCGCTAGATGAATGGACAAGGCGAAAGTCAATACAAAAGGCTCTTGAGAGCTTTAGGGTTTCGGATGAACATAAAGCGTATTTAAGAAGCCTGAAATAAATAACGGGGCAGACACTTATAATGCCTGCCCGGGTATGGTTTTATGCAGTTTTTTTAGTTCCGATATCGTAGTACTTTAAGAAGAGTCTTCTTATCTGGAGAGGCCAGCAAAGAACCATGCCGACAATCGCTCCGATGGCACCCTGTGCGATCTCGTAAGGGAGCTTCAGGATGGCTGTCTCGAAGGTACTGTAGACGAAAGTCTTTCCTAAGGTATATCCAACTACCATAATGATAGCACCGACGGTTACACCGATGCCGGAAGCAATCTTTGGATGCTTCTTTAAGGTGTAATGTGAGATCAGGGAGATGACTACCGCCTGAAGTCCGTGGGTTACAAGGGATACGAACATCGGAAGGGGATAGAAGATAAGGTCTCCCAAAAAGGAGCCTATGCCTCCGACTATGAAAGCCTCGAAGGGTCCCAAAAGGATCGCTGCGAGACAGATAGGAACATCACAAAGATAAAGGTGTCCGCCGGGGACGGGTATACCGAACGAGGCGAAAGCTATGGTCAAGGCCATAAACAAAGCAGTCATTGTGATGTTGAGGGGTGTTATGTGGTTTTGCTTCATGTTTTTGTACTTCCTTTACTTTTGATGTAAAAAAGATTAATATATATCTGACCATATAAAAATAACCAAAATCAGAAAGAAATATATGACCAGATGAATTATTCCATTTCAAACAAAAACAGTGAACCGGCTTACATACAGCTCTACAGACAGCTCGTAAGGGACATATCTGAAGGTATTTATCATTATGGAGACAAATTGCCTTCAAAGCGTATTATCGCCGAAGAGACCGGCGTAAGTGTGATCACGGTTGAGCATGCGCTTACATTGTTAAATGAAGAAGGGTATGCCGAGAGCCGTCAAAGAAGCGGAGTCTTTGTTACGTACAAAGATGAGGACAGTGTATCCGGGGGCGGAGATAAAGAGGAGTTTGATTTTGATTATACCGGGTCCCAAAAGTCCGATATCCACTTGAGGGTCGGAGACTTTCCTTTCTCCGTTCTTGCAAAGACGATGAGAAAGGTGATCCTTGATTACGGTGAGAAGCTTCTTGTTAAATCGCCCAATCAGGGCTGCCCTGAGCTACGAGAGGAAATCTGCCGATATCTTGCAAGAAGCAGACATTTACATATAAGACCTGAGCAGGTGATCGTAGGATCGGGAGCGGAATATTTATACGGACTTATCGTTCAGATGTTTGGAAACGACGTTGTCTACGGTCTTGAGAGTCCCTCGTACAGCAGGATTTTTGAAGTGTACAATTCCATGGGGGCAAAATGCGATTTTCTTAAGATGACACTGGGGGGAATAGATTCGGGTGCCCTTTTAAAGACAAAAGCAAAGATTTTGCATGTTACTCCCTTTAATTCATACCCGAGCGGAGCTACGGCGGATATTTCCAAAAAGAGAGAATACTTAAAATGGGCGAGGGAAAATGATGCCATCTTAATAGAAGATAATTACGATTCCGAACTTACGGTTTCAAGAAAGGCGGAGGATCCGCTTTACTCTATGGATAAGGAATCAAGGGTGATCTATCTTAATACTTTTTCCCGGACGATTGCACCTTCTATGCGTATCGGATATATGGTTTTGCCACCGGGTATGTTAAAATTATTTGACGAAAAGCTTGGATTTTATTCTTGCACAGTACCTATTTTCGATCAGTATGTACTTGCAGAGCTTATAAAAAGCGGAGATTTTGAAAGACATATAAATCGCGTCAGAAGGAACAGACGCAAAAACTTGTGAGGAGAGATTTATGAGATTACTTTTTGTAAGGCACGGAGAGCCAAATTATGAAAAGGACTGTCTTACCGAGACAGGGCTGTTGCAGGCAAAAAACTGCGCTAAAAGACTACTTAGAGAAAATATCGACGAGATATATTCATCACCGATGGGCAGAGCCCGTCAAACCGCTGAAGAGACTGCAAAGCTTTTGAAAAAAGATGTTACTGTTCTTGATTATATGTATGAAATCTGGTGGGGCGGGGAGGGAATCCCCGAGGAGGGACATATCTGGACCCTCGGAGATATGCTGACTACAGACGAAAATTTTGACTATTATACATCCGACTGGAAAAAGCATCCCTTCTTTGAAAAGAACTACTGCATGGAGTTTTATGATAAGATAACCGGAAAGATAGATGAATTCCTTTTATCCAAAGGTTATAAACATGACGGAAGAAGATTTTACTGCGATACGGATGAAGCTAAAAATATTGCGATCTTCAGCCACGGGGGAAGCGGAGCCTGCGCTATGAGCCATATTTTGTCTCTTCCTTTGCCTTACTATGCCAGCGTTTTTCCTTACGATTATACCTCTGTGATAATCATTGAACTGCCTGTAAATAAGGGCGCATATGTAAGACCGAGGCTGGAGCTTTTTAATGATGCGGCGCATATAATCGGATTATCCGACGGCCTTAAGCTTCAGCAGACCGTAGATAACAAATAAAATAATATGCCTGATATATATAAAACGAACGGAGGATTACTTTAATGATCAAAGAGGCTATTGTAAAGATCGTAAATAAGGAGGATCTTACTTACGATGAAGCGTACTCGGTAATGAACGAGATTATGAGCGGAGAGACTACTCCCACTCAAAACGCAGCATTCCTTGCAGCGCTTTCAACCAAGTCCGCAAGAGCGGAGACCACAGACGAGATCGCAGGCTGCGCGGCAGCTATGAGAGATCATGCCACAAAGGTTGATACCGGAATGGATATCTTCGAAATCGTAGGTACCGGAGGAGACAATGCGCACAGCTTCAATATTTCCACCACTTCGGCTATCGTAGCCGCTGCGGGCGGAATGAAGGTTGCAAAGCACGGAAATCGCGCCGCTTCTTCAAAGTGCGGTACGGCGGACTGTCTTGAAGCTCTTGGAGTTAATATCCAGCAGAGCCCCGAAAGATGTATCGAGCTTTTAAAAGAGGCAGGAATGTGTTTCTTCTTTGCTCAAAAGTATCATACTTCTATGAAATATGTAGGAGCGATCAGAAAAGAACTTGGCTTTAGAACCGTTTTCAATATTCTCGGACCCCTTACAAACCCCGGCTCACCTAAGCGCCAGCTCCTTGGCGTATACGACGAGTACCTTGTTGAGCCTCTTGCGAGAGTTCTTGTTTCTCTCGGCGTTGAAAGAGGAATGGTCGTATACGGACAGGATAAGCTTGATGAGATCTCTATGAGCTCGGCCACAACCGTTTGCGAGATAAGAGATGGCTGGTACAGAACCACTGTCATTAAGCCTGAGGATTTCGGATTTGAGAGATGCACAAAAGACGATCTTAAGGGTGGAACCCCTGAGGAAAACGCAAAGATCACAAGAGATATTCTTGCCGGAAAAGAAAAAGGCCCCAAGAGAAGCGCGGTACTTATGAATGCAGGAGCTTCCCTCTATATAGGAGGAAAGGCGGAGAGCTTCGAGGAGGGCGTTAAGCTTGCCGCTAAGCTTATCGATTCCGGAAAAGCTACCGAAACCCTTGAAAAGATTATCGAGGTCAGTAACAGACCTGAGTAAGAGGGAAATTCTGCTAAAGAAAAGGCAATAATTTTGTGATTATTTCAAAAATGTAAGGGTTTACATTTTATATAGCATTTGATAAGATAACATACAAGAGGCTACTATTTTAGCTTCTTGTATGTTTTTTTAGGAGGATATACTATGGAACTTAGAACAGCCGCATCTCCCAGGGATGTCAAATACTACGATACCAAAAGGCTCAGAGATGAATTCCTTGTTCAGAAAGTATTCAGACCCGGTGAGATTTATCTTGTTTACAGCCATATCGACCGTATAATCTTCGGATCCGCTACCCCTACAGGCGAAAAGCTTGTTCTTACAGCGGGAGATGAACTCAGGGCCGAATACTTCTTACAAAGAAGAGAGCTCGGCGTTATCAATATCGGTGGTAACGGCAAGATTACAATAGACGAAAAGACCATAAACGTGTCCCACAGAGAGGGAATGTATATCGGTATGGGAAGCCGCGATATTTCTTTTGAAAGCGACGATGCTTCAAATCCTGCCAAGTTTTATTTAAACAGCGCGCCCGCGCATAAAACTTACCCCACTGTTCTTATTAAGCCTAACGGAACTCCCGAAGAGGGCGTTGTTATCGTTAAGGATGAGAACAAAAAAGAGCTTGGAAGTATGGAAGAAGCCAACCATCGCATTATCTGCAAGTACATTCTTCCCGGACAGGTTGAAAGCTGTCAGCTTGAAATGGGTATGACTCACCTTGAGCCCGGAAGCGTTTGGAATTCAATGCCCTGTCATACACATGACCGTCGTATGGAAGTCTATATGTACTTTGAGGTTCCTGAGAATGGATTCGTTATGCACTATATGGGCGAGCCTCAGGAGACAAGACATATCGTTATGCACAACGAAGAGGCTGTCATCTCACCCAGTTGGTCAATCCATTGCGGATGCGGATCTTCAAACTACACTTTCATCTGGGGAATGGTTGGAGAAAACCAGGACTTCGATGATATGGACAATGTCAGAAATCAGGACATCAGATAAATAAACGAAAAAATTAACCAAGGGTTAATCCCGACAATCTAGGAGGAAAAAGAAATGGGAGTAATGGAAAAATTCAGACTTGACGGTAAGGTTGCCTGGATCACAGGCGCATCCTACGGACTTGGTATGGCATACGCAAAGGCATACGCCGAGGCCGGAGCCAAGATCGTTTTCAACGATATCAACGAAGAGAACTTTAAGCGTGGTATGGAAGAGTACAAGAAAGCGGGAATCGACGCTTTCGGTATGATCTGTGACGTAACCAAGGAAGATCAGGTTGAGAATTTTGTAAAAGAAGTAGAGAAGAATGTCGGACCTATCGATATTCTCGTAAATAATGCAGGTATCATCAAGAGAATCCCTATGCACGAGATGAGCCTTAAGGATTGGAATATGGTAATCGATATCGACCTTACCGGTCCTTTCATCTGCGCAAAGGCTGTTCTTCCTCATATGATGGAGCAGGGAAGCGGAAAGATCATCAACGCTTGCTCTATGATGAGTGAGTTCGGACGCGAGACCGTATCCGCATACGCAGCAGCAAAGGGCGGACTCAAGATGCTTACAAGAAATATCTGCTCAGAGTACGGTCAGTACGGAATCCAGTGTAATGCCATCGGACCCGGATACATCGCTACTCCTCAGACCGCACCTCTTCGTGAGAAACAGCCCGACGGATCAATGCATCCCTTCGACCGTTTCATCAGGTCAAAGACACCCGCACAGCGCTGGGGACATACCGAGGATCTTATGGGCCTTGCGGTATTCCTTGCTTCACCTGCTTCCGATTTCATCAACGGACAGGTTGTTTACATCGACGGCGGTATCTCAGCGTACATCGGACAGGATCCTTCAAACCTTGATGAGTCAAAGTTCAAGGATGAGGTTGAAGTTGAAGGCGATATCAAGGTTAAAGACTGATCTAACCTTTGGATATATGTTTGATTCATTGATAAGAGGTTTAATATGAAAATAGCACTTATAAATGAGAACAGCCAGGCGGCTAAAAACGAACTTATCTTTTCGGCTTTAAAGAAAGCAGTTTCACCCCTCGGACATGAAGTATTCAACTACGGAATGTACGGAGCCGAAGATCAAAACAGCTTAACTTACGTTCAAAACGGAATCCTTGCCGCTGTACTTTTAAACTCCGGGGCTGCTGATTTTGTAGTAACCGGATGCGGAACCGGAGAGGGCGCGATGCTTGCCTGCAACTCCTTCCCCAAGGTACTTTGCGGACATATCCAGTCTCCCCTTGACGCTTATCTTTTTTCTCAGGTAAACGACGGAAACTGCGTTGCAATTCCTTTTGCGGAGAATTTCGGATGGGGCGGCGAGCTTAAGCTTGAATATATCTTTGAAAAGCTCTTTTGCGCGCCCGGTGGAGGAGGATATCCCCCGGAGAGAGTTGTTCCGGAGCAGAGAAATAAAAAGATTCTTGACTCTGTAAAAGAAATAACTCATACTGATATTCTGATAATACTTGATAAGCTTGACAGAGAGCTTGTTAAGGGAGCTTTATCCGGCGAAGGAGTAAAGAAATACTTCTTTGCAAATTGCAAGGATGAGGCTATCGCCGCCAAGGTGAAAGAAATACTTAACTGATCATATTAACTTAAAGCTTTGAGTGGAAATCAGTTTAGGCGCCCGGCTGTAAGTTAAAAAATAAGGAGAATTACCATGAATAAAGTACTTGAAGATTTACAGAAAATCGGTATTGTGCCCGTTGTAGTCATCAATGACGCAAAGGACGCAAAGCCTCTTGCAGAGGCCCTTATAAAGGGTGGACTTCCCTGCGCTGAGGTTACTTTCAGAACCGAAGCCGCTGAGGAGTCAATTAAGATTATCAGCGAGAATTTCCCCGAGATGCTTGTGGGCGCAGGAACAGTTCTTACTCCCGAGCAGGCTGACAGAGCAGTAGCTGCGGGAGCTAAGTTTATCGTATCTCCCGGACTCAATCCCAAGGTTGTTGAGCACTGCATCAAGAAGGGATATCCCGTTGCACCCGGAACAGCTACTCCTTCCGAGATGGAGCAGGCTATGAGTTTTGGACTTGATGTTGTTAAGTTCTTCCCTGCTGAGAACAACGGTGGACTTTCGTATATCAAGGCTGTTGCTGCGCCTTACACCGGACTTAAGTTTATGCCTACAGGCGGTATCAACGCAAACAATGTACGCGATTATCTCGCTTACGACAGAATCCTTTGCTGCGGCGGAAGCTGGATGGTAAAGGGAGACCTTATAAAGGCCGGCGACTTTGCAAAGATCGAGGAGCTTACAAGAGAGGCTGCAAACATCGTTAAAGAAGTTCGCGGATAAAACTATAGCAATCAGGGAACACATTTTTGTGTTTCCTGATTTTTGTATTTTAAGGGGTATAAAAACTCTTATCGTACTTAAAAATATTACACTATATCGAGAGGAATTATTTAGTTTTTATGGTTTCAAAAAAGGCAGTATTAAAGGGGTATGAGTCCGATAAGGAAAAGCTTATCGGATATATGGAGAGCATTGCGGGAGGAGATTATTCTTTTGCGAAAGAGGATGATTTTGTAGACAAGTCCCTCGCAGACCGTATTAATTCCATGATCGTAGGGATTAAAAAATCCAATAACGTTTTTGTTATGCGGATGAACGAGGCTATGACAAAGATCGGCGATTCATCCGTTGTTAAAAACATGATGGAAAAGGTTAATGAACAGGCGGAAATAGTCGGTTCCATACATGAATCAGGAAATGAACTCGGAAAATCAATAACCAATGTCCAGTACGCGGCACAGGAAATACAGAACCATTCAAGGGATGTACTTAAAAACGTTAAAGACAGTTCCGAGGAAATGAGACAGAGTACCGATGCTATCACAGAATCGGTTAAAGAAGTTGAAAATGTAAACGAGCGCATCCTTGAATTCAAAGAGGATGCGGAGAATATCACAAAGATAATAGACCAGATCAAGGGACTTTCGGGCAGATCCTCACTTCTTGCACTTAACGCTTCAATTGAGGCGGCAAGAGCAGGGGAGGCCGGAAGAGGCTTTGCTATCGTAGCGGATCAGGTCGGTGAGCTTTCAAAGAGTACCACCGCCTGTGCGGACTCGGTTGTTAAATATGTGGATGAGCTTTTGAAGAATATCGAAGACCTTGCACAGTATATTCATGAAACAACCGCAAGACTCAACAGCAGCAACGAGATGGTTACATCATCTGTACGCGGCCTTGAAAAGATGGGAGATTATGTTGCGGATATGGATGAAAGTATAGAAAAGATATTTGACGAGATAAATACTCAGTCCGCACTTACCGAAGAGTTTATCGCCCTGGGAAATACCGTTGCCGGAGGATTTGAAGAGCTTAATGACGAATGTTTTAAGACTGGAGAGCATCTCTATAAGATATCAAGAAATGTTGATACCGTTAGAAGTGATATGGCCAGAAGCAAATCCGATCTTTCATATCTTGACTGGATCACGGTATTTGAAGTTGACCACCTGATTTTTACCTGGCGCCAGTATAACAATCTTATCGGATACGAGCACCTTAAGATCGAGCAGGTAAATAATCCCAAAGGATGTAAGCTTGGAAAATGGTTTGCGGCTCAGACGGATAAGGCAATCGTTGAAAGCGCAGCATTTAAAAAAGCACATTCGCTTCATGAGGAGCTTCACAGGCACGCCGTTAACTGTTTTAATGCTTCCGCTGAGGGTAACAGAAATCTTGCAATAGAGCATTTTGAAAAAATCTACAAGACATATGAGGAACTCTTTGCGGCTTTGGAAAGCTTAAAACAGACAGCAAAAAGTGCCGGCTACAAAGAAGTAACCGACACAACTAGAAAAGTATAAAGAAGCAAAAGCGGGCTTTGACCGGCTGAGCGGATTTACTCGCCGCTTCTGTAGTTTAGGATATACTGCAGAAGCGGTTTTATTTTGTCATTTTCAACGTCACTGAACAGTATTCCTACGCAAACAGTTTCATAATTAGTCTCTTTAAGCCAGGGACAGTTTTCACGGTTTAGTTTAAGGCCGCAGACATATCTTTCGCCTGTAAGATCATCATACCCGGTCAGAATGTTTTCTTCTCCGTAGGAGGAGATTGCGTCATCCGTAAGAAATTCATTAAGGTATCTGAAGTAAGTGGCATCCGCGCAAAGTTTAAAGTTCTCCTCATCGATGAATAAAAGAGAATAATCCCTTGAAGCAATCAAGGCGTCGAATGTATTTTTAGATTCGTAGGTTCCGAAGTCGGTAAGGTTTATATTGCAGGCGGCGTTTATGTTGATTTCCCTGCTTTGCTTTTTTATCCCAATTTCTTCCAGATAAGGATATAAGGTTTCAGCAACAAGAGAAGTGTCGGTCATATGATGATTGACAAATATGATGTTTACTTCGGGTTCATGTTTGAAAATCGTAAGTGCCGCAAAGCCGAAGGCTATAGCTGCCATAACAAGTCCGAAGGCGATTTTTGGCAGATAGTAAGTTGCGAAGTATGAAAGCTTCTGCTTCGGAGTCATACCTTTTGTAGGGTTTATAACCCTTTCACCTTCCTCGGTCAAAACGGTGGCGGGAGAGAGGTAGTTGTCATCATTTTTCTGTTCGGTTTCAAGTTCGATTCTCATATTTTTACCTATTAAATTATTCTTATTTTATAAACAATTAGAAAAATAAATGTAAAATGCTTACATCATTATTGTTACGCCTTTTATCTATGATAACGCTTTAGCGGAATAAAGGCAAATGTCAAATATGTTTCTATTGTGTAAACAATTCAATGAAAACACTTACAAAATAGAAAAATCCATTAGTCATAATATACAAAAAGTACATGAAAAAGATATAAAATAGACACAAAAATAGGAAATGTTCACAATAGATATTTACAAAACAGACAAATTTTGTTAGTATGAAAATGCAATGTGAAAGCGGTTACATTGCCAACTTACAAGGAGGAATTATTGTATGAAAAAGAAAGTACTTTCAGTTGTTCTTGCATCAGCTATGGCTCTCAGCCTCGCTGCCTGCGCAAATACTACAACTGACAACGGTGCAGCTACCGATAACGGTACAAGCACTACAGAAACCACCAACACTACAGATAACACCGCTGCTGCCGAGGAGGAAGAAGCTTATCAGCTTTCAACTCTCAGAATGGTAGTTGACGGAACTCTTACTGCTAACGAAGACAACCGTCAGGATGCATTCGAAGAGCAGTGGGAGAAGGCAGTATCCGAGAAGATGGGATATGCTGTTGACCTCGTTATCGATCAGCAGGATCACTCAGGATACAAGGATGCTGTAGGACGTATCCTTTTAGGCGGAGATCTTCCCGACGTTATGATCATGAGCGCTGATATGTATAAGCAGTATCAGACAACCGGACTTCTTTGGAACATGGCTGACGCTTATGAGAACGCAGAGTTCCAGAGCCGTATGGATATGCCCCTCATCAACCAGAACATGAAGACCGCTGACGGAGCTCTTTACGGATTCGCTCCTTACTACGGAAACGGATGCGTTACCTATGTAAAGCAGTCTTGGGCTGATGCAGTAGGCATCGATCTTTCAACTATTAAGACCTATGATGATTACATCAATCTTCTTACCGCATTTGCTACCGGCGATCCCGATGGCAACGGTGTAGACGGTGATACCTATGGTGTTATCGCTGCAGGCTTCGGTAAGATGGACGAAGCTCCTTACATCAACTACATGTCAGAGTTCTATCAGGGCGCTTATCCTGCAATCCTTCAGGATGAGAACGGTGTTTGGTACGACGGATTCCAGACTCAGGAAATGAAGGATGCTCTTCTTAGAATGCAGGATGCATATAACAAGAAGCTCATCGATCCCGAGACTCTTACCGCTTCTACCAAGATCGCTCGTGAGAAGTTCTTCTCCAATGACCAGACCGGTTCATCAGGAGCATTTACTTACTGGGCAGGTACCTGGTATCAGACTCTTACCGACAACCTTATCAAGAACGAAGTTGATACTGACCTTGTTATGCTCGCTCCTATCAAGGAGACCGTAGATACTTGGGGCGGATACCTCAACAGAGAAGCTCCTGTATGGGTAATTCTTGATGACGGTGACGGAAACGACGCTCGTGAGAACGCAATCTTCAAGGCATTCATCGAGACCATGCTTGACGGTGGTACAGTTCAGACTCTTTGGACCTATGGTGCTGAGGATGTTCACTGGTCAACAAAGGCAGAAGAGTTCGTACTTAACGCAGGAACCGACAAGGAGAAGGCTTACTCTTACGCTGAAGGTGAGTTCCACCTTAAGCAGGCTCCCAACGATCCTAACTCTCTCTGGAAGAAGAACCTTATCGATCCCGCTCTTGTAGTAGCACATCTTAACGATGATACTCCCGCAGCAGCAGCTAAGGGAACCGACCTTGCTACTCAGGGTAACAAGTTCTTCACCGCTAACTGTGTAGATGCTCCCGCAGGTGCATCTTGCCAGACCCTTACCGACTATGCAGCAGATATCGCTGACGCTAAGAATGCAGTTATCGCTTCTGTAGTTACTCAGAACGGCGACGTAGATGCAGCTATGGAAGGATACAAGACAGCTGTAGGCGCTATCATCGATCAGGCTCTTGCTGAGCTCAACGCACAGTAATTTAAACAAAAAGGTTGCTATAGAACCTTAAAATAGTGTAAAATGATTAAAAGAAGCTGCCCTGTCGGGATCTTTCGGCAGGGCGCTTTTTTCTAAAGTTTCTTTCATTTTACCTGTTAATCAATATAGTCAAGATTATGAGAAAGGAATGGATGGTATGAGCAAAAAAGAGATTCGCTTTACATCCACCGGGGACCCCGTCAGACAAAAGCCGTTGTCCCTGAGAATTTGGCAGAACAGAGGATTCTACTTTATGTTCTTGCCTGTATTCGCATTTGTTCTTATTATGTATTACTGGCCTATGCTGGGAATTCGCTTTTCGTTCTTTGAATATAAAGCTTCCGGCAGAGGTGCTATGACATGGGTCGGTTTACAGCACTTCCAGACTATGTTCCTTAATCCTATTAAGGCGCCTGCTTTCTGGACAGCTTTCAAAAATACAATTGAGCTGAGTGTTGTTAAGCTGCTTATTACAACATTTGCATCCGTTATAGTTTCAATCTTCCTTAACGAGATGCAGAACATACACGCAAAGAAAGCCTTGCAGACTGTTATTTACCTGCCTCACTTTATGTCATGGGCAGTTGTAGCTTCCATCTTTTCACTGTTCTTATCACCTTCAAGCACAGGACTCGTTAACGGAATCCTGCAGTCAACGGGTGTACTTAAACACGGAGAGTATGTTTACTTCCTTGCGTCAAGTGTTTGGTGGAAACCTATATATTATCTGATCAATATCTGGAAGGAAACAGGTTGGGGAACAATCATCTTCCTGGCTACGCTTTCCGGTATTAATCCTGAGCTCTACGAAGCTGCCGATATTGACGGAGCTTCCAGAGGACAGAAGATCTGGTACGTTACAGTGCCTGCTCTTGCAAATACGATTATAACGGTTCTTATCCTTAACCTTGCTAAGGTTATGAACCTTTTCGAGTCAGTATTCGTTCTTTACAATACTGCCGTATATGACGTATCCGATGTTATCTCTACTTACATCTATCGTCAGACCTTCGCTACCATGAACCCCGATTACGGTTTCTCTACTGCAGTCGGATTGTTTAAGTCACTGGTGGGATGCGTACTTGTTCTTGTATGTAACTGGGCAAGTAAGAAGACCCGCGGACGTGGAATTATTTAGGAAGGGAGGAGATTGAAATGGCTAAAGAAAAAATCGTAGCGCCCCCTAAAAAGAAAAAGGTTCGCGCGTTTGATGTTATCAACTATATTATTTTTGTTATCATCGGACTTATGATCATCATCCCTATGTGGAAGGTACTTGTCGACTCCTTAAACAGATACGGAGTTTACCAGTTCAGATTATGGCCCCACGATCCTACACTGGAAGGCTATCTGACGATTATCAAGACATCAAGACTTATAAGACCTTTCTTTATATCGCTTATAACTACAATACTCGGAACTTTCTTCGGACTGCTCTTATCCACTTTAGGCGGATATGTCCTTATTCAGTTTGATATGCCCGGAAGAAATGTTTTTGCATACTACCTCCTTTTTACTATGATCTTCTCCGGTGGTATGATTCCCGAGTACCTTGTTATGAAGCAGCTTGGTCTTGTAGGTACATGGTGGATCCTGGTTGTTAAACACGGTATCAATGTTTATAACCTTGTACTTATGAGAAACTTCTTCGAAGGAGTTCCCGCTTCACTTTACGAGGCGGCGAGAATTGACGGATGCTCACCGATGGGTATTTTCTTCCGTATAGTTCTTCCTCTTTCAAAGGCTGCTCTTGCTTCAATCGGCCTTATGTTTGCGGTTAGTATCTGGAATGACTATTCAACAGTACAGATTTACATCAATAAATCTGAGAACGTAAACTTCCAGTATAAGCTACGAACAATGATCATGGACGGAGATACTCCGGTTACGCAATATAATGTCTCGCAAACGACTCTGTTTAATGCGGGAATTATAGCGGCCATCCTTCCTTTTATGCTTCTTTATCCTTTCTTACAGAAGTATTTTGTTAAGGGTGTTAATATCGGAGCTGTTAAGGAATAATCAGGTACTTTAGAAATTGATTTGACAAAGTTAAACCCGGTTCACTGTAATTGCGAACCGGGTTTTTTTAGAAGATATTTTTTTGAAGAAATCATTTGAAAGAATAAATGCTTAGAGATCGTCAGATCCCATTTTCAGTACGAGTTCTCCGTCTTTGTTGAAGTATTCAACGGTAAGCTTTGCGTCCGGAGTCCCGTTAAATGCATTATAAAGAAGGAAATATGTCTTAAACTGAATCATAGACATTGAATTCTTATAATCCGCATTTTTTGAGCTTAAATTTACTTTTATGTAAGTAAAATCATCATTTGCTTCGATTGATGTTATTTTGTTGTAATCGGCAGAACCGATCATCTTATCGAAGGTTTGGTTAATGCCTGATTTCAGATTATCGAGCATTTCTCTGTGCTGGTCTTTTGTCATCACATACGTAACGGATCCGTTATCGTTTAATGTAATGGATTCGTAACCGAGGTCGGAAGCTGTCTTAGCAAGACTTTCTTCGGTTGCGTTTGCGGCATATTCGCCGGGTACCGTTAGGGAGATTTTATCGCCTTCAAGTTCCGTAAGGTCGCAACAGCTAAGATCGACAAACTCAGAGACAGGCTCGGCCATCTTACCGTTTTCAATCTTGTTGTTTACTATTACGTAAGCAATAAGAGACAGACCTAAAAGTACTGAAAAGAAGATTAGTTTCACAGTAGGTGAAAATGGTCTTTTAAAGGGGTTAGTCATATTAATACCTCGTTTTGTTTACTTGTTTTTATATCATACCACAAGAAAGGAAAAGATTGTAGCATGAGTCGTGAAGATGGTGGCGGATTCTTATCTGTCGACGGACCTTTTATGCGAGCTATGGAGCTTGTTATAAATCTGGTGCTGCTTAATATTATTACAATTGTTATATCGATTCCGGTTGTGACGGCGGGGGCTGCTTTTACAGCTATGAACCATCAGCTATACCGTATGAGCAAGAATGAAGATGGATATGTTATTAAAGACTACTTCAAGGACTTTGCCTCAAATTTCAAAACATCCACATTGACATGGATAATTATGTTTGCGGTGGGAGCTTTCCTGGGAATAGATCTTTATATTTTTTCGGAGGGCGTATCCTTCCCTGCGGCATTTAAGTGGCTTATTATCGCATTTGCCGTCATTTACATTTTCGGGCTTGTTTACATATTTCCCGTACTTGCGAGGTATGAAACAACCACGCGGCTTGCGATTAAAAATGCCTACGCTATGGCATTTTACGCTTTCCCCAAGACTATACTTATAATCGCGCTTTATGTTGCTCCTTGGATCGCAGCTATGTATATTCCGAACTTTATTTTGATGAACGGTGTGTTTGGAATATCGCTTCCGGCCTACATAAGTGTATTTCTTTACAGAAAAACCTTTGAGACTTTTGAGAAAAAGCAGCGTGACGCCATAGAAAAAGATGGCAGCGATGGATTAACCGAAGCTGAAACAAATACAGACAAAAGCACAGATTTTGACGGCATTTAGGAGGGCACAAATATATGACAGGGACAAAAAACAAATCCGGAAAAAATTCAAAGAAAAAAAGTTCGATTGCTGTTTTACTCATAATATTACTCTTTGTTTTGGTTGCTGTGGCAACAGTTTCAAACATCGGTAATATTGCATCTATTACAAGACTTGCCGGAAACCTTGAGAAGGTTACGGGACAGTCGGTAAAGAATCTGACCCTTATTAAGGAGACTGAGAAGTCCATTCAGGAAGTTCAGAAGGATTTCTACGCATACACAACCGAAGGAATAACCGCTGATAATATGGCTATTGCAAAAGAGGGCATGGACAAAGCAAAGGCATCAATTGCAGACAGCCTTTCTCAGATGCAGAGCCTTGGATGGGAAGAGGAAGTAGCCTCTTTAAATGAAAACCTTGAGGTTGTTTATAACGCATTTGATGCGATTATGGCTCTTACGGATAAGCAGGGAGCGGTTAACGATTCTACTGCAGTATCAATCGTAAAGAACAGACAGCTTAATACTATCAAGTACAATATTGAGGCTATGGAAGGAAGTTTAGCTGAGCTTTCGGGCAGATGCGAGGAAGAACTTAATTCTTCTATTGAACAGGCAAACAAGTTATCTGTAACCGCAAGAAACAATGCTACTGTACTTGTACTTATCACTCTTATTGCCGGAGCGCTGGGTATTCTTTTTGCGGTATTCAGGATTGCAATCCCTATGAACCGCGTATCTAAGCAGCTGCGAATTATTGTAGACAGGATAAAGAGCGGTAAGGCGGATCTTTCCGAGAAAGTATCTTACAGCCGCATTGATGAAATCGGAGAGATGGTTAACGGCTTCAACTCTTTTATTGACGTTTTAAATGACCTTATTACCAAGATCAAGAATTCGGCAGTTAAGATTCAGGATGCCGCTGAGGTAGTTGAAGGCGGAGTTAGAAACACCGGTGATAAGATTGCCGATACCTCCGCTACAATGGAAGAACTTTCAGCAAGTATGTCTTCCGCAAAGGACGCTGTTGAGAGGATCAAGGACAGCCTTTCACAGATCGCCCTGCAGATTAATGCCATCGGTGATAAGACCGGTGAGGGCCTCGGATACTCTGACGGAATCAGTAAGCGTGCCGACGGAATGAAGATCAAGGCCGTTGAGAGCAGCAACGCAGCTAAAAGCGCAGTTTCTGATTTCTCGGAAAAGCTTGAAAATGCTATCGGACAGAGTAAGCAGGTATCAAGGATCAATGAGCTTACTCAGGATATTCTTACTATAGCAAACCAGACAAACCTCCTTGCCCTCAATGCCTCGATCGAAGCTGCAAGAGCCGGAGAGTACGGAAGAGGATTTGCGGTAGTTGCCGAAGAGATCAGACAGCTTGCAGACAAATCCAAAGAGACCGCCGGAGGAATTCAGGATATTTCTGACGCCGTTACCAAATCGGTTGAAGACCTTTCCGTAAATGCGGGAAATATGCTTTCATTCGTCAATGAAGATGTTCTTAATGCATACAAGGATATGGTTGATAATGGCGTAACTTATAACGAGGATGCTATTTGGATGAAGGAGATGATGAGCGGACTTCAGGAAGCTACATCAGAGCTTTCAAAGGCTGCTAATGAGATAAATGAAGCTGCGGCTGCGGTATTCACCGCTGTATCAGAAAGCTCTCTCGGAATAGATAATGCGGCTGATTATACCTCGGATATAAGCAGCCACATGTCAGAGATCAACGAAAGCGTTGATGAAAATATGAAGGTTGCCGGAATGCTTAAAGAAGAAGTCGCAGGTTTTGACTGCGTCTAGTGTAGTGAAGTAATAAGGCCTTAAGGCAGGCGATTTCCGGTGAGGTGTGCGTTAAATTCCTTAAAGGAAGTTTCCTCGATCTTTTTCATATAAAGAGTTAATGAATCATCTTCGAAGTACAGCTCCATATGGATGCTTCCGAGGATTTCATCACAGACTCTTGCTCTTATATAGAGGGTATCTTTTGCTATGAGTGCCGCGCTTGTAAATGTGCGGTTTCCATACAGCGGAAGAGAACCCTCTATATTTTTGGAATAACCAAAGGGTAGATCGTACTCGGAACTGTCTGCGTATACAAAGGTTAGCTTCGCTCCTTTGCTCTCATCAAGAGAAAGATAAAGGCGCGAAAGAGTGGCCTTGGTGTTTATGGAACTTTTGCAGGTTGCGATGTCTTTATCCTTTGAATCTGCTTCTGCCGGATAAAAGGAATATGAAGCTCGGTCATACTTACGTATAAAGCTTTCGAACTCTGAAGAGCCGGGTAAAATGCATCCCGGTATTTCTTCGGATAGAGATGAAAGCCGGGCTTTTTTCTCAAATTCGCGAAGAGCCATAGCCGCTTTCTCTGAGCTCTGCTCATTTAAGTTATTTTGGGTATTTGTATTTTTAGATACTGCCGTATCCTTAAGGCTTTGGCGGTATGGATCAAGGATGCATTCGTAAAACGCATCGTAGATTATCTGGTTTCCGCCGCTGTATCCTTGCGTATCAGCTGTTGTTACAAGGATCATTTTTTCCTCGGGGCAGACAATTACAAGCTGCCCACCCATACCGTAAAGAACATATCCGTTTTTTTCTGTTCGCCAGACGTAATAGCCGTAACCGCAGCTTTCCGAAGGAAGGGGGGAGGCTACGCAGTTGGGAGTAAGATCGGATACTGCTCTGCGCATATAGTCTTTGCTTATGATCTGCTTTCCGTCTATATTTCCTTCGTTTAAAAAGAAAATGCCAAGCTTTAAGATGTCGAGAGTTGTGGATACAAGGCCGCTTCCTCCGTGGCTGACGCCCATTCCTCCGCTTATAAAATGAGAATTTTTTGAAATGTTTAAACCTTTCAAAGAATCCCTGACATAGTCCCAGGTCTTTTTACCCGTAAGATGCTCGCAAAGGGCGGAGAGAACAAAGGGGGCGCTTGTATCGTAGTGAAATACGCTGCCCGGTTTGTGGGTCGGAGTCTTGGTAAAAAAGGAATCTACCCAGTCGGAACGTAGGTCAAATTTATCGTAGGTAGTCTGTGCATGACAGGTACGCATCATCAGCATATCTCTGATGGTCATCTGCTCTATATACGGATGAACGGGCCTTTTTTCGGGAAAGTATTTGATAATAGGATCGCTAATACTGATCAGTCCCTCGCCTTCCATAAGCCCGACTGCGATGGCAACTGCGGATTTTGCTATGGAAAACATTCTGTGGTTATCTTCAGCCTTAAAGGGAGCATAATAAACTTCGCTTAATATAGATCCGTCCTTATAAAGGACAGCGCTGTGAAGGGAGAGCTTCTTTTTCTTTATCTTAGTGTGAAAATCAAGGATATTTTGACTTTTTATTCCCGCTTTTTCGGGGGATGCGCTTTTTATCGTCATAGGGCTTAATCCTTTCGCATTATTCTATTTTATGATAACAAATTTACCGAAAAAATGCTTTAATATTTTACATTATATTTATAATTAAAAACGCCCTTGTTATAGCATTTAAAAGGGAAGTATGGTAAGATGTAAAAGAAATGTAACCGTTTACATTTTAGATACAGGAAGAAGGAAGAAATTATGAAATCAATTTATTGGGCTGCTGACTCTACTGTTCAGTACAACTCTATTCTTACATATCCGCAGACAGGTATGGGACAGGTGCTTCATCTGTTTCTTAAGCCGGATGTGAAAGTTAGAAATCATGCCGTTAACGGACGCTCCACCAAAAGCTTTATTGATGAAGGAAGACTTGAAGATATAAGGACTGAGATTTCTGAGGGCGACTTTTTATTTATTCAGTTTGGACATAACGACGAAAAGAAAGAAGATCCCTTAAGATATACAACTCCTTTCGGAACCTACAGTGATAATCTCGAAAAATATATAGCTGTAGCAAGAGAAAAGAAAGCTAATCCTGTTTTGATCACACCCATAGAGAGAAGATGTTTTGAAGAAAACGGAAAACTTGGAGAGGGTATGCACGGCGAATACGTTAAGGCCATGAAGCAGGTAGCAGAAAAATGTGGTGTTCCCTGTATAGACCTTTATACAAGAAGCCGCGAGATCTTAAATGAACTTGGACCGAAGAAGGCCGAGATGCTTCATGTAGTTGTTCCTGCGGGAATCTATCCCAAGTTTCCTGATGGTATGGACGACCACACACATCTTTCTTATCACGGTGCTGTGCAGTACTGCGCTGTAATAGCAGAGGGCTTAAAGAGTCTTGGCGGGATATATGCAGATCTGCTCCTTGATTTTAAGTCTATTGATGAAGTTTTAAGCGAAAAGAAGGACAGCTAAGTGAAGAAAGTAAGCCGTGAGGATATTTTAAGCGGAAATTTAATAAAAACACTTTTGGTATTGTCTGTTCCGGTTATCATCAATTCATTTTTGCAGACGATGTATAATCTTACAGATACATACTGGCTGGGAAAGCTCGGAACCGACCAGCTTGCCGCCATCAACCTTGTTACCCCGATGCAGAATCTGATTATTAATTTAGGCTCGGGAATTACGGTTGCGGGATCGGTACTGATCTCTCAGTATCTTGGAGCAAAAAAGGACGAAGATGCGGGGAAAATGGCAAATCAGATATTTGCCTGCGCTCTTATCTTTTCGGTAGTCTTTATGGCGCTTTGTTCGGCCGGCGCGCCACTGATCGTTAAATGGCTGGGGGCAGACCCGTCCCAGGATCTTTACAGATATGCAAAGATATATTTACAGCTGGTAATGCTGGATATGCCTTTTTTGTATACCGTTAATATGTATACTTCAATTCACCATGCGGAAGGTGATACCCTTACACCGATGCTACTTAATCTTTTAGGTATTTGCATCAATCTTGTGGCAGACCCTCTTCTTATGGTGCATTATAACTTCGGCGCAGCCGGAGCGGCTCTTGCTACGGTAGCGGCGAAAGCGGTACCTGCTGTTATAGCTTTTGTAATCCTGCATAACAGGAAGCACGTTGTATATTTAAACCTTCGTAAGTTAAGATTTGAGAAGGAAAAGCTGAAGCAGATAGTTAAAGTCGGTATTCCCAGCGCCATCGGCGGCAGTGTACAGCAGCTTGGATTTTTGATCCTTTCTAAGAGCGTTTTTGCCTACGGTAAAAATGCTATGGCTGCCTACGGAATCGGTAACAAGGTTAATGGGATCATATCATTACCCTCAACAGGTATAGGTTCAGCTATTGCCATCGTCGTAGGTCAAAACTACGGGGCAAATCAAATGCCGAGAGCTCAAAAGGCTGTGAGGTTTTCCTGCTTTATGATAGTCGGTTTCCTCTTTGTCGGAGGATTGATCCTTTCAAGACCTTTTATATCCGAGTCCATCGTAAAGATCTTTTCAGACGATCCTGAAGTAATCTCTATGGCCGCCGATTTTTTAAGCGTAATGGCCTTTTGGTGTTTTACAAACGGAGTACATGACACCATAAACGGATTCTTTAAAGGTATGGGTAAGACCACGGTACCTATGGCTGTTGATATTTCAAGACTCTGGATATTTAGATTCGGTACGCTGTATTTTTGCCAGCTTGTTCTTAATATGGGAGTCAGAAGCATCTGGTACGCTGTTGTTGTAAGTAACGGAATTGCCGCAGCCATTCTTTTCATACTCTATATAAGCGGAGTCTGGAAAAAATGGAAGCGAAGCGTTAAGTAAAGGAATAATTTATGAATATCAAAGAATGTCCTTCGCTTATGGAGGAGCAAAAACTTAATAACAAAAAGGATAAGTACATCGATATTACGGATACCCTTCTTGCTTACGATTGCCCCGACGGGATAAACGAAAAGATCATGTACGCAGAAGTCCTCGGAAAAGTCCTTGAAAATATGGACTTTCAGATATATGAGCTCTACAGAAAGCTTGCTGACAGATATACATCAGTTTTAAAGTCGATTTATGAGCTTTCAAAGAGCAATGAGTACAGCGATTATCTTTTGTCTGCGGGATGGGAGGATCTTATTGCATTCGGAGAAAAAAAGCATTTCCTTTTAAGGGAATGGTTTACCGAGGAAGTATTTGGCAGCGTTCTGGTCCCCGACACAGCGAAAGAGATGGCTCTTAAGCTTTTGTATGTATCTTCAAGGAGCGCGACTATAGAGCTTTGCGGATGCGGAAAGTACAAAACAGAGGGAGAATACCTTGTATATTTAAACGGTAAAGAGGTTAAGGGCGAAGATACCGTCATAAAGAGCTTCTTTAATCTTTTACCCGGAAGAGAGTACGAGATCACGGTTATTAAAGCGGATGGATCAGCAACGGGACGATTAAAATTTAGGACCGCCGAGGAGAGTTATTCTTTACTTGTAACGGATTTTGGCGCAGTAGGTGACGGAATCAGCGACGATACCCACCCAATCCAGAGCGCGATATATGCCTGCCCCGATGGCGGAAGAGTTGTAGTTCCTGCCGGCGCGTACCGGATCATCGGACTTTTCCTTAAAAGCGGAGTTAATATCGAACTTCAAAAGGGTGCTGTTTTAAAGGCAATCCCCGAGAGAGCGGGACATGGTATATTCCCCGGAGTTTTACCTTCTCAAGACGGAAGCAGCGAGTACAACCTCGGAACATGGGAAGGAAATCCTTTACCTATGTTTTCTTCGATTATTTGCGGAATAGGCGTTAAAAACGTAAGTATTTACGGAGAAGGCGTAATAGACGGAGGAGCAGATTTTGATAACTGGTGGCATGAACCAAAGGTTATGAACATGGCTTATCGTCCAAGGCTGTTTTTTATAAAGGATTCAAAAAAGGTTTATTTACAGGGGGTTACTTTAAAGAATTCCCCTTCCTGGACAATACATCCTTTCTTTAGCGAGGATCTCGGCTTTTACAATATAAAGGTAAACAATCCTTTTAACTCGCCCAATACCGACGGACTTGACCCCGAAAGCTGCAGGAATATCGAAATTGCAGGTGTAGAGTTCTCACTTGGAGATGACTGTATCGCTATTAAAGCCGGCAAGATTTATATGGGCAAGAAATTCAAGAAGCCTTCAGAGGGCATCAGGGTTCATAACTGCCTTATGCAAAACGGTCATGGTGCGGTAACCATCGGTTCCGAGATGGCCGGCGGAGTTAAGAACCTTACTGTTGAGGATTGTGATTTTGTAAATACAGACAGAGGCCTCAGAATTAAGACAAGGCGCGGAAGAGGACGAGATGCCGTCCTTGACAGGATTATCTTTAGAAATATCAAAATGGATCATGTAATGACTCCGTTTGTAGTAAACAGCTTTTACTTTTGCGATCCCGACGGAAAGACCGATTATGTTCAAAGTAGAGAATTCTATCCCGCAGACGACAGAACGCCTCTTATAAGACGTCTTGAGTTTGAAGATATAGATGCTGTAAACTGCCATGTTGCTGCGGCGTATATTGAGGGTCTTCCCGAGGCAAAGATCGAGGAGCTTATCATGCGGCATATTGATGTTTCTTATGCGGAGAATCCCAAATGCGATGTGCCGGCTATGTCAAACGGCGTTGAAAAATGCTCGCTTCGGGGAATCTTTATAAGAAACGTTAAAAGAGTTACTTTGGACCATGTAAATATTACCGGTAATGTGGGAGAAGCCGTTGTTACCGAATGTGTTGATGAACTGAATAAAGGCTGAGACAAAAAGGGAACTTGCAGCTTTGGGAGATAGTATGGACAAAATAGAAAAATATATTCAGATGCTTATGGATAAGAGCACTCCCGATTTCCCTATGTGGAATATCGAGAATATCCGTAAGGGTAAAAAGGCTAAATGGAATTACATCGACGGATGTATGATCAAGGCAATTCTGGAGATGTACTCCATTACCGGAGATAAAAAGTATCTTGATTTCGCCGATGGCTTTGTGGATGCAAAGGTAGGCAAGGACGGGATCATTGCAGGATACAATGTTGAGGACCTGAATATCGACAATGTAAATGCGGGTAAGACTTTATTTGAACTCTACGATATCACGGGAAAAGAAAAATATCGCAAGGCGATAGACCTTATTTACTCCCAGATAGAAAAGATGCCCCGTACAAAGGAAGGAAACTTCTGGCATAAAAAGATCTATCCCAATCAGGTTTGGCTTGACGGCCTTTATATGGGACAGCCTTTTTATATGGAGTATGATTCGAGATACGGAAATAAGGAACATTACAGCGATATCTTGAATCAGTTTAAAAATGTTTATCGCATAATGCGTAATCCCTTAAACGGTCTCTATTACCATGCCTACGATGAATCAAGAGAAGTGTTCTGGTGTGACAAGGTGACGGGACTTTCGCAAAATGTCTGGCTAAGAGCGATCGGCTGGTATTCTATGGCCCTGCTCGATACATATGATAAGGCCGATGAGAACGAAAGCGAAGTTCGCGATTTCCTTAAAAAGGCACTTTGCGAGCTTGTGGAAGCTATGATCCGCTATCAGGATGAGAAATCCGGAATGTGGTATCAGGTTGTAAACTTCGGCGGAATGGACAAAAACTATCTCGAGACCAGCGGTTCGTCTATTATGGCATACGCGATCCTAAAAGGCGTAAGGCTGGGGGTACTTCCGGAAGAATACAGAAAGTACGGAGAGAAGGCTTTTGACGGCGTAACTAAAGAAAAGCTTAATGTCGACGAAAACGGAGAGCTTCATATGGACGGCATCTGTCTTGTTGCCGGCCTCGGCGGGGATTCAAGACGCCCCGGAACCTATGACTATTATATGTCGGAGCCTGTTGTTAAGGATGATGCCAAAGGCGTTGGACCCTATCTTTTGGCATATACCGAAATTCGCAGAATCAGAGGATAAAAAATGCAGCTTGGAATCAGATTACATGATATAAAAAAAGCCCCTTTAGAGGAAAGGCTGGAGATAGCAAGGGAGCAGGGATTTAAATGCGGACACCTCGCCCTTTCGAAGGTTATAAGCGAGTTTCCCACGGACAATGCAGCCCTTACTCCCGGACTTGCCATGCATCTTAGAAAACTTTTTGCAAAGTACGATCAGGATATTGCGGTTTTGGGATGCTATCTTAATCTTACAAATCCTAATGAGGAGACAATGAAAAAGACCTATGCGAGGTATTTTTCAAATATAAGGTTTGCTTCCCTCCTCGGAGCCGGAGTAGTAGGAACCGAGACAGGAGCTGTAAATGAAGAGTATAAATTCGAGGAGCGCAACCATTCTGAAGAAGCTCTTAAGATCTTTATCGAGAGAGTTAAGCCCGTTGTTAAATGTGCCGAGGATTTCGGAGTGATCTTCGCAATCGAACCCGTTTACAAGCATATAGTTTGTAATCCCAAGAGAGCAAGAAGAGTACTTGACGAGATCGGATCTCCCAATCTTCAGATCATATTCGATCCCGTAAATCTCTTGGATACCTGTAACTACGAAAACCGTGAGGAGATTTTTGCCGAAGCGATCGATCTTTTGGGAGATGATATCGCTATGCTTCATCTTAAAGATTTTGTAGTCAGTGATACAGGGCTTAAATCCGTCGCCTGCGGTACGGGTGAAATGGATTATGAAAATATCCTCCGATTTGTAAAGAAAAAGAAGCCATTTATGCACGCTACGCTGGAGAACACTGTTCCGGAGAACGCTGTATGGGCGAGAGAATATATCCAACGGATATATGATGATATTGTTTTGGACTAGTCTGAAAATGCCGCCACTTTTGTGACGGCATTTTGTACCTGAAATATGTGTATTATTCTTTAACAAAGTCTGCAGTAGGTATATAGAAAGAACCATCGGTTCTGTAGCAGGCTCTTACGGCGTAATACGAGGTTTCATGGGCCAGAGGCTTATTCCAGTCGTGGAAGCCCTCACTTTTTATATGATTTCCGATCTCGCAATCTATAAAGATCGCCTTGGCGTATTCCCTCCAGGGACGTCCGAGATAAACAGAAAGCTCGGGACAGTTATCGGATACGAATCTGCATTTTCTAAAGGTATAGCCTTCTGCCTGTCCTTCGGGGGTTGATGCGGCTGTAACATATCCCTGTACATCTTTATCCGCACCGCTTCTCGGAATAGATTCAATCTCGCAGTAATCAAAATAAGCCGTAGCGCTTCCAAATATAAAATCCACGTTTCCGCAGATATAGCAGTTTTTATAATACTGGGTTCCGTTTATTCTTGGGTCAAACTGCTTGGGGCCGATAAAGCCGCCGGGCTGGACTTCCTTTGGCGGAAGAGGTCCGGTAAACAGAGTATCCTGATGGCCCAAAAGACGAATGTTCTCGAACAAAAGATTATCGCCGTCGGCGTAGAGTGCGATAGCCTGCCAGGCCTCGTTTTCAGGACCTGATGTGTTTGAAATAGTAAGGTTTTTAAGGGTTACGTTATTTGCATCAATAAAAAAGGAATAGGAGCGGAAGGTTCCATATTTGCTTCCGTCAGGCATATCCTTTCTTGCAAAGTCGTCGTAGTACATTACCGTATCGGAGGGCGCATTTCCGAGGCCTTCGATGGTAAGATTTCCTTTTCGCAGTTCTATCTTTTCATAGTAAGATCCCGGCGAAATGTAAATCTTAGCACTTTCATACTTTTCCGGAAGCGCGTTTATTGCATCTGTTAAAGAATTAAAAGTGGTATCGTTTACCGATACATTTTTGTCAACAATAAATTCGATCATTAAAATCTCCCTATATTTAGAAATAAATCATTTATTGCTATAATCATTAACAGACTTATAGCAAAAATATAATATCCAAAATATAATATCATAGAAAGGGATAAAAATGATATAATCAAAAACAAATAGTATTTTTGATTCATCCAAGGAGGTATTAAAATGGATAGAGTTGTAAAGTTTTTAAAAGAAGCCGGAACGTATTATCTTGCTACCGTAGACGGAGACCAGCCCAGAGTCAGACCCTTCGGTACAGCTCATATTTTTGAAGGAAAATTATATATTCAGACCGGAAAGAAAAAAGATGTATCAAAGCAGATTCACGCAAACCCTAAGGTTGAAATCTGTGCCTTTAAGGATGGCGTATGGCTTAGAGTAGCCGGAGAGCTTGTAAGCGATGACAGACGCGAAGCCAAGGTTTCTATGCTTGAAGCATATCCTTCGCTTCAGGGTATGTATTCTGCTGATGATGACAATACCGAAGTTTTCTATTTTAAGTCAGCTACCGCTACCTTCAGCTCGTTCACAGGCGCTCCCGAAACGATCACTTTTTAATCTGAAAAATGTTTAAAAACAATTCAATCTCTTTAAAAAGAATACTTTTAAGCTGTCTTTTGACAGCCGGGTTATCGGTTCTTTCGGGCTGCGCTAAGGCGCAACCTGCAGAGCCGCTATTTAACGTGGAGATAAATGAAGAAGAGTCTTTACCCGGTGAAGAAACAGGATATAATTTACAGGAAGCAGATAATAAAGAGACCGATATAGATCTTGGAGATGAAATTAAGGCAGGGGAAGATTTGACAGAATCTTCTACCGAAGAAATAGATCAGCCTGAGGAAATAACAGAAAAACGCTACCCGACCAACAGCGAAGGATATGCTCTTGATATTGTCCTTGGAGATGAGAGATCCGATATGTATCTTCCTTTGCTTGAAGGCAAGAGGGTTGCGGTCTTTTCAAACGGGACCGGAATTGTGGGGGATGATCTTCAAAACGGAAAGCATATAGTTGATTTCCTTATTGAGAATAATACAGACGTCAGTCTTATATTTAGTCCGGAGCATGGCTTTCGCGGAACTGCTGATGCGGGAGAAAGCGTAAAGGACGGATACGACGAAAAGACAGGAGTAACCATTGTCTCTTTATATGGCGGGGCGGGGAATGCTCTGACTGATGATAAAATGGCCTTGTTTGATACTTTAATAGTAGACATTCAGGATGTCGGACTTAGGTACTACACCTACTATATTACGATGTATAAGCTGATGGATGCCTGTGCAAAATATGATAAGGAAGTTTTGATCCTGGACAGACCTAATCCCAATGGCTTTTATGTAGACGGGCCGATCTTAAAGGAAGGTTTTAAATCCGGAGTAGGAGCACTGCCCATACCTGTTGTACATGGACTTACTTTAGGGGAACTTGCTCGGATGATCGTTGGGGAGGGCTGGTTATCAGATGGCGCGAAATGCAGTCTTACGGTTATTCCCTGCGAGAATTATTCCCATAAAGATTTTACGAAAGTTTCGGTTAATCCCTCTCCTAATCTTAAGAGTATGAGGGCTATATATTTATACGCCTCAACCTGCTATTTTGAAAACACGGTTATCTCGGTCGGAAGGGGAACCGATTCGCCCTTTGAAATATACGGATGTCCGGAGTTTGAAGCCGCAGGCTGCTACGACTTTAGTTTTACGCCAATAAGCATGGAGGGAGCGAAAAATCCGCAGTACAGTAACCTGACCTGTTACGGCAGGGATTTACGGACGACAGGTCTTGAAAAGATCCGGGAAGATGGCATAAATCTTGAATATGTAATCGATGCTTATGAGCACTATAAAGAGCTAAATAAGGCTGATTATTTCTTTGGAAAGCAGGATTCGGGAGGACATTATTGGATTGACCTGCTTATGGGAACGGACAGCGTAAGAGGGATGATTGAAGCCGGGCAGGACGCGGATACGATTAAAGAGTCCTGGGCGGAAGATATTAAGACTTTTAAAGAAAAGAGAGCTTTGTATTTGTTATATGAGGATATAGATCAATGAGAAACTGTTCAAAGGTATTAATTAGTCTACTCTTATCGGGAGCCGTGATCTTAGGCGGATGCGCAGGCGGAGCCGCCGGCGATAAAGAAGTGTCCAATATTTTATCTATGATCGATGAAAGCGCGGAAGATCAAACATTGGCCGAAGATCCTAACGAAGAGAAGGTGGGAAATACTTTGGAGGAGGGCGCACCGGAATCCGTTACTGATGAAAGCATCGCGGATGCGGAGGAAATATCTAAAGAAAAAAGCGTATATGTATCTAAAGCAGATGTTCCCGAGGGAACATTTCAGGCGGATTTTTCTTTTCCGGAGTGGAGGGGATTCGCTGATGATACACTTGCTTTAAATGATATGATGAGCTTTGACTTTTACAGCGGACAGGGAAAGATGTATCTTTTACCTGATGAAGGAGTAGAGAGCTTTGACTTTTATATTAACTCAAAAAAGGTTGATGTTTCAAATGTTTTGGGGGGAAGTTCGTATGAAGTGGATTTTTCGGAGGTTGCCTTAAACGGAAGAAATACTCTTCAGGTTTCGAATGTTACTCCCTTTGACGGGGAAACAAAGGTCAGAGTCATTGTTCCATACCCTGAAGTTTTGGAAGGTACGCCTTCGGAGGTAGGGATAAACGAGGAAGCCTTATCTTTGATATCTGATATTATCGAGTCCGATGTAGCGCACGGGTTTACCAGCTCTCAGCTTGCGGTTATAAGACAGGGTAAGCTTGTTTATCAAAACGCCTGGGGGTATAAAAATACCTACTCCCCCGACGGCGAGCTGCTCTCTGATAAAGAGCCTGTGGATAATAACACACTCTACGATCTTGCATCTGTAACAAAGATGGCGGGAGTAAACCTCGCAATTCAGAAGATGGTAACCGATGGCACTATAAGGGTTGATGATAAGATATCGGACCATTTGGGACCTGAGTTTTATGAAATGGTCATAAACTTTAGATATAAGGGATATGATGCCGTTTCCGATGAGGATCAGCTTAAATGGAAAGCGAATCTGACCATAAAGGATGTGCTTTGCCACAGAGCGGGATTTCCTGCAGACCCCAAGTACTTTAACGCAAGCGTGGATATCGGAGCCAATGCCTATTCCTACGAAGGGGCAAACCTTCTTTATTCCGGATGCGGGGATGGTGAAAAGACCAAAGCGGAAACCTATAATTCTATCTGCAAGACTCCTCTTATGTATGAGCCCGGTACGAAAACCTTATATTCCGATGTGGACTATATGCTTCTCGGATTCTTAGTAGAAAAGGTTTCGGGGCAGGATCTTAATACATATTTAAAAGAGAATTTTTGGGAGCCCATGCAGCTTACAAATATTACATACAATCCCCTCGAAAACGGATTTAAAGCTTCGGACTGCGCCGCTACCGAGCTTAGCGGAAATACAAGGGATGGACAGATTTATTTCCCGGGTGTACGTACCGAAACCTTACAGGGACAGGTGCATGACGAAAAGGCTTTTTACAGCATGGGAGGAGTGTCCGGACACGCGGGACTCTTTTCAAATGCAAGCGATCTTGCGAAATTGTTTAGCACTATGCTAACCGGTGGTTATGGGAATAACAGATTCTATTCAAGAGCCTGCATCGATCTTTTCACATCTCCAAACTCCGAAGACGGTGCTGCATGGGGGCTTGGATGGTGGAGAGAGGGAGAGTTCCAAAGAGTAGGATTCTTCGGAACACAATCCGGAAACAATACCTTCGGCCATCAGGGCTGGACTGGGACAATAGCGATAATCGATCCGGACAGAGACCTTGTCATCGTTTATCTAACAAATAAGATTAATTCAAGACTTATTAATAAAGCAAATACCGGAAGATTCAGGGGAGGAGCGTACACTGCCGCAACCCTCGGCTTTGTTCCCCAGATACTTTCAATCGGAATGGACACTGACGAAGATATTACCGGCCAGCTTACGGACCTCCTTGCAAGTATGACGAGAGAATCAGTAGAGCTTATCCCGATAGATGCGGAAGGTGACAATCCCTATTACGACAATGCCAAAAGTAAACTGGAGCTTTTGGAGAAAAGGTGTAAGGAATTCGACTGCCATGAATACGACAGTCTTATAGAAGAAATCAAAAACAAGCTATACAAGTGACATTGTATGCTTAGCTTTGCAGTTAAAACACCGGAAATTCGGGATTTACAGGAGTTTATAAAAAGTTTAGAAATTAATTAGCACTCACCTCTTGACAGCGCTAATAATGAGTGTTATAACACAAGTAGAACAAAGGAAAGGAGATAAGTTTTAAGATAAAGAAAGACTTAAAGCTTTATCCGATCCCTTGCTTGGAAACAATATATTTAAGCGCCTGCAGATTGCAGAGCGAAAGGAGGAATGACCTATGTTGTATCCAAGTTTATTTAACGATAGTTTGTTTGATGATCTTATGAGTTTCGATTTCCCGACCTTCGGAAGAGAATTCGAAGACGTGGACAAGAAGCTCTACGGTAAGCATGCAGCCCATGTAATGAAGACCGATGTCCATGAAAAAGAAGGTGAATATGAGGTGGATATAGATCTCCCCGGATTTAAGAAAGATGAGATCGGTCTTTCGCTTGACAATGGTTATCTTACTGTATCCGCTGCCAAAGGCCTTGACAAAGATGAAAAGGATAAGAAGGGAAAAGTAATAAGACAGGAGCGTTACTCCGGCGCTATGCAGCGTAGCTTTTATGTGGGCGACCTTCTTACGGAAGAGGATATTAAGGCTAAATTTGAAAACGGTGTTCTTAAGCTGAATATTCCCAAGAAAGATGCTAATGCTATTCCTCAGAAGAAGTGCATAATGATCGAAGGTTGATCACCGGGCTTTGGGTCTTTAAATGTCTCTAAACAATAAAAAATAATAGGAAAAGGCGACAGGTTAACCTGCCGCCTTTTCCTATTTTGGGAACTGCTGAAGGGTATAATCTTAGTAATTCAAACTGTTAGAAATTCGTAGTCTTTCTCTTTACCATAGTACCTGAGAAGACGGTCTTTTGGGGCATTTCCTGTCCGTTTAAGACGCCGATTAGAGTCTTTACGAGGCATCTTGTCTGAATCTCTAACTGGTTGTCGATCGATGTAAGCTCGGGGGTACAGCAATCGGTAAGAATAGAGTTGTTGTAGCCGATGATGGAAAGGTTTTCCGGTACGGAGAGGCTGTGCTTTTGGGCATATTTAACAGCCGCAATTCCAAGCTCGTCATCCGCAGCGATCACACCGTGGAAGGTATGTCCCGCCTTCGCAAAATCTGATATAAAATCCGCAACGTTTTCAAGGCTTGAAATATCTTCGGGTACACGGCAAATAAGATCCTCGTATCCGGGCTCTTTCTGGCTTTGCATAGCCATACGGAAACCGTCTAATTTTTTCCGTCCGCTGTAGGAGAGGGAATTGTAAAGATACAGGATATCATGGATCCCGGATTCGTACATCTCGGTAGCGGCGCGGTACATAGAGTTCATATCATCGCAAAGGATACTGTAAACATTATCGTGGTGATATGAAGCGTTAAGTATCATAACGGGCACTTTTGAAGAACTTTCGATAATATATTGGTTTTCGGTTTCAACCTCACCGATGAAATTGGATCCTACAAGTATAAGCCCGTCAACTTTTTTGGAAAGGATGAGGTTTACGTAGTTTTTCTTTGCGTCAAGGTTGTAACCGGTACAGCAAAGAAGAGATTCGTATCCGGCGGACTGCAGGTTTTGCTCAAGATAGTAAACCGCTTTGGCGAGGAAAATATCTGAGGAGTCGGCACAAAGAATACCGATCGTCTGCATTGATTTAAGTCCCATGGCACGTGCGGAAGAGTTTGGAGTGTATCCGTATTCGTCAATGATATCCAAGATCTTTTGTCTTGTGGATTCTTTAACCTTTGAACTCCCGTTTAAAACTCTTGAAACGGTAGCGATAGAAACTCCCGCTTTTTCAGAAATATCGTAAATAGTCAGTGACATGTCGGACCTCCGGACAGAAAATAAAAATGTAAATACTTACATTTCTTTTACATTATACAATCATTTGTATATATTTTCAACGAGATTATAAGCTTTTTAGTATAGAAATAGTCTTTATTTCATTGTAGAATATAAACAAAAAAGCTCTTCCGTTTTTGAAATAAATAACAAGATTGAAATACATCATTGACTAAATTTCAAAATGGTGTAAAATTGTAAATGTAAACGCTTACATAGAATGTAAGCCAACAGTATTTTTTACATTGAAAAGGGGTATCAAATGGATATTATTTCTAGGAAGATGACCGGCAAAAAGGAAAGACCTGTTAAGGTCCTTCAGTTCGGAGAAGGAAATTTCCTTCGTGCTTTTGTGGATTATATGATCGATATTGCCAATGAACAGGGCAAGTTTGACGGAGACATTGTTATCGTTAAGCCTATCGAATTCGGCAATCTCGACAGATTCCACAACCAGGAGTGCCAGTACACTGTTCAGTTAAGAGGCCGTGTTGACGGAGAGCCCAAAAAGATCAATCGTATTGTCACAAGCGTGGCTGATGCGGTAGATGCTTACACCGAGTATGAAAAGTATGCGGAGTATGCGAAGCTTGATACTTTAAGATTTATTGTTTCGAATACTACAGAAGCAGGTATCGTTTATGACGAGACCGATTCTATTTCTTTAAATCCCCCCAAGAGCTATCCCGGAAAGCTTGCAAAGTTCTTATATGAAAGATATAAGCACTTTAACGGCGACAGATCAAAGGGACTTATTATGCTCCCCGTTGAGCTTATAGATGACAATGGCCTCCACTTAAAAGAGTGCGTTTTAAAGCAGGCAGAAAACTGGAAGCTTGAAAAAGAATTCGTAGATTGGCTTAATGAAGCTTGCATCTTTACTTCAACGCTTGTTGACCGTATTGTTACCGGATATCCCAGAGACGAAGCGGATGAACTTTGCAAGGAATTCGGATACAAGGATGAGCTTATCGTAACGGGCGAGCCTTTTGCCCTCTGGGTTATCGAAAGCCCCAAGGATCTTTCCGACGAGCTTCCTCTTCCCGCAGCGGGACTTCCCGTTATCTATACACCTGACCATCATCCTTATAAACAGAGAAAGGTTCGTATCCTCAACGGAGCGCATACATCCTTCGTACTTGCATCATATCTTTGCGGAAATGATATCGTGCTCCAGTCTATGAACGACGAGCTTATCCTTAAGTTTATAAAGGGAACTTTGTTTGACGAGGTTATTCCTACACTTACCCTTCCTAAGGCTGACCTTCTTGAGTTTGCGGATGCGGTACTTGCTAGATTCAACAATCCTTACGTTAAGCATGCACATCTTTCTATCGCCCTTAACTCCGTTTCAAAGTGGCGCGCGAGATGTATGCCCAGCTTCCTTGACTATGTTAAGAACGAAGGAAAGCTTCCTTCGCACCTTACTTTCTCTGTTGCCGCTCTTATGGCTTTCTATACCGGAAGCGAGATCAGAGACAAGGCCCTTATCGGACACAGAGGAGAGGAAGAGTACCAGATACTTGACGATATGTCGGTACTTGAATTCTTTGCTGCAAACAGCTCAAAGGAACCTCTTGAATTTACCAAGGCTGTCCTTTCAAACGAAGATTTCTGGGGACAGGATCTTTCAAAGATCGACGGACTTACGGATTGCATCTGCGAATACATAACCTCAATCCGCGAGATCGGAATGAGAAAGACTATGGAAAAGTTTTTTGCATAAGTCAAACTGATTATCCTTTTTTGAGGAAGATAAATGAAAACATACATAAAAATTAATGAAAATGATAATGTTGTTGTAGCTTTGAGCGATATTACCACCGGTATGACTTTAGAGGGGGTAAGCGCTGTAAGCGAGATCCCTGCCGGACATAAAATGGCTCTTAAGGATATAAAAAAAGGAGAGCCTGTTATCAAGTACGGCTACAGGATCGGAAACGCAAAAGAGGATATTAAGGCCGGAGAGTGGATCCACACCCACAATCTTGGAACGGCTCTCGGCGAGATTCTTGATTATACCTACGAGCCTGTTAGCGTTCCTGTAAAGAGATCTACGGAAGTTACCTTTATGGGATACAAAAGGCCCGACGGAAAGGTAGCCGTAAGAAACGAAATCTGGATCATACCTACCGTCGGATGTGTAAACAATATCGCTACGGCAATTGCAAACAAGGCAAATGCCGAGCTTGCCGGTATGAGCGATATTATCAGATCGAGAGTTGAGGAAGTCATCGCTTTCCCTCATCCTTACGGATGCTCTCAGATGGGCGACGATCAGGAAAATACCAGAGAGATCCTTGCCGATCTTATAAACCATCCCAACGCAGGCGGCGTACTTGTCCTTGGGCTAGGATGTGAAAACAGTAATATCGATGTACTGAAATCCTATATCGGGGATTACAATAAAGACAGAGTAAAGTTCCTTGTCTGTCAGGAATCCGATGATGAGATGGAAGATGCTGCAGAGCTTGTCAGGGAGCTTATTGAGTATGCATCGGGCTTTTCAAGAGAACCGATCCCAGCTTCTAAGCTGATAATCGGAATGAAGTGTGGAGGAAGCGATGGATTCTCCGGAATTACTGCAAATCCCCTTGTAGGAAAGTTCTCCGATATGCTTACTTCTATGGGCGGCACGACGATCCTTACAGAGGTTCCCGAGATGTTCGGAGCCGAAACGATCCTTATGAACCGCTGTGAAAACAGAGAGCTTTTTGATAAGACGGTCAGCCTTATCAACGACTTTAAACAGTACTTTAAAGACAATAACCAGACAATTTACGAGAACCCTTCACCGGGTAATAAAAAGGGTGGTATTTCTACCCTTGAGGATAAGTCCTTGGGATGCACCCAAAAGTCGGGAAGCAGCCCTGTAAAGGGAGTTCTTAAGTACAGCGAGCAGGTAAGTACTCCGGGACTTAACCTTCTTTCCGCTCCCGGCAACGATCTTGTCGCGGCTACGGCCCTTGCTGCCAGCGGAGCGCATATTGTTTTGTTTACCACAGGTCGCGGTACGCCTTTTGCCTGCCCCGTACCTACTATGAAAATCTCCACAAACTCACGCCTCGCTTCTAAAAAGAGCAATTGGATCGACTTTAACGCAGGAGTACTTGTGGAGGATGAGGATATGGATGAGACTTCAAAACGTTTCTTTGATTTTGTTATCAAAGTCGCATCCGGAGAAAAGGTCGCTTCCGAAAAAGCCGGTTTCCATGACATGGCGATCTTTAAAAAGGGAGTTACGCTTTAAGCGTTAAAGGCTAAAAGCCTATATAGTGTTAAATAAGAGAGGAGAAATGAAAATGAAGGCATTTATGGATGAAGATTTTCTGCTTCAGACAGATGTAGCTAAAAAGCTTTTTCATGATTATGCAGAAAAAATGCCCGTTCTCGACTACCACTGCCATATCAATCCACAGGAGATTGCCCAGGACAGACAGTTTGAGAATATTACTCAGGTTTGGCTCGGAGGCGATCACTACAAGTGGCGCTTTATGAGATCCTGCGGTGTAGACGAGTATTATATTACCGGAGAAGCTTCCGACAAGGAGAAATTCTTAAAGTGGGCTGAGTGCCTCGGAAAGGCTATCGGTAATCCTCTTTATCATTGGTCACATCTTGAGCTTCAGAGATATTTTGGATATCACGGCGCTCTTTCTTCAAAGACTGCTGAGGAAGTTTGGGAGCTTTGCAACAAAAAGCTTGCCGAGCCTTCAATGTCGGTCAGAAACATCATCAAACAGTCAGGCGTTGAACTTATCTGCACAACTGACGATCCTGTTGACAGCCTTGAGTGGCACCGCGTAATCAAGGAAGACAAGAGCTTTGATGTAACTGTTCTTCCCGCATGGAGACCCGACAAGGCGATGAACCTTGAAAAGCCTGATTATGCTGAATATATCAAAAAGCTATCTGAAGTAAGCGGTGTAACAATTCGTTCTTTTGCGGACTTAAAGGAAGCCCTTGTTAAGAGAATGGATTTCTTTGCGGAGAACGGATGCAACGTTTCCGACCATGCTCTTGAGTATGTTATGTTTGAGAGCGCTTCCGATGACGAGCTTGAGGCAATCTTTAGAAAAGCCCTTGTCAAGGATCCTGTTTCCAGAAGCGAAGAGATGAAGTTTAAGACCGCATTTATGACTTTTGTTGCAGGCGAGTATACAAAGCGCGGATGGGTTATGCAGCTTCACTATGGATGTAAGAGAGACAACAATAAGGTTATGTATGCAAAGCTCGGTCCCGATACCGGATATGATTGCATCAATAACTATGCTCCTTCAGCTCAGACCGCTGACTTTTTAAACAATCTTATCGAAAAGGATTCTCTTCCCAGAACAATCCTTTACAGCCTTAATCCTAACGACAACCAGGCCATCGGAACCATCCTCGGATGCTTCCAGAATTCCGACGCTGTTGCCAAGATTCAGCAGGGAAGTGCATGGTGGTTCAATGACCATAAAGTAGGTATGCAAGATCAGATGACTTCCCTTGCAAACCTCGGAAATCTTTCCGGATTTGTGGGAATGCTTACCGATTCAAGAAGCTTCCTTTCATACACACGTCATGAATACTTCAGACGTATCCTCTGCAACCTTTTAGGTAACTGGGTTGACAACGGAGAGTTCCCCGAGGATTACGACATCCTTGGAGAAATCGTTAAGAACATATCATTTAACAACGCTGTAAGATACTTTAAGTTTGATATGCTTAAGACAAGATAAATCTGATTATATATATCTGAATTTTATTAAAGGAGAAACAAAATGGATTTAAATTTAAGACCCGCAAATGAATGCATGTATGACGCCGTATCTCTCGGTGAAGTAATGCTCAGACTCGATCCCGGCGAGGGAAGAATTCGTACAGCCCGCTCTTTCAGAGCATGGGAAGGCGGCGGAGAGTATAATGTAGTAAGAGGACTCCGCAGATGCTTCGGTTTAAAGACCGGTGTCATCACAGCTTTTGCCGATAACGAGATCGGTAAGCTTATGGAGGATTTCATCCTTCAGGGCGGTGTTGATACTTCTCTTATCAAGTGGATGCCTACCGACGGAATCGGACGCGTTTGCAGAAACGGTCTTAACTTTACAGAGCGCGGATTCGGTATCAGAGGCGCCGTTGGATGTTCAGACAGAGCAAACACCGCTATTTCAAAGGCTACTCCCGCTGATTTTGATTTCGATCATATCTTTGGTGAGCTCGGCGTCAGATGGCTTCACACCGGCGGAATCTATGCGGCTCTTTCAGAGCAGTCTTGCGAGACCGTACTTGCTGCCATCAAGACCGCTAAGAAGTACGGAACCGTAGTTTCTTACGATCTTAACTATCGTCCTTCAATGTGGAGTGCTATCGGCGGACAGGCTAAGGCTCAGGAAGTTAACAAAGAGATCGCCAAGTACGTTGACGTTATGATCGGAAACGAGGAAGACTTCACCGCATGCCTCGGATTTGAGATCGAAGGAAACGACGCAAATCTTAAGACTCTTAACCTTGACGGATACAAGAAGATGATCAACGAAGCTGCAAAGACCTATCCTAACTTTAAGGCTGTAGCTACCACCCTTCGTCAGGTTAAGACCGCTACCGTTAACGACTGGAGCGCTATCTGCTGGGCAGACGGAGAGATCTACAAGGCTAAGCAGTATGACGGACTTGAGATCATGGACCGTGTTGGCGGAGGAGATTCATTCGCTTCAGGACTTGTTTACGGTCTTATGACAACAGGTGATGCAAAGCTTGCCGTTGAATACGGTGCTGCACACGGTGCTCTTGCTATGACAACACCCGGTGATACTACCATGGCTTCCAAGAAAGAAGTTGAAGCTCTTATGGGTGGCGCAGGTGCTCGCGTACAGAGATAATTACGTTTGATATTTTATTTATTTAGTAGTATTATAAAATAGTCATAAGCCCAAGTGTTTAAGACACTTGGGCTTTTTGAATATATGAGGGTGTTAAATCACTTTCCCGAAACGTTCAAAGGTTTACCTATTCGCTTAAAAGGAATGGATTATGGCTTCTAAAAATGTCTTGCAAAACGATATCATTGCCGGCTCGGCATCCAACAACGATGAGCTTTATCTTATTTCAGAAGGTACCGTTTCAGCTCAGGCTCCGGGCATCAGGATCTCTCTTTCAAAGGGAGATGTGATCGGAGCGCTTGAAGTGGGCTTTTATGCTCATTTTTTAAACTATATGGCTGTTACGGATACTACTTTGATTCCCATACCCGCCGAAAGTTTATATTCAATGCTTGAGAAAAAGAATGATTTCTCTGCATATCTTTACAGAAGCTCAATCAGGCAGATACTTGAGTGTGTTTCTCAGTATATGCTTGTCAGAGAAGATACGGATGAACTATATTCACTCGCTGAGGATACATATAAGTTTTATACCGATCTTTGCGCCAAGGTGGGAACTGCGCCCGCTCCTTTTTCAGAGCTTGAAAGAAAGGGCAGATTTATTGACGACTCCGGAGTAAGCGACAGTTTAAGCGGATATTATACCGAGCTTTCGAATCTTATTTCCGACGGAAGAAAAGTTTCGCCGGAGTTTCTTGATATCTTTATTCAAAAGATGGCAAGGGATGCAAGAGGTATAACCTTAGGCGCCAAAAAGGTATTTATTTATCTTTCGGAAATCGGCCAGCTTCTCTTAGAGGACGAGTCAAGCGACCTTTACGGTATCCTTACGGGAAGCTTCTTAAATACCGCCTTTGCTTCTGTATCAGACAGTATTCTTTCAAAGATCCGCTCTTTGGAAGAGTTCCTTAACAAGAAGAATTATATCAATCCCAACAGATACTTTGAGCGTACTTCAGCTTTTGATATGAAGGTTGAGCGCACAAAGCTTAAGGCAGACAACAGCGAAGATGAGGCTGCTATATTTGCAGAGCTTGAAGATTCCGTTGACAAGATTCTCGATTACGCGGAAGTTGATGAAAAGACTCATAACGACTTTAAATCACTTATCATTTCCTACAGAAATCTCTCGGATCCTAGAAGCCAGGATGATGCCGCAAGACATATAAGACTTGATATTTCAAACTACTTCTACAAGATTTATGAAGCGGTTGCTTTAAAGGTTTTGACAGGATTTAAGGTTCCCCCCAAGCCCGTCAGAATGTTCCTTGAATTCGGATATATGGACGAAGAGCTCTGTACAAAGAGTGACCTTATGTATCTTTACGAAAAGGCGGGAAGCGGGTATACCGATCCTTCAAAGGGAGTGTTTAATTTCTTTGAGTGGCTTGAGGCTATTTACTCCGGAGAAAGGCTCCCCAGCAAAAACGAGTTCGATGTGGATTATGAAGCCTACGTACACGAGCGTAAGGTTAAAAACCAGATTACGGCCGAAGAAGAAAAAAAGCTTATGAATGACCGTGTGGCTATGGTTAAGTACGAGCTTAAGAATATGTTTATGTCCGCGAACAAAGTTACCTTCGGACTTATAACGATATTCTGTCCTGTGTTTAACAGTGTGAATGTTGTGAGAAAGCTTTCCGATAACCTTGTTACATCAGGACTTGCTACGGCTGTTATTGAAAACATCAGATCCATTGATTTCCAGCTCTTCTACAGGGACAATCTGTATTCCAACGAGGCTATAGGAATCAAAGGAGAGTATATAGGAACCGAAGTTTTGCCGGATATAATCCTTCTTCCCAATGTCGGAACGAGAGGTCAGATGTGGCAGGAGATTCAGGGACGCGTGAGAAATACTCATGCCAGGTTCCTTCTTCCCGTGTTTGACTTGGAGGATATGAAAGCCCAGGTTTTACATATGTGCGGAGATTACAGATGGGAGATGTGCAAGAGGGTTCAGGGCGCTAGGTGGAACGATGTTTCGGATCCTTCCCTTACCAGCGAATTCTTTGATTATGCGCAGTTCTACCGCAAGAATCATGAGCTCTCCGCTGAGGCGAAAGAGAGAGTTAAGCTGTCGCTTCAAAGAGCTAAAAACAGCTATAAAGAGATGTTTGTTATGGATTATATGATCTGGGTTGCCTACGAGAGTGAAGGATCGCCCAGACTCAATAAAGTTTCCAGAGGAATCCTCTCGAAATACTGTCCTTTCCCTGCAAAAACCAGGGCTGCGCTTTCGGCAAATCCTACTTTCAAAGAGGTTTTGGAATATTACGACAGAAAGCAGGCACAGAAAATCCATCGTATGGAAGTTCTTATTCAAAAGGTTAAGAACACCGGAAGCAGCGTTCCGATGGAACTTAACATGGAGATGGATTATCTCAAGGCATAAATACTTTACAGGAGTTACCTAAATGAAAGTCGTTCTGAAAAATCTTACCAAAAGATTTCCTTCCAGGGACAAAAAACACCCGGAAGATGTTATTGCCGTTAATGATTTTGATTTCACAATTCCCGACGGAAAGCTTATCGGACTGCTCGGTCCTTCCGGATGCGGAAAGAGTACAACGCTTAACCTTATAAGCGGACTTGAAAAACCTACAAGCGGACAGATATTTTTTGGCGAGGATGATGTTACAAAGCTTCCTCCGGAAAACAGAGGGATCGGACTTGTTTTTCAGAACTATGCATTATATCCGCACCTTACCGTAAGACAAAATATATTATTCCCTTTGCAGAATCTTAAGGGCGATGCAAAGATGTCAAAACAGCAGATGGAGACCGCGGCTCTGAACGTGGCAAAACTGGTTCAGATAGATGGCCTTATGCAAAGAAAGCCCTCCGAGCTTTCCGGCGGTCAGCAGCAAAGAGTTGCCATCGCAAGAGCTCTTGTAAAGATGCCTAAGGTCCTTTTGCTTGATGAGCCTTTATCAAATCTTGATGCAAGATTAAGGCTCCAGACAAGAGAAGAGATAAGAAGGATCCAAAAAGAAACAGGTATTACAACAATTTTCGTTACCCACGACCAGGAAGAGGCCATGAGCATCTGTGACCTTATCGTCGTTATGAAGGACGGAGTCGTAAACCAGATCGGCGCGCCGCAGGAAGTATATGACAGTCCCGAAAATCTTTTCGTTGCCAAATTCCTCGGAACTCCGCCCATCAATGTCTTTGAGGGCAGGGTTAAAAATGGAAGAGTCTATATCGGAGAGGAAGATGTTTTATCAGCGGAAGGATTAACCGACGGTGATGTATACGTAACGGTTCGCCCCGAAGGATTTAAAGCTGAAAGTGACGGAGTTTTATCTTTAGACCTTGAAAGAATCGAGGTTATGGGCAGGGACGTAAGCGTTATAGCTCATCATACAAAGAGCCTTAATGCAGATATCAGAGCAATCATAAGCTCGGACATTAGTCTTGATACGGGTCTTTCTAAAGTCAGATTTAATCTGAATCCCAAAAAGGTATTTATTTTTGATAAAACTACTGAGAAGAGACTTAAATAGTTTTGGTGTCATTATGGAATCTACGTTTAAAAGCAATTTAAAAGCCTGGCTGTATCTGCTCCCGGCAGTTTTGTTTCTCGGAGTATTTATGGTATATCCTCTTATCGATGTATTTATCTACTCCTTTGAGGAAGGCTATAATTCCGCATCCCAGACTTCTTTCGGAACGGGATTGTACAATTATTCTTATGTGCTTCACGATCCTTACTTTTTGCAGGCTCTTAAGAATACACTTATTTTGGTTGCGATAACGGTACCCGTATCCACCGTTCTTTCGCTTCTTATTTCCCTTGGACTTAACAAGATAACAAAGCTCAAGGAACTTTTTCAGACCGTGTATTTTCTGCCCTATGTAACAAATACTTTGGCAGTGGGTCTTGTATTTATGATCCTTTTTAAAAAGACCGCCTATACTGACGGTATGATAAATCTGCTCATAACCGCATTCGGCGGAAAGAGTGTTGATTTTATCGAGGGACCGTACTGGGCAAAGATGATGGTTCTTTGTATCTATACGATCTGGATCGTTATGCCTTTTAAAGTACTTGTGCTTACAAGCTCTCTTGCAAGTGTAAACCCTATTTATTACAGCGCGGCAAGAGTTGACGGAACTTCCAATACAAGAATATTTTTCAGGATCACACTTCCTATGATCTCGCCGATGATCTTTTACCTTGTTATCACAGGCTTCATCGGAGCGTTTAAAGCCTACTCGGACGCGGTTGCCCTCTTTGGAACCAATTTGAACGTTGCCGAGATGAATACGATCGTGGGATATGTGTACGATATGCTTTACGGAGACAGCGGCGGATACCCTTCTTACGCATCTGCGGCTGCGATAATACTTTTCTCCATAGTACTTACCATTACTGTGATCAATCTTCTTGTGAGAAACAAGAGTAAGCGCTGAAAAAGGAACTACCCGAATGAATACCGGTCACGAATACGAAGAAATTGAAAAGCAGGCTAAGGTTAAAGATATACTTGGCAAGACTGTTACATATTTTTTGCTGTCTTTATGGGGCGTTATAGTACTTTTCCCTTTTTATTGGATGGTACTTACCTCTGTTAAGAGCTACAGCTCTTACAATGCGGAGGCAATCCCTAAATTCTATGCGACAAATCCTACATTCCAAAACTATATAGATGCGTTTACCACGGTTTCTCTGGGCAAATATCTTCTTAATACGGCGGTCTTTACGATCGTTACGACTCTTATTATGCTCATCGTTACCGTGTTTTCCGCCTACGCATTCGCAAGGCTTTCCTTTAAGGGAAAGAATATTGTCTTTGTACTTTTCCTTGCACTTATGATGATTCCCAATGAACTCGTTATCATCACAAACTTTGTTACCATAACAAATCTTGATCTGAGAAACAGCTTTCCCGGACTGATACTTCCCTCCGTGGCTTCTGTTTTTTATATTTATCTCTTAAAGGAGAATTTTGAGGCGGTACCGGATAATCTCTACTATGCCGCCAAGGTTGACGGAACAAGTGACCTTAAGTATCTTTTTAAGGTTATGATCCCTATCGCAAGACCGACTATAGTAACCATTGTCATTTTGAAGGTTATTGAGTGCTGGAACTCATACGTCTGGCCGAGACTTATTACCGATGATGCCAATTATTTCCTTGTATCCAACGGAATCCAGGAGATCAGAGAGAACGGCTTCGGACGAGACAATATCCCTGCTATGATGGCTGCGGTTGTTGCAATCTCGCTGCCGCTTATTGTACTTTTCCTTGTTTTCAGAAAAACTGTTATGACGGGAGTATCCAGAGGAGGTACAAAGGGATGAGAAAGATTTTTAGATTTTTACCTTTGTTTGCCCTTATTTTATCTGCCGCGGTCTCTTTATCGGGATGTCACGCTTCCGGAGAAAAAAAGAGCTTTCAGATGCCGGAATCCTTTGATACTTCTAAAGATATAGAGATTACTTTTTGGGCCAAAAACGATACAAACAAGGCGCAGACCACCATTTACGAGCAGGCGGTAGAGGATTTTGAAAAGATTTATCCCAATGTCAGTATTAACTTAAGGTTTTATACGGATTACGGAAAGATCTATAACGACGTTATAACAAATATCGCTACCAATACAACGCCCAATGTCTGCATCACATATCCGGATCATATAGCCACATATCTTACGGGAAACAATCAGGTACTTTGCCTTGATGATCTTATTTCGGATCCTAAGTACGGTCTGGGCGGAAGCGATGTTGCTTTCGATGCTCCGACAAAGACGGAGATAGTACCGAAGTATTTGACGGAGTGTTATATAGGAGATAAGCTTTACGCCCTTCCTTATATGAGATCTACCGAAGCTTTGTATATGAACAAAACATACGTTGAAAAGCTTGGGTTTAATATCCCTGACACCGTTACATGGGACTTTATCTGGGAAGTATCCGAGGCCGCTATGAAAAAAGATAAGGATGGAAACTTTGCCATAAACGGTCAAAATGTATTGATACCTTTTATCTATAAGTCCACGGACAATATGATGATCCAGATCCTTAAACAGAGCGGATTTGATTATACAACGGATAATGGTGAGGTCCTTTTGTTCAATGACGATACAAAGAAAATCCTTCAGGAAATCGCTGTTCATGCGGGTACAAGAAGCTTTTCCACTTTTAAGATTTCATCTTATCCGGCGAACTTTTTAAATGCGGGACAGTGTATCTTTGCCATTGACTCTACCGCAGGTTCTACATGGATGGGACCTGATGCGCCATTGTCGGATATATGTTCGGATGATATAATAGGTGGGATAGATGTTATTGTAAAAGAGATACCGCAGGTGGATGTTAATAATCCGCAGATGATATCTCAGGGACCCAGCATTTGTGTGTTTAACAAGGCTGATCCTCAGGAGGTTCTTGCTTCCTGGCTCTTTACCCAGTACCTTTTGACCAATGAGGTGCAGATTCCTTACGCCGAGACAGAAGGGTATGTACCCGTTACGCAAAAAGCGCAGGAAAGTGATACCTACAAGGATTACCTTAAAAGGGGCGGAGAGGACAACACGACATACTACAAAATAAAGATAGAAGCGACCAAGATGCTTCTTGATAATATCGACAATACATTCATAACACCGGTATTTAACGGATCTGCATCTGTCAGAGACGCTGCCGGACAGATGATCGAGAATACCACAAAATCCATGCGCAGAAACCAGACTGTGGATGATGAGTATTTTGCTAAGCTGTACGATGATATAAATTCCTTGTACAGACTCGATCAGCTTGGGGCTTCTTTAAATGCACAAGAAGGAGAAAAGCCGGATCTTGGTCCGCTTCCGTTAGGTGCAAAAGCGCTTATTATAACCCTTATATCTGTCTGGGTTTTAATAATATTGTATTTTTGTTATATGAAAATAAAGGGGAAAAGAGATAACTGATCATCAGTTATTACGGGGCTTTGGGTATGGCAAAAAAAGTATTTGCGTTTTTTACGGACAAGACTATCTCGGATGAGGATGAGGGACTGCTTAATGAACTCAGACAGACGATCGAGAAGTCAGGCTACGAGGCAAGGATAATGCCTCTTGTTGAGGGAATCAATTCCGAAGATGCTTTAAGGGCTATCAGCACTTATGAGGCCAACGCATTTATGTTTGCGGGGGCATTTGCGGATCCCGGTACACCCTCAGAGATCAGACAGCAAGTCATTGACGCTCTTTCGGCTGAGGAAAAAGAGGAGATGAGGGAGGTTATTGAGATTCTTGATAACAATCTGCTTACCTACTGTTTCCAGCCAATCGTAAGTGCCGCAAACGGACAGATATTTGCTTTTGAAGCGCTGATGCGTCCGACAAAATATGCCGATAAGATAAATCCTGTAACTATTTTAAAATACAGCGAGCTTCTCGGCAGACTCGGAGATGTTGAGCGCGCTACTTTTATAAACATCGGAAAGCTTATTGATGAGAATAAAAGCCTGATCGGCGACAGATTCATATTTATCAACAGTATTCCCGGCGCAAAGCTCATGCCGGATGATTATGTTGATATTGAATCCGTTCTCATTGACCATGCTTCAAATGTTGTTGTTGAGATCACAGAACAGACGGAGGCCGACGAAGCTACATTAAGAGCGATAAAGAGAAGATATGAACTCCTCGGAATCGGTCTTGCTCTTGATGATTACGGAACCGGCTATTCGAATGTTATAAATCTTTTGCAGTATATGCCTGCATACGTCAAGATCGATCGTTCTCTTCTTACCGATCTTGACAAGAATCCCAAGAAACAAAGATTTGTCAAAGAGATTATCGAATTCTGCGAGGATAATAATATCATTTCTCTGGCTGAGGGCGTTGAAACCTGGCGAGAGCTTCGTATGGTCGTAAGGCTGGGCGTTGACCTTATTCAGGGATATTACACGGCTAAGCCCGGCGCAGAGATCATCGGCGATATCGAAAATGATATAAAGAGAGAGATTCTGCGGTACAGAGACGAGTATAAAGCCGGAAAGAAACAGCCGGTTTATATAGCTGACGATACGGGAAGAGTTAACTTAAACTCTATTAAAAAGTCCAATTACAGCTGCATACTTCTCGGAAAAGACGAAAGAGAAGTTAAGGATGTTACGGTTTCCGGAGTTCAGGGGCTTATCAGCAAGGCGCATATCGAAATCTGCGACAATTATAAGGGAAGGCTTACCCTTGATAATGCATACCTGACCTGCGCTCAGGGAAAGGCCTGCATCGAGATAGGCGAAAACTGTGACCTAAGGCTTGTACTTATCGGAGATAACAGGCTTGATAAGGGCGGAATCCTTGTTCCCGAAAGCTCCAAGCTGATAATCGAAGGCGCCGGAAACTTACGGATCACACCCGACGGTCAGAGCTGTTACGGTATCGGAAACAATCTTGAGGCCGGCCACGGAACCATTATCTTTAACCAGGATGGTATAGTGGATGTTGACGTCAAGGGCAATTCCGGAGTAGCCATCGGTTCGGGTAACGGCGGAGATATCGAGATACATAAAGGTAAATTTAATATTGTCGTAAATTGCGGATACGGCGTTGGAATCGGAAACTTCTATGAAAAGCAAAACGTCTATATAGAGGAGTGCGAAGTAGAGGTTAATGTAGCTGTCACTAAGGGCGTCGGAGTCGGATCCATAAAAGGTGACTGCAAGATTGAAGTACATAATGCTTCGGTAACCTGCAAGGCCGAGGGCACGGAAGTAGCCGGCACAGGTTCCGTAGAAGGAAAGATGGCGACTGCGGTTTTCTCCGATGCCAGCGTTTATTACGAAATTCGAGGAGATTATATTACCGCTATCGGATCAGTGCGGGGCGGAACGGATTATAACCAGCAGAGGGCTACGCTTCGCGTAAACGGAAGCGGATCCCATGCTCTTGCCTACGGCGGTATGAGTACGAACACAAAGATATATATCGCAGACTCCGATACGGCAATTGACCTTATGACGGCCTGCCAGAAAGATACGAACTGTCTGCCGGAGAATATGATCATAAAACACGGCAAGAACAAGTTCCTTGTAAACGGCTATCCCTATGAGCATTATGTTGATTACGGCGAGCTGAAATTAGAAAAATAAGCATTTTTACGTATGTTTTGAATTAAAAATAACAAAAAAAGAGCGAAATAGTCACAATATTTAGGTATTGTGGCTATTTTTGTTTTGGGCTTTATTTTGTATAATCTAAGCTAAAGGACAGGAAATTTTGTCCTTATGGCGTAAGCCGTTTTGAACACCGTCCTTAGGCGGTTTCAAGAGAGGAGAAACATTATGAAAAAGAAGATTGTAAGTGTATTACTTGCAAGCGCAATGGCATTAAGCCTTGCTGCATGTGGCGCTAAAGACGCTGCAGATACCGCTGCAGAAGAGACCGCAGCAGTAGAAGAAGCTGCTACCGAAGCTGTTGAAGCAGCAGCTGAAGAAGTTACCGAAGAGGCAGCTGAGAACGTTGAGGAGGTAGCTGAGGAAGCTTCAGCTGATCTCGAGGGCGTTATGAGCTATGCTGATTATGCAGCAGCTGATCTTGACACCGAAGTTACCGTTGTTACCTATGTACAGGCTCATCAGTCATGGTGGGACGGCAAAGTTACCGTTTACACTCAGGATGCTGACGGTGCTTATTTCCTTTATGAGCTTCCTTGCTCTGAAGAAGATGCTGCAAAGCTTACCGAGGGAACCAAGATTAAGGTTACCGGTTTCAAGTCTGAGTGGTCAGGCGAAGTTGAGATTACCGATTCTTCATTCGAGTTCGTTGAGGACGGCGATACTTTCGTAGCTGAAGCTGTAGATCTTACAGACAAGCTTGCTTCAGAGGATCTTGTTGATTATCAGAACCAGAAGGTAGCTTTCAAGGGACTTACCGTAGTTGCAAGAGAGAGCGGAAACGCTGTTGATTACAAGTATGACAATTCCGGAAGCCACGATGAGAACAGCGACCTTTACTTCGATGTACAGGATGCTGACGGAAACGTTTATACCTTTACTGTAGAGTCTTATCTTTGCGACAACACCACCGACGTATATGCAGCTGTAGAAGCTCTTAAAGCCGGCGATGTTATCGATTGCGAAGGATTCCTTTACTGGTACGAAGGTGCTAACCCCCACATCACTTCTGTTACCGTTGAGTAATATAAAGTTGGTGTAAGCAGGTTAGTGCTTTAAACTGATCAGGACGTACGAAAGAGACTGACCTAATGGTTGGTCTCTTTTTTCTCTATATTGAAATATTTGCTTATAGGTACAATAATAGCCCTCTGCTTTTAGGAGCAGGGGGCTTTGGCTTTATCTGTTGAATTTATTATATTTTTTAGGTTGTGGGCTTTCTAAGAGGGCAGTTTGAAAGACTAACTCTTGCTGCGAGGCTCTTTAATCCGCTGTCTATAAGATAATCCTGCAAAATAGGCAGGGACTGAGGGGAAGCGGGACCGATGATGATCTCGTCCACAAGATCAACAAGGTGTATTCCGAATCTTCCGCAAAGCTCTGTAAGATCGAGGGGGTAGTATTTCTTAATACGGTCCCAGGCTATATGATATTTGGGCTTAACGGCGGCTTCCTCTGCGCTGAAGGGGGTATAGATAAGTCTCACCTCATTCTCGGAAGTAAAGGAAGGATGCTTAAAGGCGGCGGAAGATATCCATGCGTCCTGCATCAGTTTGTGAAGCTTATCCTGCGGCGCTTCAAAAGCTTTAAGGTCGCTCATTGCTTCAGTCAGCTTTCCTATAAGCTCGTGGCCCTCTACGGTATCGCGGTAATAAACCTTTTTAAGGGAAACACTACCTGCATCCTCTACAATCTGTTCTAAAATGTTTTTATGAAAAACGATACAAACGCCCTGACCGCCTTTGGCATATCTTTCCCACTGAGCCGCGTCATCGCGATATTCCGAGAAACATGCCGCGTAAGCGGAATAGTGAAATTCTTCAGCAAATTCTTTCTTGAAAAATTCCTTGGCGAGAGTAAAATTTCTATCAAGACCGGCGCTCTTTAGATCGACGAGAACATTATCCCTTAAAGCATTGACAAAAAGGCGCATCTCCGCGGTATCGTTCATATTAAGGATATTGTTCAGTCTAAGCTCGGCATTTCCGACTATTCCGTTTAATGCGTTAAAGTCGGTATAATGGTATAATAACATTAATTTTCCTCCAATCTGTCTACGCTAGGTATTATACCACAGAAAAGAGAAGAGTATGGCATTTTGGTGAAAATAGAAAATGTATATAGGGAGATGGAACATGTTAAGATTAGCAGCGATTTTTAAGGATGGAGCGGTACTGCAAAGGGATAGAAAGATAAAAATCTGGGGAGAGACGGATCGCAAAACGGTTTACATAAGTTTGACCAATGCTGAAGGCACTGAATTATGTAAACTTGATTGTAACTCTTTAGATAACAGATTTGAATTTGAAATCGGACCTTCTCCTGCGGGGGGACCATTTGAAATAAAGGTGTGGACGGATCTTGAAGAATTCTTTTTGAAAGATATCTATTTCGGTGATGTATATTTAGCCGGAGGCCAGTCAAATATGGAGTTTGAACTGCAAAACTCTAAGGACGGCAGTAAGGAGGTTACAGAGAGCGATGATCCTTATATAAGGTTTTACTATACTCCTAAGGTTTCATATGTCGGGGAAGAATTGTTTGAAGCTGAAAGTAAAACTGCCTGGGAAAAGTGCGAGCCCGGAAAGACCGGCTGCTGGTCTGCTGTAGGTTACTATTTTGCAAAGGCGATAAGTGAGGAAATAAACGGGGAAGATGAGAATGTTATGATCGGTATAATCGGCTGTAACTGGGGCGGAACAAGCGCTTCATGTTGGATGAGCCGCGAAAAGCTTTTGGAATATCCCGAGACAAGCGTTTACGCTCTGGATTATGATGAAAAGACTAAAGGACAAAGACTGGATGATTATTTAAGGGAGCTTTCCGAATATGAAACCTATCAGGTAGAGTTTGATAAAAACGTGGGAAATTATTATGCCACAAATCCGAATCCTACCTGGGATGAGGCTATAAGGCTTTTCGGAGAAAACCGTTATCCCGGTCCTATGGGCCCTAGAAATTGGACCAGACCTGCGGGACTGTATGAGAGTATGCTTAAAAGAATTGCGCCTTACGGAATCTGCGGAGTTTTATGGTATCAGGGGGAGGAAGACGACAACAGACCCTATACATACAAAAGGCTTCTTAAATCTTTGACGGAGGAGTGGAGCAAGGAATTTGAAAATGAGAGCTTGCCTTTTTATATTGTACAGCTTCCAAGATTTTTGAATGAGGGTGAGGAAGATGACAAAAACTGGCCTTTTATCAGAGAGGCTCAGAGTGATATCTGCTTTGAAAACAAAAATTACGGTCTTGCAGTTTCCTTAGAGAGCGGTGAATTCCACAATATTCATCCATTGAATAAAGAAACCGTTGGGTACAGGCTTGCCTTTCAGGCGCTTTATCGATACTACGGAGTATACGGGGAATGGGAAGCCTGCGGACCGAGACTTGAGTCTTCTTACGCGGAAGGTGATTCGGTTTATGCGGAGATTGCGTGCTGTCAGTCGGGACTTGTAATCGACGGTGATGACGGATTTCTTGAAGATGTTTATTTCGGGGATTATCTTCCCGAGGACTCGGGGTTTGAGATTGCAGGAGAGGACGGTGTATATTACCCCGCCAAGGCTCAGTATATTAAATCTTCTTCAATAGCTTCAAAAGAACCGGAGGAGACAGATGTTTACGGTTTTTCTGCTCCGACCGAAGATGAATTAAAGGGAGGAAGCGCGGTCCTTCGAATATCTTCCGATAAAGTTCCGGGGCCCAAATACGCAAGATACTTTTGGAAAAACTTCGGAAGAGTGCGCGTTTTCGGAGCAAACGGCATACCGCTTGCGCCCTTTAGAACAAGTAAAGACGACGGCGCTGTTGCAATCGGCTCCCGCCAGGGCACGCTCATAAGCTGACCCAAAATGACACAGGGGGACGGGGTTGGGGGT
>JAFUFI010000020.1 GCA_017469945.1 Lachnospiraceae bacterium | reverse complement strand
TCCGGATGTTGTAGCCGCCGTAGGAAATTCAAAGACTGCGCTTTATGATCATTATAAGAACCACGGAAAGAGCGAGGGTAGAGCGGCATATGCGGGAGATCCTAATGCGAAGACACAGGTAGCTGATAGCGGAAATACTGGAGGAAATACTACCAATTCAAATGAAATAAATAAAGACTGGTGGAAAAGCCTTCCTCGAAATGAATGGGTAGACATGGGAACATTTTTTATCTGCATAGGAGAATATCCAACTAACGGCTTAGAATTTATACCAATAGTTCAAGAAAGGACAGGTCGCAATGCTTGCTGTGGCAGCGGTGATTGTACTAAATTGGGATATCCATCAAATCCCTCAGAGCCTTGGCTCACATGCCACCCTTATGGGAATCAAATAAATTAACATATGATTATTTCAAACAGCCAGTCATCATGATTGGCTGTATTTTTTATGTTATTAAATGTTATAGGTGATTAAAGAAAGGTATAAAGCTAACCGAGTTTCTTCATCTCAGCTGTAAACGCCGGAACGCTCATCTGAGCCTGCGTGGCCGCATCCTCTATGCTGATAAGGCCTTTCTTAATAAGGTCGTAGAGGGTGGATATAATTCCTTCTCTTCTACCTTCTATTTTGCCCTCTCTTTTTCCAAACTCGATACCGGCATTAACGTCTTTTTCTATTTCATCTTTCATTAAGTCTCTTAAAGCTTCACACATAAAGAATTCCTCCCGTAATGTCTCATAGATATCCCTATTGGCAGATACGCTTACCTGCAAAACCGCATCTGCGTTATGTTTATCGTAGGCCGAAGTGTATTTCTGCGTTTCTTTTACAAAACGCCGGGCATCTTCTATGGATGCGCTCGGAGTAAGTACTCGTAAAGGTATGTTTTCTTCCGGTAATAGCTCTTTTATAACAACTATCTGTATGGGAATACTTATTACTCCACTTACATAATAAATCCCCGGAAACGGATTTTCAATAATTCCCCCAAGATTTTTTAGGTCGGAAAAAAGCTTTTCGGGGCTATTGTGTCTAAATAACGAAATTGTAACCTCGCTTGGCGAGATCTTTTCAGTCTCATGCCCTCTGCTAATGTACACACCCATATACCCTATAACTTTGAAAAACACATCAATTCCCATTTCATCATTAGGGCCTTTGTATTCGATTATGTTGTATTTGCGGAAAATCTGACCAATCTGTTTTTTAATGATGCAACTTTCGTCTTTACGTATGATGATCATATCAACACGCAAGGGCTTTTTTGAGAGTTCGTACTCTGTTTCGTATTTTAGGCTGTCTTTATAGTCTCGAAATTCCAGTTCGATGCCCCCGTAGAAGCCCGGATGCCACTGAATTCTGTTAGTATTCATTTTTCCCCCTCATAATTAAGATACCGCCATTATATATATCTGATTTAAAAAAGAGAATATCGGAAATATGCACATAAGAAAAACATGGGCAATATACACAAAACTTTTCTCTAAAAATGCATTCAACAGGCGCGGTTAAAGGATTTATGGATAAAAAGATATTTATTGTAGCAAAAAGAAAATAAGGGAATTGCAGCACAGGAAGATGGATTTTCTTAGGATTTTACTTGTAATAGTGCATAAAGGCTTGAGTTTATGACATTGGGGCCATGAGATTTTTGTGAATAATTACTGAGTTTCCCTTGACAAAAAATTCAAGGGGGGGGGTAAAATAACACTATGTATTTAATTTGGACTAGTTCCGTTCTTTAACAAAGGAGTAAGTAATAATGAGAAACAAGATCTTATCTTTCATCCTCGCCGCAACCCTTGTAGGAGCCCTCGCAGGATGCACCGGAAATACTGACACAGGAGCAAATACAGAAGCAAATGTTGAAACACCTGTAGAAACAAACACAACAGAAGAGACAACCGTAGAACCTATTGTTGACGCTCCGGAAAATGTTGAGGACGCAGATAAGCAGTCTGAGTCTGATGCAGAAGCCGAAAAAGAAAAGGAGAGAGTTGTAGCTCTCAGAGAAGATATCGCAAATACAATCGAGAACGATATCCCCGGTCTCATTGCTGAAATGGAAGCAAATGGAAATACCGAAGGCATTGACGCTCTGAACGCCCTTGCCGATAAGTACTCAACCGAATACGACGACGCTGAAGCAGATAGTTTCAAAACTGAATATGATGCTATCCTTGAAGCAAAGGAGACATACGATAAGGAATATGCCGCCGAGCAGGAAAGGATAGCAGCAGAGAAGAAAGCTGCCGAAGAGGAGGCTGCGAAGAAGGAAGCTGAGATACCTGATTGGTTCGACGCCACATATTACGCGAATAATAATCCTGATGTTGTATCCGCCGTAGGAAATTCAAAGACTGCGCTTTATGATCATTATAAGAACCACGGAAAGAGCGAGGGCAGAGCGGCGTATGCGGGAGATCCTAATGCGAAAACACAGGTAGCTGATAGCGGAAATGCAGGAAATGCGAGCACAGGCACTTCCGGCACCGGAGACTTCCCATATGAAGTGTATAAGGTTTATGGATATGGTACAGATGCGTATTTCTACATTCCTGTAACATCCACAGGGGTTGCTACCGATATAGACAGGCTTAGAGAGTGTAGAGGCACTATATGGTCTCAATTGGGAGAACAGTTGGGGACTGGCGCGTTTGATTATTTTTATACAGACGTAGAGGCTGGTGTATATAACGGTGTTGCATACTATAGGGCATATTACACAAAGGTAATAAGATAGAATAATCAATAGAAAATCTTTGACGTGTTTTTTTTCAAAACACTTTTGAAGAATATAATAATATAAACACCTAAGAGGAGTTACACTTTAGAGGATCGAATCGTCTGAGTGGTAACTCCTTTTTTATGTGTTATTGAGCGAAACATACATCTTTGGTATATCTTCTTGCATTTGATTATATATATTAGTATACTGTACATAAATGGAATCATACGTGTTTTATGATAAAAACGAGGTGCTTTATGAAGATAGCGGAGAAAAATATAGCAAAGTACATATTGGTATTGATGACTGTAGTTTTCACAGTGTTTACCTGCGCATCCCGAAATGTAATAGCAGGGACATGTGGAGGACAGCCAGAATGCGGATGTAGCCGAGAGGGTATTACATGTACAGCAACGGGAAAATGCTGGTTTGATGGCAGCGGGGGTTGCGAAGGACATGCATGGGGAAGCTGGCAGGCAAACACAACTTGCTCGGTTTGCGGAACTAAATAGTTTCTTCTTATCAATACCATTCTTTGTTTATAGTCAGGAAGTAGAGAGATAAGCCGATTTCGAGGCTTTTTTTTTTGCTGTTTTTTAGTGTACATATTTCGATTGAAAATCTATGAGTATTGTTATAAAATATGGAAACCGCGATGCCTTCCGGTAGGAAGGAGGTGACAGTCATTAGTGCCTTGGTTTCTTTTTTAATCTCCATTATTGCGAGTGTAGTAGCATACTTCATTTGCAAGTGGCTCGATGGAGAGGATGAGCGGTAGAGCCTAGTCTCATTTTGAGACCAAAAAACCCAGGGCTGCAACCCTGGGTTTTTTGTAGTGAAAGCCATAAGTGCTTTCCTCGGTTTCTCTTTTACCATCATTCTAACTTGATTAATCGTGATTGTCAAATATATTTGAGAAAAGAATAGCCCCAAGATTTTTGGGTCCACCAAAAGCTATTCGGGGCTATTGTGTCTAAATATCGAAAAGCCATATAAAAGTGCATAAAGAATCAGTCACCCGGCGGGATTTTTTGTAAACTATTTATGAAAATTCAGTTTCCCTATTGACCTGGGGGTTACCCCCGGGTATATAACAGTTTAAGATAAAAGAAAATCGGAGGGCTGTATTGCAACCTCGGCTTTTTACATGGAGATGATATTATGAAATGTACTAAATGTGGTAAAGAAATAGAAGACGGAATGAGATTTTGCAATTACTGTGGCGAGAGAATGGTGAAGGAAAGCAAGAAATCCGGTTTCGAGCTTAATGAGACTCGCGAAGAAAGAGAACAGAGACTTTTAGAGCTTTTAAAAGTAAAGTTCGGAGCTCCTATCACCCTATAATAAGATATAAATATCCATTGGATATTATATGAGATTATTTGTTTTATAGCCTGCGTGAAATATTTTGATATTCGCGTGGGCTATTCTTTTGTTAATTTTAACTTATAAAAAGTGCTAATTTCGTAATTATATTTACTTGTAAATCCTCTATATTAAAGATAAAATAAATTGTGTGCGCTTATGGCACATTCTGACATTAAAATATTTAATCTTATGATAAAGAGGAGGATTACTAAATGCAGTACGGACATTTTGACCTTGCCGCAAAAGAGTACGTCATTGACCGCCCCGATACCCCCGCGCCCTGGTGTAACTACCTTGGATCGCCCGCGTACGGAGCTATCATCTCAAATAATGCGGGAGGATACAGCTTTGTACAAAGCGGTGCCAACGGACGTATCTCAAGATATCGTTTCAATTCCCAGATGGCACTTCCCGGACGTTATATTTACATCCGTGACAATGAAAATAAGGATTACTGGTCAGCAACCTGGCAGCCTGTAGGCAAGCCTCTCGATCAGTACAAGAACGTTTGCCGTCACGGTACAGCTTACACTGTGATTACCACCGATTACGCAGGTATTAATTCCGAGACTACCTACTATGTACCTCAGGATGCTACCTACGAAGTATGGAACTGCAAGGTGACCAATACTTCCGACAAGCCCAGAAAGCTTTCTGTTTACGGATTTATCGAGTTTACCAACGAGAGCAATTACAACCAGGATCAGGTCAACCTTCAGTACACTCTGTTCATTACAAGAACTTCATTCGAGGGCAACAAGATCCTTGAGCATATCAACGAAAATTCCGGAAAGGACGCTACCGGTTCAAACCACAAGGAGCGTTTCTTCGGACTTGCCGGTGCTAAGGTTGATGCGTACAACGGAAACCTCGACAGCTTTATCGGACCTTACAGAACATACTCAAATCCTATTGCCGTAGAGAGCGGAAAGTGTGACGGTACTCTTAACTACAATGCAAACTGCTGCGGTGCGCTTCAGTCCGATATCGAGCTTGCACCCGGTGAGAGCAAGACCTTTACCTATCTCTTCGGACAGAAGAACAATGCCGAGGCCGACGAGCTTATTAAGAAGTATGAGAAGGCCGGCACTGTAGAAAAGGAAGTAGAAGAGCTTAAAGCATACTGGCACGCAAAGCTTGAGAACTTCATGGTAGAGACTCCTTCCGATGAGTTCAACAACATGATAAACGTTTGGAACGCATATCAGTGTTTCATTACATTTACCTGGTCGAGAGCCGCATCCCTTATCTACTGTGGAGAGAGAAACGGATACGGATACCGTGATACCGTACAGGATATCCAGGGTATTATCCACATGGATCCCGAGATGGCTCTTGAAAAGATCCGCTTTATGATCTCAGCGCAGGTAAACAACGGTGCGGGACTTCCTCTTGTAGTATTTGACTTTGTACCCGGAAATTCAGGTACTCCCGACGATCCCGAGTGGGTAAAGATGACCGGACATCCTTCATATCGTGCGGATGATGCCCTCTGGCTCTTCCCTACTGTTTACAAGTATATCGCCGAGAGCGGAAATGTTGCATTCCTCGATGAGAAGATTCTCTACGCTAACGGCGGCGAGGATACCGTATACGACCACTTAAAGAAGGCAATCGAGTTCTCTATGAACCATATGGGCGATCACAATATGCCCGCAGGTCTCCACGCTGACTGGAATGACTGCTTAAGAATGGGTGCAAAGGGTGAGTCCACCTTCGTTGCATTCCAGCTTTACTATGCTCTAAATATGATGCTTGAGATTGCCGGTGACAGAAATGATACCGAGTACATCAAGTATCTTGAGGATATCAAGTCAAAGCTCGGAGAGACCCTTTCAAAATGCTGGGATGAGGACAGATTTATCCGCGGTATCAGAGACAACGGCGTTATTGTCGGCGCAAAGAAGGATCCCGAGGCAAATATGTGGCTCAATCCCCAGAGCTGGGCTGTTATCTCCGGATTCGCTTCCGAGGAACAGGCTAAGAAGTCAATGGATTCCGTACACGACATCCTCAATACTCCTTACGGCGTAAAGCTTCTCGAGCCCCCCTATGTTGACCACTACTTTGACGGTGCACTTATGCACATCTTCAACCCCGATACAAAGGAGAACGGCGGTATCTTCTCTCAGTCACAGGGATGGCTTATCCTTGCAGAGTCTCTTATGGGAGACGGTGACAGAGCCTTCGAGTACTTCCTTGAGAGCTCGCCCGCTTCTATGAACGACAAGGCTGAGATCCGAGTTATCGAGCCCTATGTTCACGGACAGTTTGTTGAGTCCAAGCGTTCACCTTTCGCCGGACGTGCTCACGTACATTGGCTTACCGGAACAGGTTCAACCGTTATGGTAGGCTGCGTAGAGGGTATCTGCGGTATGAGACCTACTCCCGAAGGACTTGTTGTTTCTCCTTCAATTCCTCACGAGTGGGATGGCATGAAGATGGAGAAGAACTTCCGCGGAAGCCATATCTCTATTAAGGTCGAGAACCCTAACCACGTTTCAAGCGGCGTTAAGAGCCTTACTTTAAACGGCGAGGTACTTGACGGCGATCTTATCCCCGCTTCCAAGCTCAAGGATAAGAATGAAGTCGTTGTAGTACTCGGATAATATGTACTATTCGCGAAAGTCCGGACTTGTTCCGGACTTTCCTTACTTTTACATCCTAGTGACGGCGCCTAGTTTGTCACAGTTAGTTTCAGCACCGCCTCTCGTCTATGGGTCCTCGAAGCAGCGGTACTAAGCTCATTCTTCGAATTCGCTAAGTGCCGGCCTCGGACACATTGCTGAAACTAACTGTAACAAACTTTCGCCTGTTTCTGATAAAGAGCAGGCGGGAGACTGCGTGCGTGTGTGTGACGGCAGCATGTCCGAGGCCGGTACTTAACGAGTGCAAGTGTAAACGTAGCACGAGTTTAGTTCCGCTGCTACGAGGACCTTGAAGCCGAGAGGCGGTGCCGGAACACATATGCACGTAGTAGGCACGCCGTCACTAGGATAACAAGAAAGGGGCAAAAACTATGGGGTATAAAATTAACGAGGTTCCTGAACGAGTTACGAAGATGAGAGCGGCCTGGGCCGCGAGCGACGCCAAGAGGGACGCAGGGCTGACAGAGCCTGAAGAATTGGAAAAGTTCAGGGACATTTCATACGGACCGTATGATAAATGGAACCTTCTTGATGTGTACGTGCCGAAGGATAATCCGGGCGGTAAGCCCTTCCCTACTATCCTTAACATCCACGGCGGCGGCTACTTTTACGGAGATAAGGAGCTCTACAGATTCTACTGTATGCGCCTTGCAAGGTTCGGTTTTGCTGTAGTCAATATTAATTACAGACTTGCGCCGGAGTTTAATTTCCCTTCTCCTATAGAGGATGCTATGGCGGTAATGCACTGGATAAGTAAGAATGCCGAAGAATACAACCTTGATAAGAATAACGTATTTATAGTCGGAGATTCTGCGGGAGCCCAGATAACAAGCCAGTTTGCCTGCGTATTTACAAACCCGGAGTATGCGGATAAGTTTGGCCTTAAGGCGCCGGGAGATATACGGCTTGCGGCTATAGGACTTGCCTGCGGTATGTATAAGTTCCCCGAAAAGGGCAAAGGCGAAGAGATGGATACCATCATGCTGGATTACCTTGGAAGCAGGGATGTCATAGGAGATCCAAGAACGCTCCTTCACGAGAACATTACGGATAAGTATCCTGCTGCATATATCTTTACCTGCTACAACGATTTTCTTTTTACCGAGTGTAAGCCTTATGCCGATTTTCTCGAGTCTAAGGGGATTGATGTCGGAAGCAAGATATACGGAAGCAAGGAAGAAAAAGAGATAGCCCATGTCTTTCATTGTAACCTTCGGTTAGAAGAAGGCGAGCGGGCGAACAAGGCTCAGACCGATTTCTTCAAAAAGCATATGAAATAGATTGATAAATCCTATCATTTGTTTGATTGAAAAAGAGGGTTTTGGGGAATATAATCAAAGAAAAAACACAAGGGGGATGTTATGTCCGGCTTAGAAAAATTAGTTTTACCCAAGGAGTTCCCGTACGCCTACGAGACCCATCTTCATACAAATCAGGCTTCTGCCTGCGCCAAATGCACAGGTGCTGAGATGGCAAGAGCATGCAAGGAAGCGGGTTACACAGGAATAATCGTCACAGACCACTTCTTCTACGGAAACACCTGCGTAGACAGAAATCTACCCTGGAGCGAGTGGGTGGAGGCTTTTTGTAAAGGCTATGAAGATGCCAAAAGAGAAGGGGATAAGATCGGTCTTCAGGTATTCTTTGGCTGGGAAGCCGCTTACAACGCCACCGAGTTTTTGATAAACGGCCTTTCTAAGGAATGGCTTCTTGCTCATCCTGAGGTCAGGGACTGCACCATAGAAGAGCAGTTTGATTTAGTGCACGCCGCAGGTGGTATCGTTGTTCACTGCCATCCCTACAGAGTGGAGGATTATATTCCGGAAGTAAGACTCTTCCCGGAGTACGAAGATGCGGTAGAAGTCGTAAATGCAACCCACAGCTGTATCCTCAGCACATCCCACAATACACCGGAGTGGGACGATATGGCTAAAGAGTATGCCTTAAAGCATAACAAGCCCGTAACGAGCGGCTCCGATATACATTCCGTTAACCTTATCTACGGCGGTATGGCCTTTAAGAAAAAGCTGACTGACAGCAAGGACTACTGCAAAGCCATCATGGAGAGAGAGCCTGCGGTGCTTTTATCCGGAAACGAAACTGCAGATGGCAGAGAGCCGTATTATCCGTCGTACGTTAAATAGTTTTAATTTTGGTTTAAGATGCTGATAGCTCCGGTAGATTATCAGTTTATAAACGTTTAATAATTCCCACAAACCTTTAATTTATAAGGATTGTGGGGTTATTTTTTACTATTTGTTAGCACTCTTTTAATTTGAGTGCTAATTTTTGCTTGACTTATTATTTTGGGATAATTAAAATATCATTTGTAGGCAGAAAGTGTCTGCGATTAATGTGTATTATTTCGAATCGGTTTACATAATCCCGGTTCAAATCTATAAGAAAGAAGGCAGTTTTTAAATGGCAAAGAATGGTTCATTATCAATTACAAGCGAGAATATTTTTCCCGTAATTAAAAAGTGGCTCTATTCAGACCACGATATCTTCTATCGTGAGCTCGTTTCCAACGGCTGCGATGCTATTACCAAGTTAAAGAAGCTTGATATGATGGGTGAGTACCAGTTACCCGATGGTTATAAGGGAAAGATTCAGGTAGTTACAGATCCCGAGAAAAAGACCCTTACTTTTATCGATAACGGTCTTGGTATGACTGAGAGCGAGGTTGACGAGTACATCAACCAGATCGCATTCTCCGGAGCTACCGATTTTATCGCTAAGTACAAGGACAAGAGTAATGCCGATCAGATCATCGGACACTTTGGTCTCGGATTTTACTCGGCCTTTATGGTAGCCGATGAGGTTCATATTGATACCCTTTCCTATCAGAAGGACGCTAAGCCCGTACACTGGGAGTGCGACGGCGGTACCGAGTACTCTATGGAAGAGGGCGATTACGATCAGGTAGGTACAAAGATCACCCTCTTTATCAACGAGGATTGCCTTGAGTTCTGCAACTACTACAGAGCCCAGGAAGTACTTAAAAAGTACTGTTCATTCATGCCCTTTGAAATCTACCTTTCACAGAAGGACACCAAGGAAACCTCTATAATCAAGCTTGAAGAGAAGCTTGATACCGATACAGTGCTCGAGGAGATTCACCCTACCGTTAAGAAAAAAGATGACGGTACCGAGGAAAAAGAAGGCGAAGAAAAGCTTAAGATCGTTAAGCGCCCTGAGCTTTTAAACGAAACTACTCCTCTTTGGACAAAGAACCCTTCAGAGTGTACCAAGGAAGAATACCTCGATTTCTATCGCAAGGTATTCCACGACTATAAGGAGCCCCTTTTCTGGATCCACCTTAATATGGACTATCCTTTCAACTTAAAGGGTATTCTCTACTTCCCCAAGATCAATATGGAGTACGAGTCCATCGAGGGAACCATCAAGCTCTACAACAACCAGGTATTTGTTGCCGACAATATCAAGGAGGTTATTCCCGAGTTCCTTATGCTCCTTAAGGGCGTAATCGACTGCCCCGATATCCCTCTTAACGTATCCCGTTCAGCTCTTCAGAACGACGGATTTGTTACAAAGATTTCCGACTACATCAGCAAGAAGGTTGCAGATAAGCTTTCCGGAATGTGCAAGACCGAGAAGGAAGAGTACGACAAGTACTGGGACGACATCGCTCCCTTTATCAAGTACGGCTGCTTAAAGGACGACAAGTTCTGCGAGAAGATGAACGACTACATCCTATTTAAGAATCTCGACGGAAAGTATTTAACCCTTCCCGAGTGCCTTGAAGTTAAGCCTATCGATACAGATGAAGAGACCGCTACCGATGAGAACGGCAACAAGGTCGAGGCCGAGGTTGTATCTGAGGGCGCTGATAACAGCGAGAGCGCTGAAGGCGAGGATAAGGAAGAAGAAAAGAAGGACAAGACCATCTACTACGTTACCGACGAGAAGCAGCAGGGCTCATACATCGCTATGTTCAAGGCTGCAAAGATGGACGCTGTCATCCTTACCCACAATATCGACCAGCCTTTCATCCAGCAGCTTGAGTCTAAGAACGAGGGAGTGCACTTCCAGCGTATAGATGCCGATGTAAGCGAGGCTATGAAGTCAAAGACCTCCAAGAAGGCTGAGAAGGAATTCGAGGAGCAGGCTAAAGAAGTCGGCGAGATCATGAAGAAGGCTTTAAAGAAAGAGCAACTTGCCGTTAAGATCGAGAAGCTTAAGAATAAGAAAGTTGCATCCGTACTTACTCTTTCGGAGCAGACCCGCCGTATGCAGGATATGATGAAGATGTATGCAATGGGCGGTATGCCCATGGGTGATCTCGGCGCTGAGGGTGAGACCCTTGTACTTAACGCAAATCATCCCCTTGTAGAGTACGTAACCGCCAATAAGGACAGCGAGAATGCCGCTACAATCTGCAAACAGCTATACGACCTTGCCAAGATCCAGCAGGCGCCTCTCTCACCCGAAGAGATGGCAGAGTTCGTATCAAGAAGCAACGAAATCATGCTTCTTCTTACCAAATAGTGAAGAGAGATTTAGATTATGAAGAGAAAGATTATAGCTTTGTTTTTATCAGCATCTTTGGCGGCAGTAGCGCTTGCAGGATGCGGAAAAGTGGACACTGCGGGTCAGGAAGATACAGGTGCCGAGGAGACTGAAGTCGTCTCGGAGACTGAAGCGGTAGCTGAAAGCATCGAGGAAGAGGAGACTCAGACCGAGGAGGAAACCCCGCAGGTTCAGCCTGGTGAGGAACATCTTCTTTTTGTAAACGGATATGACAATTGCTTTATTGTTGATTCTAAGGGAAATAAGTTAAACGAATTAGACCTTGGAAAGCTAAAAGAGAGCGAGTTTAAGGACTATACCGGTGTTACGCCTATGGAATACGCGGAGGGTGTCCTTTACCTTGCCGGCACTTATTACGAAGGTGATGTTTTTTGCAAGGATATCGTAGCCTACGATCTTGAAAGCAAAGAGCAGACAGTAGCATACAAGCTCGAAAAAGAAGAGTATGTAAACGCGGTGGATTTCTATAACGGAAAGGTCTACATTGCGACATATGATTATAAAGGCAGCGGTGATACTATCAGAAACTCCGAAAAGGTGCTTGAAAAGAACTCGGATGCTTTAGAGTACGCTGTTTCAGACAGTCCTTTAAGTCCTGTTTTGAACAAAATAGGTGCGGACCTTCAGACTGATAAAGACCATGCCAATAATTACGATTTCCGTAAGTGCTATACAAGAGAACTTGAAGAAAACGGATATCTTGTTGCGTATAAAAACGGTATTTTAAGGCTTTATGACGAAAATGGAAATGAAACCGGATATCCCATGGATGAAGATGATTACGTCTCTATAGAAGGTTACGACAAGGATAATATCCTTATGACTGTTACGAGATATGATATCGGAAAGACAGAGAGGACTTTGTACTGTTTTGATCCGAAAACCGGTGAGAAAAAAATTATAGATGACTCTTCGAAGGCAACCGGAATCATTTATACTGACGGTTTTCTCTATTATTACACGGATCTTAGCGAAGAATTCGGTATTAATAACAATCATGTATACAGATACGACCCTGTGTCAAATTCGTCCTCTCTTATCTATGAGACTCGAAATGTTCCCGGAGCGGTCTATAACCCCGGTATCACAGGATTTACCGTTATAAACGGAGAGGTCTACTTCGTTGATGTTATGGACAGGTCCTTTAAATGGGTCAGAGTTAACTACGATGAATCCGGGGCTTCCTATACCGATATTTACTGCGCTTTAAAGGAAATCGACAAGTTAAAGTACGGAGATGTTGAGTACGTTTCAAAGACAGTAAAATGTCCTGATTGTGATACGCCTCTGAATAAGGAGTATGTTGAGTATTTTGAATTTAACGACAGCGTACCCCACAGCGCGGAGATAAACGCAGAGCTTAAGGCGCAGGCAGATTTAGCCGTTGAGAATTATGAGGATTACGGTACTACCTGCGAGGAGCATCAGGAATATCCTGAGCAGTTTTGCGTTACGGAAGAGACAAGGGTAGATAATATACGTTTTATCGGAGAGAATTATGTTTCTGTAGACAGGAGCGGATACTGGTATGGCGGCGGAGCTCACGGAATGCCTTGGAATGATTACATCCTGTTTGATTTAGCTACCGGAGAGCAGAAGTCGCTGAGGGATTTCTACAGCGGAACTGATGAAGATTTCGCAAATCTTATGGCAGAAGTTGCCGTAAGAGAGCTGGAAACGAATAAGGAATTCTCGAATCAGGTTTATAACAATGAAAAGGAAGCTGTAGAGGCGTCGGTTAAAGAAAGTACGACTCTCGATACTGTTACAATAAAATTTGAGGATAAGGGCGTTTATGTGGAATACATGCCTTATGTCCTTGGACCGTTCGCTTCGGGGTTTGTAGACCTCTTTGTTTCATACGAAGAGCTTCTCGGAAGAGATAGCCTGTAACTGATCTGTTTTAACGAAAAGGTTTGCAGGTAAATAATTGATTTAGAAGAAATCTAAACCTGTAAATAGATCTACGAAAAACATAAGAAGTTATAAAGAAAGCAGCGCTCACAGCTTGGCAGAAATATGTTTGCCGCGCGTGAGGCTGCTTTTTTATTGATTTAATGTTATTACTCTGAATATGTTTGAAGCATTAACGCTACGTAGATTTAAGCAAATTACGCCTTCCAGAGTCCGTGGAGATTGCAGTATTCGTAAGCTGCTACGAAACTTTCTCCGTCAGCAAGGAGGAATTCTGCTTTGGGCGCTTCGCCGGGCTTTAAGAACTTTCTCTGAACGCCGTTTGTTGTTTCTATAGCGATCCACTGGATATAGTGGGCATCGAGCATAGGATGTTCAACGCTTCCGACTGAAACGCAGACCTTGTTTCCTTCACAGGTGACAACGGGTACATGCTTTTCATGGGCTCCGTCGCTGGTTCCGGGGATGAGTTCCGTCATAGGCTTTCCGCAGCAGGAAGGATCGCATCCGCCTTTAAAAAGCTCATCAACGATAGTTCCGCAGGTATCACACTTAAAGATTTTCATAGAATTCTCCTTTCAACTATAACAGTTAGTGCATCTCGCTTTTCATGCGGCTGCAAAGTACGCAGCTCGCATCGCTAATAATTCTCTGCTCTTACTTCGAAGTAGCTCTGGGGATGGTTGCAAACGGGGCATACTTCGGGGGCTTCGAGGCCTACTACAACATGTCCGCAGTTGCGGCACTCCCACATAGTTACGCCGCTCTTTTTGAATACTTCCATAGCCTCAACGTTTTTAAGAAGGGCACGATAGCGCTCCTCGTGAAGCTTTTCTATGGCTGCAACGCCTCTGAACTGTGCGGCAAGCTCGGGAAATCCCTCTTCCTCGGCGTCTTTTGCCATCCTTTCGTACATATCGGTCCACTCGGCATTTTCGCCCTCTGCGGCATGAAGAAGATTTGCAGGGGTATCGCCAAGCTCTCCGAGAGCCTTAAACCAAAGTTTTGCATGCTCTTTTTCATTGTCCGCTGTCTTTAAAAACATAGCCGCAATTTGTTCATAGCCTGCTTTTTTGGCAACTGATGCAAAATATGTGTATTTGTTTCGAGCCTGAGATTCTCCGGCAAAGGCTTCCCAGAGGTTTTTCTCTGTTTTTGTGCCGGAATACTTGTTCTGTGCCATTAGTTTTCTCCTTTCGTGGCATGTTAATGTTTGTAAGAATGCCATCTAAGTTGATTCTACTATATTTATCCGGAATGATATATTCAATTATTTCCCAAAAAATCGCTCTTTTTTTAGCAAAAAAGACGTTTAATTGATATTTATAAAACTGGGTATGTAGTATAATAGTTGGGATTCATGTCTTGGATTTATTAAGAAACGGAAGATATTTAAAGCCTAACGTTGACATAAAACCGGAATAATGAAGTTATGTAACCTGAATTTTATATTTTAGGGCATAAAAAGCAGAAAGATGACATGGAAACTGACGACAGTGTCGTCAGTAAAGATGAAAAATGAAGAAGTTTGATAGGAAAATAGTAAAAGAAACAATAAATATGGCTTGGCCCGCTGTGGTGGAATCTTTTTTTGCCGCTTTTGTAGCGCTGGTTGATTCATACATGGTAAGCGGACTCGGAAGCAATGAAGTTGCGGCTGTAGGTCTGACAACTCAGCCAAAGCTTATGGGACTTTCCATGTTTTTTGCGATAAATGTTTCTTTGTCCGCTCTTGTTGCGAGGCGGAAGGGTGAGGATAGAAAAGAAGATGCCAACCGGATCCTGATTTCAGGCCTTGTGTTTATAATTATTGCATCCGTTATTATTGGGGCCTTGCTGGTATTTTTCGCCGGTGACGTAATAAAGCTTTGCGGATCCAACGAGGATACACACGATCTTGCTACGGCGTATTTCAGGATTGTCATGGGTGGAATTATCTTCAATTGTATTTCGATGGGAATAAACTCTGCCCAAAGGGGCGCGGGTAATACAAAGATTACAATGCGAACCAATGTTACTTCCAATCTTGTAAACATTGTCTTTAACTACTTATTGATCGGCGGTAAATTCGGTTTCCCGGCTCTCGGCGTTGTGGGAGCTGCTATAGCAACAGTCCTCGGTTCATCCGTGGCCAGCGTGATGAGCGTTATCTCTTTATTTAAGAAGGATTGCTTTGTAAGTATACCTTACATAGTTAAAAATAAGATTAGTCCGGCTTTCGGCGCATTTAAATCTCTCGTTAAAGTCGGATACTCTGTATTCTTTGAACAGATTCTTATGCGAATAGGATTTATGGCTACGGCTATTATGGCCGCGGATATGGGTACTGCGCAGATGGCGGCGCACCAGGTCGGAATGAACATAATGAGTCTTTCCTTCTCCTTCGGAGACGGTTTCCAGTCAACGGCAGTTGCTCTTATCGGAAGGAGCCTTGGCGAAAGCAATGAGGATCTTGCGAAAGAGTACGGAAGAACCTGCCGGATGATGGGGCTTGTGGTATCTATCGGGCTTGCCTGCCTGTATCTGTTTGGCGGAAGAGCGCTGATGTCCGCATTTTTCCGGGAAGAGGAGATTGTAAAGATCGGAACGGCTATCACAAGGATAATCATGCTTGTAGTTATTTTCCAGGTTTCTCAGGTTATATATATGGGATGCTTAAGGGGCGCCGGAGATACCGGATACACGGCGATGGCTTCTATTATCAGTGTTACGATCATACGAACCGTTTTCTCGTATGTTTGCGGTTATACGCTGGGTTTAGGCATAAACGGTGTTTGGATGGGAATACTTGCGGATCAGGTATCAAGATTTATTTTCGGATCCGTCAGATTTAGAGCCGGAAAATGGACAAAGATAAAGATATAGCCTCCTTGACAGTTCGCTCTAATTAGTGTATATTTCATTTGTTGCGCAAAACAAACGCGCTGCGCAGGAATGGCGGAATTGGTAGACGCGCACGGTTCAGGTCCGTGTGGGAGCAATCCCTTGTGAGTTCGAGTCTCATTTCCTGCATTAAAAAAAGGATTCTTATGAATCCTTTTTTTAATGCAGGAAATGACCACCTGACTTTGTCTACCGGGGACGGGGTTAAGTGGTCATTTTTTTGTAAATTGATCGATGATGGATCCGATGGCCGTAAAGAGATGGGGCTTTAGTTCATCTATGGTTACGGGCTGCTCATAAAGTATGGCTGAATAAATACTGCTTCCTGTCAATTCTATTATCATGTACATCATAAGCTTCGGATCGGTAATGGTATTTCCGATGTCATCAAGGAACTGCCTGGTTGCTTCCTTAATGGGTTCTTCTTCCATGACTGCCGGGCTCTCCATCATATATCTTGAAAATCCCAGTCCCAGATTCTTGGAGATAAACATAAGCAGCACCTTGTCTTTGGTAAGAGCGCTTATGATATCGTCCAGGACAAAGAATATCTTTTCTCTTATATCACTGATTCCCCTTTTATGCAGTCTTTCAAGGGCTGATTCAAACAGTAGAGTAGCTTTGTGAACAAGAAGCTTGCTGTTTATATCGTATTTATCCTTAAAGTATAAATAAAACGTTCCCTTGGCGACCCCCGCCGCTTCCACGATATCTGCGATGGAAGTGTTGTTTATTCCCTTTGTTGTAAAAAGATCGAATGCTGTGTTCAGCAGAGATTCTCTTTTCTTTTGTTTATTAGTCTCGGCCTTTCCCATAAGTAAACCTTTCTAAGTATTTCTAATATTGATTTTTACACATAAAAAATAAAAAATCAATAAAGTTTGCAAAAAATATTGACCAATGGTCAGAAAAATGATATAACCCTCTTATAAAAATGAACGATGGTCATTTTTTGAGAGGAGAATGAAAATGATTAACTTAGGAAAAAAGATTGTTAAGTTCAAAGTTCCGATCTTCATCCTGTCACTTCTGCTTCTGATACCCTCGGCACTGGGCTATATGAAGACGAGAGTAAATTACGACATCCTCTATTACCTTCCCAAGGAAATAGAGACAATGGTGGGACAGGATATTCTCGTGGACGAATTCGGAACCGGAGCTGTTTCCTTCCTGATAGTTGAAGGAATGGAAGAGCAGGACGCGGCGAAGATCAAAGAAAAGGTTGAAGACGTGGATCATGTAGCCAAGGTCCTTTGGTACGATTCCTTTGCAGACCTTTCGATCCCTATGGAGATGCTTCCGGATAATCTCTATGAAGCCTTCAATAACGGTGATGCAACAATGATGGCGGTTGTCTTTGACGATACCACATCATCCGACGGAACCATGAATGCAATAAAAGAGATCAGAAAGGTAGCGGGAGAGCAGTGCTTCTTAAGCGGTATGAGCGCGGTGGTTTCAGACACTAAGGATCTCTCCGAAAAAGAAACTCCCCTTTACGTTCTTATCGCAGTTGTGCTTGCTTTGGTTGTTTTGTCCCTTACCATGGATTCATTCCTTGCTCCTGTATTCTTCTTGTTAAGTATAGGAATGGCAATACTTTATAACCTTGGATCAAATGTGTTCCTGGGCGAGATATCCTACATCACAAAAGCTCTTGCAGCGGTACTTCAGCTGGGCGTTACCATGGACTATTCAATATTCCTCTGGCACAGTTACGAAGAAAACCTTGTAAGATTTGATAACAACAAAGAAAGGGCCATGGCACATGCCATTTCCGGCACCATAACCTCCGTAATAGGAAGCTCTATTACAACCGTAGCCGGATTCGTTGCACTTTGCTTCATGAGCTTTACACTTGGCCTTGACCTGGGCATAGTAATGGCCAAGGGCGTTCTCATAGGAGTGCTCTCCTGCATAACCGTTTTGCCTTCAATGATCCTTATTTTTGATAAGGCTATTCAAAGGACAAAGCACAAAGCGCTCCTTCCTGAGATGCCGAAGGTATCCGAATTCATTGTTAACCACAACCAGATATTTGCGATACTGTTCGTTGTCCTTTTGATCCCTGCAGTATTCGGATACAAGAACACATCGGTTTATTACAACCTTGATACATCCCTTCCTACGGATCTTCCAAGCGTTGTGGCAAATACCAAGCTAAACGATCTGTTTGAAATGAACAGCACTCATATGGTCCTCTATGATACGGACATGCCTTTGGCGGATACCGAGAGCATGATCGAGGAATTAAAAGAAGTAGAGGGAGTTAAAAATGTCCTGGGCCTTGATTCAATCGTAGGTCCCGGCATTCCAAGAGATTTCCTTCCTCAGAAATTAACGGGAGATTTAGAAAGCGATGACTATAAACTGCTTCTTGTAATGAGCGAATACAAAGTTGCCAGCGATGAGGTAAACGCTCAGTGCAGCAGCATCAGTAAGATCATCAAATCCTACGATAAAGATGCACTCCTTGTGGGAGAAGCTCCCTGCACAAAGGATCTTATCGAGATCACGGATAAGGATTTTGCAAAGGTCAGCGAGGTTTCAATCGGCGCGATCTTCCTTATCATCGCATTTGTATTTAAGTCAGTGAGCCTTCCTATTATCCTGGTTGGAGTCATTGAACTTGCGATATTTATCAACATGGGAATCCCGTACTATACCGGAACGGTCCTTCCTTTTGTTGCTTCCATCGTTATCGGAACCATCCAGCTCGGATCAACCGTTGACTATGCAATCTTAATGACCACCAGATATAAAAAGGAAAGGTCAAGAGGAGCGGACAAGAAGGAAGCAGTCCTCATTGCACATAAAGCAAGCATGAGATCCGTAATGGTCAGCGCATTAAGCTTTTTCGCAGCAACCTTCGGAGTAGGGCTTATCAGTAACATTGATATGATCAGTTCCCTCTGCGCTCTTATGGCAAGAGGAGCCCTTATCAGTATGGTCATCGTACTTACCATGCTTCCAACCATGCTGATGATATTTGATAAAGTTATATGCCATACATCAATTGGATTTTTGGAAAAGAAAAGAAAGGAATGTAAGGAGGCATTGTCATGAAAAGAAAGAAGGCACTAGCCGTAATATTATGTAGCACATTGATGGCCATGAGTTTTTGCTCATGCAGTTTACCTTTTGGGGTATCTGACGCTAATACAGTAACAAAAGTTTTAACGTCATCGGATGAAGAGATCCTTACTGATGTTGTCAGCAAGGTAGCAGGTGTCGGATCAAGCGAAGCAGGCAAAGAAGAGACTGTATTTGTTAAGACCGATGCAAGCGGAAGCGTTAATTCCATCATCGTAAGCGATCATCTTAAGAATACAGAAAAAACTGCGCAGCTTGAGGATGAGACCTATCTTACAGATATCGTTAATGTAAAGGGTAAGGAAACCTATAAAGCAGACGGAACCAAGCTTACATGGAGCGCAAACGGAAGCGATATCTATTATCAGGGAACCACAGATAAAAAGCTTCCCGTTGATGTAAATATCACATACGAGCTTGATTCAAAGGAAATAGCTGCAAAAGATCTTGCGGGAAAGAGCGGACATGTTAAGATCACTCTTAATTATAAGAACAATTCCGCAAATATCGTAAAGATCGGTGGAAAAGATGAAACTATTTATACACCCTTCGCAGCAGTCAGTGCCCTTACTCTTGATGAGGAAAAGTTCAGGAATATTAAAGTAACCAACGGTGCAGCTGTTGCTGACGGAAAAAGAAATATCATCGTAGGAATGGCATTCCCCGGACTTGTAGAAAGCTTAAGCGGAGGGAAAGCCGTAGACAACAGACTTCTTGAAAACATTGAAGATGAGATAAGCATCCCTGAGAATGTAGTTATTGAGGCTGACGTTACAGACTTCGAATCAGGAATGATCATCACTCTGGTTACCTCAGATATCACAAGAGCTATCGGCCTTGATGCCATCGATCTTGATTCAAATACTTCTGTGTCAGACATGAGGGATTCTATGGACAAGTTCAGCAGCGCAGGAAAAGAACTTGCAGACGGAACCGGCGCTCTTAAGGATGGAGCTCAGAAACTGGCAGATGGCAGCAACTCTCTGGCAAGCGGAAGTAACAGCCTCTACAATGGAGTTGTTGAATACACCAATGGTGCATCACAGCTGGCAGGCGGAATATCAAAACTTGATTCCGGCGCGGCTTCATTAAGTGAAGGTGCAGCCGCACTGAAAACCGGTGTTGATACACTTGCGGCTCAGGTCGGAAACATTGCATCCGGAGTCGGTACTGCAGCAAACGCTGCCGGTCAGATCAGCGCAGGAATCGATCAGGTTATCGCAGCTACTTCGGTTCCCACAGATCCTTCAACAATTGATGTAAGTCAGATCACCGTTACGGGAACAGTAAGCGGAGAGACCGCATCTGCAGCAATGCTTCAGTATCTGCCTGCAGATCAGCTTCTTGCGGCAGGCTTTACCGAGGAGCAGGTTCAGCTTGTTCAGGGTATGGTAGCCCAGGTATCAGCTCAGGTAATTCCCGGTATCGTTGATCAGGCAACGGACGCTACTGCTAAGCAGGTAGCGGCCGTTGCGGCAGCAAACGGAGCAAATCAGGCAAAGAGTCAGATAAATGCAGCTCTTACAACCGCAGGTGAAAGCGGTCAAAGCCTTCAGTCCGGAGCTGCAGCCCTTGCAAGCAGTCTTTCAAGCTCATACGCACAACTTTCATCAGAGGAGTCACAGGCAAAGATAAAATCATTAACCGATGGTGCGGCAGCTCTTCAGAATGGAGCAGCTTCTCTTAAAGCAGGAACTGCAGAACTTGCAGGAGGAGCAAATAAACTTACTTCAGCCTCGGGTACTCTTGTTAACGGATCCAAGGCTTTGGCTGACGGAAGCGCACAGCTTTCAAACGGAGCAAGCGAGCTCCTTAACGGTACTGTTAAGCTTAATGACGGTATGATCAAATTCAATGATGAAGGAATCAGCAAGCTGACCAAGGTGTTTGATACGGACATGGACGGTATGAAGGACCGTATCAAGGCTATTTCCGATATGGGAAAGGCTTACAACACCTTTGCGGGAGCAGGGGAAGATGAGGACTGCACCGTTAAATTCATCATCGAATCGGAGCAGATAAAGAAACTTTAAGGGATTTGCCTTCCCCCACTGTGGGATGTGAGAGGGGGGAAAATATATACGGGCTTGTGGTATTATATCTCAGAGATAAACATAGGAGATATACCACATGCCCGTTTTTTTATCGGAACATTAAAAAAGCATATATGGTGAAAAGAAATGACACAGGGGGACGGGGTTGGGGGGTCAAAAAAAATTTTTTTAAAAAAGTACTTGACTTGGGGGTTACCCCCGGGTTTTTAATATTAGATGTTGCGTGAACGGAGTTTAGAAGGAGTCTAAATTGAATAAGTATAAGATTGTTTTTTCAGACGGAACAAGCGTTACACTTTTCGCTGATGATTACAGATGCGTTCATACAGAAAAGAGAACTGCATATGTATTCAAAAAGTACAATAAAGTGATTATGAATGCAGATAAGAAAAATATTTCCAAAATTATCGCAGATTACATGAATTAGTTTTTACCCTCCCTTTGAGTTTATTTGAAAAGCCCGGTTGAATTAGCGTATGCTGGTTCAACCGGGCTTTTTATTGTTTAAAAACACATTTATTTGTACTTGTATAGTTAACTTCTGTTTTGTCTCTCTACCAGTTTCTCACCGCAGTATTTCTCGCGGAGCTTAGGCTTGTCGATCTTTCCGGTGGGATTTCTTAATACCTCTGCAAAGATGTACTTTCTCGGTCTTTTATATCTCGGAAGGTCGACGCAGAATTCTTCCATCTCATCCTCGGTAAGAGTCTGTCCTTCACGAACCTGGATTATCGCTGCCGCAATCTCTCCGAGTCTGTCGTCGGGAAGACCGATTACGGCGGCATCATGCACCTTTGGATTCTTTACAAGATAATTTTCAATCTGTACGGGGTAGAGGTTTTCTCCGCCGGAGATGATTACGTCTTTCTTTCTGTCTACGAGGAAGATAAAGCCATCCTCATCCTCTCTTGCCATGTCGCCGGTAAAGAGCCAGCCGTCTTTAAGGATCTCGTTTGTGGCTTCGGGATTCTTGTAGTACTCGACCATTACGCCGGGTCCTTTTACGCAAAGCTCACCGATCTCGCCCTGTGCGACTTTATTGCCCTCCTCATCAACAATCTTGGTCTTCCAGCCGAATCCTGCTTTACCGATGGCGCCGACTTTGTGTACATTTTCCATACCAAGATGTACGCATCCGGGGCCGGTGGACTCTGAAAGGCCGTAGTTTGTGTCGTATTTATGATGAGGGAAGTACTGTAGCCAGCGCTTTATAAGGCTGGGGGGAATGGGCTGGGCGCCGATGTGCATCAGTCTCCACTGGCTTAATTTATAATCCTCAATCTTAAGCTTTCCCGAATCAAGGGATGCCAGGATATCCTGAGCCCAGGGAACGAGAAGCCAGACAATGGTGCAGTGCTCCTCGGATACAGCTTTAAATACCGCCTCGGGAGAGTGTCCTTTTAAGAGGACTGCACGGCTTCCCGTATAGAGGGAGCCGAACCAGTGCATCTTTGCTCCCGTATGGTAAAGAGGAGGGATGCAGAGGAAGTTGTCATCATGAGTAGTTTCATGATGAGTTGCTTCCATCTTGGCAGACTGCATGAGAGCTGTGTGGATGTGAAGTATTGCCTTGGGAAATCCTGTTGTTCCCGAAGAAAAGTAAATCGCAGCGTTATCACTGTCTTCCACAAGAACTCTGGGAGCGGTAGAGGAAGCGTTTGATACCTGACGGAAATAGTCCTCGGCGTATGAAGGGCACTGATCTCCTACAAAATAGAGGAGAGTGTTTTTCTTTATCTTTGAAGCGATATCTTCAATACGTCCGATGAATTCGGGGCCGTAGAAAAGAACATCCGAATCCGATGCCTTGAGGCAATAATCAATCTCGGAGGCATCAAATCTGAAATTAAGAGGTACTGCAACAGCGCCTGCCTTAAGAATACCGAAATAAATGGGAAGCCATTCAAGGCAGTTCATAAGAAGGATCGCACACTTTTGATTCTTCTTGATTCCCATATCGATAAGCATATTTGCCACACGGTTCGCTTTTTCATCAAAGACTGACCATGTGATCTGACGTCTGTAATAGGCCGGCTCTGTAGGCTGGATAAGCTCGTATTCCTTCCAGGTTACGCGTTGCTCTTCGGTGATTTCCGGGTTGATCTCAACAAGTGCGACCTCGTCGCCGTATAATTTACTGTTTCTTTCAAGCAGGTCGGTTATAGGCATCGAAATTTCTCCTCTGTTTGGTTTAATAATATTGCGCTTTAAAGCGCTAAATCATATGATACATTTTTTGATCCAAAAAGTCAATGCGCCGCGGCTTGTGAGCTTTTACAGGTATCGTGAGCGGATTATATATGGTATAATTATCGGGTCTATTTCAAATTTAGAAGAGATATTCTAAAGTTTTTTCTACACAGGAGCGTTTTTATGAGCAAAATGACACAGGCAGACAAGGGTAAACAGACATACAGCGCAGGAGCTCTTCTTAAAAGATTCTTTCCTTACATAAAAAAATATGGGCACCTGATGGCGTTTGACCTTTTCTTCGCGTCATTAACAACCCTTTGCGATATTGCGCTTCCTATGATCATGCGCAGAGTGACAAATTCCGCTCTTGGTACGGCAGCGCCCCTTACCGTCAGGATTATAATACAAATGGCGGTTTTATATGTGGCATTAAGGCTTATTGACGCAGGAGCTAACTTCTATATGCAATCCCAGGGGCATATTATGGGCGTGTACATCGAGACCGATATGAGGCGTGATGCCTTTGACCATCTGCAGAGGCTTTCGGGGACTTATTACAGCAATCATAAAATCGGTCAGATAATGGGCCGTATAACCAACGATCTTTTTGATGTTACAGAGTTTGCCCACCACTGCCCCGAAGAGTTTTTTATAGCATCGATCAAGATTGTCGTATCTTTCGTAATACTGTCAAGATCGTCGATTTTGCTGACTCTTCTTATATTTGCATGTTTGCCGTTTATGTTTTTTGTTTCTTCAAAGGTAAACCATTGGTTACGCTCGACACAAAAAGCGCAAAGATACCAGGTGGGTGAGCTAAACGCAGCAATAGAGGACAGCCTCCTTGGGGAGAGAGTTGTAAAGGCTTTTACTGCGGAAGATGAGGAAAAGCGTAAATTTGAAGAGGGAAATATAGAATATCAAAGGATCAAAAAAGGATTCTATTACGCTATGGCAACCTTCGGAACAACGACCAGGCTTTTTGACGGTCTTATGTACACCGTTGTTATCGTGGCGGGAGGCCTTTTCCTTATAAACGGTATCATTGGAGCGGGAGACCTTGTGGCTTATGTACTTTATGTTACTACGCTCATTCAAACGATCAGAAGAATCGTCGAGTTTACGGAGCAGTTCCAGCGCGGCATGACGGGAATAGAGCGATTTGTTGAGATAATGGACACCCCTGTTGATATAAAGGACGCGCCCGGTGCGGGAGAACTTAAAGTAACCGATGGCAGTATCGAATTTGAGAATGTGTATTTTGAGTATCCCGACGATCATAACAAAGTCCTGAAAAACTTTAATCTCAAGGTTAAGCCGGGTGAGAACCTTGCCATCGTAGGTTCATCGGGAGGCGGAAAAACCACCGTTTGCAACCTTATTCCGAGATTATATGATATTACAGACGGAAAGATCCTGATCGACGGGCAGGATATCAAGGGCGTCACTTTAAAATCACTTCGCGGAAGTATAGGTATGGTCCAGCAGGATGTGTATCTGTTCAGCGGAACCATCAGGGACAATATCGCTTACGGTCGCCCGGGGGCTACGGATGAAGAGATAAAGGAAGCGATAAAGCTTGCCGGAGCGGATGAATTTATAGAGAAGTATGAAACCGGGATTGATACTTATATAGGAGAAAGGGGAGTAAAACTCTCCGGAGGTCAGAAGCAAAGAATTTCAATAGCAAGGGTATTTTTAAAGAATCCGAAGATACTTATTCTTGATGAGGCAACGTCTGCTCTTGATAACGAAAGCGAACTTGTTGTGACACAGAGCCTGAAAAAACTGGCTATGGGACGGACGACCATCACCATAGCCCACAGACTTACCACTATAAAGGACGCAGACCGTATCATTGTCCTTGGAAAAGAAGGCATCGAAGAGGAAGGTTCTCATGATGCCCTCCTTGAAAAAGAGGGAGCTTATTATAAGCTCTGGAACAGGCTTACACTCTTATGATATTGAGAGCTCCGAAGCTTACGCTTCCTTCAATCACGCATTTAACGGGATTCTCTCCGAGAACTTCTTCGTATTTGTTGTCGCTGCTGTCACCGAAGGCGGCGGTTGTTTTGTTGATAACGTTCCAGCTCCTGGGGATGTAAAGAGCCATTTCGCCGAAGGCAACTCTTGCCTGGATCTTTACTTCCCCACAGGGAACTTCCGCTTTGTCAAAATATACTCTGAGCTCTCCGAACTCTACAGAGAGATCGGCAGATTTAAGGTTGTTTGAACGGATGTATTTTGAAGCATCACCCATTTTTATGGAGTGAAAAACATATTCATTTTCATCGTTTGAGTCATCGGTAAAAGCTGCATTTTGGTCGCTGTCAAAGTCTACGTCAACCTTTACGTTGTCAAAATTAATACCCTTATTTTCTTTTTTAAAATGTTTAAAAACGTGTCTTTTTGTCCAGCTAGAAGGAATGAGCTTTTCAAAGGCTATGGATAAAAGAAGCGCTACGAGAAGTACTATCCAGGGAGTTATTGCGGTAATCTTTAAAGGCTCAGCAAAGATGATCGCAAGTCCCGCAAGGGGGAAGAATACACCCGGGTAAAAGAAATCCAAGAGACTGTGGAACAGAATTACTACAAGTACAACTGCGATTATAAGTCCCCAGGTGCTTACTCCTGCAAGTTCAAAGGGAAGTACAAGAATGTTCAGTTTCCAAAGGATAAGGCATACGGATAATCCGATAAGAAGTATTCCGGATAAAATGTTTTTAAGTTTTTTTCTTGTCATAATATATTCTCCTCAATTTTTTGATTCGGGTTTACATAATTTATTGGTTTAAGAACCGAGGTTCTCTTTTAAGGCTTTATAGTATCCGCGAGAGCAGTATACTATCTTGTGAGTTCCGGCAAACTCCACTTTGCTTGCACCGGTAAGGTTTCGCGTAATGGAGTAAACCTTGTGGGTGTTAAGGATAGTGGATTTGGAAATCCTCATAAAGTACGCGGGCAGGAGCTCTTCCAGTTCGTAAAGCTTGTATCTTACTTCGAATTCATCCTTGGCGGTATGGGCCCGTATACTGCCTGAGTCTGTTTCAAAGAAAAGAATATTGCTTACCGGGAAGAAATATTCCGCATCGTCTTTGTGGAAGGTGATCCGGCTTCCGAGCTTACCTGCTTCATTAATCAGCCTTTGAAGCTCTACGACCGCCCCATCAACCTCCGGGCATTTAATTGTAACCTCACACCCATCGGCGTTTTGGTCAATTTCAATTTTTACCTTTAAGCTGTTCATGATTTTATTATACACAGAATACGCGTAAGGAAAAGCGTTTGAAGGTAAGTGGTAAGTTTTTGCAGGTAAGATGTATAAAAAGTGACCCCCTACCCCCGTCCCCCTGTGTCATAATGAACCCCGGGGACGGGGGTGGGGGGTCACTTGAATAATTGAGAATATTTTGGTATTATCTAATTGCCTCGATTTAGCGATTTAAAGGGTTAAAGATTTTTGGCATCTGATTGAGGCTAGAAGAAATATGTATAAAAATGCATCGGAGGAAGTTATGGAAAACACAGGCAAACAGCTTATGCTTGGAAATAAAGCTATTGCACGCGGACTTTACGAAGCCGGAGTATGCTTTATATCCAGCTATCCCGGTACGCCCAGTACCGAAGTTACCGAGGAGGCTGCAAAGTATGATGAAATCTATTGTGAATGGGCACCCAATGAAAAGGTGGCTATGGAGGCGGCATTCGGAGCAAGCCTTGCGGGGCGAAGAAGTTTTTGCGCTCAAAAGCATGTCGGACTTAATGTGGCAGCAGACCCTCTTTATACTATGTCCTACACCGGCGTAAATGCGGGAATGGTTGTACTCGTGGCAGACGATCCGGGTATGCACTCATCCCAAAATGAGCAGGATTCCCGCTACCATGCCATAGCATCAAAGGTTCCGATGATCGAGCCCGCAGATTCCGAGGAAGCACTTGAATATACTAAACTTGCCTTTGATATTTCCGAGAAATTTGATACTCCCGTTCTTATAAAAATGTGCACCAGAGTGGCTCATTCCCAGTCCGTTGTGGAGCCCGGAGAGCGCAAGGTGCCCGAGTTTGATTATGAAAAAAATATCGCAAAATATGTTATGATGCCGGGCAACGCCAAGAAGCGTCATCCTTTTGTTGAAGAGAGAACCGAAAAGCTTCGCGAGTATGCCGAAACCTCAGACATCAATAAGGTGTTTATGGGAGGAACCGAAATCGGTATCATCACTTCATCAACTTCCTATCAGTATGTCAGAGAGGTATTTGGCGACAGCGTAAGTGTTCTTAAGCTCGGAATGGTAAATCCCCTTCCCGTAAAGCTTATAAAGGATTTTGCAGCAAAGGTATCGAAGCTTTACGTGGTTGAGGAGCTTGATCCCATCATTGAGAATCATGTAAAGAGTCTCGGACTTGAGGTTTCCGGTAAAGACATGCTTCCTATCTGTGATGAATTTTCACAGAACTTAATTGCAAAATCATTTGGCAAAGAGGTAACCGAAGGTTACAAGGTGGAAGATCAGATTCCCGGACGTCCTCCCGTTATGTGTGCCGGATGCCCTCACAGAGGTCTTTTCTTTACACTTAAGCAGAATAAATGCACAGTCCTCGGAGACATCGGATGCTATACACTCGGCGCGGTACCCCCTCTTTCAACGATTGAAATGACGCTTTGTATGGGTGCATCAATCAGCGCACTCCATGGATTTAACAAGGTTGGCGGTGAAGAAACCGAAAAGAAAACCGTTGCAGTTATCGGAGATTCAACATTTATGCACTCCGGTATGACGGGACTTGCTAATATTGCCTACAACCAGACGAATTCTACGGTTATCATCCTCGACAATTCCATAACCGGTATGACGGGACATCAGCAGAATCCCACCACCGGTTACAATATCAAGGGAGACCCTGCAGGAAAGATAAATCTTGAAGCCTTGGTTAAAGCTATGGGAATCGAGAGAGTAAGAGTTGTCGATCCCTATAACCTTGAAGAATGCGACAGAGTGATCAAGGAGGAACTTGCGGTATCAGAACCGTCGGTTATCATCTCAAGACGCCCCTGCGCGCTCCTAAAGTATGTTAAACATAACGGACCGCTCAAGTGCGACAGAGAAAAGTGTGTCGGATGTAAATCATGTATGAGGATCGGATGCCCTGCGATTTCCATGAAGGACGGCAAGGTAGTAATTGACGAGACTCTTTGCGTAGGCTGCGGCGTATGTACTCAGCTTTGTAAATTCGGCGCTTTGAACGGTGAAGCGTAAGGACTTTTGAGCGTTTACAGCGGAAAAAGAGAGGATAGTAACATGGAAACAAAGAATATAATGATAGTAGGCGTGGGCGGACAGGGTTCCCTCCTTGCCAGTAAGATTTTAGGACATCTTCTTCTTTCACAGGGCTACGATGTAAAGGTGTCTGAAGTACACGGCATGAGCCAGAGAGGCGGAAGCGTTGTTACCTACGTAAGATACGGTGATAAGGTTTATTCTCCCGTTATCGATAAGGGTGAGGCGGATTTCATCGTTTCTTTTGAAATCCTTGAGGCTGCAAGATGGCTCGAGTTTCTTAAAAAGGATGGACAGATTGTCACAAATACCCAGCAGATCGATCCGATGCCTGTAATTACGGGCGCTGCAGAGTATCCTGCGGATCTTGCAAAGAAGATCAAGGATGCAGGTGCGAAGATCGATGCGATTGATTGTCTTTCCGTAGCCAAGGAGGCGGGTAGCGCAAAAGCTGTTAATATCGTACTCTTAGGCAGACTTTCACATTACTTTGATATTCCGGAAGAGGCATGGATGGCTTCTTTAGAGGCAAATGTTCCGGCAAAGTTTCTTGAAATGAACAAAAAAGCGTTTGAGCTTGGTAAACACTCAGCGTAACATAGCACAGACAAATGACGCAAAAGCGTCGTATTGCAAAATGAAAGGAGCTTTAGGGCAGTATGGAAAGGTACTATCAGGAAGAGATTGAGTGCGCGCCTTACGAAAAGATACGCGAAATTCAGTCAGAAAAACTCGTAAAACAGGTAAAGCACGTTTGGGATAATGTTCCCTACTATCGAAAGAAAATGGAAGATAAGGGCGTTACCCCTGAGGATATCAAATCGGTAGACGATCTAAAAAAACTCCCGTTTCTTTCAAAGGCGGACCTCAGAGATGCATATCCCTACGGCCTTCTCGGAATGCCCTTAAAGGATTGCGTCAGGATCCATTCTACATCCGGTACTACCGGAAAGAGAGTAGTTGCTTACTATACCCAGCATGACGTAGACCTTTGGGAGGATTGCTGCGCGAGAGCTCTTACCGCGGCAGGGGCAACCAATGAAGACGTTGTTCAGGTTGCTTACGGCTACGGACTTTTCACCGGCGGCGCGGGACTTCACGGCGGATCGCATAAAGTTGGTTCCCTTACAATCCCTATCAGCTCCGGAAACACCGATCGTCAGATCATGTTTGCTATGGACCTTTCCGCTACAATTCTTTGCTGCACACCCAGCTACGCCGCATACCTCGGAGAGAGAATGAAGGAGCTGGGATACGGCCCGGGCGATATTCCTCTTAAAGCGGGAATTTTCGGCGCAGAAGCCTGGAGCGAGGAGATGAGAAAGGATATCGAGAAGACTCTTGGTATCAAAGCTTTTGACATCTACGGACTTACCGAGCTTTCCGGCCCCGGAGTAGCATTTGAGTGCTCTGCTCAAAGCGGAATGCATATAAACGAAGACCACTTTATCGCCGAGATCATCGACCCTGACACGGAAGAAGTCTTGCCTGAAGGCTCTGTGGGAGAGCTTGTATTTACAGCAGTTGATAAAGAGGCCTTTCCTATGATACGCTATAGGACGAAGGATATCTGCAAGCTTACAAGAGAAAAGTGCTCCTGCGGAAGAACTCATATCAAGATGGCCAAGCCTATGGGAAGAAGCGATGATATGCTTATCATCCGCGGCGTAAATGTATTCCCCAGCCAGATTGAAACTGTACTTATGAACAACGGATATGCGGCCAACTACCAGATCATCGTTGACCGTGTAAATAATACGGACACCTTCGATGTACAGGTTGAGATGACGCCCGAGATGTTTACGGACAATATCGGTGAGATCGAGGCCCGTCAGAGAAAGCTTTCAGATGACCTTAAGGCTATGCTCGGAATAAAGGCTAAAGTTTCCCTTCTTGCGCCCAAGTCAATTGCAAGAAGCGAGGGTAAGGCTGTCAGAGTAGTTGATAAGAGAAAGATTTAAGGAGGGCAGGATTATGTCAGTTAAACAGATTTCGGTTTTTCTTGAAAACAAGCCCGGTGCGTTAAAAAAGATGACCGGTGTGCTCGCTGCACATGAAATAGATATGAGAGCAATCTCAATGGTTGAAACAAGAGATTTCGGTATCGCCAGAATCGTAGTTGACGATCCTATTTCCGCTGTTAATATTTTAAAAGAGGCGGACTTTGTGTCGAATCTTAATTCTGTCCTTGTTGTTGAGATTCCCGACGAACCCGGCGGACTTGATAAGCTTATCAATATCTTTGCGGATGCTGAGGTAAACATTGAGTATATGTACGCAGTTTCGGGACATAAATCCACAAAGAGCGCCTGCATGATTTTCCGCGTTGCCGATACAAAGGCTGCCGAGGCAAGACTTGTTGCCAAGGGGCTCAAGATCCTTACGCAGGATGACGTTATGAAGATTTAAAGCTTAACCGGGGGGCATATTTCCTTACATTTAGGAAGGATACAGAACTCTAATGTTTAAAAGATTTAAAAATGCACTTTTAACGTCCAAAAAGCAAACTGTTTCTACGGTCATTATCTCTTTGATAATGGCCGTATTGTACTTTGTTTGTATTCATTTTCGGGATTTTGATACCATAACCGGAATGTATGTGGCCAAAGAAATCGCGCTTAAGTATATTTTGAAGATCATCGTACTTGCTGTAATTCTTTTTGTATGCATCAACGCAGTACGTGTGTTTTTTACCCTTAGAGGAGAAAAAATAGGGAAAGAGAGCGGCAGGAAACACAGGCTTTTCTTTTTCGGTTCCTGGGCATTTATTGTGGGAGCATATATGGTCTGGATTCTCGGTACATACCCGGGCAGTGCAAATCCCGACAGCGAGCTTCAGTTTAGGTACTATCTCGGACTTACGCCCTGGTCAATGTGGCATCCGCCCCTTTCAAGCTTTTTGATGGGAAGTCTTTACAGTATCGGAAAAGCCATAGCAAATCCGAATTTCGGATTTTTCCTTTATCAGCTTTTTCAGACAATTGCGGCGGGAGCAATATTTTCGTACGCTATGACTAAACTGATAAAGCTGGGAATATCTAAAATCTACGCTATTCTCGGTATAGCTTTTTACAGCCTGGTGCCGATGTTTGGCGCGTATGCTGCATGGGTTGAAAAAGACTTTTTGTTTGCGGCGGTTTTTGTGCTTTGCGTTACGATGCTTATTGACGTGGTTTTGAAAAAAAGCATCTCGGTATCGCAAATGATACTTATTTCGCTTGTTACGGCAGTATGTTCCCTTTTGCGGAACAACGGGATTTATGCTCTTTTTCCCGCATTGTTTGTTCTTATGTTTATCCTTAAAGGAAGGAACAGGTGGCGTGTTTTTATCTGTATGATTGCGCTTGTCGGAATATACGGATGCTTTACAAAGGTGATCTTCCCTAGAAACGGCATAGCGTCAACGTCTGTTTCTGAGGTTATAGGTGTTACATTCCAGCAGACAGCAAGGTACGTAAATACTTATCCGGAAGAAGTGACGGAGGAACAAAAGGAAATCATAGCAAAGAATTTTCAGTCATACGACGTTATGAAAAACTATGATCCCAAGATCAACGATCCTGTAAAGATTTATTATAATCATAGCGATCCGAAAGGTTATTTTAAGGTATGGGGACAGATGTTTATTAAGCACCCGCTTACATTCGTAGCTTCATACATAAACGGAGCGTACGGATATCTAGCGCCGGTAAAGGCGGACACGGGAGTTTATATAAACAGCAGATATGATGGATTTCTATCCGATGAATTGGGTCTGAAAGATGGTGTAAAACCGGAAACCAGACAAAGGTTTATTAATTATTTAAACGGAAGCAACGTAAAGTTCCCTACCAAATATCTTAATATGCCGGGGTTATATACCTGGGTACTTATCGGTATGATACTGATCGTTTGCGGCAGTAGGAAAAAAGAGATACTTGTCCTTTTTATTCCTTCTTTTGTAACATTGCTTGTATGCACCGTATCGCCCTTAGCCTGTGCTATGAGGTATGCGCTTCCGATAGTTCTTGCTTCGCCGCTGCTTGTAGGAATTGCGATGCTTTCGTATAAAAAAGGAGAGATAAGTGAGAGTAAATAAGTTTTTATCTGCAAGAAGGATTGGGGCTGTCCTTGTATCAGCCTGCTTCCTTTTAACCGGCTGCGGCGGTAATAATGCGGCGGAAAACGGAAATGCAAATTCAAACTCAAATTCCGATGGCCTGTTTGGCGGATCGGAAAATATCTTAGGAGGCGCCGATGAAGAAATATCCGGACCTCAGGACCGTGACGGCGATGGAATTGCGGATTATTTTCCCTTGGAAGACTGCTATGATGGTTCTTCATATATGCATTCTCCTCTAAGAGAGGAACTCTCTGATTATGAATTAGTTTCAAACATCATTCCCGAGAGCGTTAATTATACGGGGGACGGAACGGTTTATTTCTCGGCCAAAGCACCTGACGGAGGCGAGATCCGCTTTTGGGGATATGACATTGAGCCTTCCACCGAAGGAATAAAGTTTAATACCAAAGGCAGGATGGTGAGCCTTGACAGTCTCGGAAGAATTTATTCCCTTGACCCTGTTGTCAGCGAAAACTCTACAACCGACAACTGGTACGGCAGATTCGGGGCTTATGACCTTACGCTTAATATGCATCCGGGATCTATGGACAATATGGTGTACACCAGAGGAGCCAAAGTGGATGTAGAGTACTACAAGGAGTATTACTGTTCCGGCTGCTTTTACGATCTTCAGCCGTATTTTTTCGGACTTGGCACAGCTACGCCCAATTACTTACCTGAAGATTACGAGAATCCCGGCTATTACGTTTTTTCTCAGATAAATCTGATCTATCGTCCGGAGGAAGAAATGCAGCCCTTTAGAGGCGTGATCCTTAATCCTATGAATTATGGCTGCTACGTGGAGGGAGATACCTACGAAAAATACAAAGAGGGAATGTTCAGCGCATACGACCAGATCTACGATTTTGAACTGGTGGGAATCCCGGATTTTTATGAGGACTATCTGGAACTTCCTATGGACCGCTTCTACGTCTGGGATCCTATTGAATATGGATATGAGCTTTCATTTGCTGACTACACGGTAGGAGATTTAAAGGATAAAGACGGAAATGTCTTAGATAAGAACGGTGTTCGCGTGGAATCCGGCATGACACTGGACGTTGCGCTTGGGGGAACAACATACAGCGTACCTGTAAATGTAATTGATACTGCCACGGAGGGAAATACCCTTCACGAACTTCAGAGCCATATAAGGCCGGAGGCTACAGGGGATCTTAACGTTTTATGCATTCCTTTTTCATGGTCCGATGAAAGAGAGAGAGCAACCGATGCTGTATATAAGGAATTCTGTAAGGAACTCGGAAGAGTTTCGGATATGAACGGAAATGTTCAGGATTACTCAGACTCAGTGAGCATGAAAAGGTTCTCTTTAAGCGAGTACATGGATATAGCATCCTACGGAAAGTTTAATGTTACAACTTATATGACGGACTGGTATCCCTGCCAGTATTCCTTCGAGGAAATGAAGGAACAGACGGGTGAATTTATTTACTGGGATATCTATGAGTGGCTAAAGAGCACCTATCCCGATCAGGACTGGAATAAGTTTGACTTAGACGGGGATCATTATTTTGACTCGGTTATCTTTTTAAATGACGGAGATACCTCCGGAAACAACGGCTTTTCCATAATGAGTTTTGAAGGCGCCGTTTATACGAGTACAACCTACGGTGCGAACGAATACTTCTTTGAAGGAGACGTTTTACCCGCTTTTAACTCCGTTGTGTACTGCCATTCAGACCATTTTTATAACAGTACACTTATCCATGAGTTTAGCCATAATCTTGGTCTTATCGACTATTATGACGTAACATACAGCGGAATAGACGCGGTGGGCGAATACGATATGCAGTCTAGCCAGTACGGCGATTGGAATGCATTCTCAAAATACGCTGTCGGATGGATAGAGCCTACTATTGTAAAAGGCCTTGAGCCGGGAGAATCGGTCGAGTACACAATTTCTCCCATGTCCTCATCCGGCGATGCTATAGCGATTCCCGCGGCGGGAGAAGATATGAATACACCCTTTGACGAGTATATTCTTGTCGACCTATTTGCAAATGTAGGTACTCATAAATATGATGCAAAGGCATTCGGACTTGAAAATACGGTAGGTGTACAGATTTATCATGTTGATGCCCGTATGGAATTTAGAAACTTTTTAAATGACATATATAGTGAAGAGGTAGTGCCTATCGGAACTCCGCACTATGGAAATGATTACAAGGAAAGCGGCAGATATCAGCTTGAAGTGATTCAGGCGGGCAAAGCCAATACCTTTACAACTCCGGGAAGCAGAATTAAGCTTAACAGCTCTGATTTCTTTAAGGCCGGAAATACATTTAATATGAACGATTACTCAGCATTTTTCGATGGTGGAAAGTTCGATACCGGAAAAGATTTTGGGTATTCCATTGAGACCATCAGCATAACCGGAACCGGCGAAGATGCGAAGGCAGTAATAAAGATCACAAGACAGTAAAGTTTTTGAAAGGAAGTAATTAAAGTGGGAAAGTTTGACGGAAGCGAAGTAATTGAAAGATTTTTAAGATATGCGGTAATAGATACGCAGTCTGATGAGGAAAGCGGCACATCCCCCAGTAGCGAGAAACAAAAGAATCTCGGAAGACTTCTTGAAAAGGAGCTTAAGGAAATCGGAGTAAGTGGTGTATATTTTGACGAGGAGCACTGCTATGTATACGGCCGTATCCCTGCGAATAATGCAAAGGAGGGAACTTCCTTCGGTTCTAAGAAGCTTGCTCTTATAGCTCATATGGACACATCTCCCGAATCTTCGGGAAAGGATGTAAAACCTCGTATTGTTGAGAACTACGACGGTGGGGACATATATCTGGGTGATGAGAGCGGTCTTACTCTTTCTCCTTCTCAGTATCCGGAGATGAAAGCCTACGTCGGACAGAGCCTTATAGTAACCGATGGCACTACTCTCCTGGGGGCTGACGATAAGGCGGGAGTTGCGGAGATTATGGCAGCAGCATCTTACCTTATAAAGCATCCCGAGGTTTCCCACGGCGAGATCTCAATCTGCTTCACTCCCGATGAAGAGATCGGAAGCGGCGTAGATAATATCGATATGGACAGACTGAATGCCGATTACGGATACACCGTTGACGGCGGCGCTATCGGAGAGCTGGAATACGAGAACTTCAACGCTGCGGCAGTTACTGTAAAGGTTCATGGCGTAACCGTTCATCCCGGAGAAGCTAAAAACAAGATGAAGCACGCAAGCCGTATCGCCATGGAACTTGATTCTATGCTTCCGGCGCAGGAGAGACCTCAGTTCACAGAAGGGTATGAAGGCTTCTTCTACCTTACGGATATGAAGGGAACAACGGAGGAAGCGGAGTTTAAATATATTATCCGTGACCACAACAGAGAAAAGTTCGAGGCTAAAAAGAAACTGATCCGGGATGCAGCCACATATATAAACAGCAAGTACGGAGAAAAGACTGCGGAAATCGCTATCAGAGACCAGTACTACAATATGCGTGAAAAGATCGAAGAAGGTAACATCTTCCTTATCGAAAACGCAAAGAAAGCGATGGAAGACCTTGATATAGTACCCAAGATCCAGCCCATCCGCGGCGGCACAGACGGAGCGAGACTTTCGTTTATGGGACTTCCCTGTCCGAATCTTTGCGCCGGTGGACACAATTTCCACGGAAGATTTGAGTATGTCTGCGCGGAATCTATGGAGAAGATTACCGATCTCCTTATAAAGCTTGTAAGTATGTAAATATTTTTAAAGAAGGAACCGATGGTTAAGATAGATCTGATAACGGGCTTTCTTGGGTCCGGGAAAACAACATTTCTTATAAAGTATGCAAAGTATCTGATGTCAAAAGGCCTGAAGATCGGAATACTCGAGTATGATTACGGAGCAGTAAATGTAGATATGCTTCTCTTAAATAAGCTCAGATCCGATAAGTGCGAGCTCGAGATGGTGGCGGCTGCCTGTGACGAAGACTGTTTAAAGAGGAGATTTCGTACGAAGCTTATAGCAATGGCTATGACGGGATACGACAGAGTCATCGTTGAGCCCTCCGGCGTCTTTGATATGGATATGTTTTTCGATACTTTAAGGGATGATGATACTCTGGAGAGAATGTATGAGATCGGAAGCGTAATAACCATTGTCAATGCTAATCTTTCGGATAATGGAGATGCCGAGGAAGATTTCTTTTTGGCATCCCAGGCGGCGAGCGCCGGAAGTATAGTCCTCAGCAGAGTCCAGCTATCTTCCGATGACAATATAGTAAGAACCAAGGCTCATATAGATAATGCCGCTGCTAAGATAATGTGCAAGATCAAGGGAAAGTACGTAGTAAAAGACTGGGACGATCTTTCTGATGAAGATTTTAATGCGATTTCAAACAGCGGGTATTTTTCGAATGACTATATGAAGATAACAGCCGGAAAGAGTCCGGAGTTTGATTCAGTATGCTTTCTTGATCTTACCGACAATCTCGAAGGGATGAAGGCGAAGATAAAGACTCTCTTTGAGGATGAAAGCTACGGAAATATAATCCGCGTCAAAGGTTTTGTCTGCGACAAGGAGGGCGGCTATCAGTTAAACGCCACAAAGCATGAAATCCTGGTTGATCTCATATCCATCGGGCAGGGCGTCTTTATCGTAATTGGCACCGGCCTTGATAAAAACAGGATCAGGGAACTTATGTATTCGTAAACTACTTAGATACAGGAGAAACAATTTGCTTAGCAGACTGCAGTAAGTTTCAATCTACCACCTTACCCGCCATCTTTCTCTTAATTTTTCTATGGGCTCCGGCAGCTTTACGGCTGCCGGATTTTGTTTATTTCTTAAACAGTTTTTTTTTCATTTTCCCGAAGCTCATTTAAATGCTTTTCAAATATTTCCTCATTTACGGGTATCTTGGCCCAGTCATCGGTCCATGCCGATACATACGCCGCATTGGAGATAGACAGCGAATTAAGCCCTTCATAGCCCGGAGCGATAAGAGGAGCCCTGTCAAGTATCGCATCCGCAAAGTTGCTAAGGAGTATGGGATGTCCGTCAGGTTCGGGTGCGGTAAATTCCTCGTATTCAGTTTCGGGACAGGCAAATCCGGATTCGCTTGTAAAGCAAAACTCTCTCTCGGGAGTTTTAAGCTTTGTCCATTTAAGGGTTCCGTTTTCGAGTACGAGCTTTCCCTTATCGCCGGAGATCTCCAGGCGGTTCGTTCCGGGAGCCTCACCGGTCGTTGTTATGAAGGTCGCAGTCGCTCCGTTTTCGTACTCGCCGTAGATTGTTACATCGTCCTCTATTGCAACATGGTGGTATTTTCCGAAGGAGCAAAATGCTCTTACTCTTTCGGGAATTCCGAATATCCACTGCCAGAGGTCAAGATTGTGGGGAGCCTGGTTAAGAAGAACTCCGCCGCCTTCCCCGTCCCACGAGGCACGCCATGATCCGGAATCGTAGTAGCTCTGGGTTCTATACCAGTTTGTTATTATCCAGACAAGTCTCTTTAATTCTCCCAGCTGTCCGCTTCTTACGATTTCCCTTGCTTTGACAAAAATGGGATTTGATCTTTGATTAAACATTATCGCAAAGACGACTCCCGCCTTTTTTGCAGCCTCGTTCATCTCGCGAACCTGGCGGGTATAGACTCCGGCGGGCTTTTCGGTCATAACATGTATACCCCGCTTAAAGCATTCTATGGCAAAGGTGGGATGGTCGTAGTGCGGAACCGCGATAAGAGCCGCATCTATAAGGCCGCTGTCAAGCATCGCTATCGTATCGTCAAAGCACTGCACCGAAGGGCAGATATCCTTAGCACGCCGGAGCTTTTCCGGCACAATGTCTGAAACCGCAGTTACCTCGATGCGGGGGCACTCACCGTCAACAACGCTCTTTAAGTGCCCAGTACCCATGTTTCCGACGCCGATTATACCAAGTCTTATTTTATCCATATTTTTCTCCTTACATAATGCAGAATTATTTTAAATTCTTTTAAACCTTCGCAGAAAGGGTTATCCGATAAGTTCCTTAAGTGCGTCTGTGGCAGCTTTGAAAGCCGAAAACGAATCGGGGTATGAGTATTGCCCGACTTTGCTCTTTTGGGCGGCTTCGAGCTTTGAGAGTCCCTTAAACACGGTAAGATGGGGCTCAATCGTAAGAACCTCTCCTTTATAGTTTGAAAGAAGGAAAGGAAGATTTCCTGCGCCCTTTCCGGCGGGGACAACGGAGCCGTCAGGGAGCGCATCCTTTATATGCATATATTCAACATAAGGACTTAGAAGCTCCCATGCCTCTTTTGTGTCCTGGCCGGACTGCACGAAATTTGCGGGATCGAAGACTGCCCTTATCTCGGGGAAGTTCTCCTGTATCTCAAGACATCTTGAAGCGATATCACCGTAGATTCCCTTTTCGTTTTCGTGGCAGAGGATGATATCTGTTCCGTCTGCCGCGTTTACGAATTTTTCAAGCCTCTTAGCCACCGCATCAAAGCGCCCTTCGGCTCCGTAAAAGCTAAAGAGCCTTATATGTTTTGCGCCGAGCACTTCGCAGAGTTCAAGGCCGTGTTTAAAGGAATCAAGATGTTTTTCAAAGTCATCATTTATGCCTATCTTTCCGAAGGGTGAGCCCAAAGACCATACGCCGAGACCTGCATCATCGAGCTTTGCTCTTACCTCCTTTGCCTTTGAAACCGGGATGTCGGCAATATTGCATCCGTCAACACCCCGGATTTCCAATAGTTCTATGCCGTTTTCCTTCATGGCTCTAATCTGCTGATCGATATCCGAAGAAGCTTCATCAGCAAATGCCGCAAGTCTGTATCCCATAATATCCTCCGTTTTAAGATGTATTCTGCATTTATACTACCATGAAGAAAATTACATTAAAATTGCAAAATAAATCAAATATATTGCAAATTCACGCATGAATTAGTATTTTATATAGTATGAGGCTGAAATAAAGGAGGCTGGAATGGATATTTTCTGTGAACATGAAAGTGACGGCGTGTATACGAGGCATGTCCGGGAGGAAAACGCGGACGGCAGCGGATATACTATGCATATTCACGACAGATGCGAGATTTATTATTTCGTGGACGGAGAAGCTGATTACCTTGTGGAGGGAACCGTATACCATATGAGGAGGGGGAGCCTTCTTGTTATGAGACCCGGTGAGGTTCATATGGCAAAGCTATTGACAAACGGGGTTTACGAGAGATATGCAGTCAATTTTCCCCTATCCCTTTTGGACGATATTGACCCGGAAAGACGCCTAATGCGGTTGTATACCGAAAGACCTCTCGGGGAAAGAAATCTATACGAGAGACCGGAGTACGAGGGGCTTCTTGGTACGCTGTGCGGTAAGCATGAGGATGAGTATGAAAGAAGGATTACCGCATACCGGATTCTTATGGATATACTCTCCGGTCTGGACGAGGAATTCAGACAAAACAGCTTTGAAATGAAAAAGAAAAAGACGAGAGACAGCTCTCTTTCGGAAAAGATATTAAGGTATGTGAACGAGCATATTTATGAGGGACTCTCGGTTCCGTTTCTCGCAGAAAAGTTTTATGTCAGTGAGTCCCAGATAGGAAGGCTTTTTAAGAAATCAACAGGAGCATCCTGCTGGGAGTATATAACCGCAAAAAGGCTGATCGCCGCCCGGGAGATGCTAGAAGACGGGGAGAGCGCCGGAGCTGCGGCCGAAAAATGCGGATTCGGAGATTATTCCTCCTTTTACAGAGCATATGTAAAAAGATATGGAGAGAGTCCGAGGAAAGTATTATAATATTGCCTGGATGCGTAAATCCGATAAGAATCCGGCGCTGTCTGTGAAAAGGATTGTGGCAATATGCCCGGAAAACATGATTAATGGGTTGATACAGGAGAAACAAAATGGTTAAACATGTAATTCTTTGGAACTTAAAAGACGAGTTTGATGCGACCGAAAAAGAGAGCATCAAGAAGGGAATCAAAGAGGGTCTTGAGGGCCTTAAGGGAAAGATTCCCGGTCTCCTTGAAATTAAGGTGAATATTTGTCCACTTGCAAGTTCAAATTGCGATGTCATGCTGGATTCGAGCTTTGAGGATGAAGCCTCCCTTAAAGGATATGCCGTTCATCCCGAGCACGTAGCTGTTGCGGACGGTAAAGTAAGACCTTATACAAAGTCAAGAGTCTGCATGGACTACGAGGTTTAATTAAGAGGCTTTTATATGGGCGATTCAAGAATAATAAACTCAACCCTTGTTCATCTTATAAAAGACGGAAAATATTTGATGCTTCATCGTATCAAAAAAGAGGGGGACTATAATAAAGACAAGTGGATCGGCGTCGGCGGTAAATTCGAGCCCCGGGAATCCCCGGAAGAGTGCGCAAGACGCGAGACTCTTGAAGAGACAGGCCTTACTATAGGGAAGATGGACTATAGGGGCATAGTAACCTTTGTCTATCAGGATATCACAGAGTATATGCAACTTTTTACATCCGAGGATTTTTCCGGCGAGATGAAAGACTGTGACGAAGGAAATCTTGAATGGGTTGATATTTCAGAGGTTTGCAATCTTCCTATTTGGGAAGGAGACAAGATCTTCTTTAAACTGATGGAGGATGATGCACCTTTCTTCTCTGTAAAGCTTGTGTATGATGATGACGGAAACCTCATAGATCATACGGAAAATGTGTATTGATTTTTTTCATAGATATCAAATTATGAAAAACGGAGCTGATTAACTCGGCTCCGTTTATATTTTGTGGGGCAGGACCCCAAGATTAATATAATTGTGTGTCTTTATTTTGCCTGTTCTTCGTCGGACAAAGCCTCGTACTGAGGAACGCTGACTTTTGCGCTGTAGCAGGCAAAGGCATCATCAACCAGCTTTTTGTCGGGCTTTTTCGTAAAGAGTGAAACAATCGGGACAAGTATAAGTCCGGCTAGCATACAGAAGGCTCCTGCATTGATGGGCGACTGTAAGAGCGCCGGGAAATAGGGTCTTAAGAACATGTTAAGGAGCATAACAACTGAGCCGAAAGCAAAGCTTACAAAAGCAGCGATCTTCGTTGTCCCCTTCCAGTACAGACCGTAGAGGAAAGGAGCGAGGAAGGCTCCTGCAAGAGCTCCCCATGAAACGCCCATCAGCTGAGCGATGAAGGTGACATTTGCCTTGTACTGAACGATTGCGATCACAACGGAGATCGCGATAAATACTACTATAAGAGCACGCATGATTATAAGCTGTTTCTTTTCGCTCATCTTCTTTACGATATGTCCCTTTAAAAGGTCCAGGGTAAGAGTTGATGAGCTGGTAAGTACTAAGGATGAGAGAGTTGACATGGAAGCTGAAAGTACCAGTACCACAACAACCGCAATAAGAAGGTCCGGAAGTCCCGAAAGCATCGTAGGGATTACGGAATCATATCCGCCCTCTGCAATATTTATCTTGTCGGAGAAAAGCCTTCCGAAGCCTCCTAAGAAGTAGCAACCGCCGGCTACTACGAATGCAAAGATTGTAGAAACTACGGTTCCGGTGGAGATTGATTTCTCGCTCTTAATCGCGTAGAACTTCTGAACCATCTGAGGAAGTCCCCATGTTCCAAGGGAGGTAAGGATTACGACTCCGATAAGATTTAAGGGATCGGGTCCAAAGAAGGAAGCGAATATACCGGGGGTGGTGGCAACATTTTCATCCGTCACTCTTGCAAGGCTGTCAAGGGCTGTCATAAATCCGCCCTGGCTCTTTAAGATGGCAAGGATCACAGCGACAATACCGATAAGCATGATGATGCCCTGGATAAAGTCGTTGATAGCGGTAGCCATATAACCGCCGGCTATTACGTAAACGCCGGTAAGGACCGCCATTACGATTACGCAGACAGTATAATCAATATTAAAAGCCATTCCGAAGAGTCTCGAAAGACCGTTATAAAGCGAAGCTGTATAAGGGATAAGGAAAATAAATGTGATTATGGAGGCAACAATCTTTAAAGCCGGGCTTCCAAAACGAGATTCGAAAAACTGAGGCATTGTCGCCGAGTTAAGATGCTGAGTCATAATCCTTGTACGGCGTCCCAGGATTCTCCAAGCGAGGAAGGATCCGATAAGAGCGTTTCCGATACCGACCCAGGTTGTGGCGATTCCGTATTTCCAGCCGAACTGTCCGGCGTAACCTACGAAGACTACCGCCGAAAAGTAAGAGGTTCCGAAAGCAAAGGCGGAAACCCAGGGGCCGACGGAACGTCCGCCAAGGACAAAGCCGTTTACGTCCGTAGCGTTTTTACGGCAGATGAAGCCTATGGTCAGCATTACCGCAAAGAAAAGTACAAGCATTAAGATTTTGATGATCATGTTGGTTCCTCCGTGAGAATTTAGCACTGTAACGCTTTAAAGCATAACGCTTTAAACTGAAAAAGTCAAGCAGATTGCACCATTTGTCTAAAAAAACTAAAAAAATTAAAAAAATTTCGAAAATAAAAAAAGGAAATCGGTACCGGGCGAAGAATAATGTAAATGTGACTGACCATATGGTTTGTTTTTCGGTATGGAGGGTTTAAATGACTATAAGGGAGAGTTTGGAACAAAGGGAAAAAGAGTATCTCAGTAAGTACGCTGCGCTCAGCTGCGAATCAAAAGGGCGCGACAAAGCTGAACCCCAGTGCGATATAAGACCGGTCTATCAAAGAGATAGGGACAGGATAATCCACTGCAAAGCCTTCAGAAGACTTAAGGACAAGACCCAGGTCTTTCTTGCTCCCGAAGGTGACCATTACAGAACAAGACTGACTCATACTCTTGAGGTATCTCAAAACGCGAGAACCATAGCAAAGGCTCTAAGGCTCAACGAAGACCTTACAGAGGCTATCGCCCTCGGACACGATCTTGGACATACCCCCTTCGGACACGCGGGAGAGAGAGCTCTTGACAGAGTCTGTCCCTTAGGCTTTGAACATAATGTCCAGAGCGTAAGGACCGTAGAAATCCTTGAAAAGGATGGAGCGGGGCTTAATCTTACCTGGGAGACAAGGGATGGGATACTTAACCACCAGACCAGCGGAATGCCTTCTACTTTAGAGGGAAGAGTTGTCAGAATCTCCGATAAGATCGCGTACATACATCATGATATGGATGATGCGGTAAGAGCCGGAATCCTTACGGAAATGGATGTACCTCTCGAGATAAGAAAGGTTCTTGGCTCCACCCCCGGTGCAAGGCTTGATACCCTTATTCATGACATCATTACAAACAGTATGGACAAGGACGACATAATCATGTCGGAAGAGGTTGGGGGAGCGATGAAAGATATTCGAAAGTTTATGTTTGAGAATGTCTATACTAACCCTATAGCGAAATCTGAGGAGAGTAAGGCCGAGGAGCTGGTTGAGAGATTGTATGATTATTACTTTACACACCCGGAAAAGCTCCCGAAGCAATACATTGACCTGATGAATAATGGCGAGGAGAGAGCAAGAGTAGCCTGCGATTATGTGGCTTCTATGAGCGACCGTTACGCCATCGATATATTTGACGAGATTTTTGTACCTAAGAGTTGGGAGTATTAGAGGGCAATTTATGTATTACAGCGATGAACTGGTCGCGCAGGTACGCCAGAGCAGCGATATTGTGGATGTGGTGGGCTCGTACATAAGCCTTACCAAAAAGGGAGCCAATTATGTTGGAATATGCCCTTTCCACAATGACCATTCGCCGTCTTTTTCAGTCAGCAGGAGCAAGCAGATATATAAATGTTTCGCCTGCGGTGAAGCCGGCAACGTGATCACTTTTGTAATGAAATATGAAAACATCACATTTGTCGAAGCCGTCAAGCTTCTTGCGGACCGGGCCGGAATAAAGCTTCCGGAGGTTTCCGTCTCCGCCGAGGAGAAAAGAAAGAGCGATAAAAAGCTAAGACTTCTTGAAGTAAACAAGGAAGCCGCGACTTTCTTTTACAGATGTCTTCGCAGCCCTCACGGCGAGAGAGGGATGAAGTATTTTAAGGACAGAGGTCTATCGGACGAGACTATCAACAAATTCGGTCTCGGATTTGCGGGAGTAAACGGACGGGAGGTTGTGGAAGTCCTTAGGAAAAAGGGTTTTTCGGATGAAGAGATAAGAGACTCGGGAATAGCGAGTGTTTCCGAGAAAAACGGTCTTTCATCCCCTTTTTGGAACAGAGTCATGTACCCGATCATGGATGCTAACCATCGGGTAATAGGCTTCGGCGGAAGAGTTTTGGGCGACGCAAAGCCTAAGTATTTAAATTCCCCGGAAACGGACATATTCGATAAGAGAAGAAACCTCTACGGTTTTGTGTTTGCAAGAAATTCAAGGGCGGGTAATCTCATCCTCTGTGAAGGATATATGGATGTTATCGCCATGCACCAGGCGGGATTTTCACAGGCGGTCGCTTCCCTTGGAACAGCCTTTACCCAGGAGCAGGCAAATCTCTTATCGAGATATACGAAAAAGGTATTTTTGGCGTACGACAGTGACGGCCCCGGCGTTAAGGCCGCTCTTCGAGCCATAGATATATTAAAGAGCGCAGATATATCCGGAAGGGTTATCGATATGCGCCCTGCAAAGGATCCCGACGAGTTTATAAAAGCCTACGGAAGTGAAGCCTTCCAAAAGCGGATCGATGAGGCGGAGAACAGCTTTTATTTCCTTATAAGGACGATAGAAGGGGATTACAACCAGTCGGATCCGGAGCAAAGAACCCAGTTTTATAAGGCTATTGCGGTGAAACTTTGCGAGAATTTCCCGGAGCCCCTCGAAAGGGAAAATTACTTACAGGCCATCTGCGAGCGGTACGGGATAAATACCGAGAATATGCGAAATCTTGTTACGGAGTACGCCTCCGCCAAGCTGGCGGTTCCGGTCTATCAAAAGCCGAAACAAACTTCGCAGACAAAGGCCACTCAGGAGGATAGCGGAAAAATAGCCGAGTCAATGCTTCTTACCTGGCTTACGGATGAGCCTGAGATGCTTCCGAAGATAAAGAAGTATATCAGTGTGCAGGATTTTACCGACGAGATATATCGCAAGGTTGCGGAAAGGGTGTTTTCCGATATAGAAAACGACTGCCTCGATCCGCCTGCGGTTATTGACAGTTTCGAAGAAGAGGAAAAGAATCTTGTGGCCAATATCTTCCAGGCGAAGATGCCCGAGATCACCTCGGAAGATGAGAGAAAGAGGGCTTTTTCCGACATAATTATAAGAGTTAAGGAAAACAGCTACAATTTCTTCTCGGAGAATATCGGAAACGATATGTCTAAGATGATGGATTCCATCAAACTGAAAAAAGAACTTGAATCACTCAAACAAAAAGGCGTAAGCCTCGAGTAGAGCCCGGATAGCCGGACGAAGGAGAAAAAATGGACGAAAACATGATGCAGAAATTTGAAGCGAAATTACAGGAGCTTCAGGCACTTGCCAACAAAAAGAAAAACGTTATCGAGCAAAAGGAAATTGAAGATGCTTTTGCCGATATGGAACTTGACGAGGAGAGCAGAGACAAGATCGAGGAGTATTTTGAGGCTGTGGGCATCGAGGTACTTGCTACCGTAGAGGAGCCCACAGAGGAAGATCTAAACTTTGACCTCGATATCAGTATTGATGACGATCCCGATATGGATGATGTTCCCGATGATGACATTATCATGTCAGAGGTTGAGGAAGTCGATATCGAGAATATCGACCTTTCCGTTCCCGACGGAATCAGCACGGAAGATCCCGTTAAGATGTATCTTAAGGAAATCGGTAAGGTTCCCCTTCTTACCGCGGACGAAGAGATTGAACTTGCAAAGAGAATGGAAGCCGGAGATGCTGCCATTGCAAACATCGATGAAGCTAAGGCTAAATATGAAGAAATAGAGGACAAGAAGTCTAAAAAGGCTACAAAGCTTGCCAAGGATATTGCCGCTATGCAGAAGGATATCGATGACGGAGAGGCAGCCAAGAAGCGTCTTGCAGAGGCAAACCTTCGTCTTGTAGTCAGCATCGCCAAAAGATATGTTGGAAGAGGAATGCTTTTCCTCGACCTTATTCAGGAAGGAAACTTAGGACTTATCAAGGCGGTTGAAAAGTTCGATTACACCAAGGGTTATAAGTTTTCAACATATGCAACATGGTGGATCAGACAGGCTATTACCCGTGCTATCGCTGACCAGGCACGTACCATCCGTATCCCCGTTCACATGGTTGAGACCATCAACAAGCTCATCAGAGTAAGCCGTCAGCTTCTTCAGGAGAAGGGACGCGAGCCCATGCCAGAAGAGATCGCTGAGGAGATGAACATCCCTGTTGAGAGAGTAAGAGAAATCCTTAAGATCTCTCAGGAGCCCGTTTCTCTTGAGACCCCCATCGGTGAGGAGGAAGACAGCCATCTTGGTGACTTCATCCAGGATGATAATGTACCCGCTCCTGCTGATGCAGCTACCGCAACCCTTTTAAGAGAACAGCTTAACAAGGTTCTCGACACCCTTGCAGAGAGAGAGCAAAAGGTACTTAGGCTAAGATTCGGTCTTGATGACGGAAAGGCAAGAACTCTCGAGGAAGTAGGTAAGGAATTTAATGTTACCCGTGAGCGTATCCGTCAGATCGAGGCAAAGGCACTCCGAAAGCTTCGTCACCCCAGCCGCAGCAAGCAGCTTAAGGATTATCTTGAGTAATACCGGGCGGGATTTACTATGAAAAAAACATTTACTCCAAAGCTTTCACCAAGGCTCGAGGGAATAGTTTCTCTTTTGCCTGAGTGCGAAAAAGTTGCGGATATAGGATGCGACCACGGATATATTTCCATATCCCTGGTCCAAAGAGGCATCGCAAAAAGCGCCGTAGCCTGCGACATAAAGGCAGGTCCGCTGGAATTTGCCAAAAAGAATATTGCAAAATCAGGTCTGACTGATCTGATTGATGTTCGGCTCTCCCCGGGGCTTAATAAGCTTTCGGAAGGCGAGGCGGATGCCATAGTCATCGCCGGAATGGGAATGCGGACTATAGCAGGGATTATTCTTGACGATCTAAGTAAAGCAAAAGCTGCCGATTATATTTTAATCCAGGCGCAAAGCGAAATCCCCGAGATGCGCCGTTTCTTTGAAGAAAATGGTTTTACTCTCCTTAGAAACAAGCTGATGATCGAAGAAGACAAGTACTACTTTGCGATGCTCCTTACTTCAAAAAAAGAGGTGGAGGAAGAGTACTTAAAAAGCCTTGGAGGCGGCTTGAAGCGCCTTAAGGAAAGGCTTACAGAAACCGGACCGGGTCCTGAGTTTTCCGAATTTGCCGAAAGCCTTGATGAATATTTTGGGCTTGATCTTATAACCAATGACGGAGATATGAAAAAATATCTCGGACATGTGATCGGTGAATGGTCCGAGAGTATCGAAAAGATTTCCGGAGCTAAAAAGCCGGATTTTGAAAAGATGGATGAGCTTAAGAAAAAGCTCGCCATGGCTGAACTTGCACTTGAACTTAATACACTTTTTAAAAAATAGGAGGTGTTTTATGTACAGATTAAAAGTAATGGGTAAGGAAATCGAGGTTGAGAAAGGCACAACATGGGAAGATGTTGCCGCAATGGTGCAGGATAAGTTTGATTCGCCTATCGCTGCAGTCTCAATCAACGGAAAGATCAGGGAGCTTTTCAAGAGAGTCAATAAAAACGGTGAAGTCGGATTTTTCACATTCAAAGATGATGTGGGACATCTTACATATACAAGAACAGCCACAATGCTTGCGATAAAAGCGATTTATGATGTTTTCGGCGAAAAAGCCGCAAATACCTCAAGAGTAGATTTTACCATCGCAAACGGCATCTTTATACGCGCCGGAGAGGGCGTTACGGTAAGCGAGAAAGCCGCTGCCGATATCAAAAAGAGGATGCTTGAACTTGTCAGCTACGGAACTCCCGTGTATAAGGCAACCTATCCCCTTGACGAGGCCATGGATCTATTTGAACGCCACGGAATGACCGATAAAAACGAACTTTTCAGATTCCGCCGCACATCACAGGTCAATGTGTACGAGATAGACGGATATTACGATTATTACTACGGATACATGCTTCCGAATGTATCCTACGTTAAATATTTTGATTTTATAAGCTACGGCGAAGGATTTATGCTGATACTTCCTTCAAAAAATAATCCTACCGAGGTTAAACCTTTTGAAGAGAGAAGAAAGCTTTACGATACCTTCATGGAGACAGCAAAATGGTACAGCCAGGTAGGTATCGAAAATGTCGGTGACCTTAACAGCTGGATCTGCAAGAATCAGATGAATGATCTTATCCTTGTTCAGGAGGCTGAACAGGAGAGGAGAATAAGCGAGATTGCCAGGGAGATCGTTGACCGCGGCGGTGTTAAGTTTGTTATGATCGCGGGACCTTCTTCATCCGGAAAGACCAGCTTTTCACACAGACTTTCCATCCAGCTCCGTACTTTGGGACTTACCCCTCATCCGATCGCTGTAGATGATTATTTTGTAAACCGCGAAGATACCCCTCTCGATGAAAACGGAAATTATAATTTCGAGTGCATCGAGGCGATAGATACAAAGAAGTTTAATGAGGATATGACTAAGCTCCTTGCGGGAGAGAGGGTTGAAATGCCCGACTTTAACTTCAAGATCGGCCGCAGAGAGTACAACGGAAGATACTTGCAGTTAGGACCTGAAGATGTACTTGTTATTGAGGGAATTCACGGGCTCAATCCCAAGATGAGCTACGCGCTTCCCGATGAGAGCAAGTTCAAAATCTATATCAGCGCCCTTACGTCCATCAATATTGATGAACATAACCGTATCCCTACCACGGACGCAAGACTTCTTAGAAGAATGGTTCGTGACGCGAGAACCCGCGGAGCGGATGCCGCAAGAACAATCGGAATGTGGCCTTCAGTACGCCGCGGAGAAGAGGAGAATATCTTCCCCTTCCAGGAGGAAGCGGATGCGATGTTCAATTCGGTTCTTATCTATGAGCTCGCCTGCTTAAAGCCTTTCGCAGAGCCGCTCCTTTTCCAGATAGAAAAGGGTGCTCCCGCATATTACGAGGCCAAAAGGCTTCTGAAATTCCTGGACTATTTCTTAAGCGTGCCCAGTGAATTCTTGCCGAACAACTCAATCTGCAGAGAGTTTGTGGGCGGAAGCTGCTTCAGAGTTTGATCTTAAGTCGTTTGAAAATAAGGAGCGAGAGATGTACTGTCTGAGAAAAATGATTTCTAAAGATATGTTTCAAAAATTTGTTCCGTTTTGTCTTGCGATTCTTTTATTCTTTACCGGAACGGGCGTATTTGGACTTTCCGCAAATGCTGCGGAGAATCCGAAGGCCTCGAACGAATCGGTAAATGCCTGGGGGGCGGGAGGACAGATAAGCTTTGATCTTTCCGGCTGTGACGGTTATATGACAATTACCGTGGTTGTTAGCTTTGACGGCGATGTGACATCCGCTTCCGGCTGGGGATTTGATTCCTATACCGTAAACGGGAAAAAGGTTACGGCTGTAGTAAGAGCCGACGGAGCAAACAGCTGGGGCTTTAATTCAAATGTTGGCATCCAGGTTGAAGGATCAAATCTTAACTCCGCAAAGGTTGAAAGCGTAAAAGGCTCGGGAACATACACTGCTCCCGTTAACAGCGTGGATAACAATAACAACAACAATAATTCCGGAAACGGCGGAGGCGGCGCGCAGTCTGAAGAAAGACCGGATTTCAAATCACCGGCGGTTAGTACCTACGGTACAGCGGGAGATGACTGGCTTACAACCGATGGTGAGAAAATCGTCGATATGAACGGCAATGTGGTTTGGCTTACGGGAGTAAACTGGTTCGGCTATAATACCGGTACAAACCTTTTTGACGGCCTCTGGAATGCAGAACTTGATTCTTCTCTCAAAGCCATCGCAGACCATGGATTCAACTTACTAAGAGTGCCCATGTCTGCGGAGCTTCTCCTTCAGTGGAAAAAAGGAGAGTATCCGACGGCAAATTACAATCACGCTTATAACGCCAATCTTAATTCGCTTAATTCTCTTGAGATATTTGACTATGTACTGACTCTTTGCGAAAAGTACGGAATCAAGGTGATGGTTGATATTCATTCGGCAAATACCGATGCATCCGGCCATAACCACCCTGTCTGGTATACGGATAAGATTTCCGAGGATCAGTATATTGAAAGTCTTAAATGGCTGGCTGACAGATACAAAAATTTTGATACGCTGGTTGCTTACGATCTTAAGAACGAGCCCCACGGAAAGGCGAGCGAAACGCCCCATGCCATCTGGAACGATTCCGATGACAAGAACAACTGGAAGAGGGTTGCGGAAAAAGCCGGAAATGCCATTCTTGACATCAATCCCCATGCGCTTATTGTAATCGAGGGAATCCAGATTTATCCCACGGATCTAAAGAGCAACAATTTTACCAAGACCGACGAGGGAAGCTACTACAATACCTGGTGGGGCGGAAACCTTATGGCCGTAAAGGATTATCCTATCGATTTCGGCGATAAGGAGCGTAATAAACAGATTGTTTATTCACCCCATGATTATGGCCCCCTTGTATATGAACAGCCCTGGTTTAAGGGAGACTTTACGTACGATTCCCTCTATAAGGATGTATGGCATCCCTACTGGCTGTATATCAAAGAAGACGGTATTGCCCCGATCCTTATAGGCGAGTGGGGCGGCTTTATGCAGGGAAATAACCTTAAGTGGATGGAGTATATCAGAGACCTTATCGGAAAGGAAAATATCCATCACACTTTCTGGTGCTTTAATGCCAATTCCGGAGATACCGGCGGTCTTGTAAAAGATGATTTCAAGACATGGGATGAGGAAAAGTATGCTCTTGTCAAACCCGTTCTCTGGCAGACAAAGGACGGTAAGTTTATAAGCCTTGACCATAAAGTTGCTTTAGGTGCAAACGGAATCAGCCTCGGAAAGCATGCCGGGAATTCACCGGAGCCTGTTTTAAATGCGGGTGAAAAGGAGGATGCCAAGGCAGACGAGACGGTTAAAGAAGATACATCCAAAGATGAAAAAGAGGATGTGAAAGAAGAGTCTTCCGAAAAGGAAGAGCCGGTAAGCAGTGAAGAGGCGTTGGAGGAAAAGCCGGAGGCGCAGACAGAGCCTTCAGAAAGCGAAGAGACTGAAGAAACATCTGCCGCAGAAAAAGCTTCTTTCGGATCGTGGCCTGTAGTAGTCCTTATTCTTGGAATAGTAGCTATCTGCGCAGGCGCTGCGGTAGCTATCACACATATAATCGTTAAGAACAAAAAGTCATAGGTTTGCTTGACCTGATTTGAATCAAATATATAACGGTAATGACTTCGCCTTGACAATTTTAAAGTCAGGTAATTATAATAATTGATTGTACGCAGAACAGGTGATCGCGGCTGTCGCAAGACAGGTGAGGAAAGTCCGGGCTTCGCAGGGCAGGATGCCGGATAACGTCCGGTGGAGGTGACTCCCAGACCAGTGCAACAGAAAATAACCGCCTATAGCAATAGGCAAGGGTGAAAAGGTGGTGTAAGAGACCACCGGCTGTGTGGTAACATACAGGCCGTGTAAACTCCATTCGAAGCAAGATCAAGCAGAAGGGCTAAGGGCTGCCCGCCCATCCTTCAGGTAGATCGCTTGATGCGGCCGGCAACGGTCGTACTAGATAGATGATCACCCAGAGAGCCTCGGCTCTTGGACATAACCCGGCTTACAGTTCTGCCGAGCGCCCCGTGGGAAACCGCGGGGCGTTTTTTTTAGTTTATAGTTATTTTTTAGTTTATAGTTATTTAATAGCCAAAAGGGTAAAAGAGTGGTAAAATATTCATCAAATGGGACTAAAAATAGTTTGATGCCGCTAACTAAGCTAAGGCGGCACGTTTTAAAGAAAGAGGCGATTTAAATGACTAAGATTGACGTTGTATCAGGTTTCCTCGGAGCAGGTAAAACCACACTTATTAAAAAGCTTCTTGCCGACGCTCTTAACGGAAGCAAGACTGTACTTATTGAGAATGAATTCGGTGAGATAGGAATTGACGGAGGCTTCTTACAGGAGTCCGGTATCGAGATCAAGGAGATGAACTCCGGATGTATCTGCTGTTCGCTTGTGGGTGACTTCGGAACCTCTCTTAAGGAGGTTATTTCTACTTATGCACCCGAAAGAATCCTTATCGAGCCCTCGGGAGTAGGTAAGCTTTCCGATGTTTTAAAGGCAATCGAGAAGACTGCCAGAGATCTTGATGTTGAGATCAACAGCGCTGTAGCAGTAGTTGATGCAACAAAGGCAAAAATGTATATCAAGAACTTCGGTGAGTTCTTTATCAACCAGATAGCTTACGCAGGAACAATCATCTTAAGCCGTACCGATAAGGCTTCTGCAGAAAAGATCGCTGAGGCGGTTGCTCTTATCCGTGAGCACAATACTCAGGCTACTATCATCACCACTCCTATCGAGGAGCTTGACGGAAAGGACATCCTTGCTACCATCGAAGGCGCTGATAAGATTGACGATCTTCTTGCTGAGATGATGGAGAAGGCTAAGGCTGAACCCGAGCATCATCACCATCATCATCACGAATACGATGAAAACGGAGTTTGCAGCTGTGGACACCACCACGATGACGATGATGATGACGAAGACGAGGAGTGCTGCCACCACCATCACCACGACGATGACGATGATGAAGATGAGCATGAGCATCATCACCATCACCACGATGACGATGACGACGAAGATGAGCACGAGCATCACCACCATCATCACGACGATGATGATGACGATGAGGAGTGTTGCTGCCACCATCATCACCATGATGACGACGATGATGACGAAGACGAGCATGAGCACCATCACCATCACCCTCACCATCATCATCACGCTGACGAGGTATTTACAAGCTGGGGAATGGAATCCCCCAAGAAGTACACTCAGGAAAAGATCAGCGAGATCCTTAATGCACTTGACTCCGGCGAGTACGGACAGATTCTTCGTGCAAAGGGAATGGTTCCCGCTGAGGACGGAACATGGATCTACTATGATTACGTTCCCGAAGAGAGCGATGTTCGCAGCGGAAAACCTCAGGTTACAGGTAAGATCTGCGTAATCGGAGCTGAACTTAAGGAAGATAAGCTTAAGGAATTATTCGCGTAATGCTTGGAGATTTAAGAATGAAGAACCAATCAGTATATATGATCAACGGTTTTTTGGAAGCCGGAAAATCTGAGTTTATAACTTTTACGATTGCACAGCCCTATTTCAAGATAAAGGGAAAAACACTTTTACTTGTTTGCGAAGAGGGAGAAGTGGAATATGACCCGGAGCTCTTAAAGCAGGCCAATACCGAGCTTGTTGTAATTGATAGTGAAGAGGATTTCACAACCTCCACCCTCTCCGGAATCGAGAGAAGAGTTAAGCCCGACAGAATCATTATCGAGTGGAACGGAATGTGGAATTACAAGAATTGCAAGCTCCCCTGGAACTGGAAGATAGAACAGCAGATTACAATCATCGACGGAAGTACATTCCAGATGTTCTACACCAATATGCGTTCCCTTCTTGCCGAGATGATCAGAAAATCCGAAATGATCATCTTTAACAGATGCGACAGTGTGAGAGACGAACTTCCCACCCTCAGAAGAAATATCAAGGCCGTTAACCAGAAGGCTGACGTTGTCTTTGAGGATTCAAACGGTGAGATTGACGAGATCTTTGAGGAAGACCTTCCTTACGATTTAAATGCCGAAGAGATAGTACTAGATGAGAACACATACGGCATCTGGTATCTTGACTGTATGGATCACCCCGAAAGGTATTTCGGAAAGAGACTTGTAATGCAGGCTATGGTTATGGTACCGGACAATTTCCCTAAGGGATACTTTGTGCCCGGACGTATGGCTATGACCTGCTGTGCCGACGATATGGTATTTTTAGGCTATGCATGTAAGTACGAGGGAACAGATTCGCTTAAGGACAAGGATTGGGTTGTTGTAACAGCAAACCTTACCAAAGAGTATTTTGAGGATTACAAAGGCGAAGGGCCTGTCCTGCACGCTATCAGCGTTGAAAAGAGCCGTGAGCCCAAGAATGCCGTTATCAGTTTTTCATAAATACCGCTTTAACGGGATTTCACAATACATATGTAAAATAAAAGAAGCGTCTTATCGGCGCTTCTTTTTGATATTCTAAAGATTATTCGAGCTCAACAATTTATTTGTTATCGGTAATCCTTACCCAGTTTGATTTATCAAATATATTTCCAGATACTTTATACCAATAGGAATCTTCGGTGTTAAATGTATTTCCCGGGTTTTCTAAAAGCTCAAAGTGAGGAGATGTTGTTATAAACTGACCGTTCTCCTTATCCTTTGAATCTATCGGCTTGCCGGTAAAAGGATTAGTTGCATCTTTAATAAGATTCTCTGTAGCCAGAGTGGGCACATCGGCATTTGTCATAAATTCATCCGATGTTGTAAGGCCCGTGCTGTTAAAGTCCTTAAATAAAAGGAGGGGATGATATCCTTCAATATCTACATATTCATCCAGCATCAGGTCATCAAACTGATTAAGGACCCTGCCGTGGTCGGCGACTATAATGATCCTGGTGTTGTCATAGAGATTGTTCTCCCTAAGAAAATCGAACCATTCGGCAAGCTTCAGATAAGCGGCCATATTGACTTGATAGTGCTGTACGAGAATCGAATTATCAAGTTTGCACACACGCCCGTTTAATTCCAAATAAGCCGGTGTATCCGATGCATCGGAAGGAGTATCCGAAGGCGTATAATCAGGAAGATGAAGAAGACACGGTGCATGAGTGGTGTTATTATCCATCATTAAAAAGGTGTTTTTGTCATCCTCTGAGATGTAAGTCAGTTTATCTAGATTGTCAAGCACAGCGTATGAACCCAGGAATTCAGGCTCCTGAATGTGCTTTTTCTCCATCTGATAATAATTGCCGTAGTTGTAAATAAAACGCTGGAGGATCGGCGGGGTTATTTTGAGTATTCCGTAATACACGCAGTTTCTTTTGGATGTATCGGAAACGGATTTTGTGTAGTGTTCGCCCTCAGCGATATATTTACCCATTGTTTCGTAGGCATTTATCTCAGGATAATCATCGTAGATCGAAAGGTCACAGATTTCCTGGTAGTTGGCATAGGGCGGGTCGCAAACCGTTACAGTATAACCCTTTTCCGAAAAAAGCACGGGCATAACTTTAAGGGCTTCGTTTTGCTTATCTACAAGAGGCTCCGTATCCCTGGCGTTTATAGCCTTTGGCGTGTACTCAAATCCGCCGAATAAAGGAGGAGTTCCGTAGACAGTAAAGAGTCCGTGGGATATGGTGTTCGGATAGTAGGTAAAGCCATCAAAAGCCCTTGCAAGGTCGGGCTTTTCACTTATAGCGAAAGGAAAATAGTCATTAATTGCTCTGTCGAGCATTATAACAACAACATTTTTTCCGTTTTTGCTAAGGGGAATGATGGGCTCAATATCCTCAGTATCGGAAGCGGACTTAAATGTTACTCCCAAAGCGCGTATATGACTCTGTGCCTTTACTGTTTGGTAAGAGCCCAGTATCAGAACGCTGAGGACAAGAACGGCCAGCACGGGGCGAATAAAGGCCCTCTTTTTAATGTATACAAATAGCGAAACCAAAACAAGTACGATAAATACAGCCGTACTTATAAGAAGTTCCTTTGCACCGTATCCCAGTCCGTCATTAAATCTAAAGAGAGGAGAGATGGTACCGAGGCGCTTTCCGAAAAACATGTAGTTTACGATGGCGGGAAGGCAGAGGCACCAAAATGCACCGGTAATGGCAGCTCTCTGCTTTTCTTTGCTGACAAAGTATATGATTCCGCCCCAGACCATAAAGATTCCGGCACTGATAAAAAATGTGTTGAAGATCAAAAGTACAGGATTAACGGTTGGGTTAACAGAAATAAAATCTTCGGGTGAAGCGCTGACTGCGGCGGCAGGTACGACAAGCCCCGCAATAAGTGTGAGGAAGAGCGCAGCAAGGACAAAGGAAAAAGTACCTTCGCGCATTTTCCGTTTATCTGTTTTTACACTATCTTCTAAGGAACTGTCTGCTAAGGAAGAAGCGGACTTTTTTTTGCGTCTTGCAAGATAAGGCCCTATAAGCTTCATAAATACATTCTTCAAAAGTGAGAAGAAATTGTTCATAGTCCAATACAAAACAAGAGCAGAAGGGCTTCTGTAAAGGATTACGAGAAAGGCCAGGGCAAGGACAACAGTCTGAATCTTGTCTCTGAGTCTTGTACCTTTAAGGTAAATGGCGGCTGAGAGAAGATTGAATCCCGTCATCATAAGAGGCAGCAGATTTATTGCGAAAGGTCCGATCTTTAAAAGATGGTCAGCCGCGCCGAGATTGGGGATAAATAAAAAGGAAACGCCCTGCATATCAATGCTTGATAAAAAGTGGTACGCAGCCATAAAAAACGGAATCTGTAAAAGAAGGGAAAAAGATCCCTTTACCGCGCTGATGGGAGCGTAATCCTGTTGCCTATAGTAGGTCTGGAGCATCATAAAGCGCTCATCGCCCTTAAAGGTTTTACGGATATGTTTTATCCAGGGTTCCATCTCATTTTGCTTTTTATGTTCCGCTTCCTGCATCGCGTCCGAACGCTTATACAGAGGGAAAATAAGTATATTTACAACGACGCTGACCATAATTATAGCCAGACCGTAGTTACCGCTTATGGATTTCATGACAGAGAAAATAAGCTCTATAAGGAGCTCCAGCGGCTGTATGAAAAGATTGTATAAAGGATTACCCATGATCAAGCCTCAATTTCTTTGTGTTTGGAAATTAAATAGTCTGCGGTAAGGGATGCTGATTCTCTCTTGCATTGCCATGCCGTATCGGATACTTTTTTGCGACCCTCGGAAAATTCAGGATTTTCTATAAGGTCATCGAGGAGTTTTCCGATTGAGGGGAAATCCTTCTCATCAAGCTTTTTGCCAAGAGAGGGCAGTACTTCAAATCTCCAAAGGTTATCATCAACCCATGCGGCGTCGTAAGGCGCTTTGTCGAAAGAGGTATCGGCGTAAAGGATCGGTTTTCCGAATACCAGCGAGTAGTCGAATATGATACCTGAAAAATCTGTGATCATTACATCCGATGTGTTCAGGGCATCGAAATTGTTGTTATCAAAGCTCCAGGTGAGTTTATCGCTGTTTGGAAAGGCCGTCATAAGTTCCTCCAGCATTTCCTTTTCAGATATGGAAGACTGGGGATGAGGACGAATGATCACTTTATAGTCTGTTGAAAGAAGGGCGCTTATAAGCTTTTTTCCAAACCTTGAAAGGATCGCGCTGTCTCCCCATGAAGGCGCAAGAAGAACGGTTTTTGAATGTGCCGGTTCAGGAGTGCTTTCTTTTTTCTCCAAAAGGGCGTCCATATAGGTAGAGCCTGTAACTTTCAGTTCCTTTTGAGGCAGGTTTCTAAGCTCCTCCAGCTTGCGGATATTGTCGCCCTGGAAAGCGCCTGTAAGTAAGATCGCATCATAATAATCCATACCGAACATACGATATCCCAAAGCTTCGTCAACGGCATGGAAAATATGAACGTAGTATTTTACGGATTTGGAGCGCTTCCACTGATAAACGTCAAGCCCCGGAGTAGTGGAAAGCACGATATCAGCGCTTAAGGTATTAAGCCTTGCAAAGGCGCGGTTTCCTTCGCCGATAAATTCTGTTTTTACGTATTTATAGGGAACGCTAAGAGCCGGATCGTCGGGGGAGGCGGTCCAGTAATCCAAATGAATCTGTCTTTTTTCAAATTCGTCGCATATGGGTTTAAAAACATTCCAGTAGCGTTTGCTGTCGCTGAAGATCAGGTATTCGTGTGCTTTACCGGACTCACTTTTTTTCTTTCCCGATGAGAAAGTAAATTTGAGACCGAGGATGAATTTCCTGAACACAAAAAACAGCGAAGAAATAACTCCGAGAAGTATGGTAAAAAGCATACTTCCGGTTCCCGGATCTATATAGAGAAGTATCATAGTATTTCCTTAAGAGCTTCTGTAAGCTTATTGTTGTCTTCGGTATTTCTTACCGCAAATCGCATAAAACCGCTTCCGGGCATCTTCCCCGAAAGGTCTTTGACGATAAGATTATAGTCGTTTAAAAGCTTTACGCTTATTTCGTGAGCGTTTTGAGAGCCGCTTATACATACCATAATATAGTTTGCCTCAGAGGGGTAAACCTTAACGCCGGGAAGCTTTTTAAGCTCACAGGCAAATCGCTCGCGTTCTTTGGCTAGGGCTTTTGTAGAAAGGTCATACTCCTTGCGATATTTAGCGAATATCTGCATAAAGAATTCCGCAAAGGAGTTTATATTCCAGATGGAAAGCTTTTTCTTTAGCGTTTCTATTGCTCTTACATCACCCGATGCAAGGATTCCGAGTCTGAGTCCCGGAACGCCGTAGCATTTGGAAAGACTCTTGATGATATAAAGATGTGGATTGGTCTTTACATAATCATTTAACAGTAGGGTATGGTCCGGATCTTTCGCAAAGTCAGAGAAGGACTCATCGTAAATAAGGCGCATATTCTTTTCCGCAGCCCAGCGAACAATACGCTTTACGTCTTCGGTTTTAATATAGTTTCCCGTTGGATTGTCCGGGTTGATAAGAACGAGGTTTTTAACGGGATTGGCATCAAAAAAGCTTATAATATCATCAGCGGAATAAGAAAAATCAGGAGCCTGTGCGTTAAAGATCACATCTTTTTCGGGGGCTTTTGATCTGTTGGGGTATTCCTCGAATGTAGGTCTTATAAAACCGAAATTTCCGTCAAAGTCCGAAACAAGATGGTTTATAATTTCGGCAGCACCGTTTCCGACAAGGATATTTTCTTTTGATATTTCAAAATTTCTTGCTGCAAGAAGAGAATTTACATCCATACCCGATGGATACTGGGTAAGGAGAGTATGGAAACTTGCGGCAATCTCATCCTCCATTTTCTTGGGAGGGTAGTAGGGGTTTACAAGGTAGCAAAAGTCCGTCATCTTGGGATAGCGCCAGTAACCGCCGTATCTTTTGGACAGTCTTTTTGCCTTTTCATCCCCGGTTGCAAAGATAGATTCGGCTATATCAAGGTCCTGTATATCGTCTATTTCATACCATTTTTGGCCGCCCAAACGCTTGGCGCGTATTCCGGACATATCGAGCATAGTTATAACTCTCAGCACCTGTTCATAGTATTCGTTGTTTCCGAGAGCTTTGGAGTATGCTTCAAGGAAAGGAACATAGATCTTTTCCGAGAAATCCCTGCTGAATTTGTAAATATTTACTGTCTTGAAGTAAGCAGAACTGTCCTTATAATCAAACTGTTTTCCGGGGACTATCTTTTCGATAGAATCGTCGTCGCGAAGAACGGCACATGTTCCGTCCATCCAGCTTTCATACTTGTCTACCAGGGCAAGAGTGGGCCTTTCGTCATTTACAAGCGCTTCAAGAACCGAGTCCTCGAAAATGATATCCGATTCAAACAAAAGGGTGTCGTCACAGCAGAGTTCGTCCTTGGCAAGATATAAAGAGTAGATATTGTTGGTCTTGTCATAGATGCTGTTGATGATAAAGCTGATGGGAGTCTTTATATCAAGGGTTTTAACAAAACCGATGAGCTTTTCGGCCTCATAGCCTGCAACGATTATTATTTTTTCGAGATGGTATGGTTCAAGCTGCTTAAGGAGCCTCTCGATAAGGGTTACTCCACCGACTTTAACCATACATTTTGTATTATCTTTTGTAAGTTCTTTAAGGCGCTTACCCATTCCTGCGGCAAGTACAATAGCCTGCATACCTTTTACCTCTCAGTGTATTTTTCTTCGCAGTATTTGCATCTGTAAACTTCGTTCTCTTCGTCTGCGAGGAAGAAGATGTGGGGAAGTCCCTGCTCAATGGATGTGATACATCTGGGGTTATGGCATTTTATTACGTTTTTGACTTCCTTGGGAAGAGCCAAAACTCTTTTCTCGACGATCTCTCCGTTTTTGATAACGTTGATGGTAATGTTATGGTCGATAAAAGCAAGAACATCAAGGTCAAGAGTGTTGATGTCGCATTCTACCTTTAAAATGTCCTTTTTGCCCATGACTTTGCTGCGGGCATTTTTGATGATCGCCACGGTGCAATCCATTTTGTCGAGCCCTAAGTGCTCATATATATCCATGCTTTTTCCGGCTTTGATATGGTCAAGAACAAAGCCCTCTTCGATTTTTCCTACGTTTAACATATTATCCTCCTTATGCCAGTCCTAAAAGAGTAAGGATCAGAGCCATTCTCACATATACACCGTATCTTGCCTGTTTAAAGTATGCGGCTCTGGGGTCATCATCAAGCTCAACAGAGATTTCGTTTACTCTCGGAAGAGGATGAAGGATAAGCATATTTTCCTTGGCAAGGGAGAGCTTTTCGGGGGTGAGGATGTAGAAATCCTTTAATCTTATATAGTCCTCCTCGTTGAAGAAACGCTCTTTTTGAACTCTTGTCATATAGAGGATATCAAGGTCTCCGATAACGTCCTCAAGCTTAATAACTTCCTCGTAAGGGATGCCCTTTTCATTAAGCATATCCGTAACGTAATCGGGCACGCGAAGCTCTGTGGGGGATACAAAAACAAATTTAATATTGTCATATCTGACAAGGGCGTTTATAAGGGAGTGAACCGTACGCCCGAATTTAAGGTCACCGCAAAGCCCGATCGTAAAGCCGCCGAGACTGCCGTGGAGGCTTCTGATGGTAAGAAGATCGGTAAGGGTCTGAGTGGGATGCTGATGTCCGCCGTCACCTGCGTTGATAACGGGAATAAGGCTTCTGGAGGCTGCCACCATGGGAGCACCTTCCTTGGGATGCCTCATTGCGCAAATATCCGCGTAGCAGGAGATGACTCTTATTGTATCCGAAACGCTTTCTCCTTTTGCAGCGGAGGATGAATTGGCATCGGAAAAGCCGATGACCCTTCCACCCAATCGCGTCATAGCCGATTCAAAGGAGAGCCTTGTTCTCGTACTGGGCTCGTAGAAGCAGGTGGCAAGGATCCTGCCGTCGCACTTGTGTGCGTACTTTTCAGGTGATTTTTCGATGTCATTTGCCAGATCAAAGAGTTTGTCCAGCTCTTCGGTGGTAAAGTCCAAAGGACTCATTAGATGTCTCATGTTTGTAACCTCGTAAATAAATGTAGTTAGCATAAACTCAGCCGAGAAATAATCCCGGCTGAATAAATTTACCTGTATGAAAGTAGTTCAGAAACTTCCTTTCGGCGGGGAGCCTCGGGAGATTCTGCGGGGTATCCCATAGGAATAAGAGCGATAAGTTCCTGTCCTTCGGGAACACCTATAACCTCGGGAGCATTATCATCGTAAAGACCTAAGATAACGGTTCCGAGTCCGGCTTCGTATGCTGCGAGACAAAAAGCTTCGCTGGCGATACCTGTGTCAAACATTTCCCATTTGTCACCTTTGCTTGTAGAGAAAGAGCCGTCTCTTTCATATCCGCTTCTTTTTGAAACGGCACAAACAGCAATAACAACGGGGGCATTTCGGATAATATCGCCGTTTTTAGCCCAAATGGTGGTACATTTGGCAAGCTCTTCTTTTGCAGCTCCTTCAAGAGCGATATAACGCGTGATCTGAGTGTTTTTCCAACTCGGAGCCATCGCTGCGACGGAAACTATTTTTTCGATTGTCTCGTGGGAAACGGGTTTGTCCTGAAAATTTCTGATACTTCTGCGACCCTTGATACATTCAATTGCGTCCATATGCACCTCCGTATTATTAAAGATTTATCTTTCACATTTTATCATTTAAGGACTCTGTTTTCAAGCGCGACGATAAGAGATTAAGCTAATTTAAAAAGTATATAAAAATATCACAAAATAGTGTAAAATAAAATGGAGTGTTTCCAAAATATTTTTACGAAACGGGAAAAACAGATGAAGTTTATTAAAGGTTTATTTTATGGCCTGGCCACGATCATAATCGCACTCTGTGCGTTCATACTTATTTGCGCGGTTAATCCCGCTCTTACGGAAAAAGTTGCGACGGCTACCGGGGAAGGCGGCGTTCTCAGCAAGATTGCCGCTCTTTTGCCCGGAGGTGATGATGCTGCGGAAGGCGCTGATGCTCAAGGGGGCGGCGATGTAAGCACGGAAACTCCCGGAAATGAAGCCGGGGATGACAGTGCCGTTATCATCGAACTGCCCGGTAACAATAATAATCAGACTCCTTCGGATCTGTCCCATCTTACCGGATATCAGCCCGTGTCCGGTGAAGAAGAGAAGATCACGGATGAGGTTGCCGAGTCCATAAAAAAGGAACTCAGCACGGGGCAGACCGGTGAGAATTTTACCTTTGATACTAATATTTATCCCTATTACGGAATGCTGAGTCCCGACGAACAGGCAGTTTACCGTCAGATATACGCAAATGCGCTTTCTGTAGTGTCTGCATTTGCGCCGGTAAAAGCTATAAATACATCTCAGCTTGCAAATATATTTGAGTCGGTTGTAAACGACCATCCGGAGCTTTTTTATCTTGATACAAGCTATTCCGTAAAGTACACCAAATCGGGCTCCGTAGTTGAGATTCAGCTTGTTTACTATACCCTTGCCAATGCGCTTGAGACAGCAAAAGCAAATTTCAGCAGCGCGGCAAAGGCTGTTATAGCCGGGGCATCGGAGCTTTCAAGCGATTACGAAAAAGAAAAGTATGTGCATGACTACCTTGTTTCAAACGTTTCCTACGCTGATGGGGCGGTACTTAGCCAGAGCGCGTACAGCGCCCTTGTAAACGGAATAAGCGTTTGCGCCGGATATGCAAGAGCCAATCAGTATATCCTGCAGCAGCTGGGGATACCCTGTTACTACTGTACAGGGTATGCCGGAGAGGATCATGCATGGAATATCGTTAAACTATCCGACGGTTACTATAACGAGGATATCACATGGGATGACACAAACCCTTCTACGTACGATTACTTCAACCGGACGGACAAGGAATTTGCTCCGACTCATACAAGAACAGGGCTCAGCGTAAATCTGCCTCCCTGTAACGCATCTTCTTACAAGGGACCTGAAGAGGGAACGGTTGCATCGCCCGATGCGGGTGACCCTTCAAGTGTTGCTGATACCAATAATTTTGAGCCTTTGAGGTATGACGATCTTTATCCTGCAAATAACGGAAACGGATCAGGTACAAACGGAAACACAAGTACAGCGACGCCGGGCAGAGAAGAGCTTGTGGCGGCTCTTGAAAAGCTTGGGCTTAAGGAGAGCGACGCGGTTTGGAATATGGACGAATATTACGCGGACTGTAAGAAAAAACTTGTGGCTGCCGGAAGTGGGGACAAGCATTTTACCGTGATCATACCTTCTTCGCTTTTCAAATCTATTGAGACTGCGTACGGAAAGGGAGATTACAAAAAGGGATATGTAGACGAGGCCTTAAAGAGTCTCGGAATGAATCGTTTCTCTATCCAGATTCAGGCTGAGAGAATGGGAGGAGGCTTCTATAAACTGTATCATAATGTAGTCAGCTGGAAAGAAGAGGAACCTGCTACAACAAATACAACACAAAATACCGGCGGCACCACAACGGGTACCACCGGTACGAATTAATGTTTTGATATGAATTTTTTGATCGCTGCGAAACTTTCTTCGCTGAGATCGTGTTCTACTTTGCAGGCATCGTCTAATGCGACTTTTTTGTCGACGCCGAGCTTTATAAGCCACTCTGAAATTAGCCTATGTCGCTCGTAGATCATGTCTGCTATCTTTTTGCCTTCTTTTGTAAGATAAATATACCCCTCATCTGTTACGGTGATCATATTGCGTTCACGAAGGTTTTTCATGGCAACACTGACGCTGGATTTTTTATATCCGAGCTCATTTGCTATATCAACAGAACGGACAACGGGTTTTACCTCGCTGAGCATAAGTATGGTTTCGAGGTAATCTTCAGATGATTCGTTATTACGCATGATATCACTCCTTGCTGTGAAATATAACTTATGAGCTTAGTCTATCATAACAATAGTTCGAAAACAATTAAAAAAATGTAAAAATCTAACAAAAATTAGATAAACCTAACTTAATATTTTCTCCAGCAGGCGGGCTTAAGGATAATAAGCATAGGGAAGAGCTCGAGCCTTCCCGCAAGCATATCAAAAATCAGGACAATCTTTGAAAAGACGCTGAACATGGAGTAATTGCCGGTAGGCCCTACAAGGGAAAGCCCCGGACCGATGTTGTTAAGCATAGCAACCACACCTGTAAAGTTTGTAGTAAAGTCAAAATTGTCTATAGAGATGAGAAGTACGGACAAAAGCATCAGGAAAAAGTAGGAAGCCAGATAAACATTGGTTGCCCTGATGGTTTCGTGCTCCACAACGTGTCCGTCCATATGAATCTTTTTAACCTGCCTGGGGTGAACCATCGTGGAGAGCTCTTTGAAGATGGTTTTTCCCATGATAAGCCATCTTGAAATCTTCATACCGCCGCCTGTAGAACCCGAGCAGGCTCCGCAGAACATGAGGATTACAAGGATTGTTTTGGACAGTGACGGCCAAAGGTCGAAATCGGTAGTAGAAAAGCCTGTGGTCGTGATGATGGAACCTACCTGGAAAGCGGCATGTCTGGCGCTTTCTAAGGTACCGGAATACATATTCCTTATATTGAAGGTAATGATAACGGTACTTACAAGGATGATTCCGATATACCATTTAACCTCCGAAATTGAAAATGCATCCTTAAACTGTCTTCTGAGGAGACAGAAATAAACGGAATAGTTGATTCCGCTGAGTATCATGAAAACTGTTATCGCCCACTGTACAGCGGGAGAGTAGGATGTGATACTGTCGTTTAAAATACCGTATCCTCCGGTGCCTACGGTACCGAAGATCGTTGTTATGGCATCGAAGAGTCCCATGCCGCAGATCATGTAAATGATGGCGCCGATCACAGTGATGGCAAGATAAATAAGATAAAGTATTTTTGCTGTTTTCTGGACTCTGGGTACAAGCTTTCCGACAGCGGGGCCGGTGCTTTCGGCGCGCATCAGATTGATGGAATAACCGCCCATTATGGGAAAGATCGCCATAATAAAAACAAATACTCCCATACCGCCTATCCAATGGGTAAAGCTTCGCCAAAACAGATTTGCGTGGGAGAGGGCCTCAACGTTATTAAGGATACTTCCTCCGGTTGTTGTAAAGCCTGATACGGATTCAAATAAAGCGTCCACATAGTTTGGGATATCACCGGTAACGGTAAAAGGAATCGCACCGACTGCGCTTAATGCAATCCAGCCGATCGCGACTGTTGCGAACCCTTCACGGGTGTAGAGATCTCTGGTCTTTGGCTTTTTGAGCTTGATCAAAAAACCAAGAACAAAACTGGCGAGAGCACAGATTATGTAAACCAACGAATGGTCGGTTTCGTGATAAATGAAGCCGACTATAGCGGGCAAAAGCAGAAAAGCAGCTTCTATCTGCAAAATCCACCCGATTATATATGTAACCATTGTAAAGTTCATTGTAAGATCCTCCGGGCGAGCCGATTTTACTGCAAAATATCGGATATATCGTTCATTCCCTGGTGTTTGACAACAACCACAACATAGTCGCCGACCTTTATTTCATCGGAACCTGTGGGGAAGATGATCTTATCTTTGCGTGTTATTGAGCAGATATTTATGTCTTTCTTTAACTTAAGTTTTGCAATAGGTGTATTTGTAACGTCGGAACTTTCCTTTACGTAGAATTCCAAGGCTTCGGCTTTTCCGTCCTCAAGTCTGTACAGATTTTCAACGTTGCTTCCGAGGGAGTCGTTCATAGAGCGGGCGTATTTAAGGATCTGGTCCGCGGTAAGGAGCCTCGGGAATATTGTGGTATCAACTTTTATGTCGCTTAAGAGCGAGTTGAAATTGATCCTGTTTATCTTGCTGACTGCTTTTGTATTACTGAGGCGCTTTGCCAAAAGGGCAAGGAGAATATTCTCCTCATCGAGTCCGGTGAGAGCAACAAATCCGTCGGCGCTTTCTAAGCCTTCCTGTAAAAGGAGCTTTCCGTCCGTACCGTCGCCGTTTATGATGGTGGCTCCGGGAAGCTTTTCGGAAAGAGTGGTGCAGACTTTATCGTCGATCTCGATTATCTTTGTATTGATACCGGCAGCCAGAAGTCTTTTTGCAAGGTAGTAAGAGATTGTTCCGCCCCCCACAAGCATAGCCGTTCTTGTCCTTCCGGAAGTAAAGCCGATCTTTCTGAAGAACATTGATGCGGTTTTGGGAGTTGTAACCACGGAAGCCAGGTCGCCTTCTTTAAACACAAAGTTACCTCTGGGGATGATAACTTCATCACCTCTTGTAACAAGAGGAATGAGAACGTTAAATCCCAGGGTGTTTTTCAGATTAATAAGTTCCATGCCGTTTAAAAGGCACTTCTCCGTGATGCGGAAGTGAATAAGCTCGATCCTTCCTTTGGAGAATGTGTCTATTTTAAATGCCGAAGGGAACTGGAATATGCGGGCAATCTCGTTTGCGGTAAGGAGCTCGGGGTTGATGACCATATCGAGTCCAAGCTTATCGCGAAGGAATGAGATCTCCTCGTTGTAAATGGGATTACGGACTCTGGCGATGGTCTTGCAGTGACCTGCCTGTCTTGCTATACAGCAGCAGAGGAGGTTTTGCTCATCGGAAGCGGTAACCGCGATGAGAAGGTCGGCCGATTCAACACCGGCTTCCTGAAGAGTCTGGTAGCTGACACCGTTACCTACTATTCCCTGGGCATCGAGTTCGTCCGTAATACTGTGGACTCTGTCCGGGTTTAAATCAACCACAACTATATCATGCTGTTCACCGCCAAGCTGTTCAACCAGCGTATGACCTACTTTTCCGCATCCTACAATAATAATATTCATAAAAGTCCTCGTTATTTAAAATTGCCTGTGCAATAAACAAGTATACCACATTTAAAGGGATGATTAAAGAGACATCGAATTTCGATCAGATCTTGTATTTAGAGATTATTCTGCCAAGCCTTTTTCCGAAGGGAATATCAAGGAGAATAAAGAAAAGCACGTTTGAAGCGACATATAAAGCGGTATAGGGAATTGCCGCCAAACAAGCCGCAAGATAGCCGGGGCCGTTTAAAGAGCCGTAGGTCCAGAGCATGGTCCAGGTATCGAGAAACAAAGAGTAGAATATACCTGAGACGGCGGCGTAGATACAGATGACGATCCTACGGATGATGGGTGATTTAAAGCTCCTTTTTTGAAAGAAAAGTCCCGCAAAAAGGCCGATTATGCCAAGGGCAGCCATCTGAAAGGGAGTCCAGGGACCTTGCCCGAAATAGAAATTGGACAAAAAAGCGGAGAGGCTTCCCACAAGGAAACCTGCTTCGCCTCCAAGATAGATTCCCGTCAGTATTACGATAGCCGAGACAGGCTTAAATGCCGGGAGAGAAGCGAAAATAAAACGTCCGGCAATAGAAAGGGCGGTCATAACCGCAATAAGGGTTATTCTTCTTACGCCGGTACGTCTTTTATCAAGGCGCGCAAAAACAAGCGCAAGACTGCCTGCGATAAGGATAAGGGATATATAAATGTAATATCTTTCAAAAATCATGGGCGCCTTTTCAGTGAATATAGTTTATTGGTTTCAAAGAATTCTTCCGTATTTTTAAATCCGGTCAATTTGCCCATAGACAGGATGGAGCAAAGGTCCGAAACCGCATAGGCAAATTCGAGGTCGTGAGTTGACATAACTACGCATATTCCGTTTTCTGTAAACCTTTTCAGCTCGGATTGCAAAATTCTTTCCAGATTTGTATCCATTCCTTTGCTGGGTTCATCCATTAAAAGTATGTCAGGGTTAAGGGCGGATATTTTCGCCAGCGCAAGAAGCTGTTTTTCTCCTCCGCTTAGGTCGTATGGGCTGGATAAAAGGTTTAAACGGTTTACATAATTTGGATAATCTGATCTTTTAAGTCCCACATTCGCAAGTTCCTGCTCCACTGTTTCGGCTGTAAAGAGGAGCTCTACGTTTTGGGGAAGGTAGGCAATCTTTGCTTTCTTTTTTGAAAAGATGATCTTACCTTCCTGCGGCTTATAAAAACCTGAAATCAGATTAAAGAGAGTGGTCTTTCCCGCAGCGTTGCAACCGAAGATCGCATGGCACTTACCTTTTTCAAAAGAGGCCTCAAGGTTTTCGAGTACGTCCCCGCTGTTTCTTTCATATCTGTAATAAACATTTTTAAGAGTAAGGGCGGCCTCCCGGCGGCTTTCGCCTCTTGAGGACTTTGGGTAATCAGCCTCTCTTTTGATGGGCGGGAGAAGCTTTCTGTATTCTTTTATGGCTTCATCCGGTTTATCCTGACAGATTATCCTTCCGCCGTCCATAACGACCATTCTGTCGGAGATCGGTGCAATATAATCTATTTTGTGCTCGGCAATGATGATGGTGATACCGGTCTGATCGTGCAGTCTTTTCAGAGCGGAAATAAACATTTCGGCATTTTCGGGATCAAGGGCAGATATCGGTTCGTCAAGAAGAAGCAGTTTGGGAGACATGGCAAGAAGTGTTGCCAAAAGCAGCAGCTGTTTTTGACCGCCCGAGAGGATGCCCGTATCGGATTTTGAGATTGACTCAAGTCTGAAAAATGCGATGATCTCAGCTATCCTGTTTTCCATATCCGCCTGGGAGAAGCCTAAATTCTCAAGGCCGAAGGCAAGCTCGTGCCATACTTTGTCTGTGACTATCTGGTCTTCTGTGTTTTGAAATAGAAGAGCGATATCCTTGCTTTGCTCTTTAGCGGTCAGTTCAGAAAGCTTTTTTCCGCAAAAGATTATCTCGCCGGAAAGGTCTCCGGCAGGGGCAATCTCGGCTTTTAGCAGTTTTAGAAGTGTTGATTTTCCGCACCCGGTGGGACCGCATAAGGTTACGATATCGCCTTCGTCTATCTTCAGATTGATATCTTTTAGGGCAAAACCATCCGTTTTTTTAGCAGATGTATTTAAAGTACCGTATATGAAATTAAGATTGTTTATCTTTAGAAAATCCATAATTTGCCTTTATAAAATGATTTATGGTAAGTAGCAGTGAGATAGTTATGTAAACCGCACCGGATATTGTGGGTACCGTCGACATAGCAGGCATTTTGACAGTCGGATAGTAATCGGTATAAAAGTACCCCATTCCAAGTACTATGCCGAGAAATACCGCCAGGCAAAGACTTAGAAAACACACGATGAAATCGATTTTTCGGAATCTGTTTATCTTAAAGCTTTTTCTTTTTCCTACGCCGTATCCTCTTGCTGTCATAGAGTCGGCTGTTGTCATGGAATGCTCCAGAGACCAGGTAAGAAAGCCTGCAAATATCTTTCCTTCTGCTTTTACCGTTTCAAGAAAACTTCCGTCCCCGTACAATCCCAAAATCCTCTGGTGCCTTCTGTAGGACTTTATATACCTGCTGTAGTGAGGGATTATCCGCATTACAAGGGAAATTATGGTAGATGCTTTTGCTGAGAGCTTTCCGAACAAAAGAAGTACCTTTTCGCTTGTCATGTAGTGGGAGAGGGATATAAACCACAGGCCCACACCGGTAACCATAAGCGCCGAATCGGCTCCGAAGAGCAGAGCTTCAAGGGAAAAACGTCTTCCTGCCACGTAGAAAAGAACTGTGTCGCCGTTGTGGTAGAAGAAGGGGTTAAACAGCGATATTATCAGGAAAAACAGCAAAAAGAATGGGATTTTTTTAAGTATGTTCTTTACCTGTGCCCATGTAAAAAGCATTATAAAGCCGGTTACAAGGCAAAGAAGATGAAGGATGGGATTACGGGAAAAGGCCGGAAGCATCGATACTGTTAAAAAGTAAATAAAGATGGTAAGGGGGTGGAGCCTGTCTATCATTCAAGGTCCCTCCCGATGTTTTTTGAATAAAGGATTTCAACCTTATCACCGTCGCTTAACTTGTAGTATCCGACGCCTATATTCGGCATTTCGCCGTTTACTCTGTACATCCATCCCGAAAGATCGCCGTGCTCGTACTCGTATACGGAGTTTATGCCCTTAATGTAAGCCAGTCCGTAGACTGAGTTTTTTTCATAATCAAACTGTATATTCTCAAGTCGGCAGACCTCTTTTAGAACGTCGAATACCGTGGAGCCTTCTTTGATACGAAGGTCGGTTTCGGGATAAATATCTCCGAGGTCTATGGTGTCTGCATTTATTGAGAAGAGGATGTCTATGCCTTCTTCTGATCCGGATGATATGATGACGTGGCTCTTTTCGTTTTCAAAGGAGGATTTTGACCTTATATCGAGGGCAAGGATAACACCTGAAAATAAAAGAGATACAACAAGGGCCGATATCAGGTGAATGATTTTTTTTCGCTTGATAAATCTGAATATTCCCAGACCGATAAACAAAAGCGAACCGATTGCCGGAATGAGCACCTTAAGGGAAAGAGGAGCTCTTTTGCGGATTTTAAAGTCCGAGGCAGGTATTGGCTCTTTGTCAAAGCCCTCCTCGGAAAGCTCCGAACAGATAGCTGTAAGAGCCAGCGCCGACTGTGACGAGGCCATATCGTTTGAAGGAGTCCCTTTTGAGTGAATAAAGCCGCCGTCTTCATTTTTGTAAATCATTAACCCTTTTAAAAGGTCAGCGCTTTCGGATTTAAAACGCTCATCCCCCAAGATGGAGATATTAAGCGCCTTAAGAGCAAGGATCACCTGGGACGAGCTCTCACTGCAATAGGTCCCGAAACTGGCGTAATCGCCGTCTTCACCCTGAATCGAAGACAAGAATCCGACAGCCTTATCTACACAAAGAACAAGTTCATCATACAGCTTTTTACTCTCTTTATCCTCAAAAGCAGACTTATAATAATCGGTCTGTTTAAGGTAAGCGGGGGCAAGAACCTGAAGGGTCATAGCCGTAACATCCGTATCGCCTTCATCCCCGGCTAAGGTAAAGCCGCCGTCATTTTTCTGGAGTTTTAGAAGTTCTGAAATGATCTCTTCTCTTGAAAATGATGCATCATCAAATCTGCAGACATCCATCATATAGAGTCCGTAGACATAGCTCATTATGCCCTTTTCACCGATGGTTCCGTAAAGGGCTTTTTCGAGTACCTCGGGCCTTACATCTGTGTTTCCGGAAACAATGCAGTATGTGGCAAGTGATTTTTGAAGAGAAGTGGGAAAGATTCCTTCCTCTGAGATTACGCCGTCGTAGAGAGCCTCTTTAAGGGAATCTGAATATTTAGAAAAATCTGCGTCGATAGCAGGATTTTGAATTATCGAAAGAATATAGTTTTGGTTGGTGCCGTTTAAAGGGGAATCGCAAAAAGTATTATCGATAAGGCTTTGAAGGTCCCCTTCGCCTTCAAGGGCCATTTTCCATCTGTAGGTGCAGAAAATCTCCTCACGGATATCGGCTTTATTTGAAGCGAAAGAGGAAACATTAAAAAGGGAGAAAACAGCCGAAAAAAGACACAAGCAAACAAGACCCGCACAGATTGCGCGTGAAAACAGTTTACGTTCTTTTTTTACGATTGTTCTCTCCGATTTTAACATTTGATTAAGATTGCAGGTGGATTGCAAATTTTTTTACTGATTATTCAGCTGCCTGGTATACTTCGTAAACGAAAGAGTAGGTATCTCCGTCAGCGATGGGCTGAGCGTCGATGGTTGAAGTTCCGTATTCTCCGTTAACATATACTGACCAGTATGCGCCGTCTGTATCGTAGTTGGCTTCAACGCCGTTGATGGTAGTTACATAGTATCCCCAGTCTTCGCTGGTACCGTCAATGGTTACTCCATCAAAATCAGAGATTGCATCGTAAAGAGTTGTTGCCTGAGTCTTTCCTGAGAAAGATTCGGTAGCTCCATCGGGACCTGTTACCGCGATGGTGATGTTTGCACCCTTAGCTCCGCAAGCGGTAAGACCGAATGCGAGTACAAGGGCTCCTGCAAGAGCTGCTGCTCTGCGGATTACTTTTGATAAACTGTTTTTCATTTTTTCACTTTTCCTTTCTTGTTTTCGGTTTCGGCAAAAACAAGTGTGCAGGCCCACGTATCTGACTTATCGCAATGTTACGGCGTAGGTTGTTATTTAGCTACAGCAGAAGGACCGACCATGCTTGCATGAGGAGGGCCGTCTGGCTGTGGCTGAATTGTTCCGACCATGTCGGAACTGCGTCTTCATGAGCAAAAAGGCACTTGTGCCGTTTGCGAATGAAAGACGTAATAACCTGTGCCGATCTCTGCTTCCACCAAGCAATAATGCGCTTCACAGTGACCGACTCGCGGAGACTTTCACTCCATTCCGTGTTTCCCGAAAACCGATGGCTTTTCGTAGCCTTCGGCATTTCTTCGAGCTTACACACACAACGAAGAATCTTACCATATTTTTTATGCCTTTTCAATCGATGAAAGTCCATTTTACGCTTGCAGGCAGAAATAATCATTGAACTTTGCCTTTAAAACCTTCATAATCTATATTGATAGGCAAATCATTTTTGAGGTGCGTTTTATGAATCCTGAAATTAATATGAGCGTATCGCCGATCTTTAGAAAAGACGGCGCAAAATCAATATATCTGATCTTTACGGACGGCGAAAAGAGCGCGGAGATTCTTTTGCCCGATCCGGGAAGCGAAGTAAAGGCGCTGAGTAATAAGGGCTTTTCCGAAGATGAGATAAAAAGCCTTATAGAATATGTAAATAATGACAGGGATAATATAACGGGGGTAGCGGGGAAGGTGACGCCCTTAAAGGCTTTTCTCGGACAGGAACAGGGAAAGTAGTTACCTTCAGTTTTTTAAAAGGTGCGAGGAGATTAAAAATGCGAATCCTTCTTGATGCGGACCAAATGAGAAAATGCGACAATTACACATCGGAGCATTTTGGCATAGACAGCGCGGTTTTAATGGAAAGAGCGGCGCTTGCTACTTTTATTTCAATATGCAATACGGGGAATATGTATGAAGATTCCAAGGCCCTGATAATCTGCGGCACGGGAAATAACGGAGCGGACGGGCTTGCCCTTGCGAGGATTTTTTTCGAGGGAGGGTACAGAGCGGATTACTCGATCCCTTTTGATGAAGGAAAGCGTAGTGAGCTTTTTGATCGGCAGAAAGATACATTATTAAAATATGGACTTGAGCCTGTACCTTTTAGCGGGATAAAAGATGAGTATGATATTGTTATTGATGCGATGTTCGGGATTGGGCTGTCAAGAAGACTGTCGGACGAGAGAATATCTGCTATAGAAAAGATGAATGCGCTTTCCGGCTACCATGTTGCGATGGATATACCTAGCGGGGTAAACGCAGATACCGGGGCTGTAATGGGAACGGCTTTTGCTGCGGACCTTACCGTAACATACGGATTTGCCAAAAAAGGATTGGTACTTGATCCGGGAAGAGGATATGCGGGGGAATTGCTTATCGCCAATATCGGTATTACGGACAGATCGCTTGAGGCGCTTGAAAAGCCTGTCTGCAGCGTGCCCGAAACATCGGATATCATCGCAAGCCTGCCCCAAAGACCGGCAGACGGAAACAAGGGAACCTTCGGGAAAGTGCTTGTGTTTGCGGGATCCGAGAAAATAAGCGGAGCTTGTGTCCTTGCCTGCCTTGCGGCTTTTAAAGCAGGAGCAGGAATGGTTAAGGTTATTACGAGCGAGGAAAATGCGGACATAGTCAAAAAGACCTTGCCCGAAGCGATGGTTACGACTATTGGTTTACATAAGTCTGACGCGGAGGATTTAAAAGAAGACGCCGCCTGGTGCGATGTGATCCTTGCGGGACCGGGTATAGGTGTTAAAGATGAAGCAAGAAAGGTGTTTGAATGCCTTCTTGATGCATCCGGCGAAAAGCCGGTTGTTATTGATGCGGACGGATTAAATATCATTTCTTCGGATAAAGAATTGCGTAAAAAGGTTAAAGAAAGGGATGGACTTACCGTTCTTACGCCCCATCTTGGCGAGTTTTCGAGACTGACGGGTCTTGATGTAAAAGACATCAAAAAAGATTTTTGCAAGAATGCATCGGACTTTGCCAAAGAGGAAAACGTGATCCTTGTGGCGAAGGACTCTGTTTCTGCAGTGACAAACGGAGAATCCACACAGCTTATCACATCGGGAAACTGCGGAATGGCTACGGCGGGAAGCGGTGATGTACTTGCGGGTATTATAGCGGCGTTTCTCGGAAATGTGACGGGTATCTGTAAAAGCAGGGGTGAAGTATCTTCCAAAGAAAAATTGTTTGATGCGGTCAGAAACGCCGTGTATATCCACGGTATGGCGGGAAGTGCCTGTCTTGAGGATATGGCTGAGGATTCGGTTACTGCGGGGGATATCATCGCACATCTTCAAGGCGTCATAAAAGATATCAGGGAAGAACAAAAGAAATCTAAAAACGATAAGGAGAGGGTTTAAATGAGCAGATTTTTCATTATCGTACTTGACAGTTTTGGAATCGGACAGATGCCCGATGCGGAAAAGTTTGGGGATTTTAACGTTAATACCATAGGCGCCGTCTCGAGAACGGGGGCGCTTAACGTACCCAATATGAGAGACCTCGGACTTTTTCAGATCGAGGGAGTAGATGTCGATGAAAGCATAGACAGAGGCTCATCTCACAGCGCTATGATCGCAAGGATGACCGAAAAAAGCGCGGGAAAGGATACTACAATCGGCCACTGGGAGATTGCGGGACTTGTTTCCGAAAAGCCCCTTCCCACCTATCCGAACGGCTTTCCTAAGGAAATTCTTGATGCGTTTTCAAAGGAAACCGGCAGAGGTGTCCTATGCAACAAGCCCTATTCCGGAACAGCGGTTATAGCCGATTACGGCGATGAGCACGTTAAAACGGGAGATCTGATAGTCTATACCTCCGCCGACAGCGTATTTCAGATAGCGGCGCATGAAGATGTTGTCCCCTGCGAGACCTTGTATGAATACTGCAGAATCGCTAGGAGGATCCTTGTCGGGGAGCACGGTGTTGGCAGGGTTATCGCAAGACCCTTCGTCGGGGAAAACGGCAATTACACAAGGACTCCGAGAAGGCATGATTTTTCTCTTCTTCCCCCCGGAGATACCATGCTTGATGTTTTAAAAGCGAATGGAAAAGATGTTATCGCCGTGGGAAAGATCAATGATATCTTTGCCGGAAAAGGAATAACGGAGTACGTTTACACATCGGGAAATGCGGAAGGAATAGAGCGCACTCTTGAATATCTGGACAGGGACTTTGACGGTCTTTGCTTTGTGAATCTTGTGGATTATGACATGCTCTACGGTCACAGAAGAGACAGCGTGGGATATGCCGCAGCACTCAACTATTTTGATCTTAAGCTTAAGGATATTCTTTCAAAACTTAAAGAAGATGACGCTCTGCTGATCACTGCGGATCACGGCTGCGATCCTTCCTATACAAGGACAACCGACCACACGAGAGAGTATACTCCGATGCTCCTTTACGGTAAAAAGATTGAAGGCCGAAATCTCGGAACAAGGAGCAGCTTTGCGGATATCGCGGCTACGGCGCTTGATTTTCTGGGACTTTCGGAGCGCCTTGCGGGGGTAAGCATGCTCTAAAAAGCAATTAACTATTGCAAAAGAGTACATGTATATGATAGAATACGTTTATCTGTGGAAGATTGCAGATTTTCAATTTGTATATAATTTAAGGAGGCTTTTCCATGAAGCATATCAAGACTTTAACTACCAGAGATCTCAAGGAGTCCATGAAGAAGGGCGGATGCGGCGAGTGCCAGACTTCCTGCCAGTCAGCTTGCAAGACCTCTTGCACCGTTGGTAACCAGACTTGCGAGAAGCTTAAGTAATCTGTTCGCTAACTGTAATGCATTATGCAAGATTTAAGCAGCGATAAAGCATCGCTGCTTTTGTTTTGCATTAGTGGTGAGTGCTGAGAACTTGCCGGTTTTCGCTATTAGAAAGGCAAAGAAGAAATACTATGATACATTGCTATAAAAACAACGGATATAATATTGTCCTGGATGTAAACAGCGGCTCGGTTCATGTAGTAGACGATATGGTTTACGATATGATACAACTTATCGAGCCTTTATATGAGCAGGGGATAAAGGATGCCGATACCCTCACAGCGGCAGCCCTTCATGTCGGCGGTTTGAAATACCCCGAAGATGAAGTAAAGGAAGCTGTTTTGGAAGTGCTTGAACTTGCCGAAGCGCAGCAGCTTTTCACAAAAGATATCTATGAGGATTATGTTGATTCCTTCAAGGATCGTCAGACGGTCGTTAAGGCCCTTTGCCTTCACATTGCGCATGACTGTAACCTTGCCTGCAAGTATTGTTTCGCCGAGGAAGGCGAGTATCATGGACGAAGGGCACTTATGTCCTTTGAAGTAGGTAAGAAAGCTCTCGATTTCCTTGTAGCCAATTCCGGCAACAGAGTAAATCTTGAGGTTGACTTTTTCGGCGGCGAGCCTACTTTAAACTTTGATGTTGTTAAACAGCTTGTTGAGTACGGAAGAAGCCTAGAAAAGACCAACAACAAAAAGTTCCGTTTCACCCTTACCACAAACGGCGTTTTACTGAACGATGAGATCCTTGAATTTGCCAATAAGGAGATGGGCAATATCGTTCTTTCAATCGACGGACGTAAGGAAGTAAACGACCGTATGCGTCCCTTCCGCGGCGGACAAGGAAGCTACGATACCATCGTTCCCAAGTTCAAGAAGGTTGCCGACAGCCGTGATCAGATGAATTACTATGTTCGCGGAACGTACACTCATTACAATCTTGACTTTTCCGAGGATGTGCTCCATCTTGCGGATCTTGGATTTGAGCAGATTTCCGTTGAGCCCGTTGTGGCACAACCCACCGATGATTACGCCATCCGCGAGGAAGATATCCCCAAGCTTAAGGAAGAGTACGATAAGCTTGCGGTGGAGATGCTTAAGAGAAAGAAGGAGGGAAGACCTTTTAATTTCTTCCACTTTATGATCGACCTTCAGGGCGGTCCTTGCGTAGCAAAGCGTCTTTCCGGATGCGGTTCGGGATGTGAGTATCTTGCCGTAACTCCCTGGGGTGATTTTTATCCCTGCCACCAGTTCGTCGGAAACGAAGATTTCCTTATGGGAAATGTGGATGACGGAATTGTGCGCGATGACATCAGATACGAGTTTAAACAGTGCAATGTTTACGCCAAGGAAAAGTGCCGCAAGTGCTTTGCCAAGTTTTACTGCAGCGGCGGATGCGCGGCCAACTCATACAACTTTCACGGCAAGATTACCGATGTATACGAAGTTGGATGTGAGCTTCAGAGAAAGCGTATCGAGTGCGCGATCATGATGAAGGCAGCGGAGGCTGAATTTACAGAAAATTAATTAAAGTATTTCAAAATAGTCGCAATTTTTAGTTATTTATGTTATATTTTATTTGAAGAAAATAAAAGGCATCACTGACTTGGAGGGTTTTGTTATGGATAGAATCCTTATTGTTGACGATACTGAAATGAGCAGGGAGCTTTTGGCTGAGCTCCTTGAAGATAAATATGAGGTTGTATTTGCGAGAAACGGGCGGGAAGCGCTTCACATTCTATCTATTCAGATGGGGGGCATTACAGCTGTGCTTCTGGATCTTTTGATGCCCGAGATGAACGGATATGAGTTCCTTATGGAGATCAGGGATCGCAAGTGGGATTCAAGATTTCCTGTGATCGTTATATCCGGTGATGACAGCGAATCAAGCAAAGAAATCTGCGAAGAATTGGGCGTTAATCACTACATCTGTAAGCCCTTCAGACACAGAGAAGCCTTAGCTGAGATCGCTTCGGCTATCAAAGAGTACAACGAAAGACAAAACGCGACCTGACAATAGTCATATAAATGTTGATTTTTTTTCAAAATAAGTGTATTTTAGATTAGTGTGTGCATTATTTCGCATTGATCTAAAGTACACTTTTTATTATCTAATTTTTTAGATTAATCAGGAAAGGGATCTTTATTATGAAAAAGAGCACGGCTATTATTACGCTCGTCCTGATCATCGCCCTTACTTTAGGTATCGGATATATCGATATCAAGGGTACTGATGCACAGGGAACCGCCAGCGCAAAGGACATTTCACTCGGACTTGATCTTGCGGGCGGAGTCAGCATTACTTATCAGGTAGTGGGAGAGGAAAATCCCGATGCTACCGACATGGCTGATACAATTTATAAGCTTCAGCAGCGTGTTGAAGGTTACAGCACCGAAGCTATCGTTTACCAGGAAGGAAGCAATCGTATCAATATCGAGATTCCCGGCGTAAGCGATGCAAATGCAATCTTACAGGAACTTGGTAAGCCCGGTCAGTTATACTTTATCGCACAGACCGATGACGAGGGCAATGCCAATTATACATGGACCGGAGAAGGATACGTTCTTAACAAGTCGATCGAAGACCTTTTGGCAGACGGTTCAATAAAACTCCAGGGTACCGATGTCGCTGATGCAAGAGCGGTATCATCCCAGGACAATCTTAAGAACACCCAGTACGCGGTTGCTCTTACCATGACCGATGAGGGTAAGCAGAAGTTCGCTGATGCTACTACACGTGCATACGGAAAGGGTGAGACTCTTGCAATCTACTATGACGGAACCTTCGTAAGCGTTCCCAGCGTAAGCGGCGCTCTTACCACAGGAGAAGCGCAGATTACCGGAAACTTCACATACGAAGAAGTTGAAAAGCTCGCTTCCACAATCCGTATCGGTGGACTTTCTCTTGAACTTGAAGAGTTACATTCAAAGGTTGTAGGCGCTCAGCTCGGACAGGATGCGATTTCCACCTCATTAAAGGCAGGTCTTTTCGGATTCATCGCCGTAGCAATCTTTATGATCGCTGTATACTTTATGCCCGGTGTATGCGCTGTTATCGCTCTTGTAGCTTACATCGCGCTTATCGTTCTTTTACTTAACGGCTTCGATATGACTCTTACCCTTGCGGGAATCGCAGGTATCATCCTTTCAGTCGGAATGGCCGTTGACGCAAACGTTGTTATCTTTGCACGTATCCGCGAGGAGATCGCTGCGGGATTTTCCGTTGACAGTGCGATCAAGACCGGATTTAACAAAGCTCTTTCAGCTATCTTAGACGGTAATATCACAACCCTTATCGCAGCTATCGTTCTCTGGATCTTAGGACCCGGTTCAGTTAAGGGATTTGCTCAGACTCTTGTACTTGGTATCGTTCTTTCAATGTTTACCGCTCTTGTTGTTACAAGACTTCTTATCAGAGCTTGCTACGCTCTCGGTATGACAAATCCTGCTCTTTACGGAAAGGCTAAAGACAGAAAGGCCGGAAACTTCTTATCCAAGAGAGGACTTTTCTTCGGTATCTCCTGCGCGATCATTGTAGCCGGACTTGTATTTATGGGTGTTAACAAATTCGCTCTTCACAGAGATGAACTTAACTACTCCCTTGAGTTTAAGGGTGGTACAGCTACTACCGTAGACTTCGACAGAGCATGGACCCTTGACGAGCTTACTGTAGACGTTGAGCCCGAGATTCAGAAGGTTACCGGAAGCAATGTACAGATTCAGACAGTATCCGGAACCAATGAAGTTATCTTTAAGACCAATTCACTTGATGTAGAGACCAGAGAAGCCCTTGAGCATATGTTTGTATCTAAGTTCGGTATCCCCGCTTCTCAGATCACAACCGAGACCATCAGCTCCACCATCAGCGGAGAGATGAAGAGAGATACTATTATCGCGGTTGTTGTAGCAATCGTACTGATGCTTATCTACATTCGTATCAGATTCAAGGATATGCGTTTCGGTATCAGCTCTATCATCGCCCTTGCGCATGACGTTTTGGTTGTTATCGCTTTCTATGCTGCGGCGAGAGTATCAGTCGGAAATACCTTTGTGGCCTGCCTGCTTACCATAGTAGGTTACTCGATCAACGCTACCATCGTTATCTTCGACCGTATCCGTGAGAATTCCGGAATTATGATAAAGTCAGACCTTAAGGAGATTGTAAACAAGAGTATTACACAGACTCTTTCAAGAAGTATCTTTACTTCCCTTACAACCTTCATCATGGTCGCTTTCCTCTTCGGATTCGGTGTTTCAAGTATCCGCGATTTCGCTCTTCCTCTTATGGTTGGTATCGCTTGCGGATGCTACTCATCAGTTTGTCTTGCAGGCGCCCTTTGGTACACCTTCAAGGTTAAGTTTGCCGGAAAGAAAAAGGCATAAGGAAAGCAGATTATTTGAGTATACTATTGTATGGAAAAATGGTTTGTACAAACTAAAAAAGCAGATTTTGAAAGCTGGAGCAGAGAGCTCGGGATTGATGTAGTAACGGCCCGGGTTCTCCGCAACAGGGATATTTTAACCGCCGAGGAAGCTAAACGCTTTCTTGGCGGTTCTGTTAATGAGATGCATGATCCCTTCCTTATGAAGGATATGAAAAAGGCTGCTGAAGGCATCCTTGATGCAGTTAAAGAGGGTAAAAATATCCGCGTTATCGGTGACTATGATGTTGACGGCGTAACCAGTGCTTATATCCTTACGAAGGGCATAAAAGCTATCGGAGGAAATGTTTCCACGGCCATACCCCACAGAGTAAAGGACGGATACGGGTTAAACGATGCTCTTGTTAATGATGCTGCTTCGGACGGGGTTAATCTCATCGTCACCTGCGACAACGGTATAGCGGCGGCTGCGCAGGTTGAGCTGGCCATAAGCCTTGGGATGGATGTTATCGTTACCGACCACCACGAGGTTCCTTTTACAGAGGATGAAGGCGAAAAGAAGATGATACTTCCGAAGGCTCTTGCCGTAGTCAATCCAAAGCGATACGACTGCGAATATCCCTTTAAGGGAATCTGCGGAGCTATGGTGGCCTATAAGCTTATGCAGGCTGTTTTGTCTCTTGGTGGTAACGAAGCATTAAAGGGATGTATGGACGAACTTTTGGAGTTTGCAGCCCTTGGTACTGTTTGCGATATTATGGAGCTTAAGGACGAAAACAGGATAGCCGTTAAGGCCGGCCTTAAGCTTATGGCAAAGTCCTCCAATATAGGTTTAAATGCACTTATAGAGGTTAATTCCCTGGATCCTTCAAAGCTTAGTGCTTACCATATGGGGTTTGTTATCGGACCTTGTATAAACGCCAGCGGAAGGCTTGATACCGCTCTAAGGTCCTTTGAACTTTTAAGCTCAAAGGACAAAGCCGAGGCCCTTACAATAGCGACGGAATTAAAGTCCCTTAATGACAGCAGAAAGTCCCTGACCAAAGAGGGGACTGAGAGCGCCTTCAGGTATATTGAGGAGCATAATCTCGCGGACAAGAGTGTCTGGATCATCTATCTTCCGGAAGTACATGAAAGCATAGCCGGAATCATCGCCGGAAAGGTGCGTGAAAGATACAATCATCCCGTTATAGTGCTGACTTCGGGAGAGGACGGAGTTAAGGGATCCGGAAGGTCTATAGAAGGCTATCATATGCAGGAGAACCTTACCGCCGCGGCGCATCTTTTGGACAAGTTCGGCGGGCATGCCATGGCAGCGGGAATGTCACTAAAGGAAGAGAATATAGAGAAGCTTGATGAATTCCTTAATGAGAGAGCAAATCTTTCAGAGGATGACTTCGCGGCGAAGGTTATGATCGATGTACCGATGCCTATAGATTACGCTACTATGAAGCTTGCGCAGGAACTGGAAAGCCTCGAGCCCTTTGGCGCGGGAAATCCCATCCCTTTATTTGCGATGAAGGATGCGGAGCTTCTTTCAATGAAGAGATTCGGGGCGGAAGGAAAGTACGCCCGTTACAGCATAAAAACGCCCTCGGGTAAAATAGCAGAGCTTACCTCCTTTACAGACCCGGAGATTTTTCTTTCTTTCCTTGATGAGAAGTTTGGGGAAGGATGCGGAAAGCGTTTTGAGGAAGGTGGCAGCTTTAGTATAGCCACAGATAAAGCTACAGATAAGGGCGCAGTTAAAGCGGGTAATCCAATTAAGATAAATATCGTTTACAGCCTTGATATTAACAGATTCAGGGGCAGGGAAAGCCTTCAATATATGCTCAAAAATTTTTGCTAAAAAAGTTTGCAAAACTTGTTGACAGATAAAGGCTGTGATGGTAATATATCACTGTTGCGCGCGGAAGTGTCGGAACTGGTAGACGAGCAAGACTAAGGATCTTGTGATAGCAATATCGTGAGGGTTCAAGTCCCTTCTTCCGCATAAATGATTTTTTAAGAGAAAGCCTGAATTCTAGCGGATTCAAGGCTTTCTTTTTTTGCTTCAAAATCAAGAATTTTAAGGTACCCCAAGGTACCCTTCTCACCAAATGGCGAAAAACCGCTGTTTTCCCCATTATAGGCGTTCATTTTTTCGCACAGCTCATCGATGTAATCGTCTGTTCTAGCGAAGGTGTAATACTTTAGATTTGTCTCTACAGAGTGTCCAAGTAACTTTGCTCTTTCAGTAACAGGCAGTCCCATAGGCACATATACATATGAATTCAGTGCCATACGGAATGCATGGTTGTTGCTAAGCCTGAGTCCAAGCTTCTTTGTGACTCTGTAAAGTGCCTCGTAGTAAGATACTGTAGTCATCCATTCGCCATCTTCTTTGCAAAACACCCATTCAGATACGATTCCGAGCTCATTCTGCTTTTCCTTAAGTTCATCCAGGATAACGCGTATACGGTTTGTGATAGGAATATATCGTCCGTTGTTACTTACACCCTTTTCATTTTTTGTAGTGGGGTTGTAGTAAAAGATCTTCTTCCCGTCACGGCGCTCGTCATTTTGCTGGGAATGGATATGAATAGCATTACCGGAGATGTCAGACCATTTAAGAGAAGGTATTTCGCCTTCCCTGACACCTGTTTCCGATGAAAACAGTATGGCATACCCATTTACATCATATCTTTCCTTGCGCACGCGTTCCCAGAGATGAGAGCGGATAAGCTCGATTTCATCCGGTTGGAATGCCTTGTCCTCAGGTTTACGGCTAGTAGGGGTAAAGTTTTTGGCATAGGCTTTGTTCTTTGCCGGTACCGGATTGAACTCAATATATCGTCTCTCCGGATCGCTGGCGTATTCAAATGCCAGATTCAGTATCCCTTTAAACTTGTAAAAACGCTTTTTGGAGGGCGCATGACTTGCAGAGACAGTCTGGATATACTCTTTAAGTTCAGAGGGCTTAATAAGGCGAATATCCCTTGATCCGAACTCGTCTGTTATGAAAGCTTTGTAGGTTATATGATAATCCTGTATAGTCTTTTCCTTGGGAGCTTCCGTCCGTATCTTTTCATCCAGAGCAGCCTCAAAGATCGTTCTGAACGAATAGTTTGTTATGGCGGTAGCATCAAAGTAAAAACTGTAGAGCTTATCAATCAGAGCTTCATAAGAAGAGCACCTTGGTCTTGTTTCTCCGCATTGTGTCTGCCATCTTGTGACATCTTTACCGTTTTTCTTTACCGTAATCTCTGTAATGGCGTATTTATGGACGCTTAATACCTTAGCTTCTTTAAGCTTTAACTCTTTTTTTGTCAATTCCTGTATTACAACGTCAACACCTTTAAGGATACCCTTCTTTTGCATTTCCTTCAAGCGGTTTATTTGTACCCTTATTTCATTGATCTCGGAATAGATGTCTGATTCAATTGTCCCATATTGTGTGTATTCTGCCATAGGCAGCATCTCCTTAATCTTGCATTGGTAAGGTTTTTTCCCTTTCGTAAGATTTGTGGGACAAGAAGGGGGCTAATCCGTAAAAAAGACCTAAAAAAAATAAAAAAAGAGGTGATGCCGTGAGACATCACCTGAAAATCAGAACAAAGTAGTTTACATAATTCAACGAATCAATCCTTTTATGATTGAAGCTACATTCTGAAGCTGATCCGAGCTGAGCTGCTTTAAATCCGAAACTGTATTACGTATTGTTTCCGGGGCATCATTTGACGAATCAAAAAAATTATTTCTTATGCGGTTAAGGAAATCACTTAATCTGTCGATATACTAAATAGCGATGGAAGCGTGTTTTTCAATGGATTGAAATTCGTTGAAAAATGCGCTTTTCCTTTTGAAGGAAACAAACGACGGCTCGTAATAAGGAGAAGCCCTATGAATATATTTCTTAACCCGAATCATGAAGAGCAAAAAAGGATTACAACATCCAAAGAGCTTGCCCAATATATCTTAGAAAGCGGAAATGATATAGAAAAGATGTCAGAGGAAGACCGCACTAAGATGGATGCTCAAATAACTGCCAAGCTTCAATCCGGTAAAAAACTTTCACAGAAAGAGATGGATTATTTAAGAAAAACCAACCCCATCATGTATGCACATGCTTTACGGGTACAGAGAATGGCAGAAGCTGTAGAAGAACAGCTAAAACATGCTAAGAGTAAGGAAGAAGCAGACCAGATCATATCATCTGCTTTAAGTGGTATATCAAAAAATGACCCTGACAGAGAATATATATATGCCGCTGTAAACAGGATTTCAACTGAATTTCATAAGTCGGGGGCATATGATAAGCTTCCGAACACTATAGAAGAGGGCGATAATGAGGGCAAAGAAAACGGGGATGTCTTTTCTGATGCAGAGGATGAAGAAGACGATAGTTTTAATCTAAAGAACTGGAGCCCGCTTACAGAAGTATATGACAGTATGCCTACATTTTCTGTAGGAGCATAAAAACATAAAAGTCGCTCGGACCTTTCCAGGGAGCGGTGCAGTCGTAACTGACAGATCGGCTGCGAAAAGGAGGAATCATATGAATATAGCAAGTATGGGCGGTACTGCGTTTTTGGCGTACTACACTGGGGTATCTTCTATTCAGCAATCGGAGCGAGCAGTTCTGTCTGCAAAACAAGGTGTATTTTCAGGTGGCTCATTTATAGCAACTCTTCAAGAGCAGATTAGAGGGGTACCAGAAAGTCAAGGAATTGCCGATGTCGATAATATGACACAGGAAGAAGTCTATATGCAACACCTAAAGGAAAAGTATGGTGTGGTCCGCGTAGAAAGCATAGGAAAGGATCAAAAGAGTCTAGATAAAGTAGGCGGTAGTATGATGAGTGGAACTGACGTTGTAATAGCTCCGAATATACTTACGAAGATGGCGGAAAATCCGAAGAAAGCTGCTGAAATCGAGGGCAAGATTGATTATTTCTTTAACAATATCCCCAAATACGAAATGGAAGCAGCAGCTATGGGGCTCAAATTCCAATCTTGCGGTTGCGTTGTTCATGAAGATGGAACTGTGACATATATATGTGGAGCTGAAGATCCGCCAGAGCGTGTAGCTGAAGTAAATCGAATCAACAGGGAGAAACGGGCAAAGGAAGCGGCCGAAAGGAAAGCTAATTTCGAAAAGAGCCAGGCAACTGCGAACGAACGAAGAAGACTTTTGGAAGAAGAACAGCGTAAATTGAGTATCGCTGATTACAATAGGATGCAGACACTTACTGGTGTAAATATGTTTTTTATAAACAGCAATATACTATGATTATTTTTCGCTCGGACCTTTCTGGGGAGCGGTGCGGCTCTGACTGACAGATGAGCTGCGGAAAGGAGTACTAATGACAATAGGTGGACTGGGAACATATGGTTCAATTTATGATGTACGGGTAAATCAGTCGACAAAAGCAAAAAATACAGCATCGAGTGATTTTTCAAAAATAATGGATTCAGCAGCGGAAATGTCAACTGTCCGTAGCAGAGAATCTGTACGTGAATCAGTAGTCACAAGACATACAGAGTATATGGATCCTGAAACAAATGAAAAGGTTCCTGTTGATATAAGGTATACGACGTCTTATTCAGAAGAAGGAATTGTATGCAGAGAGAGATCTGATGTTGACGGGAAGTTATCTGTGAGAGAACTCTGGAGCCTATCTTTTGAATCTCCCTGCGATTATAAAAAAGTTCAAGATTTTTTGAAAAGCTTTTCAAATGATGAGAGATTGACATTTGCAACACAGGAATCCTTCTGGCAGGACTTTTTACAAGATGATTTTGATATCGAAGGTTTTCGAACATTCTACGATTCTACCGATAATGGCAGAATTGATATAGAGAAAGCTATGTCTGAAGGTAGAACGATGAGAGAAACCTTGACGGCGCAGAATGCTGAGTATTTGAACAACAATCATTTTGTCGGAAAAGTGTATTCAGAAGAAGATCTTCAGCCATCGTGGTATAAAAATGGGCAGATCCTGATCAATGAAGTCCATGATGCTTCTGTTCCAAGCGAGACAAGGGTATCTTCTACGATTAATTCGGTGAGAACACAGCCAGCAGGAAATAATATGACATTGATAGAAATGTGGAAGAGTGCGAAAGCAATCCTTCAAGAACAAATGATTTCAAACTCAAAAATCACTGGGATTATGACTGAATATGAGGCCGGAACGTTTGTTAATGGTGGAATATATAAACAACATTGAAACAATACCGCTCGGACCTTTCCGGGGAGCGGTGCGGCTCGGATTGACAGATGAGCTGCGGAAAGGAGGAAACTATGCCATTTGCAGTACAAACTAGTTTTAGTCAAACATATCAGTATGGAAGTTACAGCTCTAAAACAAGTTATACAGGTACTGATTATGACACAGAATTTATGGGAAAGGCGACATCCCGAACCACTTCATCCGACAATGGTAAGAATATCGGTATCATGACCATTGGAAACAGAGGATTCATTGCCGAATATGCCGATTCATCGACGGAGCAGGATCCGATCATAAAGGTTGGAGATTATGAGGTTCGAGTGAATGATGTTGACCCGAAGAATGCTACCGAGATAGAGATGTTCGCATTGACATCTTATATGGATGATAAGGGTCTCACAGATAATACAGGCATGAAGACCTTTAATAAGATGAGAGCATATTCATCTCAGGCTGAATATAACGGATTTTGTAATGGAATCGCTAATCCGATGACAGCATGGTCACAAAATCGTGATTGGACTGCTATCTTACAGAATGCTAAAGAGACCTATCTTGCTATGCCCAAGGCTTATGAACATGGGCTGAAATGTCAGAGTATCATAGACAGCCTAGAATCATGGAGTGGTGCCAGGCTTCTTAAGAGAGCGCAATCAGGAGATACTGCTGCAGCAAGAGAAATAATTGAGAAGTATATTGCCAATGGGAGAATCCAAAAGGCAATGGATGGCAATGAGTTTATAAGAATGCAGGGTGAGATCGTTCAGCATAATCATGATGAAGCTATGAAGAACTGGAAGTCTACAAAGGAAAGACTTCTTGAACAGGATCCTGCGGCAGAGAGCAGATGGTATACATACGGAAATGACAGTAAGAGATACACCTTTGATGAATTCTGTGAGTTTATGGACAAGATGTATGCTGAGCAGCGTGCCAATGGTCCGACGTATAGGAATCAGTTCTATGAGTTGGCGAATCAGGGCGTACAGCAGAATGATGGGGTATCGGAAGATATAAAGATGTTTGAAGATGCCCATAAGTTATCAGCGCAGGAACTGAAAGAAGAAAAAGACTGGCGCGATATGTCCGCTGAAGAATGGGATAAGATGCTGGAGGGCGTTGATAATTATATTGACGCTTTTAAGGAACGTTTGCGTGAAATGAAGGAAATGCAGGACGAGGCTGCTCAAAAGGCGGCTATGGAAGCTGATCCGGAGATGAGGACAATTGCAGCATCATCTGCAGCTTTAGCTGTAGCAACGGGTTTTGATGCCGGAGCATCTTCTGAAACCGAGGATTCCGGTGAAGTTTCTGCGGAAGAAGGTGTTGATCATGAGAAGAATTGGACAAAGAAACTTAAGACAGATGACCAGACTGTTCTTATGACCGCAAAAGGAGCGCAGAAGGTGGAAAGCCATGCTCTGTTAAAGTACCAGGAAGTTCAGATTGTCGGTAGCACATCTGTGGGAGTGTCTTATTCCGAAAGCGCTACCGAGTGTGCATCTGTTGATGAGGATGATAAAAAGGAAAAGGTCTGGACGATCACCTGTATAGGAGCAGACGGGATCAGCAGTAAAAAATGCCAGAACGGTAAAGTCCTTTCAAGCTGGGAACTAAAATACGATTCACCCGAAGATGCAAAGCGTGTTGATGATTTTCTTTCAGAGTTTAAGAACGATGAGAACCTTAGATTTGCCGGAATAAAAAACTTTTGGGCCCTGTTCTTAAAGGGAGATATATCAAAGGATGATTTAAACTATACAGGAGACGCCTGGGAATGGGTAATGTAAAATTAGAAATGCGATTTCTACTCCAAAAAAATTTTCGGGGAGCCGTGTAACAGCGGCTCCCTTTTTAGTTCGCGCGCCATGGGCGCGCTCTAACGGGTGAAAGTCCCGAACACGCCCAGATAGTGGGAAGTGTATAGCCGAACAGCAAGGGTGTCCATTGTGAGGTGGAATCTGAAGGAAGCTGTAAGCAAATCTCTGGTCCGACGGACAGAAATCACATATAAGGCTAGGCTACGAGAGATAAGTTGGCTAAAAGCAACGAAGTCTAATAACTATCACATTTGTAGTAGCAGAGTAAATGTGGCGGATATATGGAGAGAAAGAGCGTGCACCTTAAGCGTGGAGGTCTCACAGGGGTTTCATTAGCCTAGTAACAACGAACTGTGAGAAGTCAGCCGAGCCCATAGTAGCGAAGAAGTCTCTGTAATGGAGATGGAGCGAAGGGGTGAACAATCAATAAGTTTGAGTATGTCTCGTGTTGCAGAAATGACAACATCTGCCGTAACCAATCGGGTGAAGGGTGGTCAAATCAAGCGAGACGGAAAGGAAAGAACGCATGGACACAAGTAGTCTAATGAAGCAGATATTATCTAGCGATAATCTCAACAGAGCATATCTGCAAGTCGTACGAAACAAAGGTGCAGAGGGAGTGGACGGAATGAAGTACACAGAACTCAAAGAACACCTTGAAAAGAACGGCGATATCATCAAGGAACAGTTGAGGACAAGAAAGTATAAACCTCAGCCAGTACGAAGAGTGGAGATACCCAAGCCTGATGGTGGTGTCAGAAACCTAGGAGTACCAACAGTAACAGACAGATTCATACAACAAGCCATAGCACAGGTTTTAACACCAATCTATGAGGAACAATTTCATGACCACAGTTATGGATTCAGACCTAATAGATGTGCACAGCAAGCAATCCTAACAGCGCTCAACATGATGAATGACGGTAATGATTGGATTGTAGATATTGACTTGGAAAAGTTCTTTGACACAGTAAATCACGATAAACTTATGACCATCATAGGCAGAACTATTAAAGATGGAGATGTTATTTCTATCGTTAGGAAATACCTGGTCAGTGGAATCATGATTGATGATGAGTACGAGGACTCTATTGTGGGAACACCACAAGGAGGGAATCTCTCGCCATTATTGGCGAATATCACGTTGAATGAACTTGATAAGGAGATGGAAAAGCGTGGGCTTAACTTTGTAAGATACGCAGATGATTGTATCATCATGGTTGGTAGTGAAATGTCTGCTAATAGAGTCATGAGAAATATCTCTCGATTCATTGAGGAGAAACTGGGTCTCAAGGTCAACATGACCAAGAGTAAAGTCGATAAACCACAAGGACTTAAATACCTTGGATTCGGATTTTACTTTGATTCTAGGGCGCATCAGTTTAAGGCAAAACCACATGCAAAATCAGTAGCGAAGTTTAAGAAGAGGATGAAAGAACTTACTTGCCGGAGTTGGGGCGTCAGCAACAGCTATAAGGTGGAGAAACTTAATCAGCTCATCAGAGGATGGATTAACTATTTCAAGATAGGAACAATGAGAAGTATCTGCTACAACATGGACGGCACTATCCGATATAGGCTTCGTATGTGCATTTGGAAACACTGGAAAACTCCACAAAACAGGGCAAAGAATCTTATAAAGCTTGGAGTTCCTAAATGGGCTGCATGGAGAACCGCATATTCAAAAGGATACGCGAGAGTCTGTCGTGCACCTGATATATCCCAAGCTATAAGCAATAAGAGATTGGCCTCATACGGACTAATTTCTATGTTAGATTACTACACCGAAAGGTGTGTTACTTGTTAAGTTGATTGAACCGCCGTGTACCGAACGGTACGCACGGTGGTGTGAGAGGTCGGAATTTCTCAATTAAGAGAAATTCCTCCTACTCGATTTCCCGAGGGGGGATGTTATTCTTGAATCCGGTGAGTAAGGATTTCTTGTATGCGGTACAGGCTCAGACACAGATGTATGTGGTGCGATTTATGGCGAAGCTGGAAAAGGATACGAGCTATATACTGTAACAGAGGATGACCTTGTAAATGGATTTACCGTAACTTTTGATATATATGTGACTGAAAATGGTGGACGTAATCAGGGTGAGCAAGCTCACTTCGTTGCCACATATACATTTACACCTTGATCTTTTAGTGAGTATTAGACAGAGAGTAGTCATTTTGGCGTCAATTGGAAAGAGAAGCGTCTAAATGACTACTTCTGTTTTTATCTGCTTTTTCTCTGGGCTTGGGCCCTCTCGGATTGCTCTAATTCTTTGAGGATACCTTCTGTAGTTGTATTCTTTTTCTTTTTTTCCAGATATTCTTCGTATGAGTATGAAAAATCGCGTAGCTCTTTGTAACCGGGTTTCCACTCCTTAATGGTATTATCGGGGTTAATGACACAGAGGGTATGGATGAGGTCGTTGAGAGTGTCAATGTCTTCACTTGCTATAGCAGCCTTCATTTCAGGAGTTACATACTTTGAGCATTTTCGATAGTACACAGTTGTTTTTTCTCTCGCCTCATAGATTTCTTTCTTCGGAATAAGCCCGAGACGGATATTTATTCTCTCCCAAAGATCGCTTATCGTGGACTGAGTTTCCTCTAGTTTTTTAGATGCTTCAAGTTTGATAGAATCAAGTTTTTCTTGAGCCTGTTTGATAAAGGATTGAAGATTATTAACGGAGTTGCTAAGTTCCGTTTCTTTGGTGGTCAGGACCGCAATGTTTTGCTTTTTCATTTCTGCTTTGTATTCGAGGACTGAGAGGCTGTCACGCTCAGGTGTTTTGATCTCTTCGTCTACAGTCAGCCCGTGCTTTATACAAATCCGCCTAAAATGAGTTCGTTCAAGCTCTTTCCACTGTTTGGTGGCATTATCGGTGCATTTGCCGTTAAGATCTTTTTCTGTAGGTCTTGGTGAATATTCATGCCCGGTGCGGATATGTATTAAATTTCGCATAGCACGGTCAAGAGAGTTTCGTTTTTGTATTCCGGTCTTGTAGCCTTCAGATACCGGGATGTAATCGAAATGCATATGGGGAGAGGCTTCATCCATATGAATGTAGGCGCCGATTAGTTCAAGCCCGGGATTACGCTCTTCAAACCCTTTTATGAATTCAAGAAGACATTCCTTTGCAGTTTCCCTTAGAGAAGGATTATCCTTGAAATCTTCCTGTTTACCCCACTGGAGGACATCTTCATAAAACTCCTTCTCTCCATTCTTTGAGTTTAAAATATGAGTCCTATAATCTTTTACTATACGGTCGCTTCTCTTTTGCTTGGAATTATACTCTTTTACCGCATCATCAAATATCCGGTGGTATGCGTGGATTGTCGTTTCATCTCGCCAGACAATATTTTCAACTGTCCTTGAAATATCAATATTTTTTGGCATCTTCCCATCACCGTAAACTCTTAAATTGTGCTGTCTGTTTCCTCTTCCCTGAGGCATTGAAATAGTACCCATGAATTAGCTCCTTTACTGCACGCAAACCACCTGCGCTTTGTTACTTTCTCCGAAAGTAACGCCTTATGACTTTTGACACTTCGTATCAAAAGCCCGGCGCTCTTCCGAGGGACTCCTGTGCGGAGGGCAGTCACTCGCCGTGACAGGCATCTCAAAAGGGCGCTGCCCTTGCCGATGGCTTACCTGCTCCCGCGCAAACAAGAAAAATGATTCTCTTATCTGCTCAATAACTATGTGGGACACAATGTGCGCTAATCCGTAAACGCTCTGAAAAAATATGCGGAAATGTTTTGCCTAAATAGATAGGATATGGTATTATGAATAAGAACAGATGTTCGACATATTTTTTGAGATTCAAATTTGGCATCTCAAAATAGAAGATAGAAGCAAGTTGGGGGAAGACATATATGGACATTGTTACAATTAATCCTGAGACTGAAGATATTCGTAGTTTAATTCACATGATTAGAGGCAAACAAGTCATGATCGATAGTGACTTGGCAAGGTTATACGGGTACGAGATCAAAGCTTTTAATCAGCAGGTTAAAAGGAATATTCGACGTTTTCCAGATGATTTTATGTTTAGGCTTGATGAAAATGAGGTACCGGATTCTTTAAGGTCACAATTTGTGACCTTAAACGATAGCGAGAATAAAAGAGGAAGGCACAGAAAATATTTGCCATATGCTTTTACTGAGCAAGGCATTTATATGCTAGCGACAGTATTAAAAGGTGAGGTTGCTGAAAAACAGAGCATTTTTATAATGCGTGCTTTTAGAGAAATGCGACATTTTGTTGCTAATAACGCATTGCTGTTTGAAAAGGTTAGCAACATAGAATTGAAGCAACTGGAATATCAAAAATCCACAGATGAAAGGTTTGATAAGGTATTCCAATACATAGAGGATCATGCGGAATCTGAGCAGAAAATATTCTTTGATGGACAGATTTATGATGCTTTTAGTTTGATTACTTCCATCATGAAGAAAGCTCAGAAAGAAATCATTCTGATAGATGGATATGTGGATGTAGATACCTTAAACATTCTGGCTAAGAAAAATACCGGCGTAAATGTTAAAGCGTATACATTTGCTAGTGCGCCGATCACAAATAAGGATATAGCGAACTTTAATGCACAATACCCGACCTTGACAGTAAAAAAGACTCAAGTATTTCACGATAGATTCATTATTTTGGATGGAAAGACTGCTTATCATATAGGAGCTTCAATAAAGGATGCCGGAAAGAAATGTTTTGGTATTTCGTTGATTGATGATTCGGGAGTTGTGGCAGATTTGCTGAATCGACTAAAAACAGTTTAGTGTGTGGTGGAGGAGATTAACAGTGACAGATTTTACTACTATTACAGCCTGCGGTGAATGTTGTGTGGGCTGTTCAAAAAAGATTGAGGGTTCTTGCCCGGGCTGTATAGAAGCGGATGGATGTGTTCCGGAATGTGTAAGATACACGCATGTTGTAAAGATCATAATGCCCGTTTCTGTGGTTTGTGCAGTGAGTTTCCATGTGAAAAGCTTCCGCAAATAATATCTTGGAATCCGGAGATTGTTCAGCATCTTTCAGCTCTGCGTGATGAATATTACTCAGTTGTAGTTGCTCGAAGGGAGATATAAATGTCATACGAAGATTCAAGAGTTGGTTATACCATTTGATTATGTTAATGAAAAGTGGCTTCCACAAGCTGTTCAGGACACAACTAATATCCGAAAAAGAGAAGATTAATGAGTGAATATTCATAGAGATTTTTTAAGGTACCCCTTAAGGTACCCCGGAGGTAGTTGACGTTGTAACCTCCTTTTTATCAGTATTTCCGGGGGCGGAAATTCGTTCAAGTCCCTTCTTCCGCATAAATACAAAATGGATCGGCATAAAGCCGGTCCATTTTTGTATTTAATCGCAAGGGGCCCTTGAACCCTGGGTTCAAGGTCTCCTCGGCATGCGGGACATCAGTATTTATTAATCCGCATGCTCAATTTGAATCATCTAAGCATGCAGACCGCCTAAAACTATATTTCCACATGCCGGCGTGGAAGCGTCTAAGCATGCGCCTTAGAGGTTTATAGATCTGTTCAAGAATGTAAACGCTATGGCGGAGATGCGTTTTGGCGCGGTTCTTGGAACCGATTTTGTTAAGAATCTGATATGTGTATACTTTAAGGATGTATCCTCCTTTAGTGTAACCCTCTATAATTGTTAGAGTATGGAGATTACACTAAGGGAGGTTTGTTTTATGAGAAAAAAGTTTATTGCATTACTTATGTGCGGCTTAATGATTTCGCTTGCAGCCTGTGGATCCGGAGAGGATATAGGCGAAGTTCAAAACGGTTCTGTACTGGTTGATGATATTGATGTATCTGAAAATGAGGATATTTCTGAACCGGTTCAGACTGCTGCGGGCGAGTTTGACTGCATCGCAGATTTTAACGAAGCTCAAAAGATATGGTTTAAGTTTGACTCGGGGCTTGAGTGCGATTATGAAGACATCAGACAGGGCGATATTGCGGGTTATGAGGCAGACTTTTATCGTGTGACCGAGCCCGGAATAGGGACTCTGGATGATCTTAAAAACTATCTTTCCATGTATGTAGATGAGGGCTTTGCTGCCGGACTTGTAGACACCTGCGACAATTTCGAGGAATTCGACGGGGCGCTCTATGTCTGCCCCGCAGGACGCGGCGACGATCTTACGATGGGATGGGTTGAATACGAGACAGAGCCTGACAAACTGATCGTTAAGGTTCATCGCAATTACTATTTTGATGAATTGGAAGACTGGTACGAGAACGGAGCTATTGATACCTATGAGTTTCCGTTTACTGTAGTCGACGGTCACGCCAAGTTTGATGAGATGTTTTATCTTTGCGGATGGGCACCTAATTTAGCGCCGGAACCCGGACATGACGGAGATGCTCTTGAGGCAGCGCTTATCGGTTTGATCGCCGGAAAGTGGGAGAACTATATTGAGGATACTCATTACGAGATAGAGATCGGTGAGGACGGTTCTTATACATATTACGCTGATTCTGAGGTACAGAACATCGGATGGGTATATTCATCGAGAAATGACGATTATTCTTATATGCTTGAAAACGAAGAGACCAGTAACACTCTGTTCTACCTTGGTAAAGATGTAAATGAACTTCCGATTCTTGAATTTGAAAACGGAAATCTGATTTATGAGAAAGAAGGTCAGGGCTGATGGAGAAGAGTAAAAAGATGAAGAATCTTTTAAAGATGATGGCTCTTGGAACTGCATGTATTCTGGGAGTTTGCGGCTGTGGATTTACGTTCGGCGGTGACATTAATGACATTAATGAAGAGCCGGAGGGCGCCGACTGGAGAACCTGGGGCATCATTGATGACTACGGAACAATAACAGCCGACGGAACAGATACCGATGTTTGCGTGTGTCTATTTGCTGACAGAGCTGAGTTTTACTATAACAAAGAACATCAGGAACTCTATAAGACAATTGAGTTCCCCGAGAAACTCACGGATGAAGAGTATGTTTATTTATCCATGGAAATTGCGGACTATACCGGAGACGGAAACAGCGATGTTTCTTTTGCTGTCGGAAAAGAAGATGATATAAAAAAGAGATTCTCATATATCTATGATCAGGGTGAGTTTGTTTTCGATGAAGCTTCTGCATTTTTAGCTCCTGATGAAGCAGGCGACGAAGAAAATGAAGAAGGGGTTAACGGAAAGGTTGATTTCAGCGGAAGATATACCGAGCCACAGACAGGCAGGTGCCTTATCGAGATAAGCAAGGAGAGCGAAGAAACCTATACCATTACCGTAGAATGGGCAAACGGTGCCGGTTCATCCAATATTTGGGCTATCACGGGAGCTACCTACGGTGAGTACGGGGATGAGCTTCTTTATACCGACGCGCTTTGCTATATACGCTCATTTGTAGATGATGAGACATATACCGACGATGAAATCTACAGTGACGGAAGCGGAAGATTCTACATGACGGAAGGCGGAATGCTTGGCTGGGAAAGCAATAACTCCTACGTGGATGAAATACACGGTGAGACGCTGTTTGAAAGGCTTGATGAGCTGGAATAACATTTTTTACATATCGGGACTGCTGCATTTTTATGTGGCAGTCCTTTTATGTTGTTTTTTCTTTTTTTGTTAGGGATGGTTTGGTATAATACTAAGATAGTTAACATTGCTGAGTGGGCGATGTATGAGGACAAGGAAAGATATTATAAAGAAACCGGAAAAGACAGGCTGCACTATGCATCTTACAAAGGTGTATGGAAACAGCAGGAGCAAAGGAAGGTTGAGGCACAAATGGTAAAGATACTTTCGGACAGTACCAGCGATCTGTCAAAGGAACTTATTGAAAAGTACAAAATAGGGATAATCCCTTTGTATGTTGTTTTAGGAGAAAATGAATATAAGGACGGAATAAATATCAAGCCCGAGGACCTCTATAAATGGAGTGACGAACACGGACAGACTCCGAAAACTGCAGCTCCAAGCGTTGCTGATATTGAAGAATTCCTTGATAAGGACAGTAAAGATGAATACATAATCTTTACGATTTCCTCGTCAATGTCCGCAAGTAACAACAATGCTCGTCTTGCTGCCGAGGATCTTGGAATGGAAGACAGGGTATTTGTAATTGATTCCGAAAATCTTTCCACAGGTATCGGACTGCAGATAATACGTGCTGCCGAGCTGGCTGCGGAAGGTAAGGATGCGAAGGAAATAGTCGAGTACTTAGATGAACTCAAGAAAAGAGTACGAGCAAGCTTTGTTATAGATACGCTTGTTTATTTATACAGAGGCGGAAGATGCTCCGGACTGGCAGCTTTCTTTGGTTCGGCGCTAAAACTTCACCCTCGTATCTCGGTATCTGAAGGAGTGATGCATCCGGAAAAGAAATACCGCGGAAAAGGCGAAAAGTATGTAATGGATTATGTAAAGGATATGGAGCACGAACTTCTCGGTGCGGAAAATGCCCGCATATTTATTACTCACTCGGGATGCGACCGGGAAGTGGTAAACGCGGTAAAAGATTATCTTGAAAGCCTCGAACATTTTGATGAGATAATCGAGACAAGAGCCGGTGCGGTTATATCGTCTCACTGCGGCCCCGGTACTTTGGGCGTTCTCTTTATATCAAAGTAAGGGATATTCTTGAAAGCTTTTTATCAGAGTAAGGGATTTTTTGAATTCTCTTTAAATCAAAACAAGGAATCTTTTTGAAGAAAAATTGCAGCCGGATCAGCTAAGATTTCCAGCTGCAAATTCTTCTGCCAAAAAGTTTTTTACTTTGGAATTTTGCATCAACTTGATTGCTTCGATAGCGCACTGGTAGATCATTGCCATCTGTCTCGAAGCGGGCTCTGAAATATCGCATTTAGCTTTTACGGTCTGAAAGTGCTTGATCGCTTCATCAGCAACGGATGCAGAGATTGCCATACCTTCGCAGTATAAAGTACCGGTATCTGCGTCAAATCTTGATCCTTCAAACTTTGTTTGGGCGAATTGCCCTGCGCCCATAGAAGCTGCCAACTGGTTTATAAGGTCTGCTCTGTCTGCCATAATTACCTCCTGTTAAAATCAAAAAACAATTAAACTTACCATATCATTCATAGAATTACGTTATTATACTATCACAGAAGGCTTTGAAGTATTATAGGCATATCTTCCAAAGATTATGGAAACTATTTTGAGAAATTTAGTTTCTTTAACAAATATCCGGAAATTGTTGACAATTTAAAATCATAATGGTAATATACCATTGTTGCGCGCGGAAGTGTCGGAACTGGTAGACGAGCAAGACTAAGGATCTTGTGATGGCAACATCGTGAGGGTTCAAGTCCCTTCTTCCGCATAATAAAGAGGTATGACGAAAGTCATACCTCTTTTATTATGCGGCGAGACCTTAAACAATGCTTTGCATCGTTCAAGGTCTCGCAGGTGCGTAGCACCTGCTCGGTCGGTTCGGCGGGAAAACAGTCCACCGGACTGTTTTCTTAATCCGCCTCACCCTTCTTCCGCTTATTCAAGGCTTTCTTTTTTTGCTTCAAAATCAAGAATTTTAAGGTACCCTTCTTTTGCATTTCATTAGGTATGTGGGACATGAATAGGGCTAATGGGGGAAAATTTTTGAAAAATAATTATTTTTTCATTTAAGGAGCGGTTAAGATTCGTTTAAGTTTGTTACGGGTATATTCACTTAGAATGAGAATAGTAATAAAATTGAAAATAGCTGATGAAATGACAATGAATGCATCGCATAATCGGGAGAAGCAGGGGAATGAAAAAGTCATTAAGTAAGTTTTTGACAGTTTGTCTTATAAGCACGATGGTGTTGTCTACAGGTTGTACGGGAAAAGGACAACTGACAGGAAACGAAGGGGTTACCCAAGCCTTTGACAGTGAGGCATCTTTATTTGCGGAGGAGGAAGGACCATTTTTCTTACTGTCCCAAAGCTCAATACCGGATATGTCTGAAGAAGTGATTCCGGAGGATTGGAGTCCTGTTTCGGATGATGGTGGCGGGCGTTGGGAAACTCTTGGATATAGCACGAGGGTTGGGGAGTTTAACTGCAAACTTTTTGATCGAAGGATTATTGATGATTCTCTTGTAGAGATGTACAAGCTGCTTGGAGAAAGCAGGAATTTTGAAGAAGGCGCAACTTCATATCTGAACGTCGGCATCATAATCCGGGTATACTCGGAAACTGAAGGAATAAGGAGCATTGCAGTAAACAGCAGAGACCTTATGAATTATGATGAAAGCATATACAGATCAATTCGCAGTATAGCGGGAATTGATGGGAATAAGATATAACAGGTCAAATTCGGATTACAGGATCTCTTTTTGTGAGATTGAGGAAGATCTTAGTTATGAAGACTTTATGAATAAATTTTCAGCTGAAATGGCGACGGGAAAAGGTCCGGATATTGTTGCGGATTATTACATTGATTTTACTTCTCTTGCGAAAAACGGTGGAATAATACCCCTTGATGATGTTTTGGAGATAGATAAAAGCCAGTATATTACATCAGCTTTTGACGGATGTACTGTAAACGGAAAGTTATACAGTATTCCGTACAATGTGTATATTAAAAGTTTTGTTACCTCCGAAGAGATAGCCGGTGGAAGAAGCAGCTGGACTCTTTCGGAATATATGGATGCAATAGAAAACTCCGGTGCTGAAAAAGCTATCGATATGTCTGCTTTTGAAATCGTGATCTATTTCGGTTTGTGGGACATGAGCAACAAAAATGTGATCGACTGGGACACCCGAAAAAGTAATATGGAGGGGGAGGAGTTTGTAAGGCTTCTGGAATTCGCAAAAAAATACGCTATAGAGGATGGAAAACAGTACGAATTATCTACCAGACAGGATATATATGACGGAAAGATCGCTTGTAAAAATATTTATCAGCTTATGGGTGATAATATGGCAGAATGCGATGCTTATTATAGAGGAACCCCGTCCTATATTGGATTTCCTTCGGAAACCGGAGAGGGCGGATCATATATATATCCCTCAGGCTGCTTATGTGTAAATGCGGATTCGAAGAACACCGAAGGAGCAAAGGATTTCCTCAGATGGCTTATTTCCGAAGAAGGACAGAGGACAATTAACGATTATTCTTACTCAAAGTTTTATGGTGGTATATCCTGTCAAAGTTTAAGGTGGGATATTATAGATAAGCAGATAGAGGATTATAATATATATAATGATCCGAAAGGTCATACTGAGATATCTTCGGATGGATCTCCACACCTGGTTGTAATTGCCGGCAGAGGGGATGGAGTAGTTTCTCCGAAGGATTACAGACTCACTGATGAATGGCAGTCTATATACAAGGAAATTATTCGGAGTGCCAGACCTGTAAACAGCGAGATTATGGATATAAGGTATATTTTTGAAGAGGAACTGGGGGCGTTTCTTGCCGGTCAGAAGACAGCGGAGGAGACGGCAAAGGTTATTGACAGCAGGGTGCAGTTATATCTTGATGAAAATGAATAACTTTTAAGTGGTCACAGCGAGAGTATAGGATTTGGTATTCCTCTGGGGAATTTACTTGCTTATGAGGTTTAAAAGGAAGAGATAAATAAGATGTTGGAATTAGTAGTGCCCACATTGGAAGAAATGTGGTTTAGAGAGAGCCTTATGGCTGACGAAGAAACTATGGCATACAATCATGCCTGGGGAGGAACAATTCCGTTTCCCAAGGAGAAATGGAAGAGCTGGTATGACCAATGGATCGTGTATCATGAAAACAAAAGATATTACAGATATTTAAAGGACGAGAATGGATTTGTCGGAGAAATAGCTTACCATTATGATTCTGAATATGACGGTTACGTTGCATTTTTATGGCTCTTAAGATGTGTTATAATGTAGATGCGCCCGTGCGGAGAGCGTCGGGTTTTTCCTGATTACTCGGAGACTCTTTTTTTCATAGCGTAGGCTGTATGCGGAGCATTCGTCCGGGTAGCGGGCGCATTTTGGTTTTATAGAAATGCTGATTATATATTCTGGTTTCATCTTTTTGCGGCAGTTAAGTGTTCTCGTATTTCTTGGAGGGCTTATGAATACTAAAAAGTACAGATTACTCAGAAACATCTTTATTATTTCCGGAATTGTGATTGCGCTTATTATATGGTTCTTTATGCCGAGCACATTTAAAAACTCGCCGCTGTTTCATGTCGGAAACGGGGAATATGGTACGAAGTGGGGTGCGCTGCTCTTGTTGCCTCTTCCTTTGTTTTCTCTGTTATTCAGACAAAAGAAACTTGAATTCTACGGTGACGATGAAGAATACAACAAGTCTGAACAGGAAAAAGCGGATAAAAAGAGTGTGCAACTTGGTGTGGTGACCGCACTCGGTCTTTCAATACTGATCATAGCTTTGATGACAGCTGGGTTTTTCTTAACTAAGGCTTGAATACTGTTTAAGCTTTAATGATTTCCTGTATGGATAAGGCACTTTGAGGGCGCAGTATGAAAACAAGACAAGAAGCATTGGAATGTGGACTTTCTTTTCCGGATACTTATCAGGATGCACCGTTCCATGATCAGAACTGGCAGCTGATCAGGTTTAGAGGAAATAAAAAGGCTTTCCTTTGGACATATGAAAGGGAAGGCTATATCAATCTGAATGTGAAGGTGGATCCTGAGAAGGCCTATTTTTGGAGACAGATTTATAAAGCGGTAATCCCGGGATATCATCAGAATAAGGATCATTGGAATACGATCATTCTTGACGGGAGCATTCCGGATGAGGATATAAAGCGAATGGTCGCCGAGAGCTATGACCTTGTCAGCGATAGCCCGGCTAAGCGAATATATGAAGCGGTAAAGAAGATACCCTATGGTTATGTAGCTACGTATTCCCAGGTTGCAGAAATCGCGGGGGACAAAAAGATGGCCCGGGCGGTCGGGAATGCGCTTCACAAAAATCCTGATCCGGATAGTATTCCCTGCTATCGCGTAGTTAACGCTAAAGGTGAGCTGGCCGGAGAGTTTGCCTTCGGGGGACCCGGGGTGCAGGCTAAGCTTCTGGAAGCGGAGGGGATTACTGTAAAAGACGGAAAGGTTGATTTAAGTATATATCAGTGGAAGAGAGAAAATTCGATGGTCTGACATTATGTGATTTTAAGAATCAGGGGGTGTCAGCAGCGAGACAGCTTATAAATAATTAAAGGAGACAATAGAAAGATGTCAAAGATTTTAAACATTAACGATCTGGAAAAAGTTAAGGAGATCTCTCCGGAGGTTTATGCATTTTTAACTGATAGCTCAAAGTGTAATGTTAACACCGAAAACGGTAGGGTGGACATTACAGATGAGTGCTATGCTATCTTTTCAAGCTACACCACCGTAGACAGATCCGAAAAAGAGTTTGAAAGTCATATCAAATATCTTGATGTTCAGATGCTTATTTCGGGAAGCGAGTACATTGAGGTGGCACCGGTTAATACTCTTAAGGTATCTAAGGAGTATTCAGAGGAAAAGGACGTAATGTTCTTTTCAAACGAAGTGGTGGGAGACAATATCCTTCTCGAGCCTATGAAGCCTGTACTTCTTCTCTCTGAAACCGGCCATATGCCCGGAGTCATCAGTGATAAGGCACAGGAAGTTAAAAAAGTTGTAGTGAAGATCCCTGTATCATTTTTATAATCTACGCTTAACAAGGGCTGTCTGTAATAAGAGATTTGAGGGGAACAGATTATGAAAAAGGAGGATACTTTAATAATGAAAAAGAGGATATTAAGTATTATGCTCTGTGGGATCATGGCATGTGCGGCGCTTTCCGCGTGCGGAAAGACGAATGTAGCGGAGCCTGAGAACAAAACTGAAAGTGATGCACAAAACGTTACTTCAGAAGTATCTGCAGAGGAAAATGATAGTACTCTAAAGGCGGAAATTGCGGAGCAGCCTGCGGGCGATGTAAGTTTGCAACAGACGCTATCCTTAAAGGCAAAGGAAGCTGCGAGAGAAGATGCCGGTGAAGAAATTGATTCGGTCTTTGATGATTTTGACGGAGACGGCGTTTACGAGGAATTCATCTTTTTAGGAAGCGAGATAGATCCTGAATTTGAGACAAGTATCGGATCGCTTTGGTATGTAAGCGAGGATAAGTGCGAACAGCTTGTAGAGAGTACAGAGGTTAAGAGCTTTGATGATCATGTAATATCGCAATTTGACGTAGAAGGAGTAAAATTCATCGGGGTTAACGAAGCCTATACTACTGCGCTTGTAACCTATCTGTACACCGTTAAAGACGGCGAGGTAAAGGAGCCTTTTATTTCTCATATGGGATACTTCTTTAAGCCGGATTACGTTGAGGATTACTGCGTATCGATCAGTGCTTACGATGGTACTTTTGAGTACGAAAAAGGCAAGGAAGAGGAAGGTATGTATACCGGTCATACCTGGAAGAACTACTACTGCTATCTTGACAAGGAAGAAGCTGAGTTTAAGGCATATGTCGGAACTCCTATAACCGAGGGGGAGCTAATTGAGGCTCTCGGATTCGATCTTGCTTCCGAGATAAGAGATGCCGGTTTTGAACTCGGTGCTATGTTAAAGAGAGATAATGGCATTATAAATGTAGATTATTCCAAGACAAGTGATGAGGGCGATTCGGTATTTGTTGAATATCATAATGTAACTTACAACGTAAATACAGGAGAGTTCCTTGATTACTTAGGTGAAGGCAAGACCTGGCAGAGCTCAGACTTTGGCGGAACCTACGTAGAATAGTTTTTGACACAGGGGGACGGGGATGGGGGTTCATAGTCAGAATAATCCATAAATTTTCTGACTATGAACCCCCATCCCCGTCCCCCTGTGTCATTTTTTTAATTCTAAAAAAATCTAAAAAACTATTAATCTATTTATATTTTTTTAATTTGCCTATTATGAGATTAAATGATATTTTATTATTATGGGTGTGATTTTGGGGTTAAATATTGGGTGTATGCACAAGGGTAGTTGTAAGATAAATTACTTCTTTTTCTTTGCAAAAAATAGGAGGATCTATGAAAAGGAAAGTACATACTTTATTGGCGGTTTTTGTTGCTGCATCAGCCATACTTACTTCATGCGGTACTAATGCTGCCCAAAACGCGCAAAGCGCGCAAGGCTCCGGACAGATTGAGAACATTACATCTTCGTCCGAAGTTACAAAGCCCGAATCGATTACAGTAATGGTTGACGGAACGTTAATTACCCAGGAAAACGGAAGGGATGAGTTCGAAGCTAAATGGGAAGAACTTACCGGCATCGATATGATCATCATTCAGCCGGAGCATGACGTTTATTATGATGAGGTATCTGCTGCATTTGAAAGCGGAAATCTGCCTGATGTAATACTCCTTAGCTCTACTTATTACACAAAGTATGCAGCGCAGGAAATGCTTGCAGATATCACGCCTTATTACTCGGGTTCCGAGCTTGAAAGCAGAGTAGAGGCGGCCGGAAACAGCGACCTTATTGACGGTATTAAGATTAACGGAAAGCTTTTTGGATTTACCCCTACAAGAGGAAACGGCTGTACCACATACATTAAAAAAGCCTGGCTTGATAATGTGGGACTGGATGTGCCGACCAATTACGAAGAATATATGAATATGCTTAAGGCATTTACCGAGCTTGACCCCGATGGGGACGGTATAGACGGTAATACTTACGGCGTATCGGCAGCAGGTCTTATTAACAGTGAAGCCCCTTATACCAACTATCTTCCGGAGTTTTATCAGGATGCGTACCCTTCTTTTTATGAAAAGGAAGACGGCTCCTGGGCTGACGGATTTATGGAAGATAACATGAAGGAAGCGCTCGTAAGACTTCGCGACGCTTACTCAAAAGGATATATAGACAAAAGTATATTTGAAAATTCTACAGGAAACTGCAGAGATAAATTTTACGCAAATGAGTTTGGCGTATTTACATATTGGGCCGGAACATGGGCTCAGACTCTTTCAAATAAGCTTATAGAAGCTGAGGTAGACGGAGAAATCGTAACAATGCCGCCTCTGGCCGAAACAGGAAAATATCTCGAAAGAGTTGCGCCGGTTTGGTGTATCACATCAGCCTGCAAGAACCCTGCCGGTGTATTTAAATACTTCATTGAGACAATGAACGACGGCGGAGATGTTGAGGAGCTTTGGACCTACAGCCCCATCTCTGACAAATTCGCCAAAAACCATATAGACCATTTGCTTTCTGTTGTGCCTCTTAAGAACGATCCCGGTGCGGGAAGCATTACTGAGAGACAGGCGAATGCTCTTGAAGTATTTAACAATAACAGTAAAATGGCCGATCTGCCCTATAGTACAGACGCATACTCTTTATATAATGACGAGCTCATGGAGCTTAAAAAAGAACTTATAAAGAAAGTAGTGGTTGAAGGGGCAAGTATAGAATCGGCTTATGCTGATTTTGAAAGCGCAAACGGCGCATATATGTCAAGGGCAATCGTAGATTCACTTAACGCAGAATAAGGAGCAATATATGAACCAGAAGAAAAGTTTAAGAATCAGTATCAGATTTAAAATCCTGATCGCAAGCATATTAACAAACGTACTTTTGTGTGTGGTAATGGGTATCAGTATTTACCGTTACGTAAGCAACAGTTATATAAAGACCGCTATGGAGAATACCCTTGCCATGGCTCAGATTTCTGCGAGACAGATGAACGGAAATCTTTTAGGGCTTCTTGAAAAAGGCTCGGATGACAGCTATGCAAATACCGTTGCAAGAGAGGATATGAAGGAGATTCAGAGCTCTGCAAACATCGCTTCAATCTACACAGCAGGCGATCTCGACGGAAGTTTGGTTTACCTTTCATGCCCCGCTGAAAAAGGCATTGCTATAGGAACTCCTGTGGATGCTTCTGTAGAAGCTGATATGAGAAGTGCACTTACAACCGACGGTTATGTTTCAGACAAGATTGAAAAGAATGCAAACGGAACGAACTATATTACCGCATTTGCACCTATTACCAACAAGGCCGGAGAGGTTGTCGGAATTATAGGAATCGATTATATTGTCGATGATATTGTATCTACTATGACGGGTATTGTAAAAACTATCGCGGTTATCGCGCTGATCCTTGTAGCAATATCGGTAGTTGTATCAATTCTCCTTGCAAACAGCATCGGAAGAGGACTCAGCAAAGTTGATAAAAAGGTTAAGGATCTTGTAAGCAACAACGGAGACCTTACAAAGAAGATTGAAGTAAAGGGCAATGACGAGGTAACCGATATTGCGGGAAGCATCAACAGCCTTCTTGAGTATATCAGAGAAGTCGTTAAGTCAATTTCCGACAGCTCGGTAGCTCTTTCAGGATCGGTTGAGGTAGCTCTTGATACTACTGTTAAAACCAACGATCAGCTTGATAATGTCTCTGCAACCATGGAAGAGATGAGCGCCGCAATGGAGGAAACATCTGCTTCCCTTCAGCAGGTTCAGGGATCCACCAACAAGATCAAGGGTGACGTTCAGGATATGTACAACAGCGTTCGCGTTGGAACTGACTATGCCGGAGAGATGGAAAAGCGTGCGGACGAAATGAGAAGACATGCGGAAGAAGAAACGCAGTTGGCTCACGAAGCTGCTGATGATATGACTGCAAAGCTTAATGAAAAGATTGAAAAATCTCAGGCAGTAGAAGCTATCGGCGGTCTTACAAATACTATTTTGGAAATCGCATCTCAGACAAACCTTTTGTCCTTAAATGCAAGTATTGAAGCAGCAAGAGCCGGCGAATACGGAAGAGGCTTTGCTGTTGTAGCGGAAGAAATCAGCAACCTTGCAACAAATTCAGCAGAAACCGCAAAGAAGATCCAGGGAATCTCTGCTGAGGTAATCGGCACCGTTAAAGAACTTGCTGACGAAGCTACCAGAATGGTTGATTTCGTAAGAGACAAGACAATCGGCGGATATAAGCAGCTTATGGATACCGGAATCCAGTACCAGGAGGATGCCGGAAAGATTTCCGAAATGCTTAAAAATGTTGATGCCGCATCAAGAAATATCGATAATTCAATGAATGATGTTTCAAATGCTATGAACGATGTATCGACAGCAGTAGAGGAAAGCGCCAAGGGCGTAGGTGACGTAGCTGCAGCCGTTGCGGATATGTCCGAGAATATGAAGCAAAACAAGAATGTTGTCAATGAAAACGCTCAGATTGCGCGTCAGCTTGATGACGAGGTCAACAAATTCAAGTTCTAAAAAATGACACAGCAACTCCGTCCCCAGGGGTCATTTTACAACTTACATACAAAAAAATACAACTTACCTAAAAAACTGTTTTCATTTGAAAGCAGTTTTTTTATTGTATAGGCAGATAAGGAGGCAGCTATGAAAACACTTGAGTTAAACAATCTGACAAAAAGATATGGGAAGTTTACGGCGGTAGACGGGATTTCATTTGAGACTGAGAGCGGGTCGATGATCGGCTTTCTGGGTGAAAACGGAGCGGGAAAATCCACAACGATAAATATGCTTTCAACCATATTAAAGCCTGATTCCGGTTCGGCGTTTATATGCGGATACCGTCTCGGAAAGCAGGATATGGAGATCAGAAAATCCATCGGAGTCGTATACCAGTCAAATGTCCTTGATGATATTTTGACGGTAAAAGACAATTTATATCTAAGGTCCGAGATAAGGGGGCTTTCAAAAAAGGAAATCAAAAACCGGCTGGCGGATCTTAGCGATCTTTTAAAACTCGGACCGATTCTAAACAAGAAATATGCGGTTCTTTCCGGCGGACAAAAAAGAAGATGCGAAATAACACTGGCGCTGATGAATTCTCCCAAGATTCTGTTTCTTGATGAACCCACAACGGGACTCGATCCCGCGACAAGAGCTGATGTCTGGGAGGCTGTGAGAATCCTTAGAAAATCCGAAGATATGACAGTCTTTCTGACAACCCACTATATGGAAGAGGCTGCCGCAGCGGACAAGATCATTATAATCGACAAGGGCAGAATTCTTGCGGAAGGGACTACATTTGAACTTAAAGAAAAATATGCGAAGGATAAGTTAAGACTTTATTTTTCAAATGATAGCTTTAAGGATGTTGAGGAAAATGCCTTATCGGGATTTTCGCAAGAAGAAGCGGATATAAAGCAAACATCTTACGGAGCTCGCATTTATTTAAACAGTTCACTGGACGCGGTCCCTATCGTTGACAGCGTAAAAAGCTGTATTAACGGGTTTGAGGTTATTCAAGGAAATATGGACGATGTGTTTTTAAATGTGACGGGAAAGGAAAAGGAGACGGTATGAAACAGTTTTGGGCATTAAACAAAAGAAATCTGAAGATATATTTCAAGGATTATTCGGCAGTATTTTTCTCATTTTTATCAGTCCTTATAGTTGTAGTTTTGTCCGTATTCTTTTTGGGAAATGTTGCGGAAAGCTCCTTCTTAGAGCCGCTTAAAAACATCCCGGGAAGAGATATGGAGGCGGATAAGGAGGCCGTGAGAGAGATCGTTTATCTTTGGACAGTGGCAGGTATCTTAACGATCAGCGCAGCAAGCATTACCCATGCCTTTTATGCGAATATGATAAAAGACCGAAAGGATAATAAACTAAATTCTATCTTGGTTATGCCTATCGGAAGAAATCAAACTGTACTTGCCTTTGTGTTCGGAGCTTTTCTGGCAAGCTTTATAATGGGAACTTTGACACTTGCGATTACTGAGATCATCGGACTTTTCAGAGGTTTTGCATTGTTCTCTGTAAAGGAACACTTACAGATACTTCTGCTTATCTGTATCAATTCCTTTGTATACTCATCGGTTATGTATTTTTTTGCGACCCTTGGAAAAAGCGAAAGTGCTTGGGGGGCAGTCGGAATCATAATCGGAACTCTTTCAGGATTTTTCGGCGGAATATATCTGGCAATCGGTGATCTGAATGCCGGAATCGTAAAGATAATAAAATGCTTTCCATTTATTTACGGAACATCGCTTTTTAGAGAAGTGATGCTTGGCAGGACAGAAGATGCGTTTTTTAAAGGATTGCCGGGAGAGGTCAGAGAGGGCGTTGATGCCTATATGGGAACAAGCCTTACTTTATTTGAAAAGGAATTGCCCGCGGCAGGTAAAATAGGTATACTGATTTTAACAGGTGTTTTGTTTTGCGCAGCATCAGCGCTTGTACTTAAAACCGGCAAAAAGAAAGACAGATAATCTATGAAGATAACAATTTTAAGCCCGGGTCCGGGCGAAGAAGATGAGATAATCGTAAAGGTGAAAGAGCTCTCGCCGGAGATGCTTGGCCTGATCGGCCGCTTTAAGGAAGGTGGCAGCAGGGATAATATCGCCGGGTATTCTGGTGAGAGTATAGTTATGATCCCGATATCCGAGATTTACTATTTTGATTCCGTTGACAACAGAGTTTACCTTTATACCAGGGATAAATGCTTTGAGGTGAAAAAGAAACTCTTTGAAATAGAGGAAGAGTACGAGGGCTCATCTTTTATCAGGGTTTCCAAGAATACGATCGTAAGCATTAAAAAGATTGAGAAGCTCATCCCCGAGTTTAACGGACGTCTTGAGGCAAAACTTAAAAACGGAGAAAGCATTATTATTTCGAGAGGATATGTACCTTCTTTAAAACGTAAGCTCGGAATAGGAAAGCAGGTGTAATATGCCGGAATTTTTGAAGAAATTTATTTCCTTTTTTATAACTATCAACAGCGGAATCCTTTTGGTGATCGGATTGTTCACCATTGGTGATGAAACGATACCCGCAGATTATATATGGAAAATATTTATTATATCCGCCTTAACCGCGCTGGTAACGGCAGGAGTTTTTTCCATCAATCCCAAGAGGCCAATGAAGAGATTTGTAAATGTGCTGATCTTCATCGGGCACTTTATCAGCCTTTGTGCCATCGTATTTATAGGCGGAACAAAGTTCGGATGGTTTGAGTTTTCGGTAAAGGGACTATTATGGGTGGCAGGAAGCGTCGGAGTTGTATATATATTTACGGCGCTCATATACATACTCTCTGCTAAAAAAGAAGCTAAGGACTTAAACGCCGCTTTAAAAGACTTTAAAGAATAATGACACAGGGGAATGACACAGGGGGACGGGTTGGGGGTTCATTTTCGATAAAATGAACCCCCAACCCCGTCCCCCTGTGTCATTATGCGGATGCTTTAACGGCGCTTTCAAAAGCGCTGACTATTTTTTTATGAGCTCCGTAGAGATGGTAGATGGGAGAGCGCTTTACGTGACTTGCGCAGATGCTGTACTCTTCTTTACCGCATTCTTCGATGGGTGAGAACTCGTTTAAAACATCTTTTACCAAATACTCTATGTTTTTATATTTGGTTTCGGATACGACCTTAAGGATCCCCGTATCTAATGCGGAAGCCTCGAGCTTTTCTTTTTCAAGCTTGAGCGCGATATAGCGCAGATACATTAAAAACCAGTAGTTGATTCCTTTGTCATGGTCCGGATCGATCTCCGCAAGGGAAAGCGGACATCCGATAGTCTTGGCAGCCTCCTTTACAATCTCGCTGTTTTTTAAGTTTTCAATATAGTTCATTTAAGTAATACCTCTTCAGACAAAAATACTTGCCGATTATAGCACCTATTAAAGAATAAAAAAACGGAAATATTTCACATTTGTGCAAAAGTATCCAAAGATAATATTGGAAATTGTCGGGAAAATCATATATACTTTTTATGTATGGTTCCATGTAAACTTGCGGATATGATCTGTGATAATCGTTGATCGGTGGATACTATGGATAAAACAAATAAATCTGAAAAAATATTGCGTGTCGGCAACAGATTGAGTTTCATTACTAGGATTTCACTTGGCGCTCTTGCAGTGGCCATTCTTTTTATCATTATCTTTTACTTTTCCGTGGATGAATTTAAATCAATCGACAATATTGAACTTATAAAGGTTGAAAACTGGAAGGTGACAGATCCTAAGGGAAATGTTACAACAGCGGGAGATTCATTTCGCAACGCAGACAGACTGGACGGGGCATTTTCGGCGGAAAGTACGCTGCCTGATGAAATCCGGGACGGTTACGAGTTTTGCGTTATAGTGGGAAGCAATATATCGGTGTACATAAACGGCGAGCTTAGAAAAGAGTTTGACGAGAGCAGGGATATGGTACTTCCCGGCGGAGTCGTCAAGCGTTTTTACTTAACCGTTCCTCTTTACGATGAAGATTCCGGCGCCCATATCAAAATGGAGGGGATGACATCGAGCCGAAAGGGCTATATCTATCAGGAAACCTTTATTACGACAGGTTCCGGACTTTTCCCGATTTTGGCGGAAAGATACGGCATATCATTTATGCTCTCCGCGATCCTTTTCCTTTTCTCACTTACCACCGTTATCATCAGCCTTGCTATGAGCGTAATGTACAGGCGCCGTCTCGATATGCTCTATGGCGCGCTGAGCATACTTGTCATATCGGGCTGGCTTGTTACCAATTCGTATTTTTGTCCTTTTGTTTTTGGACATTATCATATAGATGGAATCGTCAATTACATCCTTTGCCTGATGATGCCCTTTAACCTTATCTTTTATCTGGATTCTTTACAGCACGGCAGATACCACAAGATAATGAACGCGGCTCTTATGGTCTCGGCTGCAAATCTTGTCCTTTGGACATTGCTTCATTTTACCGGGATCTTGCCTTTCCCCAAAGCGCTTTTCTACATCGACACCGTACTTGCTATCGAAATACTCACAGTATCTGTAATACTTGTGCTCGAGGTGGTAAAGGGCAATGCGAAAGAGTACAAATATACCGCTATAGGCTTTGGCCTTTTCTTCATTTGCAGCACGATAGAGCTTTTTGTTCTTACTTTTATCCCTGTGCTTGTTGATGATATTTCCATGATGATAGGACTCACGCTGCTACTCATCCTTGCAATAATCCAGCAGATTTCCGACCTTAGAAAAATAAGGATTGAAAGGCAAAAGGCAGTCGATCTGTCGGAAGCAAAGACGAGGTTTCTCGCCAGCATGTCCCATGAGATCAGAACCCCGATAAACGCTATCCTCGGTATGAATGAGATGATCCTGAGGGAAAATAAGGACCCTGTGATCGATGATTATGCGGGGAGCGTAAAAAGCTCGGGAAAAATGCTTTTAATGCTTGTAAATGACGTACTTGATTTCTCCAAGATAGAAGCGGGAAAAATGGAGATAAACAGCGCCGATTTCAGTATGGCACAGCTCCTTCGGGATATAATGCCGATGCTGAAAGAAAGAGCTGACGACAAGAAATTAAAGCTTGAAACAAAGATTGTTTCCGAAGTTCCGGACGGAATGGTTTCAGACGAGTTCAGGATCAGGCAGATCCTTATCAATCTGATAAATAACGCCATCAAATATACTGACGAAGGCTTAGTTACTTTAACCATTGGCGGCAGCTATAAATCGGCAGATGCATTTATTCTTGAAATGAGCATCTCTGACACGGGACGCGGTATCAGCGAGGAGGATCAAAAGCATCTCTTTGAAGCCTTTACGAGAGCTGATGAAAAAAAGAACAGAAGCATTGAGGGAACGGGACTGGGACTTGCCATAGTAAAGAGTATTATTGATTCACTGGGCGGATATATATCCGTTAAGAGTAAATATCTTGAGGGATCGACCTTCTCTGTAGAACTAACCGTTGGTGTTCATGATAAAAAGCCTTTAAAGGATGACTTCTTAAGCGGCGGTAAAGCGCCTGCAAAAACTGCGGAGAAAAAGAGCGACTACACTGCCCCCGATGCTTCAATCCTTGTGGTTGATGACAATATTATGAATCTTAAGGTTGTAAGGTATTTCCTTAAAAGAGCGGATATTAAGCCGGATGAATGCGACAGAGGCCTTCTGGCTGTCGAAAAATGCAAGGAAAAGAAATACGATCTTATTTTGCTCGATCATATGATGCCGGAGCCCGACGGCATCGAAACTCTAAGGCTTATCCGCAGCGAGGATGCTTCATTAAATAAAGATACTCCCGCGATTGTGCTTACAGCCAACGCTTTTGCGGATAGCCGGAAGATATATACCGAAGCGGGATTCTTGGATTATCTGACAAAGCCTCTTGATGCATCGCTTCTTGAAGAGACGGTGAAAAAGTATCTGCCTCCGGAAAAAGTATTAAAGAACTCTTAACAGAATTAAAAGAGTATAAACAAAGGTCGTGAAGCGTTGACAGCGGGCTTGCAGGGCAGTAGCATTAAGTATCAAAAGTTGGAGGACGATCAAATGAACATGATGGAAATTATTAAAGGCAGAAGAAGCGTTCGCACCTTTGATGGTACTGCTCTTAAAAAAGAAGATGCCGAAAGCATTTTAAACTTTGCGGAAAAAATCGAAAATCCATATGATATTCCTATTTACTGGAAGGTTTTAAATGCTGAAAAATACGGACTTTCAAGCCCTGTTATCTCCGGAGCGGATACTTATATCGCCGGAAAGATGATGCATATTCCACATGCGGAAGAGGCCTTTGGATATGCTTTCGAAAAGATATGTCTGTACGCAAAATCCCTGGGAATCGGAACAACGATGATCGGGGGAACGATGAACAGAGGAGCCTTTGAACAGGCGCTTGGAGCCTCAAAGGACGATTTTATGCCCTGCATCAGTCCTTTAGGATATCCCGCCAAGAAGATGTCTTTTAAGGAAACGATGATGCGAAAGGGACTTCGGGCAGACTCAAGGACAGCTTTTAAGGAACTGTTTTTCGACGGATCCTTTGATGCTCCCCTTACAGAGGAAACGGCGGGAAGCTTAAGAGAGCCTCTGGAGGCCGTACGTCTTGCGCCATCCGCCGTAAATAAGCAGCCCTGGAGACTTGTTGCTTTGGGCGATAAGGTTCATTTCTATGAAAAGAGAAGTAAGGGCTTCGTATCCGAGGACGGATCTGATATGCAAAAGATCGATATGGGCGTAGCTTTGGCGCACTTTGAGATAGCAGCTGCAGAAAGCGGACTTACCTGTTCCTTTGAAATCGCTGATCCCGGTCTTAGCACCCAGGAAGATATGATTTATATCGCATCTTATACGGTAAAGCAGTAAGTAAAGAAAAATTTTAAGGTGGGCCTAAATGCCCGCCTTTTTAAAGTATAGGGAGATTTATGAAAAGTATTAAAATACATTTCGATAAGCTTTACAAGGATGACAGAAAAGGGGAGCTGTGCAAAATAGCGGTTCCTTTTCCGAAGGGAGAGATCTTTGATAAAGAAGCGGCAAAGATTTTTGACGGAGAGGTTTCTGTCTTGTCCCAGTCAAAGATAACTGCAAAATGGGATGACGGTTCAATAAAGTTTTTGCTTATAAGGTTTCTTGCAGACCTTCCCGGAAACAAGGAAAAAGACTTCGAGCTTATTGTATTAAAAGACGATATGAAGTCAGACTGCTGTAGCAGGACGGATAGATCTGAGGCACAGATAATTAATACGAAAGATGTGTTCGCCGATAATCCGGAAATATCCAATGGCAATTTGCCGCTCTTTACATGTAAAGAGCTGTTTTCGAAAGGCGGAATAATAAATCCGTTTATGAAAATCGGAGGAGAGGACTGCGAGATTGAGATCAAAGAAGCGATTACGGTAGAATCCGGCCCGGTATATGGCGAAATCCTTCTAAAGGGAGAAGTCCTTATTCCTGAAAAAGCTTTAAATCCGTGGGAAGGAAAGCTTGAAATAGAGATCCGCCTTAGGATTCCTGTAGGTCAGCCATTTTTTGAAGTGGCGCCCAGACTTATAAATATGAGTATGACGGATATTATTCCGGGGAGTTTTTGCTTTGAGATAAATCCGGGGCTGTTAAACAGTGGGGTCGGTGGAAAAGATGTGTCCGCCATTCATACCGCAGTCGGGAAAAGCGCATACAGGGTAAAGATGAAAACATCGGAGACGGGCGAGACTCTGACAGAAGTAATTACCGCAGATACAATCCTTGAAGAAAACTTTGAGCATTTCGGTGAAGTCTTGCACGGATGCCTCTTTGCGGATGTAAATGACGGGAAAACCGGAGTCTGTGCAACCGTTTTTCAGCCCCATCAGAATTTCCCGAAGGCGGTAACTGCGAAAAGTAACGGCGTGACGGTTCATATAATCCCCGAAGGAGAGGAAAAAGTCAGACTCGGAGCAGGGATGGCAAGGGAGCAAAGATTCCTTTTGCATTTCTACGGAGAGGACGAAACTCTTGAAAACAGGATAAACAGGGCTCTTATATATCAGATGCCGGACGAACCGGTGGTCAGTCCTGACGTATTTATGGAGGCCGGTATCTTTTCGGATGTGATGCTTCCTTTGAAAATGCGGGATGATGATACCGAAATATTCCTTACGGATATGGCCGATGCCCATGCAAGAGGCTATGGAATGATGAACTGGGGCGATGCTCCGGATGCAAACTACACTGCTCAGGGTAGAGGCGGAGGAGCGCAGGTATGGGTTAATAACGAGTATGATTACGGACATGCCATGTATATGCAATATGCTAGGAGCGGCGTAAGAAGATTCCGGGATTATGCGAATGTTGCGACAATGCATCAGATCGACGTGGATATCTGTCACTACAGTAACAATAATCTTCAGGTCGGCGGGCAGTGGATGCACATATCCGGGCACAACGGAGGGGTGACGGGCGGTGAGTTTAAAGGCGAGGTTACGCCGAGCCATGAGTGGGTTGAAGGACTTCTTGACTGTTATCATTTTACAGGGGATGAAAGAGCGTATAACGCCGCAATATCCATTGGTGATAACATCCTGAAGCTTCTCGAACTTCCAAAGTTCAAGGAAGCCGGAGAGGTCGGAGCAAGAGAGACCGGGTGGGCCCTCAGGGCATTTGCTGCCTTATATGAAGAAACCCGGGATAAAAAATGGCTGTCTAAATGTGAAATGATAAAGGAGCAGTTTAAAAGCTGGAGGGATGAATTCGGCTCCTGGCTCCAAAGATATACGGACAATACTCTTATCAGAGTTCCTTTTATGATCTCGGTAGCTGTGATCAGTCTTGAAAAATACTACAGGGTAAGTAAAGATCCGGAAGTTAAGCAGATGATAATAAGCGCTGTGGATGATATGATTGAAAACGCAATGACGCCTCAGGGACTCTTTTACTATAAAGAACTTCCGAGTCTTTCGAGAAACGGAAACAATCCTCTTGTTTTGGAAGCCCTGAGCGCGGCATATGACCTGACGGGGGATGAGAAATACTTAATAGCAGGGAAAAAGACCTTTGAGAGGATACTTAAAAACCCGCAGTCTTACAGCAATAAAAAGGTAAAGACGGGGGATGCGGTACTTATAGGTACGGTTTCACCAAAGAATTTTGCTCAGGGTTTTACGCCGCTTGCAAGGTTTGCCGGGGCGCTTGCTTTTAGTAAAAACAGCTGTAAAAACTCATAAAACAAAGCAGATTGTATATTTTTTGTTGCCATGGATTTAAAATTGTGGTATAATCACTAATCGATTGTGGCTAAATAGATTTAGCATGACTTTAAGGAGGACGACGCGAAGATGAGCGTACAGGTAGAAAAGTTAGATGGAAACATGGCCAAACTCACCATCACCGTTGATGCTGATGTATTTGAGAAGGCTATTGAGAGTGCATATCAGAAGAACAGAGGAAAGATCAATGTTCAGGGATTCCGTAAGGGAAAGGCTCCCAGAAAGATGATCGAGAAGATGTACGGTCCCGAAGTATTTTACGAGGACGCTGCAAACATCTGCATTCCCGATGCATATGAAAAGGCATTTGATGAGTGCGAGGAAGAAATCGTATCTCAGCCCGCTATCGAAGTAGTATCAATGGGAAGCGGCGATCCTTTCGTATTTACCGCTACCGTAGCATTAAGACCCGAAGTTACTCTTGGAGAGTACAAGGGAGTTAAGATCGATGCAATCGACGTAACCGTTACCGATGCAGATGTTGATGCAGCTCTTAAGAGCGAGCAGGAAAAGCAGGCTCGTAAGGTTGAGGTTACCGACCGCGCTGTAAAGGCCGGAGATGATACCATCATCGACTTCGAGGGATTTGTTGACGGCGTAGCTTTCCAGGGCGGAAAGGGCGAGGATTATCCCCTTACCATCGGTTCCGGCGCATTTATCCCCGGATTCGAGGATGCTCTTATCGGAGCGGAGATCGGAAAAGAGACCGATGTTAACGTAACATTCCCCGAGGATTATCAGGCAGAAGAGCTTGCAGGCAAAGCAGCAGTATTTAAGTGCACTGTTAAGTCCATCAGCGTAAAGGAACTTCCCGAGCTTAATGACGAGTTTGCTTCAGAAGTATCTGAGTTTGATAACCTTAAAGATTATAAAGAGAGCATCAAGGCAGATCTTGAGGCAAAGAAGCTTTCAGACGCTAAGGCTGCTAAGCAGGATGCAGTTGTAGACAAGATCGTTGAGAATGCAAAGATGGATATTCCCGATGCTATGCTTGAGACCGAGCAGAAGAATATGATCAATGACTTCGCTCAGAGAATTCAGAGCCAGGGACTTACATTCCAGCAGTACATGCAGTTCTCAGGACTTACAATGGACAAGTTTATGGAGCAGGTTAAGCCCCAGGCACTTTCCAGAATCCAGTCAAGACTTGTTCTTGAAGAGGTTGCCAAGGCTGAGAACCTTACCGTTACCGATGAGGATTATGAGGCAGAGCTTAAGACCATGGCTGAGGCTTATGCACTTGAGCTTGATAAGGTAAAGGGCATGGTTGGCGAAGACGGTGAGAAGCAGATAAGGAAGGACATCCTTGTAAAGAAGGCTCTTGAGTTTGTAGCTGACAACGCTAAGGAAACCAAGAAGAGAGCACCTCGTAAGAAGGCTGCTGATAAGGAAGAGGCTGCTAAGACTGAAGAGTCAGCAGAATAATCTCTGACAGATTTATGGTTATTTAATAAATATTTAACTATAAATTTAACCACAAGTTAATCGATATGTTATACAATGTAAAGTGCTAAGCCGGTCAAGCAAACAAGACTACTTAGCACTTTATTAACAGAGGAGGATTTACAAAATGAGTTTGGTGCCTTATGTCATTGAACAGACAAGCAAAGGGGAAAGATCTTACGATATTTATTCAAGACTTTTAAAAGACAGGATCATATTCCTCGGTGAGGAGGTTAACGATGCTTCTGCGAGTATCGTTGTAGCGCAGCTTCTTTTCCTTGAAGCAGAAGATCCCGAGAAGGATATCCATCTTTATATTAACAGCCCCGGAGGAAGCGTAACCGCAGGTATGGCAATCTACGATACAATGCAGTACATCAAGTGTGATGTTTCTACCGTATGTATCGGTATGGCAGCCAGCATGGGTGCATTCCTTTTATCGGGCGGAGCGAAGGGAAAGAGATACGCTCTTCCCAATGCGGAGATTATGATACACCAGCCTCTCGGAGGAGCCCAGGGACAGGCTACTGAGATTGAGATCGCAGCTAAGCACATCTTAAGAACCAAGGAAAAACTCAACAAGATCCTTGCTGAGAATACCGGAAAGCCTTACGAAACAGTTTGCCAGGATACTGAGCGTGACAACTGGCTTACCGCTGATGAGGCTGCTGAGTACGGCCTTGTAGATAAGGTTATCACCTTACACGATTCAGAAAAGAAGGATTGATAAGACGCTGACCACCCAGAGAGATTAAGAGGATTAATTAGTATGGCAGGAAGAAAAATGGGATCTGATAATGTCCGCTGCTCGTTTTGCGGAAAATCCCAAAAACAGGTTAAGAAACTTATTTCCGGACCTTCAGGTATTTATATTTGCGATGAATGTATCGACATTTGTCACGATATAGTCGAAGAGACGGCTTTTGATGACTATGATGGAAACAAGGGATACGCCGGAGACATCAAGCTCTTAAAGCCCAAGCAGATCCGTGAGTTCCTTGACCAGTATGTAATAGGACAGGACGACGCAAAGAAGGTTTTATCCGTCGCTGTATATAACCACTATAAGAGGGTTAAATACAAAAAGGATATCAATGATGTGGAACTTCAAAAGAGTAACATTATGATGATCGGACCTACAGGATCCGGTAAGACTTATCTTGCGCAGACCCTTGCAAAGATCATCAACGTTCCTTTCGCTATAGCTGATGCGACTACTCTTACTGAGGCCGGATACGTCGGCGAGGATGTTGAAAATATACTCTTAAAGCTCATTCAGGCAGCGGATTACGATATTGAGAAGGCTCAGCTTGGAATCATCTATATCGACGAGATCGATAAGATTACCAAAAAGAGCGAGAATGTTTCAATTACAAGAGACGTTTCCGGTGAAGGAGTTCAGCAGGCCCTTCTCAAGATCATCGAAGGAACCGTTGCCAGCGTACCTCCTCAGGGAGGACGTAAGCATCCTCATCAGGAGCTTATCCAGATTGATACTTCAAATATTCTCTTTATCTGCGGAGGAGCTTTTGACGGACTTGAAAAGATCATCGAGAGCCGCCTTGACAGAAAAGCGATCGGTTTCAATACCGAGGTTACCAAGAAGAGTACTCTTGAACTTGACGAGATCCTTAAAGAAGTCAGCACACAGGACCTTATTAAATTCGGACTTATCCCCGAGTTTATAGGACGTGTTCCTATTACCGTAAGTCTTAACGGACTTGACAAGGAAGCTCTTGTAAGAATACTCAGAGAGCCCAAGAACGCTCTTATCAAGCAGTATCAGAAGCTTTTTGAGATGGATGGTGTAGAGCTTTCATTTGACGATGATGCCGTAGAACTTATCGCAGAGAAGGCGTTTGAGAAAAAGACCGGTGCGAGAGGACTTCGCTCTATTATGGAAAAATCCATGATGGATGTTATGTATGAGATTCCTTCGGACGACGATATCACATCCTGCAGAGTTACCAAGGAAGCCATCGAGGGAGACAGTAAGCCTGAGGTTGCAAGAATTGAGCAGCATAAAGAGAAAAAGAGCAGCTAAGGTGCTTTAGAGATTGTATGGTTATTAAATCAGTAGAGTTAGAAACTGTATGTGGAATTAAAAGTAAACTTCCGGAGAATTCTTTTCCGGAAGTTGCTTTTGCCGGGAAAAGTAATGTCGGCAAGTCATCGCTTATAAATGCGCTTGTCTGCAGAAAGGCACTCGCAAGAACAAGCTCTCAGCCCGGAAAAACCCAGACTATCAATTTTTACAATGTAAATAAGAATCTGTATTTTGTAGATCTGCCGGGTTACGGGTATGCGTCGGCCTCTAAGGAAATAAGAGAGTCCTGGGGCAAGATGATCGAGAAGTACCTTCATAACTCCAAACAGCTTAAGCAGGTTTTTCTTCTTATCGATATAAGGCATAAGCCTTCGGAAAACGACAGACTGATGTACAGCTGGATCTGCGATCAGGGATATGAACCGACGGTGATAGCTACTAAGCTGGATAAGATAAACAGAAGCCAGATTCAAAAACAGGTTAAGCTTATAAAGGAAACCCTTCAGTGTACACCCGAGACGATGGTTATTCCTTTCTCGGCGCAGTCAAAGCAGGGCAGAGACGAGATATATGCCATCTTAGATAAGCTTGCGGTAGACAGTGGGTAGAAAATAATAAAGAAAAGCAATAAAAAACCGGAGCACTAAGCTCCGGTTTTTGTTTGGATCGTTAAAGTTAGTTTATTTAACAACAGTAACGTTTACAGCGCGCTTGCCCTTTTCATCATCCTGGATGTCGAATGTAACGCTTGCATTCTCCTCGAGGGTCTTGTATCCCTCTCCTGTGATTCCGCTGTAGTGTACAAACACGTCTGATCCGTCTTCGTTGGTGATAAATCCGTATCCTTTCTGCGCATTGAACCACCTAACAGTTCCCTTGTTCATTTTGGTGCCTCCTTGAGTCTATTGGTCTTTACGACCGATTAATATTTCTTGTAATTCAAGATAGTAAAAAAAACACATATCTGTAAAAACTTGAAAGAGCACAAGTCTTACAAAACATGTGAGATCAAAGCACCATCGAGAATTACACGCTAATTCTAACATTAGGTTAGAGTAGTGTCAATATGTATTATTATTTTTTCTTAATCATTTATTTATTTTTTTTTTACATTTTACTACTTGAGTTTTCGTGCTTTGGTGTTATAGTTGTAATAGAACAAAGATAAATAAAAGAGTATATTTATACATACTGTATGCATGGGAGGTGGAAGGTATGAATGTCAGTAAATTCACTCAAAAATCAATGGAGGCTGTAAACAATCTTGAAAAGATTGCGTATGAATACGGGAACCAGGAGATAGAGCAGGAGCATCTGCTTTTAAGTCTTATTACTATTCCTGACAGCCTTATTAAAAAGCTTATAGAAAAGATGGATATTGATTCCGAACACTTTAACCAAAGGGTAGTTGATGGAATCGAAAAGAGGGTTAAGGTAAGCGGAGGAGATCTCCGCATCGGACAGGCCTTAAACAAAGTCCTTGTAAGTGCCGAGGATGAGGCCCATTCTATGGGGGATGAGTACGTTTCCGTAGAGCACCTGTTTTTATCAATGTTAAAGCATCCTAATCCTGAGATCAAGAATATTATGAAGGAGTACGGAATAACCGTTGAGCGCTTTTTACAGGCCTTATCTACAGTACGAGGAAACCAAAAAGTAACCGGTGACAATCCCGAGGCTACTTACGATACACTCGAAAAGTACGGTGAGGACCTTGTGGAAAAGGCCGGAAAGCAAAAGCTTGACCCTGTGATAGGAAGAGATAGCGAGATACGAAATGTTATACGTATCCTCTCTCGTAAGACCAAGAATAACCCTGTACTTATCGGTGAGCCCGGCGTAGGTAAAACCGCAGTAGTAGAAGGCCTGGCGCAAAGGATCGTCAGAGGAGACGTGCCCGGTAATCTTAAGGATAAAAAGATATTTGCTCTTGATATGGGAGCTCTTGTAGCCGGTGCTAAGTACAGAGGAGAATTTGAGGAAAGGCTTAAGGCTGTTCTCGAGGAAGTAAGAAAGAGCAACGGAAAGATCATTCTTTTTATTGATGAACTTCATACCATCGTTGGAGCCGGAAAAACCGATGGTGCGCTCGATGCGGGTAATATGCTTAAGCCTATGCTCGCAAGAGGTGAGCTGCACTGTATCGGTGCTACGACTCTTGATGAGTACAGACTCTATATTGAAAAGGACCCGGCCCTTGAGCGACGTTTCCAGCCTGTTATGGTGGACGAACCAACGGTTGAAGATACGATATCGATATTAAGAGGCCTAAAGGAAAGATACGAGAATTACCACGGCGTAAAAATCCTCGACAGCGCTCTTGTTTCCGCAGCGGTTCTTTCCAACAGATATATATCCGACAGATTTCTTCCGGATAAGGCTATTGACCTTGTGGATGAAGCCTGCGCTTTGATTAAGACGGAAATGGACTCTCTTCCTGCGGAGCTTGACGAGATGAACCGTCATATTATGCAGCTTGAGATAGAAGAAACTGCTCTTAAAAAAGAGGATGATAATCTTAGCCGCGAAAGACTGGAGGCTCTGCAAAAAGAGCTGTCCGGCTTAAGAGAGGAATTCGCTGCACAGAAGGCCCAGTGGGACAATGAGAAAAATGCCGCTGAAAAGCTTTCCGGCCTTAGAAAAGAGATCGAGCAGGTAAAGGACGATATAGCAATAGCCCAAAGAGACGGAGATTACGAGAAGGCATCGGAACTTCAGTACTCAAAGCTTCCCGCACTTCAAAAGAGCTTAGCCGCTGAGGAGGAAAAGCAGGAAAAGACTGCCGGAACTGAAAAGCTTGTCAGAGAAAGAGTGGAAGAGGATGAGATCGCAAAGATCATATCCCGCTGGACCGGAATCCCTGTTGCAAAGCTTACGGAGAGCGAAAGAAGCAAGACTCTTCATCTTGACGATGAACTTCATAAGCGTGTTATGGGCCAGGACGAAGCCGTTACAAGAGTAAGCGAAGCTATCCTGCGCTCAAAGGCCGGCATTAAGGATCCGAGAAAACCCATTGGTTCTTTCCTCTTCCTCGGCCCTACCGGTGTAGGAAAGACCGAGCTTGCTAAATCCCTTGCCGCATCTTTGTTTGATGATGAGAACAATATCGTCAGGATTGATATGTCCGAGTATATGGAGAAGTATTCAGTCTCCAGGCTCATCGGAGCGCCTCCCGGATATGTCGGATATGAGGAAGGCGGACAGCTTACCGAGGCTGTGCGAAGAAAGCCTTACAGTGTTGTGCTCTTTGATGAGATTGAAAAGGCCCACCCGGATGTTTTCAACGTCCTTTTGCAGGTTATGGACGACGGCCGTATCACGGATTCACAGGGACGTACGGTTGATTTTAAAAACACGATCCTTATAATGACCTCAAATATAGGCGCACCTTACCTCCTTGAGGGAATAGATGCTAACGGTGAAATAAAGGCTGATGCCGAAAAGATGGTGATCGACGATCTTAAGGCACACTTCAGACCTGAGTTTTTAAACCGTCTGGACGAGACGATTCTCTTTAAGCCTCTTACGAAAGATAACCTTTCGGGAATCATCGATCTTATTATTTCCGATATCAATAAGAGACTTGATGAAAAGAGGATTCATGTGCGCCTCACAGACAGCGCAAAGACCTTTATCGCGGATGAAGCCTACGACCCCGTATATGGTGCAAGACCGCTTAAGAGATATGTTCAAAAACATGTTGAGACTATGGCGGCGAGACTTATTCTTTCAGATATGGTATCCGAGGGAGACACCATACAGATTGATGTGCGCGGCGGAGAACTGGTAGCGGATGCTTTAAAACAGGTTGTGTAAGCGGATGATTTAACTAAATAACCCCAAAGGCCACTTGGAACGGATATTGGTTTCCAAGGGGCCTTTTTTGGTGTATACTGTAAGTTAAAGTGATTCATTTGAGGAAATACCCTGTGTTTAATATAAATATCAAAAAATATATAGCGGCAGCGCTTGGCATACTGCTTGTTTTTCTTTATCCGCTATCCCTAACTGGCTGCGGTACCAAGGTGGTACTTACTACAGGGTTTGGCAAGGACGAAGTTTTCAGACTCAGCGACAGGAGCTGTTATCTGCCGGAGATAATGGTCTATCTTACGGATATTCAAAACCAGTATGAATCTGTTTACGGAAGCGGGATCTGGTCTGCTTCTCTTTCCGGAGTATCATTGGAGGAAAATGTAAAAGACACCGTACTCGCAAAGATCGCACAGGTTAAAACCATGTACCTGATTGCTCAGGCAAAACAGATAGTTTTGACGCCGGAAGAAGAGATGCTTGCGGATAAATGTGCGGAGGAATATTATTCATTGCTGTCAGATCCCGAAAGAGAATACCTTGGGGTCAATAAGGAACTTCTTACGAAGATGTACTGCGAGTATGCTCTTGCAGATAAGGTTGTCTATAAGCTGATCGAAGATATCAATCCCGAAATCAGTGATGACGAGGCAAGGACTATAGTTCTACAGCATATTTTTATTTCCACCGGAGCAACCGACGGTGCGGGTAATTTTGTCAGCTACGATCCGGATGAGAAGGCGAGCAGATATAAAACGGCCACAGAAATCAGACAGCAGGCGATAGACGGTGAAGATTTCGAGGCTCTTGCGGCCAAATACAGTGAAGAATCCGAGATAACTCTTTCGCTTGAGCGGGGAGCTATGGAAAAAACCATAGAAGATGTTACTTTTGGACTGGAGACCGGCGAGATCAGCGAGGTCATAACCAATGACTCAGGGTACCACATTTTTAAATGTATAAGTACTTTGGACAGAGCCCAGACGGACCTTAACAAGGAAAGGCTGGTCGAAGAGCGCAGACAGAAAGCTTTTGCGGATGAGTACAATACATTCGTTGCGGGAATAGTTAAGAATTTAAACGAGGAGCTTTGGGACTCGATTGAATTGTCCGAAGATATTCAGATCAGTGCGGATTTCTTTGGAATATATGACAGTTATTTTGCAAAATAAATGTTAGAAGGTTTATGTATGGGTAAAGAAACTCTTATTCTGGTGGTGGATGATGCGGAGATCAATCTTAAGATCGCTGAAAAGATAATATCGCGCGAATACAGTGTTGAGTGCGTTTCAAGCGGGGAGGATTGTCTGGCTTATCTGATGGACCACAATCCCGATCTTATACTTTTGGATCTGCATATGCCCGAGCTTGACGGCTTTGAGGTTATGGAAAAGCTTAATGCATCTGCCAACTGGAAGGATATTCCGGTTATTTTTCTTACCGCGGACAGTGACCACGATTCTGAGATCCAGGGATTTGAACTGGGGGCAATGGATTTTATAACAAAGCCTTTCGTGGCTGAGGTTATGATGAAACGTGTCGCAAGAGTCCTTGAACTCAGTACGCTTCAAAAGAACCTTGTCAGTGAGGTGAAAAAGCAGACGGCCGTTGCTGAAGAGAGAAGAGAAAAGGTTGAGAAAATGTCCATAAGGATGATCCAGGCTTTCGCTACCACTCTTGATGCAAAGGATGCGTACACAAACGGACATGCAAGCAGAGTGGCCAGATACGCCGCCGCTCTTGCTGAGAAACTCGGCTGGGACGAAAACAGGATAGCTTCACTTAAATCAGCGGCTATTTTACATGATATCGGAAAGATATCCGTACCCGACAGAGTTTTAAACAAAACAGGCAGACTGAGCGATGAAGAGTTTGGAATGATCAAGTCTCATACTCTTGTGGGAAGTGATATCCTTGAAAAAACCGGGCTCTTTGACTTTGCTCAGGATGTGGCGAGACACCATCATGAAAGATTTGACGGAACCGGATACCCGGATGGTCTTGCCGGAAGCGAAATATCGCAGGAGGCCAGGATCGTCGGTATTGCGGATGCCTTTGATGCTATGAGTTCCAAGAGAGTGTATCGTCCTGCTCTGCCCTTTCCTGCAATAAAAGAAGAACTTATAAAAGGAAAAGGAACCCAGTTTGATCCCGAGCTTGCAGATATTTTTATAGAAATGTTCGAGCGCGGGGAGCTTGACTCTATTATGCAGGCATACAGAAAGTCGGGCGATGAAACCAGTTTAGAGCAAAGCGGAGAGGAGAGTTATACAGGCGGGCTTCTTCTTCGAAATGAAGGTGTAAGGCGCATCGAAAAGGCTATGTCTGAGGGAAAAGGCTGCCTTATTATATTTGACCTTGACAATTTAAAGGCTGTAAATGAAAGCGAGGGGCACTCCGCAGGTGACAGAGCTCTTGAACTTATCAGCCGTATACTTGAGGATTACGGTAAAGGAATCGCCTGCAGATTCGGAGGAGATGAGTTTGTACTTTTCCTTCCTTACGTATCGAAAGAAGAGGGAGAAAGGAGTGCCGACGAGATCATGAACGATTTCGCCACAAGAAAGAGCGGACTCAGCGAATTTGCAAAGCTTTCACTTTCCGCCGGAATCTGTATGTCAGACACCATCGACAGGTTCAGCGACGTATACAATAATGCCGATAAAGCGCTATATTACGTAAAAAGAAGCGGAAAATCCGGAAAAGCGGTATTTGAAACTGCCGAGGGATTTTCAAAGAAACACTCGAATATCGAACTTTTGCTTATAATGCAAAAGATTAAGAGAATAAAGAGCGGTCAGAGCGCAGCGTACGGATATCAGGGTAAGGAAATGGAAAGATTCCTTACAAGACTTATCTCCGAGCAGGCAGAAAAGATGGCAGAATTCGCCTTTGTTATGATCACGCTTGAAAATGCTCCCGGGGAGACACATTATATCGACGAGATCGAGAGCGCAATGGAAAGCATGGAGTACTCAATAAAAGAAATCCTCAGGGAGAACAGCGAGTGCTTAAGATACAGCAATGTACAGTATCTTATCGTATTTAAAGGCGAGGACAAGGCAAAGGCCGAAAGCGATACGGAGAAGATAGTAGCTGAGTTTTATAAGCATTCCGCAGATACGGGACTTCAGGCTTCCTACGCCCTGGAAATGATGCCGTAAAAATTTTTTAAAGAAAATAGAAATAGTTGTTGACAGTTCGGGATAATTTAGATAGAATAACATAGTCGGTTTTGAACCGAACAAAATGTGTCCGTAGCTCAGCTGGATAGAGCAACGGCCTTCTAAGCCGTGGGTCGGGGGTTCGAATCCCTTCGGGCACATTTATATGGTGGGTATAGCACAGCTGGTTAGCGCGTCAGATTGTGGTTCTGAAGGTCGAGGGTTCGAATCCCTCTACCCACCCGCAAGCTTAGGTAATGATTCATTTGATCGCCGAGCCCATGTAGGGCTATCGCCAAGCGGTAAGGCACAGCACTTTGACTGCTGCATTCGGCGGTTCGAATCCGCCTAGCCCTGTTCGGAAAATATTTCCGTTTAATGTTGACATACCGCATTGCGGTATGCATTTTTTACAATGGGACACTAGCTCAGTCGGTAGAGCACTTGACTTTTAATCAAGTTGTCGCGGGTTCGATTCCCGCGTGTCTCACTTTAAACACCGTAGATCTTCGGATTTACGGTGTTTTTGTTTTTGATAAAACGGTTTTACAGTTATTTAATACTTTTGTTATTGTTTATTAATTTGATAATTTGCAAATAAATGCTTTAATAATCTATAATTAATAAGTTACTGAGGTAAAGGGATAAAGAGTAGGAGAGATAATAAGGAGAGAGTATGGCTATAAATGATACAAAAATCGGAGGAGTATCTCCGTCGGAAGTTCCCGAAAGCTTTAAACTGAGCAGACTTTCGCTAACCTTTGGCATTATGTCGCTTGTGCTGCTTCCGGTATTTTCGGCTCCGGGGCTTATACTTGGACTACTTGCCGCCGCAAAGGAAAAGGCCGCAAAGAAGTTTTATATTCCCGGAATAGTTACATCTGCTGTTTCTCTTGGGCTTGTTGTCATTTGCTTAATTCTTTTCAGAATTGTGCTCGCTGTATTTGGACTAAAGATAACTGACCTTACGGATATTCAGTATTGTATGGAGGTCATCGCTGATTTTATTGTTGAGCATTCATAGATATATTTTGCACATGCGCCCGCTAAATCGGGCAAGATGGTTTTAAGGAAGGAAGTTATGAAAAAGAAATCAGGAAGAATCGTATTTATTGTAGCCGCTTTATTGGTATTTTTGATCATGGCGGCTGTTTTGGAGCTTAGTAAGAATACAGTGCCAGGTTTTATACTTTTGGCAGTTTTGACTTGCTGTTTTGTTATTTTATTTATTAAGAAGCTAAGCGGAAATAAAGGGACTTTTAAAGTACTCGGCTGGTTGGGATACTTTGCGCTTTTTGCTGTTATCCTCGTTGCAACAAAGCCTCCGGTTAAAGCTGTACCTGCCGCAGACTATAAAAATATAGTAAGAACAGGGATAGTTGAGACAGAAAAAGGACAGGTGAGAGGTGTTGTTTCCGAGGACGGAGAGATAGAAATCTACGCAGGAATCCCCTATGCCAAGCCGCCGGTTGGGGCTTTGAGATGGAAGGAGCCTGTCTCTCCGGATGCATGGGACGACGTACTCGAAGCCGATACCTTCGCGCCTATGAGCATGCAACCTGTCAGTCTGCCTATTTATAACTCTTTAGCACAGATCATCGGCTATCATGATTACAAGATATCGCTTAAGGATAACTTTGTGGCACCGGTCAGCGAGGATTCTTTGTATCTGAATATTTGGAAGCCGGCCGGAGATGCGACAGGTCTCCCCGTACTTGTCTATATACACGGAGGATCTCTTCAGACAGGTCATCCCTGGTACGAGGATTACAGCGGACAGGGACTTGCGAGAGAAGGCGTCATCGTCGTAAATATGGGATACAGACTCGGCGTATTCGGATTTTTCGCCGATGAGGATCTTGCTGCCGAGTCCCCCAACAATACAACCGGCAATTACGGACTCCTTGACCAGATCAAAGCCTTGGAGTGGGTAAGGGACAATATAGCGGCCTTTGGCGGAGATCCCGAAAATGTTACTTTATCCGGAGAGTCGGCGGGTTCTGCCTGTGTAAGCGCTCTTTGCACATCACCTCTTGCAAGCGGACTGTTTAAGAGGGTTTTGCTTGAGAGCTCCACTGTGGCCCCCGTTTCACCGACTCATTCTTTCAGACTCCTTTCTGAGGCTCTTGAGAGCGGAAAAGAGCTTAAAGAAAGATATAATGCAGAATATATAAACGACCTTAGAAAGATTGATGCGAAGAAACTCGTTAAAGAGGCCGATACACAGCACCATATGACTGTTGACGGATATGTGCTTGAAAAGACGCCGCACGAATCTTATCTTGCGGGAGAGTTTAACGAAGAAAAGATCATCCACGGGTATAACCTTCATGAAGGAGAAGCTTTTATCCTTTTCGACCAGGCTAATCTCTCAAATTACGAAAAGAAGGTAGGGGATTATTTCGGAGATCTTGCGGATGAAGTCTTTGAAATCTATCCTATAACCACCGGTGATGAGGTTAAGGCTTATTGGGAGGAGATTTATTCGGCGGTATTTTTCGATTATCCTCATTACTGCTTAAACAGACTGGCCAGTGCAAATGATATTCCCGTTTATCAGTATTATTTTGTCAAGGATAACGGAAGACTCGGCAATTGGCACAGCGGAGAAGAAGTGTATTTATACGGAAATATCCCGGAGAAATCGAAGCTTTATGATGAAAATGACAGACATTTAAGTGATGTGATGAAGGGATATTTTGTAAACTATATAAAGACCGGAGATCCAAACGGCGAAGGGCTTCCTCTTTGGACAGAAAATTCCGGCTCTACTGATGTAATGGAGTTTGGGGACTATATCGGTATGGCTTCTGAGAGAAAGCATGCTCTTTTTGCGGTACTGGACAAGCTGCAGGGATGGGATCTGAACTAAAAAAATGTTTATGGCGGAGGATTTTGTAGTATAATCTAAATTAACATATAGGTGACATTTTATCAGGCTTCACGGTTGTTTGAAAAAGAGGGAAATGTTATGAAGAAAAACAAAGGTATTTCACTTCTTGAGCTGATCATTGCTGTGGCTGTTATGGCGATACTGATAGGTGTACTGACGCCAATGTTTGTTAAACAGGTTAACAAATCCAGAAAAGCTAAAGACCTCGTTACCGCAGAGAGGATTTCTACCGCGACGTATGTAGCCCTTGCCGAAAACACAGACGCGTTTTATCAATGGGAGAAGGGAACGGATTTAAAAGCAAAAGTCAGCGCTACGGTTGACGGAGTAACGGAAACCTATAACGTCTATCTTATCGTCTCCAACGAAAGTAACCCTTACAACTGCTTTCATGGAACCGTTGGATATTTCGGAAAATCTGACGGAAGTACAGGTTTTTACGGAAGTTTAAACTCTCAGATGGGAGCCAGTACAAAAGCCCACAATCCTTCCCTTGTACCGAGCTATAAGATAAAAAGAGAAGGTAAATTACCCGGAAAAGACAAGTACTTCAGTAATGTTGACACCTGGAGGATCTGCAAGCGGGTAGACAACGGACAGCTTGAAGTCTGGACCGCGGACCATAACAGATACGGCGGATATCCCTGCTTCAGACTTTGGCCGAATCCTGATGATGCCTATACGAAATAGTTTTTAAGGAAATGAGAGATTTATGAAAAAAAGATTTTTGGCGATGGCCCTCGTACTTTTGGTGGCTGCATGTTCTTTGGTGGGATGCGGAAGATTAAAGGCAACTACCATGAGGCTTATGGGTCATGAAGGAAAAATTACCCTTGAGGAAAACGGAAAGCATAAAAAGATCAAGGAGAACCTCAGGATAAACAGTGGCAGTGAGATTACAACTTCGATTTTATCCAGCGCCACCATTGGACTTGACGATGTAAAGGTCGTATCTATGGACCAAAGCAGTGTTGCCGAGTTTACCCAGGAGGGAAAGAAACTTGAAATGACCCTTACAAAGGGAAGCATTTTCTTTGAGGTTAAAAAGCCTTTGGAGGATGATGAAACCTTTAATATCAGAACATCAACCATGATCTGCGGTATCCGCGGAACATCAGGATATGTTGAAATATATGATGACGGAACGGAAAGACTTATCGTAACCGATGGTGTTGTACACGTAATCCTTACGGATCCTGAAACCGGAGAAGTAAAGGAGACCGACGTTATTGCCGGTGAGGAGCTTAAAGTTTATCAGGATTATCAGGAAGATCTTGAAAACTTCTTCTTTGAGTTTGATAAGCTGACTTCAGAAATTATTCCTGCTTTTGCGAGAAACTATATTCTTTTAAATACGGAGCTTCGGGAGAAGATCGCAAAGGATATGGGTGAAGAGGAGCTTAACGAAGTTCTCTGGGATGAAAATGTTGGGTATGAACCCTACAGCGCATCATACGGCTACTACGGAGATTTTGAGGGTGTTCTTACCGCTCTCGAACAGCTTGAGATGGCTTTCAGGATCGCAGGCTATGCCTTCGACAGAGATGCGGAAGGTTTAAAGGAGTACCTTGAATCGAAAGATGTACCCGGCGCGGAATATATTGCCAACGCGGGTATGAGAATATATGAGTCGCTGCTTGCAGCCGGCAGCAACTAATTTTGACCCCCGGGGACGGAGGTGGTGTGTCATTTTCAGATTATTTTTAAAGTATTCTGATAATGAACCCCCATCTCCGTCCCCCTGTGTCATTTTTGAAAGGGAGAGAAATGGGTAACTTTACCGATCTGGAAAAAACAAGAGAGTATTTTAAAAACGACAGGTTCGCTACGGATAACGGGATGCAGATAGACGAGGTCTGCGAGGAATACGTAGTGTGTAGCCTGGTTCTTGGAGATGGACATAAAAACGCAAACGGCGGGATAATGGGCGGTGTAATCTTTACTTTGGCGGATTTTGCCTTTGCCGTCCTTGCAAACAGTATTCACCTTCCTACGGTGGCTCAGCAGGTCAGCATCAATTTTCTCGGTGCGCCGAAGGGGGAAAAGCTTTTCGCAAAGTCAACATGCCGAAAGTCAGGCAAAAACTCAACTGTTATAATCGTGGATGTGACCGATGATACAGGTCGTGATGTGGCCCAGTTTGTAGGTACGGGATTTAAACTTGGCATATAAAGAGGGAATAGGAGAAAAGATATGCTTACAGCTATAGGCCCCAAAAGCAGAAAAATAGAAAAAGTATTTGAAGAAGGGAAGGCGCTCTTTCTCAAATCTCAGTACGGGACGCTTTCGCTTGAAGCAAAGTCCGAGAAAACAGTAAGAGTCAGATTTACGGTAAGGGAAAGTTTTTCGGATAAGGATAAGCCCGGTACTCTAAAAAGAGAAACGCTGTCCTTCAAAAAAATAGAAGAGGATGATGAATATATAGAAATAAAGGTTTCGGATTATCTTACTCTCAAAGTTAACCGAGATACCGGTTCGGTCAGCTTTTTTAGCGGAACCGGAAAGCTTCTTTTTAAGGAAAGAGACTTTGAGGCAAAGCAGTTTGAAGAGTTTGAGACTTTTAAACTTGCGGATGTAGAGCAAAAGACAAGAATTATAGATACCGCCGACGGAAAAAAGGAAGTCCTCGAGGAGCCCGTTAAGATTTCTACGGGAAAAAGCTTTCATATAAGGTTTAGCTTTGAACTCGGCGAGGAAGCTCTCTACGGATTCGGACAGCAGGAAAAGGGCTTTGCTTCTCTTCGCGGCAGGCGCCTTTATATCCATCAGGGAAACCGTAAGATCGCTGTTCCAATGTTTGTGTCAACAAACGGATACGGTATTCTTACAGATACCTACAGTCCCCTTATCTTTAACGACAATTCAGACGGAACCTACATTTATACTGAAGCGGATCAGGAATCGGATTACTACTTCATAGCCGGAAACATGAATGAGGTCGTAGCAGGATACAGATTTCTTACGGGAAAAGCGTCCCTCCTTCCTAAGTGGAGCCTTGGATACATTCAGTCACAGGAGCGCTACGAGGATCAGGAAGAGATCCTTCAAACCGTTCAGAAATCAAGAGAGCTCGGTATCGGAATGGACTGCATTGTCCTTGACTGGATCAGCTGGAAGGACAATGAATGGGGACAGAAATCCTACGATCCCGAAAGATTTCCGGATCCGAAGGGGATGATAGACAAGCTTCATAAGGACCATGTTCACTTTATGATATCAATCTGGCCAACTATGGCTTCAAATACGGAGAATCATAAAGAGTTTGCCGAAAAGAAGCTTTTCCTGCCGGCCTGCAGCGTGTATGACGCGTTCAAAAAGGAGGCAAGAGATTTATATTTTGACCAGTTAAAGAGAACTCATTTCTCCTACGGAACCGATGCATGGTGGTGCGACAGCAGCGAGCCCCTTACTCCCGAGTGGAACCATTCTTTGCGCCCCGAAGAGGGGGACCTATACAGGGAGTACTGCAGTGAGGCAGGGCTTCGTATGGATTATGAATACAGTAACAGCTTCCCTCTTTTCCACGCTATGGGGATATACGAAAATCAGCGTGCATCTTCTGAGGAGAAGAGAGTCTGCAACCTTACGAGAAGCGCCTACACCGGCCAGCAAAGATACGGAACGATCATGTGGTCCGGGGATACGGACGCAAGCTGGGAGACATATAAAAATCAGATAGCCATTGGTTTACATTTTTCTGCTTCGGGACTTCCTTTTTGGACTATGGATATAGGTGCATTCTTTGTAAAGAAGGGAAGCTTCTGGTACTGGGACGGAAAATACGATGATACTCTGCTAAACAACGGTTACTGTGAGCTGTATACAAGATGGTATCAGTTCGGAGCTTTTCTTCCCGTTTTTAGAGCCCACGGAACCGACTTAAGAAGAGAAGTCTGGAATTTTAAGGGCGAGTTTTACGATGCCCTGTTAAAGGCAAACAGATTGAGATACTCGCTTATGCCTTATATTTATTCCGAGATGGGAAAGGTTTGGCTAAAGGACAGGTCATTTATCCGTTTTCTTGCCTTTGATTTCCTGGAGGATAAAAAGACCTGGGATATCCCGGACCAGTATATGTTCGGCGAATCGATAATGGTCTGCCCCGTTACTGAGCCTATGTACTTCGATGAAAAAGGCGAGGAAATAAAGGACTCTGCAAAGACCTGGCCTGTATATCTTCCGGAAGGATGCGACTGGTTTGATTTTTATACCGGCGAAAAGTATGAAGGCGGCAGACTGGCAATCGTGGATGCAAGCCTTGACAGGATTCCTTTATTTGTAAAGGACGGAAGCATTATTCCGATGCAGAAGGCGGCGCTTTCTTGCGAAGAACAGTCCGGAGAGATAGAAATGAAGGTATTTTCATCAGACGGCAAGGCTTCGTATGAACTGTACGAGGATGCCGGTGACGGATACGCCTACGAAAAGGGAGAGTATAAACTTACCACGATAAAAAACTGATAAACGTTAGGATGACCCCGTCCCCCTGTGTCATTATTCTCGACGAGGAGTAATCGCAACTATTTTTACCATTTATTCTGGCATAAATGTTACATTTTATTGATAGACAATAGGCTTAAAGAGTGTACAATAATGTTAAATAAAGTTGCTATTATAAATGTTATTGAAATAAGTGAGGGCTTTTATGAGCGTATTAAAGATCGAGAACTACACAAAGATATACGGCGGTAACAAAAAGGCCTGCGATAATGTCTGCCTTTCGGTGGAAAGCGGTGATATCTTCGGCTTTATAGGTCATAACGGAGCGGGAAAAAGTACCACGATCCGCGCGGTTGTGGGTGTCATGGACTTTGATGAAGGCACCATAGAGATTGACGGCCATGATGTAAAAAAAGAGGCACAGGAGTGCAAAAAGGTGACTGCATACATCCCCGATAATCCGGATCTTTACGAGAATCTTACAGGTATGCAATACCTTAATTTCGTTGCGGATGCCTTCGGTATCAGTCAGGCTGAGAGAAAGGAAAAGATCACAGATTACGCGAAGCGTTTCGGTATAGCGGATGCGCTGAAGAGTCTGATCTCTTCATACTCTCACGGCATGAAACAAAAAGTTGCCATCATCGGTGCCCTTATACACAGTCCAAAGCTCCTTGTTATGGATGAGCCTTTTGTGGGGCTGGACCCTCAGGCTGCTTTCACGTTAAAAGAGATAATGCATGAAATGTGTGAAAACGGAAGTGCGGTATTCTTTTCGACACATGTGCTTGATGTGGCTGAAAGGCTCTGCAACAAGATCGCGATCATCAAAAAAGGTAAGATCATCGCAAACGGAAATGTAGAGCAGCTCATCGGTGAAAGGACACTTGAGGAAGTATTCCTGGAGGCAGTAAAAGATGAATGAGCAAATACTTCTCCTTAAAACAATGCTGACTTCTACCAGCAATATAAATGTGCTCAGACACAGTGATGACAAGAAAAAGCGCAGCATGGCCACCGGTAATATCATAGGCTTTGGCTTCATATATCTGCTTCTTGCGATGTATACCGGAGGCGTTTCCTTTGGAATGTCATATTTTGGACTCTCTGAGTCTGTACCGGTTTTACCTGCAACGATCATCTTTGCGCTTTCTTTTTTCCTGACGCTTTTTAAGGCCCATGGGATCCTGTTCGGATTCAAAGAGATCGACTTACTGATGTCGATGCCCTTTACTGTGAAAAATGTGGTCTCAAGCCGCTTCCTTTTCATTTATATTGAAAATCTCAAGTGGACCCTGGTGCTGTCATTTTCATCACTTATCGGATATATCATCGGAGGAAGACCATCTGCTCTTTCGGTCATCATCTGGGTGGTACTTACGTTTTTCCTTCCGGTCATACCGATGCTTATCGCGGCTTTAATAAGCGCTCTGGTCGGCGGGATTGGCGCAGGATTCAAACATAAAAACATTGTGCTTACGATCCTCACATTCATTCTTGTTATCCCTCTTTTCTTTGTGCGCTTTTTTATCGAAGATATGATCAAGAATAACAAGATAGAAGAGGTAGTCACCGGCTCTGCAGGTGCCTTTTCAAACGCTTCAGATTTCATCCCCACGGCAAAATGGTTTTCCGATGCGGTAAATGATCACAGCATCCCGGCCACCATTTTAATCTTTGCAATATCGATAACGGCTTATGAAGTCTTCTTTTTTGTATTCTCGAAATTCTATAAGAGGATCAATTCAAAGCTGAGTGAATCCCACACCTCAAAGGCGAAGATAAAGGACAAAGACTTTAGGGCCGAAAGCGTTGTCATGAGTATCTGCTTCAAAGAAGCAAAGCGCTTCACCGGTTCGGTTGCATACATGACAAATATCGGAATGGGAGCAGTCATGTCTGTTGTTTTCGGTATTGCGATCCTGTTTATAAATGTAAATAAAATGATCAGTTCCATGGCAGGAGTGGAGGTTGACTTAAGTAATGTCTCAGCTTCACTTGTGGTGCCGGTTCTGGTTTATTTCTTTACTGGAATGGTACCCTCCACCGCCTGTTCCATGTCACTTGAAGGAAAAAACTACTGGATCATACAGACGCTGCCGGTCAAAATGATGGATGTTCTTAAGGGAAAGATGCTTTTTAACATTTTCCTTTTCCTTCCGGTAGGATTATTTGCGACTGTCATGTCCTGCATTTCTCTTAAGGCAAATTTTGTGGAAGTCATAGTGGCATTATGTTTCACGATCACTGCTAATCTCTTTTCGACAGCATTCGGGATGCTGGTCGGGGTAAAGAATATGCAGCTTGACTGGGAAAATGAAATACAGGTCATAAAACAGGGAAGAGCGGTTGCGTCTTACCTGCTTCCAAATATGTTCGGAACAATGTTTATAGGAGGGGGAGCGGTTGCACTCGGCATTGCATTCAAGATCCTACCTATAACCATTGGTTTACTGAGCGTGGTGTATCTTCTGCTCGCGATACTTTTTTATTCAAGACTAAACCGCCAAATGTTAAGAAATTAAACAAATGAACATTATACATATTACGGATCCGAAAGATCCCGGTCTGGAGCTTTTTACCGGGCTGTCAGAGACAAAACTATATCACTACAATGAACCCGACGAGGGCATTTTTATAGCTGAAAGTGCTTATGTGATCCTGCGGGCGCTTGAGGCCGGATACGCACCCTTATCGATACTGGTTGAGGATAGCCGCATGGAGGCAGAGGCAGGACCGGTATTTAAAATGATACGTGAAAAACTGGGAGATGCGGTTGCGGAGGGAATCACTGTCTATACCGCGGACACCGATATTTTATCTGGGGTGACGGGCTACGCCCTTGTAAGGGGGCTCTGGGCAGCTTTTAAGAGAAAAGCGGTACCGGACTTTTATGAATTCTGTAAAGATAAAAGCAAACTCACAGTTCTCTTTGATGTTGTAAATCCCACAAATGTGGGCGCTATAATCAGAAGCGCCGCAGCGCTTGGAATGGATGGCGCGGTTCTGACCTACGCATCGGTGGATCCTCTTACGAGGAGATCATCTAGAGTAAGTATGGGCACAGTTTTTCAGCTTCCCTGGACAAAAATTCCCAAAGAGGGCTCTGCAGGAATAAAACTGATACGAGATCTGAAGACCCTCGGATATAAAACCGTGGCCATGGCGCTCACAGATGATTCAGTATGCCCTGACGATAAAGAAATGCTGGAGGGCGAAAAATTGGCAGTAATCATGGGGACCGAGGGAGACGGACTTCCAAAGGAAGTGATATCTGAATGTGACTACCGCGTTAAAATACCTATGATGCACGGTGTGGATTCTCTCAACGTAGCTGCCGCTAGCGCCGTGATATTCTGGGAAATATGCAAACAAGCCGAAATATGATAAACTAAGTGAAGAAATTAATACACAACAGGAGGTGCGCTATGCCTTTTATCGATTCAAAGATTACAATGGAACTTACCGGGGATCAGAAGGAGAATATCAAGACTAGTCTTGGTAAAGCATTAAGTGTTATGAATAAGCCTGAGTCCTATCTTATGGTGGGAATAGAAGATAAATATGATCTTTATTTTGCGGGAAATAAGCTTGATAAGGGTGCGTATGTTTCCGTCAGCCAGTTCGGAGATACCAACCCTGCGGCATGCGAAAAGATGACATACGAGATCTGTAAGATTTATTCTGAGGAGCTTGGCATACCCGGAAAAAATATTTACGTCACATACCAAGGCATCCATGACTGGGGCTGGAACGGAGCCAATTTCTGATTTAAGATAATTTAACCGCTTCCGCGGTAAATGCAGTGAATGCGGGCAGATTAAATGATTCAACGGTAGTAACAATCATTCATTTTTTGCAAGCAGGTTTCCACTCAGGAAAAGAAGGAAACCTGCCAGAATCAGCAAATAGCCTGTGGGAGTATATAGGGTGCTCAGCCGGCTGGTGGTTCCGTATATTTCGAGAACGCCTTTCACTACAGAACCAATGGTTAGCGTATAAATGCCACATCTATACAATTGCCCGGACAGTGTTCCGGGCATTTTTTTGATTCTTGAAAAATGAATTATAAGCATCGGAACAAGCCCGAGAATAAGCGGGTAACCGAAAGCATATATCATCCGGTAGGAATAAACACCATGACTGAAAACTTCATAAATTGCACCGAACAACGCAAAAAATATTGTAAGAATAAGATATTCCAAAACTATCTTTAGCATCTTTTCCTTAGTTTTATCAGTGGCCAATATAGACAATGTCACTCACGCTCCTTTCACCGTTTGAACGCTTCCCTGAAACCGGTGTATTTATTACTTCACCGTTGTAATACATGGTTGATGAGCCACCGCCATCAAGGTTGTAGACTGTCTCTGCACCAAGAGATTTGGCAAAGCAGGCAAGCTCATACAAACTCAGACCCTCGCTTTCGTCAGTTCGCCCATCGGATACGATAAAGAGGTAATGGTTTTCACCCATATAGCAGATAGCGGTTCTTGGATTACTCGCCATAGCTTTTCCAACCTCATCGTCTTCGGATACGGCTATTTCCCCATTTTCTATAAGGGCGGGCCCGAAAGAGAGTACTTGCCATGCTCCACTTTCAAGGAGCTGTTCTGCTGATATTTCCGATTCTTTTATGATTTCAAAGCTTCCATCAGTGTAGATTACAAGATCTTCCGCATCAATGTCGGGAGTAGATCTGTAGAGGACGCCGTTTCTTATACAGTATCCGTTTTCTCTTGAACCGTAGAAATCCCCGTTTATCGCAAGTATTGCCCCGACGCTTTCAGCTATCGCGGATGTTTCATCTTTGATGTTTTTCCCGTAAGTATCATTTGCAAAGGCTGTTTTTAACATGTCAGGAGAACCGATGGTTATATCCGCAACATAAATTGTGGTGTCATATTCGCGGTAGGTCTGTATAGTGATCTCGGGAGAAACGGAGGCTTCTTCTGTGACGTAGTTTTCAGAATCCTTGTCGATGCCCTTCGCGGATACATTTACAGATTCTCCGGTATTGGATTCGGATTCATCCCCGGTGTAAGCTACAGTTACCGCTCTCGGAATAACAAAGGTATCCAACAATACATACACGGTGAAACCGGTCAGCAGCAGCATATATATAATTGTAAATATGTTTTTTTTCATAGTTTTTTCCATCCTTTTTGTTTAGATTACTGTTAGGAGGTGAAAAAACTGTGAATAAAAAAAGGAAAGAGTGTGATAAATTATGTGGCATTTGCCGTTTGGACGGGATTGTTGAAAAATCAGAATAAATATAGTAGGACAAAAAAAGTTTAGGATAAAGTTTGATACGAATACTAGGACCGGAAAAGTGCCCCGTTCAGTTCAGTTTAGGAATCACCGTGTACCGCTTAAAAACGGATCGCACTTTTAAACGGTGCGGTCCGTTTGCATGTTAATTCCAATGGTTTTCATCAATAGCATCAAATACATCATTCACATGCTTACCCTGTCTGGAGCGAGCTTGTCTGTAACTGTGAGACAGTTTTGCATCCAACTCGCTTTTAGATACCTCTTCAAGAGAGAATGGTCTTTTAGAAAGCGTTGTCTTATTATTTTCTTCAAGTGCTTGTTTTAAGGCCTCAGTCAAGTGTTTATCCATATGCTTTATTGTCGGTATATGAATTAGTACGGCTTTTCCGGAAAACTTATTAAGAGCGTGCCAATATGCCTCATTGCATAGGTAGGATGTTGGACTCTCTGATATCACTGCATGTACTTCAGCGGTATTTATACTTTCGACTATTTTATGCAGATCCAGTTTCGAAGCATATCTGATGCCTTCCTTATCAGCATACTTTTCTATCCTTACCTCCGAAGTCAGCGTTTTATCCACACCAAAAATAAAAACGTGGTCATATTTTTTGCTTATAGAATCAATATCTTTTCTAAGGCCGGTAAAAGAATTAGTGAGAAGCAGATGAACGGGAGATAGTTCTTCAACCAGTATACGGGAGGTATTATTTTTCCTTTAAATCCGACAAACAGTCTCATCTATTCTTTACCACTTTCAAGCATCCCGACATTGTAAATATCTTCAAATCGATATTAACATATTCCAAAATATAAAATCAAAGCAGCCTCAACTTCTTCAATTCTTTTTTCCTCAGATAGTTATTTCTTAATACTCCATAACATCAATTTTCTTTTGTAGTACTCCGGCGTAATCATGTGCGGTTTTGCCTACATTTTCGGGATTGACCTGATAGTGGATGTTATATAGGATCCCGTTTTCTCCGGTTCTGTCAGGTAAATGGTTTTCATCGATATGAAGGCCTATCACCTCAAGGCAAAGCATTGCATGGTCATCACCGGGAACTATTTCCTTTTCCCATTTGAGCTTACATTCAAGATTCATGAAGCATTCCTGTACCATTGGTGCATTAACCCAAGATGCCTTTTCTATAGTAAGCCCGGATGCTGTGATCTCGTCTTCCTCATACTGATTGTTCTTGATGGTGCTCATACAAGCTGCATGATATTCTGCCGACATGAAATTGATAACGGCTTCTTTGGTTTCAGAGATACTCGCGTATAAGTGGCCGTTTTTATTGACGCTGGCAAGGATAGCATAAAACCCATTACCATGATCTGCGCTTGTAAATGTAGCCCAGGACTGCATGCAGGCATTAGGCTGACCGTTTGCCTTATAAGTTGTTACAAGAAATAACGGAGATGGTACCGTAACAACAAATTCTTTCCACGAAAATCCGAAGTTACGGGAAAAATCCCCAAATGTTCCTTTCATCTGTTCTGGCATTTCTTTGTATGAATATTTCATCTTCGTACCTCACTCATCCGTTAATCTATAAACATCGCAGCCATCATTTGATCCCACATAAACAAATCCGTTTTTTTCGGCAATATGCTTGGTAACAGCTTGATTGGGATCACACTCAATTACCGCGTTTTTCCCTTCTCTCTTTGCCTTACTTATCAAGAGTTCTGTCAGCCCTGAAGCATATCCCTTGCCCCATTCTTGCTTGTTAAGCAGCCATCCCAGTTCAACAGAAATCTCATCGTAATCATGATAGATTACATAGCCTATATATTTTCCGTTATCGTTTTCAGCTGCATAAATCAATGGAGGATCTGAAAGAGCTGCGCTATGAAGGAATTCTCTTGTCTTATTAATATCAAAGACCGGCTCTATAACTCTTCTCCAAGAACAAATACTCGATCTCAAAAAAACATTATACCAAAACAAAATATACATAAAAAGATACTCTCATAGAAAACGCAAGCTTGTACGCAGGTTTTGTGCCTAAGGATGGGACCGAGGCGGGTTTTAGGCACAGAAACTTTTTGTTATTTTGCAGGTTTTGTGCCTAAGGAGGGGGCCGAGGTGGGTTTTAGGCACAGAAATCTTTTAGATTCTCCAGAATCGTTCATATTTATTTATTATCTTGAAGCGTTTTTTGTGCCTAAGAATGGAAATGTAGAGGAGGTTAGGCACAAATTGAGTGGAAACAAGAGAAAATAAGGGTAAGTATGAACAAATAAGAGTGCCTAAGAAGCAATACATGGCGTATCTTAGGCACAGATTTACAAAATTTGACTGAGCAGGCGTTTACGCCTGAGAGACTTAAGAACCGTGGGTTTGGGGCATCCGCAGGATGCCAAAAAAGGACGGGTAGCTTATTGCTACTCGTCCTTTTTTATCACCCTGCGGATGAAGGGACTCGAACGAATTTCCGCCCCCGGAAATACTGTAAAAAAGGAGGTTACAACGTCAACGACCTCCGGGGTACCTCAGGGGGTACCTCAAAAAAGCTTTCCCTTAAACGTTTGCATTTATCTCTTTAACAATTTCCACGATTTCGATGTCTCCATCAGCGAGTATTTCCACAATAGGTTCTCGTCCGTCTTCATTGGCTCCATTAAGCCAATAAATTTCCGCCTGACGAATATTCTCCGCTTCGTCTACGACTCCGTCGAAGCACTTGTAGGCGTCGCCTTCATAAACATTTCCGTTTACTTTAATCTTGGCAATGCCGTATGTGGGACGTCCCAGCTTTGCAAAATAATCTCCCCACTGCTCGGCCTCTTTAAAGGATTTGGAAACATATAGTGACGCCATGCGAGAAGGGTAGTTTGGGTATTTTTCTTTTCTTACTTTTTCAAGTGCCAGTTCTCTAAGTGCAACATCTACAGAATGGCTCAATTCCTGATTTCTGTACTTGTCAGGATTCTTCCTAATGTCTTCAACGATTTCCATCTGCTCACAAACGCGCTTATAAACCCCGTTGTGATGCTCATCGTCAAGAATGATGTGTTCCCCGACCTTCTTGGGGATATCTGATATAACATGATAATATATTTTTTCTTCCATTTTAAAAATCTCCTACACAAAAGGGCCGACCGGTTATGATCGACCCAATTTTACTTTAATTCAGCATTATTCTTTTTAAGAAAACCAATCTTTGACTCAATGAAAGTCACTGTCTGTAGCTAAGGCAAGCCTTTGATCATGCAAAATCCTTTGGATGCTTTTCTCTGACAATGAAAAAGCTCTTGAAAGTTCTTTCAGGTTTGATCCCCTTTGGAATGTTCTATAGATTCTTTCATTACGTTCACGAAAGAATATTTTGGCGTTTGTGCCACTTCCCCACTCTTGTTTTTCTTTACACGGTATATAAATCAACTGACCGTCAACATACTGCTGAATCGCTTCAAGTAATTCTTTGGGCAGAATCTCATCCGCCTTGATATAGCTCATAATGCTCCTCCTAAATGTATTTCTTAGGATTCATCTGAGCTTACGATTCGTTTATTTAAGCTCAGACTACTGAGCGATAACATATCTTTTGGTCATAAAAAAGTTCCTCTCTTTCATGTGTTTCTATGACAAATTATAAAAAATTTCGGAATCAAAAGCAACCTCAAGAATAAATATAAAAGAACTTGAGACACCAAGCCTCGAATTACAATTATTCATCAAGCATAAGCTTTCCAGCTTTTGCTTTCTTTTTTAGTCTTTCCATCTGTTCTTTTTCAATCTGTTGGATGCTTTTCTCCGGCGTTGGTAAATCCTCAGGCATCGTGCCTCCGATTTTTTCTATGGCTTTCCTTACTTCACGTCCGACATTATAATGTGTACTAGTTGCCTTCTCAGCGCCTTGAATATGGTCTTTACGAAGCTTTTCTTCTGTCTGGGAGATGCGAAACAGATTAGCGATTAGTTCTGTACTGCCCATATAATCGAGAATCTTTTGACTTACCGACAATCCTTTTCTGTCATGAATATCATCAACATCTAAACCTCCATAAAGCCCCATGTATCCGGCATTCTGAAAAATAGCAAATTCTTCGTTGGTGATTACTCCAGCATCGTGAGCAGTTTCAGCAAGAAGCTGATTCCACTGCTTGATATCTCCGCGAACTACAAGTCTTCTGCGGTCCTCGTCCAATTGATTATAATGATCGGCCAGTTCTTGCCTATATGTCTGAATAGCAAAATATGTTTGCCCCAGAGCTATAACTTCTTTCCTGGGATCGCCGTTCTGAACAATAAGGTAACATGCATATCTTGAAAGTTCATAATCTAGTTTGGGTTTAGAGGTAGCACCGGCTTCAACGATTTTGCTGACCTCAGCAAAATCGTCAGAAACATTATGACCGCTATTTTCACAAGCTATCATAGCTCTACTAATAACGTTAGTAAAATTACGCCATTGGGTATACTCTAATGCTATAGCCAATTCTCTTGCGCTCCAATATTCGCTACCATCATCACGAATATGTTTTATTTGCTCGAATTTTGAATACTCTTTTCCGTTTAAATCACTCATGTTTCCTCTTTTCAAACTACTAAGAATTTCTTAGTAGTTGTTTTCTTAGTTTAACTTTAAAAGTTTTAAAAGTGTCACCAATGGTGACATTTTTGCGTTTCGAACATTTGTTCACTAATCATATTATCACATCCCACATGAAAAGGCAAAACATTTCCGCATATTTTTCCAGAGTATTTCCGGATTAGCGCATATTGTGTCCCACATATTTATTGAGCAAATAAGAGAGCGGGATTTCTTGTTTGCGCGGGTACGGGTAAGCCATTGGCAAGGGCAGAGCCCTGCCCCGATGCCCGTCACGGCGAGTGACTGCCCTCCGCATAGGAGTCCCTCGGAAGAGCGCCGGGCTTTTGATACGAAGTGTCAATGCAATTCTTTTTTCATCCGAGACCGGAGTGAGAGAAGGAGAAATCCCGTCACTTAAATGGTCGGATATTTCGGGCAATGCCATACACATCCATTCACAGCAAAATGATGAGTATCGCGACGGAGTAAGAGTCTTTTACTACAATCCCTCTACGAAGAACGAAAAGGGAATCAGCAGCAACGGAAGATATATTCCAATAACGAACCGCATACGCAGGATTCTTGATGAATTAAGAGAAAAGCAGGTAAAGCTCGGAATCAGATCGGAATGGGTATTCTGCAAGGAAGATGGCACATGGATGACAACGGTTTCTTACTGCAAAGCGCTTTACAGGGTCGCAAAAAAGCTTGGTTTGGGATTGAGCAATAACCATGCTTTCAGGATGGCACTCAATTCGTATGTATATGTACCAATGGGATTGCCGGCCACGGAAAGAGCAAAGCTGCTCGGGCACTCTGTAGAGACCAATCTTAAGTATTACACCTTCGCACGGACAGACGATTATATCGATGAACTGTGCGAAAAAATGAATGCCTATAATGGCGAAAACAGCGATTTTACGCCATTTGGCGAGAGGGGTACCTCAGGGTACCTCAAAATCGTAGATTTCAGATCAAAAAAAGAAAGCCCAGACTTCAGTAAAATCAAGGCTTTCAGCTAAATTCTAAAAATGCGGATGAAGGGACTCGAATCATATTCGCCCCCAAGAAAACCTGTAGAAATGGAGGATGTAGCACCGACATCTCTTGGGGTAAATCAGGGGGTAAACCACGAAATATCATTTATCTGAATAAATCATCAGGAAATATCACCAATTCTTTTCTAGAAATTTGGTGATATTTTTTTATGTAAACTAATTGATTATCATTAGCACCTTGTTCTATACTAAATTTGTGCTAAATATATGAGCTTATTTGATAACATACACAATATTTTGAGACGAAAGTTGACAAAATGATAATTTATGTGTTAATTATATGTTGTAACAGTTGATTCATTAGGGAGGTCACATATGAGCACAGATTTGATGGGAGATAGGATTCGCCAGTTATTAGAAAAGCAGAATATGACACAGAAGGAACTTGCAACCAAAGCCGGTGTTACTGAAGCTGCTATGTCGCATTACATTAAGGGGGATAGAGTGCCCAGATCAACAGTGTTAAACAAGATAGCAATTTCTCTAGATACCACAACAGAATACTTATTAGAGGGTATTCCAAGTGATGCAAGAGGAGAACTGGGTTATGCAAGACGTTTAATAGCTCGCAATGTTGAACAAATGACCAAAAAGGAAAAACTAGAACTTATTAATATTTTGATGGGTGAGGATAATGAACAAGGAGATTAGATTACCTGATGAGATTTATGAGTTTATAAAGGGTGAAGTTATTCACTTATTTGCTAAGCTTGGGATAAAAGGAGTTCCAATAAGCGGTTATGAAATAGCTATGGCTATGGGAATAACAATGGTTCCCTATTCCTCATTAAGGGGAGAGAAACTATTGTGGGCTCTTGAAAAAGAAAACGATGGTTTCTTTCTCGAGGAAAACGGGAATGAATTTATATACTACAATGATGTGTGCAGAAGCTTTGAAAGAATTAATATGACTATTCTGCATGAAATAGGGCATTGCGTCTTGGATCACAGAGGTATTGATCCGGATGTAGAAGAAGCGGAAGCCAACTTCTTTGCAAAATATGCTATAGCACCGCCTGTATTGGTTGAAAGAGTTGGCGCTAACGGGCCGGGAGATATTTGTAAATATTTTTTTATCAGTTTGCAGGCAGCATGTTATGCGTGGAACTATTATAGGCTTTGGAAACGTTTCCATTACGCTTATGGTGGATATACCGAATATGAGATGGAATTGCTGAACCTACAGGATCCGGCGTAGATACTTAAATGATTAATAAGCGCGATTCATATTAAAGAGTATGCGCTGATAAAAACAGAAAGGATGTGGTCGAAATGGTTGACTAAGAGTATATAGCTATCCGTTGGCGCGGTAGTTATATACAAACCTATTTAAAATTTCATATGGAACTTTATTGACGTAGTTAAGAGTAGGAGAAGTAAGATGAAATTAAAAATCCTATCATTGAAAAAACGCATAACCGTTGGCGCGGCTATACGTTCTTTCGTAGAAAGAAAAAGAATTCTTTCCAAAGTGTATAAAAGAATTCTACTACATTCTTTCTGCGAGAGCAACATGAAAGTTACTCGTAAACAATGTGTTTTAGCCGAAAAAGGCAGAAAGAAAAGAGGTAGTAGTATTATGAATAAACTTTATGCTGTTTCTTTTCTGTCAGGTATGACAGGAGGGGAACTATATGGGTACCACTAAGAGCGGAAGAGTTTTAAATACACATGGTGCCGCTGGATCGGCAAGTCAGTTTGCAATTGTTCATTCTAATGAAGGAGATTACACGAAGCCGGGTAAAAACAATACCATTAGGCTTAAAAACGGTGGCCATGGGCAGAACGGGATGAATGAACTCGACAAATACGGTATTAAGTATGTCGTAGAGAAAACATATCCCAATGGCGTAAGAGTAGGTCACGTACCAAACCACAAAAAGGCCATTAAGCAGAAGCCTATGGGGCAGTCATGGTTTCCGAAAAACTGGACAAGCAAAGACATCAAACATGCTGGTGAACATGTAGCAAATCTGAAAGGAAACAGACATTCCAAAGATGGGGTAGCTGTTTATGGCATGTGGAAAGGTGTTCGTGTAGGAGTAATTCGCACGCATGGACAGATAGCAACCATCTTCCCGGATTCAAAACAGCCGACTTCTAAAGGAGGTAAGAGAAAATGAATGTAGAGAAACTAAAAGAAGTAATAAAACATCGCGAATACGTAGATGAAATCAGTCAGAGTGAGTGGGACGAGGAAATAGAAAAATGTCAGAAACTTGTGACGGAGATTCTGGCAGAAGACATTACTTCTACAATCGAATACCTAAATAATAATTGCATGGCTAACGAATATGTATACATTAGCGAAGTGATTGATGATGTTGTTGACAAGGTGCCAAGCAGAGAGTTTCTTGAGGCTTTCAAAAAGCTTAAGGATAAGTTTCCCAAAGAGTTTTCTGAATACAACATTGTGGGTAGCATACAGTGTGCAGAAAACATACTGAAGTGGGAGGAAGAGCATGGGAAAAAAGATTGAGAATCTTGTGGATGAAGGCTTCCGAGTATCTTTAGTAGAACGAGCTTTCTTTGATGGAGCTTTCGAGATACCGCATATTCCGGGACCGGACAGAATTATTATCCCTACAGGCATGGTACCCTTTTCTATCAGGGAACGTAATGAAAACTTCGAGGATTTTGTATGTTTTTATGAGCATGACGTTAATTTCAGAGAAATCATAACGAATACAGAAGAGTATGTTGAAGACCTTAAAAGATTTCCCGGTGTCGTGTCTCCGGATTGTTCCCTTTATATTGACGCACCGCTTTGCGTCCAGATAGCAGACATATATCTTAATCGAGCGGTGGGGTATTACTTAAGAGAACAAGGGCTATATGTTGTTCCCAATATCCGCTGGGGCGATGAGAGAACCTATACTACGGAACTATTTGATGAAAAAGTGGCATTTCAAGGAGTAGATAAGCATAGCATTGTATCAATCGGAACTTACGGACAGATTCAAACCGCTGAATCAAAACGATATTTTCGTGAAGGACTTGTAGAAATGCTTAAGGAACTTGAACCGGAGGTTGTCTTGGTATATGGCTCCATGCCCGACAAGATATTTGGAGATCTTAAGGATAAGACGAGATTCGTCATGTACCCTGACTGGACGACTCGAAAGAAATCAAAAAATTGAATATTGTTATAAAGGAGAGAAATCATTTAAGCAATTAATAAATGAATTCCTATTCGAAGTATAAAGAATTCCCTTAAGTACGACTAAACACTTAAGGGGATTTTTGTTTTCATGACTGGGAAAAAGCGGATGAAGGGTGAGGCGGAAATAGAAAATGGTCCGGTGGACCTTTTCCCCGCCGAGCGGACCGAGCAGGCGTTTACGCCTGAGAGACTTAAGAACCCGTGGGTTCGAGGGCTCCCTCGGTGCATATACGAAAACAGCCCTGCTCTTAATTGAGCAGGGCTGCTTCGTATATATGCGGATGAAGGGACTTGAACCCACACGCTTGCGCACAAGAACCTAAATCTTGCATGTCTACCAATTCCATCACATCCGCAAAACATGGCTATTTTACAGCATTTTAGGCTTTTAGTCAATCATTTGACAAAATCTTTCAGCGGGGTACAATTAATTTATAATCTGCTGTAAGATAAACAGCCTAAAACCGGTAGCATCCGGCGCAGGCTATCAAAGAGGAATTCTTATGTTTAATATTCACGATATTACAAGAGATGAATTTATGCTTGACGGCAATTTTGCTGAGGATGGATACGACTGGTGGTGGCATTCCTTTACCGGCATCAGTGAAAAAACGGGAGAGGAGAAAGCTTTCTTTATAGAGTTTTTCACCTGCAACCCTGAACTTGGAGAAGATAAGCCTGTGCTTGGCCAGCTTCCCGAGAATAAAAAGCTGGGTATAAGGCCTTCATATCTGATGGTTAAGGCAGGCTGCTGGGGAGAAGATGCTTGCCAGATTCACAGATTTTTCGGTTGGGAAAAGGTAAGTATATGTAAGAAAGCGCCCTTTAGTATTGCGGCGGATGACTGCTACCTTTCGGAGACCGAGCTTCGCGGAAGCGTCAGCGTCTTTGATGAAGAGGCAGAGGCACATCCCGAGTACATGTGTGAGAGCGGAGAGATGACCTGGAAGCTTACGATCAATAAAAAGATCGCCTTTAATGTGGGCTACGGAGCAAGCAAGCCCTTCCGTGATCTAAAGGCTTTCGAGATGTACTGGCATGCGGAAGGTATGAAGACGGGATACAGCGGATACGTTTATTACAACGGCGTAAAGTATAACGTTACGGAAGATACCTGCTATGGATATGCGGACAAAAACTGGGGCGAGAATTTTACAAGTCCCTGGGTCTGGCTTTCCTCGAACTGCCTTACAAGCAATATCACGGGCAAGCAGCTTAAAAACAGCGTTTTTGATATAGGCGGAGGAAGACCGAAAGCCTTCGGATTTGAATTTGACAGAAAGCTTTTAGGGGCTCTTTATTACGAAGGAAGAGAGTTTGAATACAATTTCTCGAAGATCTGGACTCTTCCGAGAACCCGCTTTAAGTGCGAGGAGACTAAGGACGAGATAATCTGGCATGTAAATATGGACAATGCCGACTCAATGATAAGGACACGCTTTAGATGTAAAAAGAAGGAGATGCTCCTTGTCAACTACGAATCTCCCGACGGACAAAAGCGCCACAACAGACTCTGGAACGGCGGCACGGGAGAGGGAAGAATTTTGCTATACAAAAAGGACGTGTCGGGAAATCTTAAGCTTATCGACGATATTAGCGTTACACACCTTGGATGCGAGTACGGAGAGTACGCGGAAAAATAATTGGAAAACGTTTTCAAAACTTATTGAAACTTTTCGCGGACCATAGTATATTACAATTATACAGAACGTTTACAATCTGTAAAACGGTTTCCAATACACGAAACTTTATATTCTGTAAAACGGTTTCTGCGGCAATATAAGGAAACCGGGCACAAACTGATTTAAGTCTTTCACCAACTAAGAGGATTATTCTATGAGAAAAGCAGGCATTTTATTCCCCGTATTTTCACTTCCCGGCGCGTACGGAATCGGTACTCTCGGAAAAGAGGCTTTCGCCTTTGTTGATTTCTTAAAGGAAGCGGGCCAGTCAATCTGGCAGATCTTGCCCTTAGGACCTACAGGCTACGGAGACAGCCCTTATCAGTCTTTTTCATCCTTTGCCGGAAACCCTTATTTTATCGACCTCGAGGCGCTTATAGAGGAGGGACTTCTGACAAAGGCGCAGTGTGACGCCGTAAACTTCGGAGACGATCCTTTTGATATAGATTATGAAAAGCTCTATTTCGGGCGCTTTAAGCTTTACCGTAAGGCATATGAAGCGGCAAAGAAAAAGGGAATGATCGCTTCATCAAAATATAAAAAGTTTGTAAGAAGCAACGCTTACTGGCTTGAAGATTATGCTCTTTATATGGCTGTCAAGGATTCCTTCGGCGGCGTTAATTTTATGGAATGGGACGAGGACATCAGAAAGCGCGAAAAAACGGCTATGGCCTCATATAAAAAGAAACTTTCCGAAGAGATAGAGTGCTATAAATTCCAGCAGTATCTTTTTGCTACTCAGTGGGAGAAACTGAAAAAGTACGCAAACAAAAAGGGAATTGAAATCATCGGAGATATTCCTATTTATGTAGCTTTTGACAGTGCGGATACATGGGCAAATCCCGGGCTCTTTGAACTTGATAAGGAAGGCTTCCCCACAAAGGTAGCGGGATGTCCTCCCGACTGCTTTACCGCGGACGGACAGCTTTGGGGAAATCCTCTCTACAAGTGGCCTGAGCACAAAAAGACCGGCTACGCCTGGTGGCTCGGCCGTATGAAAAAATGCTTTGAACTTTACGATATTGTCAGGATCGACCATTTCCGCGGGTTTGATGAGTACTGGGCTGTTCCCTACGGGGATAAGACCGCTGTCGGAGGAAAGTGGCTCAAGGGTCCGGGATACAGCCTCTTTGCGGCTATTAATAAAGAGTTTGGAACCGGAAGGATTATTGCCGAGGACCTTGGATTTATAACAGACAGCGTAAGAAATCTTATTAAAAAATGTGGATATCCCGGAATGAAGATCCTGCAGTTTGCCTTTGATGCAAACGGAGACAGCGAGCATCTGCCGCATTATTGCGATAAAAACTATGTGATCTATACCGGAACACATGACAACTTTACTCTCAAAGCCTGGATTGACCAGATGGGCAAAGAGGATGTAAAGTTTGCAAAGAAATACTTAAACGTTAAAAAGCGTAAGCAGCTGCCTGAAGCCTATATCCGCGCCGCTCATCAGACAGCTTCCGAGACATGCGTAATTCCTATCCAGGATTATATGATGCTGGGAAATGAAGCAAGGATCAATGCGCCCTCTACCCTCGGAACCAACTGGAGATGGCGTATAAATAAAAATGAACTTAACGAAGAGCTCGCTAAGTTCATTAAAAGTTTCGCAAAAGTATACGGACGACTTCCCAAAAAGGAAGCTAAATAAAACCCATTGGATAAAACATCGGATAAAGATTTATTCGGGATCGTCTTTATAGACATCGGCCATTGCCATATTTGAGTTATGAAACTCTTTGATGTATGTAACTTCATCCCCGAACCATTCGGGGGGAAGGAATACATCGGCGGCCTCTTTGCTTCCGAACTCTACCTCCGCCATAACAAGAGGGGCAAAGGGTTCATCGAAGACATCAAGCTCGATGATAAGAGAGTAGCCGTCGGGGGGCTTGGGCGCTCCCTCCACAACTCTCGGATGCTCAAGAGGGATAATGTAACGTCTCTTACAGATAACGTTTCCGTCTGCCTTTAAAAGAAGGTGATAGTACGCATCCTTCGTAAGAGGAAGGTTCATTTCCTCGCGGGCCATCATCCCGGATCCTTTGTATGTCATATAATAATCGTCGTCTTCACGACGGATTCTTACAACCGGAGAAATATTAAGGTATGCCTGTTCAATACGCTTTGAGGGGTAAGACTCAAGATCGGCAGGGATTTTCTTAATTAAAAATTTACGTTCGATTTCCATCTGACGCTCCGTCCAAAAATTTAATCTGTACTTTATCGTACTAAAATAGTATAAACTATATTTATAGAAAATAAAAGTCATAGAAAATTAAGTATTTCTAAAGATTGGAGACTAAAATGGCTAAGATCGCGGTTATGCTGGCAGAAGGATTTGAGGAGATTGAGGGACTTACTGTTGTTGACATCTGCAGAAGATGCGGTATCGAGGTTGTTACGGTATCGATCACAGATGATAAATGTGTTATGGGATCCCACAAGATTCCTGTTATTGCAGATGATACCTTTAAAAATACAGATTTCGGAAATATCGATATGATCGTTCTTCCCGGAGGACTTAAGGGCACTCAAAACCTTGAGGCATGTGAGCCCCTTATGGAAAAGATCGACGAGTTTTACAGGGATGATAAATATATTGCTGCTATCTGCGCGGCTCCCAGTATATTAGGACACAGAGATATTTTAAACGGACGTGTTGCCTGCAGCTATCCTTCTTTTGAAGGACATCTTGTAGGCGCGGTTGTATCCCATAATCCCGTTGAAAAGTCTGATAAAGTCATCACCGGAAGAGGAATGGGCGTTTCGATCGAGTTTGCTTTAAAGATTGCGGAGCAGTTTGTAAGCAGTGAAAAAGTAGATGATGTAGCTACGGGAATCGTCTACAGATAATTTTCCCGGAAAAATATCAATAATGTACAAAAAATACGCTTTTAGATATTGACAATTTTCTTGCGAAGCGTTAAATTATTGGAGTGTGCGTGGAAGCTCCCGTGTCAAGTTCGCTTTCCTCAAGCTTTTAAGAGGATTTAAGATCTTGGGGAAGGTGAACTGGTTTCCGAAGCATCATCCTATAAAATCAAAGGAGGTGTATCAAATGGCAAACATCAAATCTGCAAAGAAGAGAATTCTCGTTAGCCGTCGCAATGCTGATAAGAACAAGGCAGAGCGTTCAGAGGTTAAGACCGCTATAAAGAAAGTTTATGCAGCAATCGAGAGCGGTGACAAGAAGGCAGCTCAGGCTGAGCTTGTTGCAGCCACCAAGACAATCGAGATGGCAGGTACCAAGGGCGTTTATCACAAGAACAACGTTGCCCGTAAAGTTTCCCGCATCAGCAAGGCTGTTAACGCAATGGCTTAATCTTAAAATTATAGATTACTGAAAGTACCTGTACCCGTCATACAGGTACTTTTTTAGTATAAAAAATGTTATAATCTTTTTATATAGTCCGCTATAGGAATAGACTATAGCGAAGACTGCCAATATTGGGAATATTTAGTATGGGAAGAGAGAGCAGGGAGTAAAGTATGAAGATCATTGATATCCTTAATAAAAAGAATATGTCGCTTTCATTCGAGGTTTTTCCGCCTAAGAAGGAAAGCGGTTTTGAAAGTGTAAAGATCGCTACAGAAGAGATTGCGGCGTGCAATCCCGCTTTTATGAGCGTTACTTACGGAGCGGGCGGGGGAACAAGCAAGTACACCCTCGATATAGCGAAGAATATCAGTGAAAAGTACAAAGTGCCTACTCTGGCGCATTTGACTTGCGTATCTTCATCCCGTGAAACAGTTAAAGCACGCATCGAGGATATGAAGGCCGCGGGTATCAAAAACGTAATGGCCCTTCGCGGAGACCTTACACCGGAACTTGAAGCTACAGATCCTTCTACATGGGATTACCGCCATGCGATAGAGCTTGTAAGGGAGCTTAAGGAGAGCGACAGCGACTTCTGTATCGGAGCAGCCTGCTACCCGGAGGTTCACCCCGACAGCGCCAACCAAAAGGAAGATATCCTTCATCTTAAAGAGAAGGTTGAAGCGGGAGCGGATTTCCTTACTACTCAGATGGTATTTGACAATAACCTTTTCTTCAGCTTTTTGTATAAACTTCGCGAGGCGGGAGTTGAGTGCCCTGTACTTCCCGGTATTATGCCTATTACCAACGCAAAGCAGGTTGAGCGCGCTATAAAGCTTTCGGGCTCGTTTATGCCCCAAAGATTTAAGAGTCTTGTGGACTATTTCGGAAGCGACCCCGAAGCAATGAAGCAGGCGGGTATCGCCTATGCCACGGATCAGATAATCGACCTCTACGCCAACGGAATAACCAATGTGCATGTTTATTCGATGAACAAACCCGATGTAGCAAAGGCTATTATGGATAATCTTTCGAATATACTCGGAAAAGACTTTGGACGATGAAAGAATTTCTTGAAGATTTAAAGAATGGAATAGATAGAAAAGAAGGCGCTTTTACCCCTATCCATTTAGAGCCCGAAGAGCCTAAGTTAAATAGAGGGGAGATCCTAAGGTATGCGGGATTTCCGGCAGCAGTCCTCCGAGCAAGAGGAAAGGGTAAAGAAGATGAGTCTTATATAGAGATACCCTCGGACGAAGAGCTTTCAAAAAAGCTCGAGGATGTGATCGTCCTTACCAAAGGCCAGCTGACATTCAGGATTTCCTACGTTTGCGCAAAAATAGATCGAGATGCCGACGGTTATCCTGTTCTGCCTTTTGAACAGCACTCTTCCGATCTTAAAAGAAATCTTGAAAACTGTAAGGGAGTTATAATCTTTGCCGCAACTATAGGGGCGGGGATCGACAGACTTATAAGAAGGTACGAAAGAACGAGTCCCGCTACCGGAATCCTTTTACAGGGAATAGGGGCTGAGAGAGTTGAATCAATGGTTGATGCTTTTAACGAACTCGTTAAAGAAGAGGCAAAAAAAGCAGGGCTGAAAGCGCATCCGAGATTTTCTCCGGGATACGGAGATCTGCCGATACAGGTTCAGCCCCATCTTCTTAAACTTGTAGACGCCGAAAGACGTCTGGGTATTACGCTTAATGCTTCTCTTATGATGTCGCCCTCTAAATCGGTTACGGCGATCATAGGAATCGAGTAGTATTACATCTTAGGCATTTCTTCAGGCTTTGCAGCGTCTACCTGAATCTTGAATCCCATAGCTGCGAGGTGGCACTTCATATAGGCGATAGGCTCCTGGGCGGAAAGGGTTACAACAGGGTCGTTACATTTTCTTGTTGTGGAATGTGTAACGTGGATCTTGTGCTCTCCGAAGGGAAGAACGATGCGGACGCTTTCGGTGTTTCCGATATGTCCGTAGGGAGTATCGTCAATATAAATACCCATTCCTACAGCCATACCCATCATATTTCCCATACGATAAAGCTGGATCGCACCGCAGTTATCAAGCTGCAGGGCCTCTTGGCAGTTGGGACATACCTTTGTATCCTCGTTTCCGTCGAAAACATGTCCCTGAGAACATCTGAACCTCATTTTCATAAAACCAAAATCCTCCTTTTTATAATAAATCTCTCCATATAAATATCTTCTTATTTTTCACTAAAGTCAACTGATTTTATGGCTTTGTTTTCATTTACTTTTTTACCCATTTAAATTATACTTAAACAGACTGTATGTCTATGATAAAATACCGATTTTGCGTTTACGGAGACATTATGAAGATTCTTGATTACATGCGCGATAATTTCGTTTTTCTCGACGGAGGAATGGGTACTCTTTTGCAGGAAGCGGGGCTTAAACCCGGCGAACTTCCCGAAAGATGGAATGTTACAAGACCCGAAGAAATTATCAGAATTCAAAAGGCCTATTTTGATGCCGGAACAAACGTCATTCTTGCAAATACCTTCGGAGCAAACTGCTTAAAGTTTGACGACGAGGAGCTTGAAAAGCTTATAAAAGCTGCTTTTGACAATGCGAGAAAAGCAAAAGAGGAAAGCTGTGGAACTCAGGAAAAATTCATAGCCCTTGATATAGGTCCCTTGGGACGTCTCCTTAAACCCTACGGGGATTTTGAATTTGAAGATGCTGTGGCCGCTTATGCCAAGACCGTTAAGTATGGCGTAAAAGCGGGGGCGGACTTAGTCTTTATCGAGACTATGAACGACAGCTACGATACGAAAGCAGCGCTTCTTGCCGTTAAGGAAAACTGCGACCTTCCCGTATTTGTATCCAATGCCTACGGAAGCGACGGAAAGCTGATGACGGGTGCAAGTCCGGCGTCTATGGTTGCTATGCTCGAGGGTATGCATGCGGACGCGATAGGTGCAAACTGCTCCCTTGGACCGGAGCAGCTTCTTGGCGTAATGGAGGAGTATCTTGAGTACGCCTCAGTTCCCGTGCTTATTAAGCCTAATGCGGGACTTCCGAGAGATGAGGGCGGAAAGACGGTTTATGACGTTTATCCCCCCGAGTTTTCCGACTGCATAAAGACCCTTCTTGAAAAGGGAGTAAGGATCGTAGGCGGCTGCTGCGGAACTACGCCCGAGTACATAAAAGCTGTTGTGGAAAAGGCAGGAACAGTTAAGCCCGTTCCCGTTACGGACAAGAACAAATCCCTTGTCTCATCCTATACACATGCCGTAGAGTTTGGAAAATCTCCTATCCTTATCGGAGAGAGGATAAACCCTACGGGAAAGAAGCGTTTCCAGCAGGCGCTTAGAGAAAACGATATCGATTATATCTTAAATGAGGGCCTAAAGCAGGCTGATGCGGGAGTTCAGGTCCTTGATGTAAATGTCGGTCTTCCGGAGATAGATGAGCCGAAGATGCTTGAGATGGTTTCAAAGGAGCTTCAGGCTGTGACGGATCTGCCTCTTCAGCTCGATACCTCAGATCCTGTTGCGATGGAAAGAGGACTTCGCTGCTACAACGGAAAGGCTATGGTCAACTCCGTAAACGGAAAAGAAGAGGTTATGGAGGCGGTATTTCCTCTTGTGGCAAAGTACGGCGGATTCGTTGTCTGCCTTACTCTTGACGAGGGCGGAATCCCTGAGAGTGCAAAAGACAGAGTTAAGATTGCCGAGAAGATAATAAAAAAGGCAGCAGAGTACGGTATCGCCAAAAAGGATCTTATCTTCGATCCTCTTGCCATGACGATCAGTGCGGATACAACGGCGGCTCTTTCCACAATACAGGCGGTTCATGATATAAGGCACGGCCTGGGGGCAAATACATCCCTCGGAGTATCCAACGTTTCCTTCGGACTTCCTTCAAGAAACATCATTACATCGACTTTCTTTGCTCTTTGCCTTGAGCAGGGACTGTCTGCGGGTATTATGAACCCCTACGCTACGGAGATGATGAATGTTTACTACGCATTCAGGGCTTTGCACAATCTCGATGCGAACTGCACTGATTACATTACCTACGCCCAGAGCCTTCCGGTTTTGACGCAGGCCTCTTCCACAGCTTCGGGACAATCGGGCGCTTCAAAGGATGAGAGCGCGCCGGATAAAGGGGACGGAAATAAAGGCGCGTCGCCTCTTCAAAACGCCATAATCCGCGGTCTTAAGGAGCAGGCGGGAAATATTACAAAGGAACTTTTAAAGGATACAAAGCCCCTTGATATTGTTCAGCAGGAAGTTATCCCTGCTTTGGATATCGTCGGCAAAAACTTTGAGGAAAAGAAGGTTTATCTTCCTCAGCTTTTAATGGCAGCGGAAGCCTCAAAGGAAGCCTTCGAGGAAATAAAAAAGGAGATGGCAAAGAGCGCGGACGGAGCGGGACCCAAAAGGTGCAGCTTTGTAATAGCAACGGTTCACGGCGACATCCACGACATCGGAAAAAATATCGTAAAGCTGATCCTTGAAAACTACGGATTCGATGTGCATGATCTTGGAAAAGACGTCCCCGAGCAGGTAATAGTTGATGAGGTTGTAAGGATACATGCGCCTATTGTAGGACTTTCGGCCCTTATGACAACCACCGTTCCGGCGATGGAAGAAACCATAAGGCTTTTAAGAGAGCAGGCGCCCTGGGCTAAAGTAACCGTTGGTGGCGCCGTAATGACTCAGGAGTACTCCGACAGGATCGGGGCAGACAAATACTGCCGCGACGCAATGGAGACCGTAAGGTATGCCGAAGAGGTTGAAAAAAGCCTTGGAAACTGAGCCCAAGCATCCCGTGAAAAACGGCGTTTTGTTTTAACATTAATGAAAAATATATTTATATAAAACTAATACTTATTTTGATAGGATATGAAACTGTATGGATCAAAGCAAAATCAGAAACTTTTGTATTGTAGCACATATCGATCACGGCAAATCGACTCTTGCCGATAGGATCATTGAAAAGACAGGCCTTCTTACCAGCCGTGAGATGCAGGAGCAGGTCCTCGACAATATGGATCTCGAGAGAGAAAGAGGGATCACAATAAAGTCACAGGCGGTTCGTACCGTTTACAAGGCAAAGGATGGCGAGGAGTATATCTTTAATCTCATCGACACTCCCGGTCATGTTGACTTTAACTATGAGGTTTCAAGATCTCTTGCTGCCTGCGACGGAGCGATACTTGTCGTTGACGCCGCTCAGGGGATAGAGGCACAGACTCTTGCCAATGTTTATCTTGCGCTTGACCATGACCTTGATGTTTTCCCGGTTATCAACAAAATCGACCTTCCCAGCGCCGAGCCTCAAAGGGTTATCGACGAGATAGAAGATGTCATCGGCATCGAGGCTCAGGACGCGCCGCTTATCTCCGCCAAAAACGGAATCGGAATAGAGGATGTCCTCGAGGCCATCGTTCACAAGATCCCTGCGCCTAAGGGAGATCCAAACGGTCCTTTAAAGGCTCTTATCTTTGACTCACTCTACGATTCTTACAAGGGCGTTATCGTTTTCTGCCGCATTAAAGAAGGAAGCGTAAAGCGCGGAACAAAGATCCGTATGATGGCAACCGGAGCGGTTGAGGATGTTGTGGAGGTTGGTACCTTCGGAGCGGGACAGTTTTTCCCTTGCGATGAGCTTTCCGCGGGAATGGTTGGATATATTACCGCATCCATCAAAAACCTCAAGGAGACTCAGGTCGGCGATACCATTACCGACGACGAGAGACCCTGTGCCGAGCCGCTACCCGGATACAAGAAAGTCCAGTCCATGGTATACTGCGGACTCTATCCTGCGGACGGAGCGAAGTATCCGGACCTTAGGGATGCTCTTGAAAAGCTCCAGCTTAACGACGCTTCTTTAACTTACGAGCCGGAGACATCCATCGCTCTCGGATTTGGCTTTAGATGCGGCTTCCTTGGCCTTTTGCACCTTGAGATAATCCAGGAAAGACTTGAGAGAGAGTACAACCTTGATCTTGTGACAACCGCTCCCGGAGTAGTTTACAAGGTCTTTAAGACAAACGGAGAGGTTATCGAGCTTACCAATCCTTCGAACCTTCCGGATCCTTCGGAGATCGACTATATGGAGGAGCCCATCGTTAACGCCGAGATCATGGTTACCAAGGAATTTGTCGGCTCAATTATGGAGCTTTGCCAGGAGAGGCGCGGAAGATACATCTCAATGGAGTACATCGAAGCAAGCCGTGCGCTCTTAAAGTATGAGCTTCCCTTAAACGAGATCATTTACGATTTCTTTGATGCGCTTAAATCAAGATCCAAGGGATATGCGTCATTTGACTACGATATAAAAGGATATGAGAAATCTTCGCTGGTTAAGCTTGATATTTTAGTTAACCGCGAAGAGGTTGATGCGCTTTCATTTATTGTACATGCGGACTCCGCTTATGAGAGAGGACGCAAGATGTGCGAGAAGCTTAAAGAGGAGATTCCGAGACATCTTTTTGAGATACCGATCCAGGCCGCAGTCGGCGGACGTATTGTGGCAAGAGAGACGGTTAAGGCTATGAGAAAAGACGTCCTTGCAAAATGTTACGGCGGTGATATTACCCGTAAGAAGAAACTCCTTGAAAAGCAAAAAGAAGGAAAGAAGCGAATGAGACAGATAGGAAATGTTGAGATTCCTCAGGCTGCCTTTATGAGCGTGCTTAAACTTGACGAAAACTGATCCGGAGAATTTACTTAAAGAGACTAACTATTAAAAGTCAATAGAAAAACAGCGATTTTTGAATAAAACATAATGAGATGTTTTAGATAGCCTGGAGGCAGGCTTAAGCCTCAATCAGTACCTTGAAAAATGCATGACAAACAGAGCATCTGAACAGGT
>JAFUFI010000010.1 GCA_017469945.1 Lachnospiraceae bacterium | reverse complement strand
TCAAAACGACGTCACTTAATGAAAAACCTGACGTCAAAATGACGTTTTGACCCATTTTTTGGGACTGTAAATACATTGTGTATTGCGTTGAAGGGCTTGATATTACTGTATTCTTTGACCCCTACCACAAATGCTCGTTGTTCTTGTGGGCCTTGTAGTAATCTTTAGAAATCAGATTACATCAATAGTAAACAGTCTCTTTAAGAAGATCACAAGCAAAACGGATGATTTTTAGAGCATAGGAGGAAGCATGCCGCATTTTGGCTATAAAAAACTGAATAATAAAAGCAGAGTGCGGCATTTTGCGGGCGGATACATGACTGTTTTTCTTACCCTCGTCATGACCGTACTGCTATCCCTATGTCTCACGCTTATTGAGGGGGCGAGATCAAATGCCGTGAGGCTGGAGTCTTACGTGGCCGCCAACATTAGTTTGGAAAGCGTTATGGCGGAGTACCACAGAGAATTGGCTAAGCAATTCAATATCTTTGCGATAGAGGATTCCTATGGAACAGAAGCGGCTTCGCTTACAAATACGGAGAGCCACTTAGCGGGCTATCTGAATAAAAACTTTGATTCGTCGGATTTTCTGCTTTCGTCGTTTCTATACAGGGATTTCATGTCCATTAGCGCGAGCAAATCCGAAGTTGAGGGGGTTTCTTATCTTTCGGACGAGGACGGGGGAGTGTTCAGACGAAGGGCTTACGAAGCAATGAAGGATGATTGCGGAGTAACCCTCCTGTCGGAACTTCAAGATTACGTAACATACATTGAGGAAAATGAACTGGAGGAGAGAGATTTAAGCCTTGAACTTGACTCGCTCAAGGAGGAGATAAAAGATGTGAGCATTCCGCAGAATCTGGAAGGCTACTCTTTGATCACCGAAAACAGGTCGTTTTCAAAGAACAATCCGATGATCCTGTATCACTTAGTAGATGATGTGGATTCTTTATCGGATAAGCAGATAGATCTGTCGGGAGCTTTCAGTGAAAGAAAAAAGCGGGATTTGATCAATGAGGGAAATCTTAAACCGGAAAGCACGGATAATATTCAGGCGACTCTGGAAAAATTCGTGTTTGACGAATATCTGCTCAGATACATGGGAAATTATATGAACGTGGACGAAGGAGATGCGCTTGCGTATCAGATAGAGTACATCCTTAACGGAGGCTCGTCGGACACAGAAAATCTTATCGGGGTAGTAGGAAGAATACTGGGAATAAGATTTGTCGCAGATTTCATGTATCTTGTGGGGGATAAGGAGAAATGCCGGATCGCGGAAGCACTGGCGACTGTTATTTCCGTGGTTACATACACGGAGGAATTTATAGATATCTACAAAGCGCTGATCCTGCTCATCTGGGCGCAGATGGAGGCTGAGGCCGATGTGAGGTGTCTGATGGTCGGTTCAAGGATTGAAATGATCAAAACAAAAGAGAACTGGAAGACCGACCTTGGACAGCTCAGTAATCCGAGAGATACCTCCGGGGACAAAACCGGACTTACGTATCAGGATTACCTCAGAATCTTTTTGTTTATGACAGGCGAGAAGATTTTGACGGCAAGGGCAATGGATATGGCGGAAGCAGATATACGGGAAACACCCGGAAACAAGAATTTTCGTATTGATGCATGTATTGACGAAATCGCGGTTTATATAGAAACCCGAAGTAAGTTTGGATACACTGTGCCAATACATATGCGGAGAAAATACGAATAGAGTTATCCGCCTCATACATCGATATGAGGCGCGATAAAGTTCTTTTTACTTACATTCTATCAAATTCTTTAAATTCTTCTTCGGGGCGAGCAGCTTTTTTAATACTGATTAATGAGATTATTTTAACAAGGGGGGGATTCTTTGTTTAAATTCAGAGTAAAAAGAACTTTACCGCGCTTCATAAAAGGAAGTATGACTGTGGAGGCAGCGGTTGTCTTACCGCTTTTCCTTTTCTTTTTTATCAGTCTGTCGAGTTCTGTCGAAATGATAAGACTTCACGGAAATATAAGCCTTGCGCTTATGGAGACGGGAAACAAGATCTCATATTACGGGGCTTTTCTAAAAAGCCCTGTAAAGGAGATGGGCAGTACCGGACATATTCAGACGCAGGAAGAGGAAAACAAAGATAAAGAGGGACAAGAAAGCGAATTCGGAACTTCGCTTTTGGAGGAGATAGGTGATCTTACGGTTTCGTACACGTACGTAAGAAACCGGATAATTGAATACCTGGGAAGTGATTATCTTGATCACTCGCCTATAGAGGGCGGAAGCAAGGGGCTGAGCTTTTTTGAAAGCGAGATATTTACAGGTGACGACTGTGTGGATATCGGAGTCACTTACAGAGTTTCACCAATGATCAAATTTGGTGATCTTTACAGCTTCCGTATGGCAAACAGGTATTATGCCCATCTGTGGAATGGGTACGACGTAAATCCCGAAAAGAAAACGGAAAATGAGGATGAGACAGTCTATATCACCAAGGACAGCGAGGTCTACCATACTTCTGTGGCGTGTACATATCTGCGCCTTTCCGTCAGGCCGGCACCTTATTCGGGACTGGAATACGAGAGAAACAGTGATGGAGCAAGGTATAAAAGATGCCTTCTTTGCGCAAGGGGCGAGCCTCCGTTTACCGTGTATTTATGCGATGAAGGAGAAAAGTACCATTATTCAAGAAGCTGTTATGCTCTCAAACGAAGTTATGAAGCGGTAAAACTGAGGGATGTTGCAGACTCGCACAGACCATGTTCGCGATGTGGAGGAAAACATGGATATTAAATTGTTAATACCGAAAGCTTTGATGGTTTTGACGGTGGCGGCGATGTCGGTACCGGATATCCGCAGGAAAAAGGTACCTGTATATATGCTGTTTCTTATGCTTATCCCCGTGACTGCATCAATAATTTCGGATTTGGTTGTCATTAGCATCCGGGGAGGAGAACAGGTGACTACAGAAGGATTTATCGGAAGGCTGCTTGCCGTTATGGGGCTGGGGCTGATTCCCGGGACTGCGCTTATACTGCTTGGCAGGGTGACGGGAAAGATCGGTCTTGCAGACGGTATAGTTCTTTCCGGAATTGGAGTGATGGAAGGATTTATGGGGGCACTTAGCGTTATTTGCTTTGGAAGCTTGCTTCTTTCCATCCCCGCCGCTGTACTTCTGGCGGCAAAAAAAGTAAAAAAACAGACGGGATTGCCATTTATCCCGTTTTTGGGAGCAGGTTATCTGATATGGATATTTCTACTGAGCAGATAAAAGACGGCGGCAGCAGTATCAGGAAACTGAGGGAAACCGCGGGAGGATACTTTACGGTTGAAGCAGCACTGCTGTTTCCCTTTGTTTTGGGAGTTATACTGCTTGTGATCTATCTTTGGTTTTATTCCTACGACAGATGCCTTATGGAGCAAGACTGCGCTATAGCACTGGTTGAGGCATTGGGCGAACGCGGGGTATCTCCGGAGGAAAGAGTGGGGATACTTCTTGAAAAATATGAATCGATATACAAGGATGAATATGTGGGATGGATCCCGCAGGCGGCAGAGGCATCCTACAGCAAAGGAGTGCTGTCAATTAAACAGAGCGGAAAACTACGGTTTCCTTTCAGGGGACTTATCTTTTGGAACGGAAAGGATGTTTGGACCGCTGAAGCAAACTATAAAGGAAGTGTGATCAAAAAGATGTTTGGAATCAGAACATACAGAAAAATAAACGGATTGATACAGGGGGATAGAAATGATTGAAACAGAATTTATCAAAAGCATGAATCTGAATTTTGAAAGGGTAAAGCTTAATGAAAAGCCTGAAGAGAGAAGATATCAGTACTGCATCCTGAGCAGAGGCGGCATAAGAGGCCTTTTGGAGTGCAGCTTAAGGTACATCAACAGCGACGCGTTCCTCTACTACAATATTTCCTCAAAGCAGAATCTTTCACAGATCATGAGTAAAAAGAAAGTGGACAGACAATGGCTGAAAGACTTTGCATGGAATCTGAATTATGTCCGCCAGGAGATAGACAGATTCTTGCTTAACGAAGGAAATATAATCTGGTATCCCGAGCAGGTATACCGCGATCTTGACGAGAATAAGTGGAGTTTTATCTACTACCCCTACTATGATGGCGACAACGGATTTAAGAGATTCCTCGAGTTTATGATAGAAAAACTTGACTACGATGATGATAAACTCGTGGAGTGTGTATACAGAATCTACGAGAACTTTGAAAATTTCGGCGAGCCTTATCTCAGAGAAAAAATATTCGAGGATATTAAATGGCTCGATAAAAAGAGAAACCGCAAAAAGGAAAAAGATAAGGAGACTCTTAAGGAGGGCGCTTCCGGCTTAGAAACGGCAGATGAGGTTTATGCCGAAGACTTTGAAGACGACTTTGAGGATACCGCTGAGGAAAAGAGCCCTGATGAATCTTTGCAAAAAGAGGATGTATCTGAGGATACGGAGCAAAAAGAGAAAGAATCCAAGCGAGGATTACTTGCCTTTTTGGAGGGAGCAAGAAAAAAGGACAAAGAAGCCCGAGTAAAAGCAAAAAAAGAAAACAGATATGCAATGAATTTCCGTGAGCTTCTTGAGGTAGCCGAGGATGACGATGACTATGGGGAGGAGGAAAACGAGAGGCAGTACGGAAAAACCGTTTATATAGAGAAGGTAGCGGAAGCCAAGGATATCAAAAAAAGACTCTTCGGAGAAAACGGAGAAGTGAAGGCTGTTCTCGGCGAGGAGCCATTGGTTATCGGGAAAAAAGAGGATGAATGCGACCTTGTACTGGATGATGAATCCGTCAGCAGACTGCATGCAAGAATTCTTCCCGAAGCCGGAGGCTATATGATCGAAGACCTGAACAGTACAAACGGAACTTTCAAAAACGGCATCAGGCTCAGACCTTACGAAAAGCGAAAACTTGTCAGTGGTGATGAAATCCGGACAGGAAGTGTTATTATAATATATAAGTGATTGAGATATTATAATAAACTATGATAAAATAAAGGCGTTGTTTTATAGCAGACATATCGGAGGCGTATATATGAATATTGCCATTTATTACGGCGGTCGCGGAATAATAGACGATCCCACTCTTACGGCGATCGGAAAGATTCAGAGCGTTCTTGAAGAACTCAGGGTTAATGTAACCAGATACAATCTCTATGAATACAAAAACACAATACCTACTTTGGCCCAGACTCTAAACGACGCGGACGGTATAATCCTTGCCTCTACCGTGGAATGGTACGGCATAGGCGGAAACATGCTCCAGTTTTTGGATGCATGCTGGCAATTTGCGGACAAAGAAAAGCTTGCAAATATTTATATGATGCCGGTTGTAATGTCAAGGACCTACGGAGAAAGAGAGGCAAAACTCGATCTTGACGTGGCCTGGGAGATTTTAGGCGGAAAGCCCTGCAGCGGAGTCTGCGGCTATATTGAGAACGCTGTGGATCTTGAACTTAATTCCAATTACCTTGAGCTTATTGAGAAAAAGGCAGAGAATCTGTACAGAACAGTTAACCAGCACCTGGTTTCTCTTCCCGCAAGCAATAAGATAATCAAGCAAAAGGTTGCGCTTCCCCGTACAGATAATCTTTCTCCAGAGGAGTCGGCACAGCTTTCGAAGTATGTTTCCGACGAAGCGTATGTTCAGACTCAAAAACAGGATATCCAGGAACTGGCAGATATCTTTAGAAGCCAGATGGCGTCGGGAGAGAAGGGCGCCTACGAGGATTATCCGGATGCGGTTAAGAAGGCTTTTGTGCCCAAGGCCGGCATAGCAGGATCTTATCTGATAAAGATCGAAGGAAAGCCGGAGTCGCTTATTATAAAGCTCACAGGGGTAGGAATAGACTGCGGATACGGAACGCTTGAAAAGCCGGATATAGTTATGGACGTTGCAAAGCAGGTATTTGAAGACATACTGGCAGGAAGAAATTCGTTCCAGCATGCCTTTATGTCCGATTCAATGAAAATGAAGGGCGATTTCAGACTCTTGAGAGCGCTTGATGAAGTACTTAATTTCAAATAAGGATATATAAAGGAGAAAAACTGTGAGAAAAGATGACTGCATATTCTGCAAGATAGCAAACGGTGAAATACCTTCTAATACCGTATACGAGGATGAGGACTTCAGAGCAATCCTCGATATGGGACCCGCTGCAAAAGGGCATACTCTCCTTTTGCCCAAGGAACATGCCGACAACCTCTTTGAACTTCCGGATGAGACTGCCGAAAAGGCGCTTATGGTTGCCAAGAGTATCGGAAAGAAGCTTATATCAAAACTTGGTGCCGACGGAATGAATATTGTCCAGAACAACGGAGAAATCGCCGGTCAGACCGTATTGCATTTCCATATCCACATCATTCCCAGATACAAAGACGACAATCAAAAGATAGGCTGGGTACCCGGAAAGCCTACTGCGGAAGAACTTGCGGAAGTCTGCAAACAGATTAACGCCTGAGGAAATGAAATGAAGAACATTGATGTAAATACGATTTCAGAAACAATCGCTGAAATGTGCATAGAAGCCAACCACTTTCTCACAGACGACATGAGGGGAGCGTTTAATGATGCGGCGAGGACGGAAGAATCTCCCATCGGAAGAAGAGTTCTTGGCCAGCTTCAGGAAAATCTTAAAATAGCCGGAGAAGATATGATACCGATATGTCAGGATACCGGTATGGCTGTCGTATTTATGGAAATAGGGCAGGATGTTCATTTTGAAGGCGGAAATCTCGAAGATGCAGTTAATGAGGGAGTAAGACGCGGATATGTCGGAGGCTTTTTAAGAAAGTCTGTTGTCGGTGACCCCATAGAAAGAAAAAATACAGGTGATAATACCCCGGCTATAATCCACTATAGCATTGTGCCCGGGGACGAAGTAAAGATAACTGTAGCTCCAAAGGGCTTCGGAAGCGAAAACATGAGCAGAGTGTTTATGCTTAAGCCCGCTGACGGAATAGAAGGCGTAAAAAACGCGATAATTACCGCTGTAAAGGATGCCGGACCCAACGCCTGCCCTCCTATGGTGGTGGGAGTCGGAATCGGAGGAACCTTTGAAAAATGCGCATTTTTGGCAAAAAAGGCTCTTACAAGGCCGGTAAACATACCTTCTGATATCCCCTATGTCAGGGAGCTTGAAAAAGAGCTTTTGGAAAAGATCAACAAAAGCGGTATAGGACCCGGAGGACTTGGAGGAACGAAGACTGCTCTTGCGGTAAACATCAACACATATCCTACTCATATAGCCGGGTTGCCTGTGGCCGTAAATATATGCTGCCATGTAAACAGACATTCCGTACGAGTGCTTTGACAAGACGCGGTATATTGCAACAAAAGTATCAGATTGGAGCTTGGAAGATATGACAGGCAATTCTACTCAGGAACAGGAAAAAAGGTGTATAAACGTTCCGTATTCAAAAGAAACCGCATCGTTTCTGCGGGCGGGAGACTATGTATACCTTACGGGAATTATATACACAGCTCGTGATGCGGCGCATAAAAGAATGTACGAAAACCTTCAAAACGGGAAGGAACTGCCCTTTGATATTAAGGGGAATGTTATCTATTATATGGGACCTTCACCCGCAAGAGAGGGAAGACCTATAGGCTCCGCAGGCCCTACTACGGCCAGCCGGATGGATAAATACACCCCTGCTCTTTTGGATCTCGGGCTTGCGGGAATGATAGGTAAAGGAAAAAGAACCGAAGCCGTAAGAGATGCCGTTATCAGAAACGGAGCCGTATACTTTGCTGCTGTGGGCGGGGCCGGTGCTCTGTTGTCAAAGGCCATCAAATCATCAGAGGTTATCGCTTATGACGACCTTGGAACCGAGGCTATAAGAAAGCTTACGGTTGAGGACTTCCCCGTAGTGGTTGTGATGGACAGTGAGGGGAATAATCTGTATGAAACAGCTATTAAAGAGTACTGCAAAGAGTAACTTTACAACTATCTTTGCAAAATCCTTTAATTTTTGTTTGACAAACGAAGACCCCCTATGTATAATAGTCAATGCGTCCTAAAGGAAACGCTCTTTGGGACATACATATTTGGTAGGTTAGCAATTCAGATTTGGAGAAATACTCAAGAGGCTGAAGAGGCGCCCCTGCTAAGGGTGTAGGTCGGGCAACCGGCGCGAGGGTTCAAATCCCTCTTTCTCCGTTTTACTGTAAGTAAAGGGAATGCGATGGCATTCCTTTTTATATCCAAATAATTACAGTAAAGACCGCTTTGAAATAATACATTATGTAGTGTTTTGAAGCCGGCAAACCACTAATAATACGGCTGTTAAACATCTTCAAAAAAATTTTTTAAAAAAATTAAAAAAAGATGTTGACACAGAATCGAGAAGGTGGTATTCTAACAAAGCTGTCGCCGAGAACGGCACAGCAAAAACGAAATGATCCTTGATAACTGAACAGCAATGCAACCCTGAACACATTCCAAGTCTTAAGGTTTTATCTGAGAGCTTAAGACGTGAATAATTCAGAGAACAGATCTTAAAAGATCAACCCAAATAACAGTAAATGTTAATGGATAGATAGCCAGTTTAAACTGGTTAGGAAAAAACTTTTCAACATGAGAGTTTGATCCTGGCTCAGGATGAACG
>JAFUFI010000009.1 GCA_017469945.1 Lachnospiraceae bacterium | reverse complement strand
GCCTTTTTCAAAAATAAGCTTTTTGACCGTAAACCCGAGAACTGGCTGTATTTATGTTTGGATTTATCATGGCTTTAATGATACACTATTTTTATCTTATTTACTATCTAAATGACATTGGGACGGGGGTGGGGGTTCATTTTCAGATAATTTTGAGATTGTTCTGACTATGAACCCCCACCCCCGTCCCCCTGTGTCATTTCCCACGGTATGTCGACCGTCTTTTAATTTGAGAAGACAGAATTCATCATACTCAGGCATGTCCCCTGCTTTTTCTTCCTGAAACCTTCTTTTTTCGTTACAATTCAAAATTCTCTTCAGGCTTTGCAAGTCTTGTTTTAGGTGCAGCCCACCTAACAGCATTTATCAGAATTTTACGGATGCCAGGATCATCATAAACTCTGTTTTCTTCATGCCCGGGTTGAAAATAAAAGATCTTCCCGTATCCTCTCGTAAAAGTACATCCGCTCCTAAAAACCGCTCCGCCTTCAAACCATCCCATGAAGACCACATCATCGGGTTTGGGGATGGAAAAAGGTTCACAGTATAGTTCTTCATCCGGAAGATCAATAACTTTTGGAACTCCTTCTGCAATCGGATGAGATGGCTCTACACAAAACAGTTTTTCATGATCACCATGCTTCCATCCGAGTGTACAGGTTGTACCCATCAGTTTTCTGAAAACCTTGCTATAATGCGCTGAATGCAGTGCAATGAATCCCATTCCGCTATGGACATGATTAATAATGCGATCCACATTTTCGTCTGTAATATCATCCTGCTTTGCATGGCTCCACCAGATCAGCACGTCGGTATTCTGAAGTATCTCTTCAGACACACCCTGCTCAGGATCCAAAAGTGTCGAGCACCTGACGCATAAATCTTCTTCAGTTGATAATATTATTTTTAATGCCCCATGGATTCCTTCGGGATAGACTTTTTCGATCGCAGGGATCGTTCTTTCGTGTTCATATTCATTCCATATGGTAACTCTGATCATCACACTCTCCCCCTAAGATATTCCATAGACTTTTCTAATGTATCGGAATATGACGCGGCCCCAAAGAATTCTGCCATTACATATCCGCTGTATCCCTTAGACTTCAATATGTTAAGCAATTCATCCATGGGTATGTCTCCTTCACCCACTGCACAAGGCCAGAGCACTCTTCCGTCCGGGCATTTGCAAGGATCACCGTTGCCGATCTGACTATAAAGCCTGTCCTTAAGATGTGCGTGAACAATCCGGTCTGCGAATGCTTTCTCTGCAGCTAACACGTCTTCACCGATATATGCGAAATTTCCTGTATCAAAAGCAACTTTTAGTTTCGGAACTGCATCAAGAAAATACTTCATGCCATCAATAGTAGATATGGGGCTCAACGCATTATCATAGTCTTCGATAGTCAAGGTAAGCCCATTTTGCAGTGCACGCTCGCAAATCAAGTTCATACCCTCTGCCATTCGTTTTAATTTCTCTTTTCGAATGATATCGGTATCATTTTCGCCAAAAAATCCGGGAATCGCCATGATCTTTTCCGAGCCCAGTTCCTTTGCCAAACGAATATGCTCATCCATCGCCTTCTCGTCAATCTTATCGTGCCATGAATAATTGCGATAAATACTGCTCACCGCAATACCGTGTGCACCGAGAAGTTCTGCACCTTCATGATCATCAGCATCAACTTCTGCTGCCTCGTAGCCTAACTCACGAACATATTCCAATGTCTGCTCCAAGGTTTCACCGCGTTCTGCGGCTGCCTCCCTTATGTGGTGGAAGAATGTTCCAATTTTCATCATAATTTCTTACCTCGTAAAATCACGTCTCCCGGTTTCATGCATTTTGCTATGACCTCAAAAAAGCGATTCAGATCTTCAAACCAGCATAATGCTCCTATGGTCTTTCCATTTTTGATCATGCACATATTATATCAAAACTTGCTCAAAACAAACACAAAAATGACACAGGGGGACGGGGTTGGGGGTTCATTTTCAGATAATTTTGAAATCATTCTGACTATGAACCCCCAACCCCGTCCCCCTGTGTCATTTTATATATTGATATGGTAGCACCAATCAACTCATTAATCTATTGCTCTTCTGTTATGTTTTCCTTTGACTTATAATAGTCCTCAAAAAGTTTATTTGCTGCATTTATAGTGTCGCTGCAAATTCCCGGGAGTTCTCTTCCCCATGTTTTTGTCGCCTGCTTGAAGCCTTTCTCCATGGCAGCCTGCATTTCCTTCATCTTATCCACATCATCGCCGGCAAGCGCGCTGGCGAAATCAAAAAGTCTCTGGGACGTCTGCTTTACTCCCCAATAACCGTCTTCGGCGATATCTTTTTCTGCCTGAGCTTTGGTAGCCGGATCAACCGTGAAATTACCGCTGGCAAGTGTTTTCCAGATATCATCCTCTGTAGCGATTCCGAATGCGTTCACCTGGCCTGATAAGGTCTTCTGTACGAGGCTGATAAGCTGCTGTTTGCGCTGATCTGCTTCAGACTGTAACTGACTTGCTATCTTCTTTCTGTCCTCAGCGCTCATCTTGTTAATCTTATATGTGGAATTATCGATTTTCTCCTCAGATTTTTCGTAAATAACGCCGTCAGTATTGGTTTTTTCGGCGCTTTCTGTTTTTGTTTCTTTTTCGGGCAAAACGTTTGTCTTACCATAGTTCGATGTATAGTTTGAGTAGTCTGTTCCGATGTTCATAGCCATAATTAATCCTCCTTGATTATCATGTGTGCCTGCTTTCGTTAATATTTCCGTTCCCTACTTAGATTTCCTTATCTATTGCCGCTCCCTTTACATCTTCCTCGAGAAGCTTCATCTTGCTCATCATTTCCTTGATTTCTTCCTGTGCGCCGCTTATATCTGCATTTTTCATCTCGCGATTGGTTACGGCTTCGAGAATATCTTCGGTAAATTCTTCCTGTTCTTTTTTCTTTTCTTTTGCTTTTTCGATCTTCTCTTCCAGTTCTTCCTTCTTTTCTCTTTGGGCCTTTGCTTCCTCTTCCTTTTTCTCCTGCTCTTCGTCGATATGCTCTTTTCCCTCTTCGTAGAGCATTCCGAGAACTTCCTTTTCCGCAGATTCCATTATTGTTTCTGCCTGTTCTCTGGCATCAAGCATAGGACTATACTTAAGACGCTCAATCTTTGATCCGGAGATAATAGCATTTTCGGTTTTTATGTCGTTTTCCGCATCGTATATAAAGTCGGCATAATATCTCTCCGATTCCTTAAGTTCCATAGCTCGGTGCTGATACTCCGTAAGCCCTTTTGCCCTGATGTATCCCACTTCATTCATCTCTTCGCGGGTAAGGGTTACTTTCGATCCCTTGGTTCTGGAATCGGCTTCCTTTTCAAGGAGTTTTAGCTGTCTTTCTTCTTCGCTGTTCTCGTCAACACCGTATTCGTTTCTGAGCAGTTCGCGGCTTTCTCTTAAATTCTTGATTTCTTCCCGATATCCTGAAATATCGCCATGAAGTTCACGTATCTTTTGTCTGTGCGAGTCAAGATCCTTGTCGATCTTTTGCTCGTTTTCAAAAGCATCTCCGATTATCTTCATTGCAGCTTTTCTTGCCTGACTTCTTTTTGCCGCAATAGGATCAAACTTTTCCGTTAAAGCCGCTCCGTTAACAGATTTTGAAGAACTGTTTTGCCCCTTACTCTTACCGTCTGCGGCACGGTTTGTGCGGGTTTCATCTCCCACAAAAATCGAATTATTTCTTACCTGCATAACGCACCTCCTTGTGCTCTATGAAAAACCTCCGGTTATCTTATATATCGACATTATTATACAACACTTTATGACCCAGGGGGACGGGGTTGGGGGTTCATAGTCTGAACAATCTCAAAGTTGTCTGAAAATGAACCCCCAACTCCGTCCCCCTGGGTCATTTTTCAGAACCACCTATCGAAGCCGGATCCGCCATATCCGTAGCCACCCGGAAGATTGCCGTATTTTCCGTAGATACCATTACCAAGTCCGGAATACCTATTTTGTTGCTCTGCTGCGGATTCAAGTCTCTGTGCTGAAGATGCGATTATTCCGGCAAATGATCCACTAGTGCCAAGCATTGATCTTACCTTATCGTACCCTGCATTCTTGAACTCTTCTTCGCTTATGGAAATTCTTCCATCCTTGCCAACGGTTATTCCGATACTTCCAAGGCTCTTTGACATTGCACCGGTCAACCGCGTCATGCTACCTGCTGCGCTATTTACAACAGTATTCGCAGTCTTTCCTACTGCGCTAAGTGTCTCGTTATAATTCGAGACAAACTCACTTGCCGATTTAAAAGCAGCGTCCGCATCATACTTTTCCTTATCAGAGAACAGACTGTCTTTACCCGCTGCCGTTAGTTTTTTTGCAGCCAGTACCAATTCACTGCTTTCTTTAGATACTGCAGACAGCTCCGTGCCTTTGTTATAGTCATAACTTTTAATCTTATTTTCTGCAGCATTCTTTTGCACCGTGTTGTTATTCTTTCCGTAATAAGCCTTCAGTGCTTTTGAATATGCTCCCGATCTTATACTCGAAAGCTGTGAAAGATTGCTTAAAATGGAATTCGAATATCCCGATCTGTTTCCCGATCCAAAAAGACTGCCATAATTAAAACTGTTAAATCTGATCATATCCTTCGCCTCCTTTAATACAGGTCTTTACTGTGATTATCGGACATATAAGGCGCCAGGCAAGGGCTTATCCGTGAACCGCACTTTTATTGTTGTAAAATGTATTCTTACCGGTCTTCGCTGCACGATCGCAGTCGTTTTTTCATCCCATCATCATTACATTCAATATAAAGAAAAGCTCCCCCTCTACTTTTTCCTGCCGGATTTCAATATCCCCTCTGTACTTGCCCGCTATGCTCCGGATATTCTTTAGCCCGTATCCGTGCCCGTCATCTTTCTTTGTTGAATCTATAAGCCCGTCCTCATTTATCATTACTACTTTGTCACATTTATTTCTTATGCTGACTATAAAAGTTCTGTCTTTTGTAACAGATCTGATCATGATTTTTGCATCCTTAACGCCCTTTGATGCCTCGCAGGCATTTTTCAGAGCATTTGTCAGTACTATGCTCATATCAAAAGGATTGATACTAAGGCTGCCCGGAAACTGAAATCTGCTCTCGAAATTAATCCCGTCTTTTTTGCATTCCTGAAAGATTTCTGAAAGTACTATATCCGTCACGGCATTTCCGGATTTTACAGGCGGCTGTATTTCAGAAAAACGGTTCCGAAACTCCCCGATATACTCGCAAAGTTCTTTTCGTTTGCCGCTTTCTGCCAGTCCCTCTATAATAGTCAGATGATTTCCCATATCATGGCGCATTGCCCTCATTTTTTCATACAGTTCATCCATATGAGCAGTATACCTGTGGGTTTCTTCCAGCTGATTTTCAAGAGCCTTGCCCGCATAAATTTCCTCCTGCTTTTCTTTAAGTCTTTGATACAATGCGATCACGATGATCACAGGAAAAAAAGCCAATATGGAGAATAGTATCCTGAACGGATTGGCCGGGATATTTTCTTTAATACTTCCGTTTGCTATTCCGTCCATCCATAAGTAGAAATAAGATGACATGATGGGTTTCACCAGAAGTATTGGAAACACCGGTGCAAGCAGCACGATCAGTTCCTGCCATGCCAATTCCTCTTTTTTGTGCCTGTACACTTTATGCAGGATCCGTATCACCACGTACAAAAGCATTACCGGCAAAATATATGAAACCGGATTCCATATGAGAAATTCTATAACAATGGCTTTGACGCTGGAACTGTACCAGTCGAATTTAAAAAGCAGATCTCTTTCGTAAAATCCCACCTCCGTAAACAATTCTATAGAAAGCCAGCTGATAAGTCTGAACACTACGCAAAGAAGTATTTTCTGAACCGGATTGCGCCTTTCGTCAAACAGCCATGCAGCAAGAAAAGTAAGAGCAACTATTCCTATATTGATCAGCGTTGATACACTCTTTGAAATATCGACATGGTTATTTATTATCGTCAGCAAACCGTAAACCAGTGCAGCAAAAACAGACGCCTTTTTCTTTTCCGTAAAAGGAAAAAGAAAGTACGCAAACAGCGCCGCAACCATGAGAAGATAGATTTCTATCCAAACAGAAACATACAAATTTGCGAAGGATTCAAAATGGTTAATGATATATTCCATCAAAGCATCTCCCTCCTGGTATGGTATGACATGTACGCCTTTATCAGTTCCGGGTATTTGCCCCTGGCCACCGGAATATCTCCGTCCGACATATGTACAGCCTTTGAATCATACGATTTTACAAAACCAAGGTTTATAAGGTACGCCCTGTGAACCCGATAAAAATCTTTTCCGGCTATTCTTTCAAGATCAGACATCCTGCCGTAATACTCGATATCATCTCCGTTTGACATATGCAAAACCAGCATTCTGTCAAAGACTTCCGCATAGCAAACTTCCGAAAGGATTACTCTCGTATTTGCTCCTCCGCTTTTAACGGTTATAGTGCGATACTTCTCAAGTTCGTCGCTCTTTTCGGTAAGAGATTTTTCAATCATTTCCAACTCTTTTGCCTGCTTGATAGCTCCCTTTACGACATCTTTGATCCGATTTCTTGAAAAAGGTTTTACGATATAATTGAAGGCACCTACATCAAAGGCGTTAAAAACCTGTTCTTCAAGAGCTGTCACAAATATAATTATAGTTTTCTTTCCTTTTGAACGAAGTATTTTTGAGGCTCTCATTCCATCAGTCCCGGGCATCTGGATATCAAGAAACAGAATATCGGCATCAAACTCCGGAGACAGTATTTCTTGTGCATTCGCGTACTGAACGATTTCAATGCTTTCAGATACTTCGCGCACTATGTCCGCTAAAACATCCCTTATCTGCTTTTCGTCATCACATATGGCCAGTTTCATAAAGGCTCCTCCAAGAAGACATATTCCACTTATTTTATCGGGTTTTATTTCTTAAATTCGATCATCCATGCGTGAAATGCACTTTTTTTGTCGTGAATCGCAAAAATGGCACAGGGGGACGGGGTTGGGGGTTCATAATCAGAACAATCTCAAAGTTGTCTGAAAATGAACCCCCAACCCCGTCCCCCTGTGTCATTCCCCAACCAAGAACTCCACATCAAGGTCGTCTCATGGAAAGCCGCCATCTTTGTATCAAAGACCTCCTGCCCCTCAAATTTTAACTACTATTATTTCAATTATGCCTCTATTTAAGGATTCTTCGTCCACTCTGATCCGACATCTAGTTTATTCTCAGTAAGAAAAGAATCCGAAACGGTTACGTATTTCTCATTTCCGTTTTCGTCTGCAAGCGTGACAGAAACCATTGGTTCGTTCCCGTTTCTTTCCTCACAACCATATTCGCCATCAAATATCTGCTTGATTATCCACATATGTTTTTACTTCAGCCTCTCTCTAAAAGCATACAAGAGTGCCACAATGATCAATCCATATAAAAAACTAACAGAAAGAACAGCAACACTTGGTCCTATTGTAGAGGGTTCCTGAATACTATGCAACATACTTATGAATCCAATTATAGTTGCAAACAGTGTTGCTATGATTGTGGCTATAATGGCGAACTTTAAATCTCTAACATGTATCTTTCTGGTTTCATCATCAAGATTTTTACTATTCTTAATTGCAGCCCCAAGAGCTTTGAATAATCCTAAAAATCTACCGGAGATCAATTCTATTCCCATTAACAATCCCAGTAGCATTATCAATGTAGGGAAATCAAGGAAAGCAAAAATACCCATCGTGCCTCCTGAAGTAATAATTGCATATTCCAAAAAAAACGAAAATATTAATACTCCGCACCCTGCTCCGATTATTCCAACTACTTTCTTATTCTTTCTTCCGTCTTCCGCATCCTTAGCCAATTTCATCATATTTTCTTCCGCCTTTCCACTGTAGCTCTCATCAGAGAGCCTTTCGCCGGACAGAAGTTCATTCAGATTGACAGATAATTCTTTACATAGCGGCTGAAGAAGCGACACATCGGGTGTCCCGTTTCCTGTCTCCCATTTTGACACAGTTTTATCACTGATGCCCAATTTATCGGCAAGCTCCTTTTGCGTCATGTTCTTCTCTTTTCGAAGTTGTGCTATAAAAGATCCGGTCAATTCCTGATTCATTTATTCTACCTCCTGCCCAAAATTATTGGTTACAGTGAAAGCGTATCAATATGAGGTCCATAGAGCAATCAACGTATAGCAGAATTGAATCTACACGTCTCTCCATATCGTAGAATCCGGTTCTGTAGAATACAGAATCGCCTAAAATAAGCGTACTCTATTCCATCATTTCTTTCTTCCCGATTCGATAAGTTCTTTTTCGAAAGCTTCCGGATTCTTAAGATAGTAATCCTGGTGGTACTCCTCAGCTTCATAGAAATTCTTGTAGGGCAGAACTTCTACATAAGTCTTTTTACCTGAACTACTTTCAATCTCGTTAAGCTTCTTTATAGCAAGTTCCTTCTCACTATCGTCATTATAGAATATAGCCAGCGTATAAGAAAAACCTTTATCAATAAACTGACCTTCCGCATCAAAGGGATCCACGTTTGCAAAATAAATATCAAGCAATCTATCGTATGAAACCTTCCCAGGATCATAGACAAGTTTTATAGTCTCCCTGTGTCCTGTCTTCTGGTGTTTTACATCCTCATATGTGGGATTAACCTCGTCTCCTCCGGCATATCCACATATAACCTTTTCAACACCATTCATTTTATATATGGGAGTCACGCACCAAAAACATCCTCCAGCAAAATATGCCTCTTTCATTATTTTTCCGCTCCTATCTCAAAATGTCTTCTAACGATTCCTTTATCTACCTTGCTAAAGGGACCGCCCTTGTCAACGATATCAACAGTTCCATCCTCGTTTAACCGGATCTTGAATTTCTGCTGATTAATTGCGGTAGGTGCAAGAAGAGCCATCTCAACTCCCTTATTAAACCATTCGGGTTTGTCACCTTTTGCTTCTATCACCTGCTCAGCCGTCTTTGATTTGTGCGGTCTTCCCTGATCTTTACCGTAACCAACGGCTATACTTATAACAAGCTTTTCATCATCCGCTACATCAGCATCAATGTTTTTCCTGCTAAAGGTCCCGGCCCAACAGGTATTAAGACCCATCTTCTGGATTTCAAGAACAAGTCTTTCTCCATAGTAGCCAACCCTTTCTTCCAGGGTTTCATCGTCTTTTCCCACACAGGCTATTACGCTGGGAGCGCTGGATAATCCCATCGCCCTATTAAGGAGCCTATTGTATGTCGCTCCTGCATTTTCCTTGAGCTGTAGATGAAGATTCCCTTCTTTGTTGACCTCTTCAATCAAGGCTTTGATCTTTTCCTTCTTTTCAGCCTCGATCTCCTTGCTCTCATAATTACGGACACTGTGTCTTTCCTTGATTGCCTCGATATCGTTCATAATTTTTCCTTTCATACTTAAATGCTCATTTTAACTTTGCTCTTTGGAATAGTCCCAAGCTAGAATCAGTTCAGGATATAAACTTTTAGCTTGATGAATAACCACATCCAGCTAATGATATAATCGTTAATAATATAATAAGTGTTGCATAAACCTTTTTCATGTAATTCTTTACCTCATCTTCTGTGAGATTAGCAATTGCTTTCTTTTTATCATTATGCAGCAAAAACTGCTCTTTTACAACTACGCAAGCCCCAATGACACAGGGGGACGGGGTTGGGGGTTCATTTTCAGATAATTTTGAAATTATTCTGACTATGAACCCCCAACCCCGTCCCCCTGTGTCATTTTTCTATTGCGTTCATGACTGAGCGAGTTTCTTCTGCTGTTTCGCCACCGACATAGTAGATCAGGCCGTCTTTTGTGACGATCTTAATGAATTCCTTTGTCTGTGGATTTAGGAAACACCTGCATCCGTTTACTCCGTCCACGGAAAACCTGCCTTTAAGCAGAGTTTCCATACCTGTTCCGGCAATACGTATCACAGTGTGATCCATGATATTATCCCCATATTCTGCGCTTACGATATCATTGAGACGTATCGCATAATCATCTCTAAGCTGATGGCAGATGACCTTTGAATCCTCTACCCGTAAACTGATGGGCGTACTCTCTAAAAGCCCGACCCAGACAAGCACCAAAAACGTAAATACTATACTGCCTATTCCGACAATTCCAACAGCCTTTCCCCCGGGATGAGCAAAATTAACGGTACTTCCAACACCGGCGCGTTTTTCCACATTCATGCGCCTGTCTTTGGGGTTATAGTAAAACATTCCCGCTATCCAACATTCATCGTCATCCGTGACAATCTCTGTTTCTTTAATATACCTTGCCTCTATCTTTTTATTAAAATGGATAAAGACAAAAACAGCCGCAAACATCAGTATCATGTAAACAAAAAGTCCCATGATCATTAGAAGTTCGCTGTAGCGGAAGAATAATCCTACCGAAGTGATCACCGTGTAGATCACATTTGCCCAGATAAACCGAATGCACATATCCGCGCTGTTTTTCTTTTTTGCCCTGTTGTAATTTGCATTTACATCGCTATCAGAGGCGATCACTTCGTTTTTCATGTTATCAAAAACAAACGCAAACAAAGTGATAAAAAGCCCCATAATCCAAAATGTAGCAATAATAATTGTACTGATAAAGCTTCCGGCAATCCTGCTTTCCCCGAAACTAATAAGTTTTAGATCAAACAGAAGTGAAACAATCACAGGGATCAAACCTACAATATTCGGTATGATAGCATTTATAGGATTAAGAGCATGAATCCTTCCACTAAGTTTAAGATCCACCGGACCGGTGCCATCCCCACCGGCAATCCCAAGAAATTTCTTAATGTTCATTACCGCAGAATGTCCGATCATATAGGGTATCATGCTTGCAAAGATCACGATATAGATGAAGATCATCCAGAAAAAGGTCTGCATGATCAGCCCCCTTAAAAGGAGCAAAGAAGCAGCTATCACAAAGCAAACGCCGGTTATGATAAGCGCCTGCTTATGCGCCTTTCCCACGATTTTCTCGATTTGCAGGGCCACCCCGGGTTCCTTAAATTCCTTCCTGTTTTTGACTCCGAGTACAATCTTCCTATCCTTCCACTTACGCGGATACATGTAAAAAAGATTGAATAAAAGCACTGATGCCACGCAGAGAAACATTATCCATCCAAATACCGCTGACATTATCCTACCCTCCGTAATACTCGTTCACGAGATTAATGATTTCATCCTTTGGCACGCCCGAGATCCTTGCTTCCGATACGATGCGCTTAAGCTCAGACCGGTTTCCGGCACTGATCCTGCCCTGCTTTTCAATCTCAGTGCGTATTCTTGCTCCGTTTTTTCTGTCCGTCATAATGTACCCTTCTGTTTTTAACAGTTGGTATGCTTTGCTCACCGTCATGGTATTTATCCCCATATCAAAAGCCAGCGCCCTGACCGTGGGAAGTTGCTCCCCCGCCTCCAGCTCTCCCGATGAGATTCCCATGACGATCTGGTTCCTGATCTGCTGATATATAGGCACATCCGACAATTCATCAATCCGTATTATCATACAGTTTTACCCTTTTCGCTGTCCTTTCTGTACAGCAGGAAATATGCTCCGAAGAACGTTGCAAGGCCAAAGACCGCAACGACCACCTCCATCATAACGGGGCTGATTTCGATCACACCTGCCATCTTTAGTCCCGCTAATGAATCCATCGCTGTATGGAGCAAGATTGCCAGAGGATAGAGCCAGAATTTCTTTTTATCCTTGCATGCATAAAAAACAAGGATTGATGCACCGGTATGAAACATAAACGCAAAAATACGCTCAACGACGCCTATAGCCAGGTCCCATGCGGAAAATGCCGCAAGCTGCGCGGCTACCGTGTATCCCTGCTCTACCTGCTCCGGTGCCAGCGCCGCTGCCTGTGCGATCAGATTGCCGTATACTCCGGTATTTATCATAACCGCATAAGCGATATTGGTGATATAAGTAAGACCGAGTATAAGCATCACCTCTATGCCGCCGTGACCTATACCATACGAAATTCCCGTCTCGCGGTTTTTCCGCTTTCTGAGAACAGTCTTAAATGCCACCAGTCTGCCTGTCTCTTCAAAGACTCCGGGAAACAATCCAAGAACCAGCGCCCAGAGAATGGGCCTTGCGTTTAGAAACTTAGCCGCCCCATGAAGCGGAAGCCCCATCTGCGAAGGAAAGACCAAAACGTTCTGAATCGACTTTTCAAGTATCAACGCAAAGACAATAAATGTGGCAGCACCGATTAAAATGGTCGTAAATCTCTCTTTTTTCTTAACAGTCCAAACGATTGCTATGATAAGCGGCGCAAAAAGAAAAATGATAAGTCCAAGGACCATCAGCCCAATCTGCACGCCTCCAACTTTTGCAAATTCCATATACCCTTCCTCCTGTGTCATTTTATATTTTCAGTTCATCCGGCGCAACCTTGCAGGGAAGAAACAGGATTTCAACCCCGGCTTTTTTCGCTTCTTCAAAAGCTGCGGCAAATTCAGGGTGGGTTGCTATATTTGGTCTTACCTCATACACCCCCTCCATCTGTATTACAAAGGCAAGAATCGCTCGATATCCCTCTTTCTTTGCCTTTATGAGCTCACGCAAGTGCTTTACGCCACGCTCAGTTGGCGCATCCGGGAAGTAGCCGATACCGTCAACCTCAAGCGTGCACCCCTTGACTTCCATAAGGAACTTTTCATTTCCCTTCTCCATATAAAAATCAATGCGTGAATTACCGTATGTATATTCAGGTACTATGCGGTCGTACCCTTTTGTTTCCAGCCATTCTTTAACGACCTTGTTCGGAGCCTGACTGTCGATGTTAAACAGTACCCCGTGCTTTTCCTTACGGCCACAAGATCATACTTTGTTTTTCGCTCCGGTGTACCTGGCTCGGTCAGCCACGCTTCGCATCCCGGTATCAACAGTTCTTTGCACCTTCCGGTGTTTTTTACATGCACCGTTTCCTCATGTCCATCTATCAAAACCTTGGCAATAAAACGGTTGGGGCGGGATATGAAAACGGCTTTAATTATGTTTTTATACTTCATATTTTATATTTAAAACTTACTAATACATCATTTCACCTGCTGCCAGATGCAGATTGTTGAACGTTATCGAACCATTCTTGTATTCAATTGTTCCTGTAAGGTTCACAGAATCCTCATAATCCGGTATTACCCGGTCCGACCACAAGCTTCCACCTATAGCTGTGAATTTCCATTCATCATCAACATAGTCGATAAAAAACTGATCTCCAAATCCGAGTCCCCGACATATGGAACCATCGGTTATAGTATCTTCAAGTTTTATCCTGCCCTTGTCTCTTACCTTGCCGTCATCCTCAATCCAATAAACAAGAACGCTGCTCTGTTCATCAATTCCGGTCTTTACTTTTGAGAACACGTTACCATTGTACTCTGTCAGATCTTTTATATCAAAGAAGCTAAACTTCTTTTCTTCATTTGGATCGATCATCACAAGTCCATCCACATAATACCCTGTTCCCCAACCTTCAGACTGCGTAAATCCGCATTCAATTTCTCCATCGCCATCAAAGTCTCCGGAGAACATGTTTTCAGGGCCAGAACGTCCAATCCTGTGAATTAATGGACAAATATCACTTCCGATTTTAACAACATATCCGCTGAAATTGGTAGCCCCGTATAACTCAATATCCGTTCCTTCGAATCTACCCACATAGAAGTAATCTGTTTTTGCAGTTCCGGAATATACATCGGTAAATGAAACCTCTGCTGCGGCATCAAGTTCCGCTTGTGTCACATTACAGAATTTAGCCTTTCTTTCCTCTTCATCCTTGCTTGCAAATCCACTACTTCCTATCGCATACAACAGATCGCCCTCATCTGTTTTTCCAAGTACCTCCATATTGACGACAGCTTCTTTATCTTTTCCAAAATCTATAAAAATATCAATATCATAAAACTCGTCATCCACAAATAACCTTTTGGGATACCCCTTTAACGCCGGCAACATTGTTTCCATAGCCTGAATCGGATCTTTGTATGCATCCTTATTTTGTTCAAACAAAAGTTTAGCAAAGATCATGTCCGGCGTTAGGTTGTTTTCTGCCATCAGTTTTTCTAAATTAGCAGCATCTTCTTTGGTTTGGTATCCTATCAGTTCATCGAAACTTTCATGCAAAAAATAGAAGCTTAAATCCTCAAAAATGTCATAATAATCCCACTCAGTTTTTTCGTCTCCGACTCCTTCGATAACTTTCCCTACTGTCAAGTAATCAAGCGATACGACGCTAAATCGATCATCTTTAATTTCGAGCGTAGCAGAGTACCCTATCGGAATCACGTTTCCTTCTTTGCCAAAATAAAAAAAGCTACCGGAAAAAGTCATATTATCATTCTCATCAGTGCGCTCAAAAAAATGGTCAGCCACATCTCTGTATGTAAAATAGAGTGAATCACCTTCGGTTATTTCGCCTTCCGAAATCAGCTTCTCTTTTATATGCTCTTTAATGTATATATATAAGTCATCCCAGGACTCAAATGAAGCTATGAACTCCTGCACTTCAGACCCCGGCAGTTCCTTTTCACCGGTACTTGTTTCTGATGATACAGCGTTTTCAATTTCAGTATCACCGCTGTTCACCATATTATCTCTATCACCATACGTAGCACATCCTGATAAAAATACTGCCACTATCAAAAAAACTATTCCTAATATGATATTTTTCACTTTTACCTTGCTCCTCACAGTTTCTGCGTTTTGTAGAGTTGCATATAACCATTATACTCTATATGCCGAAGAAATAACTACTTCAAACTTGTTTGTCCAAGCTATACAAACAAGTTTAAAGAGCTACAGCAAAGAACCATTTTCAGATTCTGATGTTTGATTGAAAAGTTCTATGGATTCTATGGATAATTACAGAGTAGCCGGATCCAAATAGTGGTCGAATACTTCTTTTAGCATATTTTTTAATAATACATCGGGGTCCCTTCCAAAGAGTTCTCCGGAAACGATAGTTCCTTCCGGCCATTGTTGTTCATCAGGATCCTTATCATCTATATACATCAGAATATCGCATTCGCCATTACGACCAGTAGGAGAAAAGTAGGTGTTAAAACTCTGATTACTTGAACCGATTAGAACTGCTTTAACATTCGCATGATCCAAATAATCATTTGCAAGCGCTCTGGTATTTATATTCACAATCGTGTTTGGGGATTCTTCAATAAAAAATAGCATTTTTCTATGGTCAGAGTGATTTCTCGCTGCTATATCTAAAAGAGTAATAGAAGGACTCGCATTTACAATTGCATTTTTAAAATCATTAAGTCTGTGATTATATCCGTTATAAGCACGAAAGGCTCCAAATATGTTACAGCCAGGAACAATACTACGAAAGTTGTTGGCGTAATCATCCATTCTCTCATTAGAAGAAAGACAGCCGGGACAAGAAATAATAGTAGTATCGCAGCCATGTCTGAAATTATGCATATATTGAGAAATAGTATTAGTAATCAGAAAAGGTGGCGTAGAATCTTGATACTTTGGTATATAAACTAAATATAGTTTTGGAATAGTAACCCCCTCCATTCTCATAAGGATATAGAAATATAATATATCGAAACAGAATAAAATACAGTGTAAGCAACTTAGAAAGAGCGGAAACAAAGCACATTGTGTTGGACGAGTGACAATTAGCAGAAATGGTAATTCCATTTGGAAATGCTTTGCAGATTTCACACAGTTAACCCAATCTATTGACGGCATAGTAGGTATTGAGATGTAATTAGATTTCCCATGGAAAAGACTTCTTTTTTTTTGACATCTTGTTAATTTCAGATTTATTTAACGGTTTTTGTCTGACACCATCATTTTCAATAGGGCTATACCTTACACAAACCTTTTTCTTAGGACTAAAAGTATCATAATAACTACAGTAGAGGGTACCGGCAGCTTTCTTAGAGTGTATGCATTTAGAACAATTACAGGTAACCGGCTTAACTCGATTTGTATATTCAAACCTTCCGTTTGCCGGTATTCCTAATTTCTTTGACCCTGATTTCATCTATTATCTCCTACAACTTTCTGGGTAGTTCCATCGTATCAAACACTTTGGGAAATGTAAATGTCTTTGTAAGACCATTTTCAACTTCCAAATCAAATTATAAAAGATGCCAATCGGCTCTACTCTCCTTCGTCTTTCTTCATAGCTTTTCCGCCAGGTTCCTTTATGGCTTCAAACTACCTTTATTATTCATAATTCCGGGCAATAGTCTTTTCTAAAAAGATTTCAGAGAGTATAATGAACCCGCGATTAACCTAGAAAGGTAAAATGAGAAAATGAAAGAAACTATTTACATAGCAGGAGGATGTCTGTGGGGAGTTCAGCATTTTATAAGGTCTCTTCCCGGCGTTATAGAAACTGAAGCAGGAAGGGCAAATGGCAGCACAAACACACTTGACGGCGAATACGATGGATACGCGGAATGTGTAAAGACTGTTTTTGATCCGGCGCATGTAAGCGTAAGTCAGCTGATGGATTATTTTTTTGAGATCATTGATCCCTATAGCATTAATAAGCAGGGAATAGATGAAGGTCCAAAGTACAGGACCGGAATATACAGCGAAAATGAAAAACATCTGGAAGAGGCAAGAAAATATATAGATTTAAGAGATGACAGAGACAGGATTGCAATCGAAGTAAAACCTCTGACAAACTATGTTAGAAGCGCCGATGAACATCAAGACAGACTGGTAAGATTTCCGGAAGATTACTGTCATATTCCTCCGGAAATCATGAATAAATACCGCAATAAGTAAAACAACATAGATGCCGATTATGTTATACTAATAAAAAACTCTTAGAGGTATTTTATGAACGACCTGATAGAAAAAATCGCTTCCATTGTAAAAGAAGCAAGTAAAATAATGATGGACTCCGAGGCGAGGAGCGGTATAAATCAAAAGGGCAACAGCTCCAACTTTGTTACGGATTCGGACTTAAAAATCCAGGAATTCCTTTCCCAAGGACTCACGCTTCTCTTACCCGGAAGTACGATCATTGGTGAAGAAAAAGACCAGACTGATAGCTCGGGTGAATATGTCTGGGTCATCGATCCGATCGACGGAACCAGTAATTTTATAAGAGATCTCGGCCTGAGCGTAATCTCAGTCGGATTAATCAAAAAAGGTGAGCCTTTCATCGGTGTGATCTACCATCCTTACCGGGATGAAATGTACACGGGTCAGGTTGGAAGTGGCGCTTTTCTTAACGGAAAACCGATCAAAGTATCTGACAAAGATTTTGAACATTCCATCCTTTGCTCAGCTATGAGCTTGTACAATAAAGATTACGCCGCGCCCTGCTTTAAAATAATCGAAAAAATCTATTACAAATCAGACGATCTTCGTCGCCTGGGCTCTGCTGCATTAGAGCTTGCCCTTTTGGCCGCAGGAAAAGTTGAGCTATACTTTGAAATCCGCGTATTTCCATGGGATGCAGCCGCCGCTTTCGCTATAATAAAATCTGCCGGTGGCTATGTCGAATGCTTGCATAACGAAGGCTTTCCATTAGACAGGCCCTTTGGAATAATCGCTGCCAACAATAAAGATAATTTCGAAAAATTAAAAGAGATCGTACTTGAGGAACTTCCCAAAGTTCCATACGATGAAAGGATTTAAAATGTTTTTTCAGAATAATAAAAAGATCAACGAAAAGATCCGTATGGAGCAATTCTCAAAAGAAGACTTCATGAGCCTTGAGATCAGCTATGAGAAAACCGTCGAGGAACTGGGGCTTCAGCAAACAAAGCGCGACCAGATCATCGCCCTTTATCTCTCAATCCTCGGCTTTGTAATTCCCAGCATCATCAATTTAAACGTCCCCCGGATTGCCAAAGGCCTTGGCTTTTTTGTAATCTATCTGATCGGAATTCTTTTTTGCAGGATTGTCATCAGGTACCGCATCTACAAGGAAGTATATGGATAGCCTGCAGAGTCATTTCCCAGCTTTACAATATCAGATCCGAATCGAGAAACAAAGAAACTGTTCAGACTCTTTTTTACAGAACTCTGAAAAAGAATTCTCCAAGCGTTGTCATAAAAAATAAAAAAGGCCGCATCAGCGTCTGGAAATCTTTTAAAAAGCAGCTTTCCAGCGCCGAAATGACCCTTTTTAATATCCTTCTGTTGTTTACCTCTTTCATCGGAGGCATTTCTGTTGCATATATGTTCAGAGCAGGCTATCTTGCCACGACGATAGCTTCAGCACTTATCACCGCCTTGATTCTTTTCACATATTTTAAGCTCAATCGCCTTTACGTGACCTCTCTTCTTGATCAGTACAAGTGCGTTGATTCCGGCGATACCAAGGATTTATCAATTCCCTTTAACAAAGCATGGATGCTCCACTGCTACGTTGACGACGACGAATTCAATCCCGAAAAAGAGACCCCCGAAGAATAATTCCACAGAGGGTGCGTTTTACCTGTCACATATAGTTTATACTTTTTGTAACTGCCATAATATAATACTTGATGTAAAAGGTACGCGTGAGTAAAAAGGAGGATTTATGAAAAAGCTTTTTGTTTTTGCCTTGATAGGCGTTATGGTGCTTGGACTTACCGCATGCGGTGGTGGGGATGTAAACTATGACGTAGACATCGATGATTACAACGAGTACGATGCCGAGGATCAGGGCGGCTCAGAGACCTCTGAGTACAGTGAGACCGGAGATGAGGGCCAGTTTGGAAATGACGCTGCAAGCGTATACTACGATACCTGGCAGGCTGATTATGATTACAATACCTACTATAAGTTTGATGAGTTGGGAACATGGTATAAGTGGAATACAAAGGAAAATATAAATGAGTCCGGTTCGTTCGAACTGAATGACGGATATCTTTACCTTTATGATTATGAAGGCAACGAGGTTCATCACATGTACGGTGACGATACAAACACCCTTGTTGATGAAGACGGGGGATTCATCCACAGATACGATCCTGCTAATGACCCTGCTCCGAATTACGGCGATCCCCTGGAAAATGCAGATTATGATATGGACTGGGATAATGACGGACCTCTTTCCGACATTGTGGATACGTGGGTTTACCTGGGTTATTACGACACAGATAAGAAAGATGATACAACCTACATCTTTGAGGAGGACGGCTCCTACAGACATCAGGACTTCGAAGGAAACGTCATGGATTACGGCACATACGAAATCGATGCAAACGGAGACTACTATGAGACAGATCTGTATCTCAACGCCGACGATGGATCCCGGTATACCTTCAGGATCATGTACAGCGGCGATTACTTTATAGAAGATTCCGAACACTATTACCTTTTCAGAGTGAAGTATCTGCCATAGTAAAAAAATATATTTTTTTGACAGCCGGGGGGTATGACCCCCCGGGACGGGGTTGCTGTGTCATTTTACTCCAAACAAAATTCCAGGGGAGTGCCGTCTACACTGCTGTCGCAAACCCATACATTGAACTTTCCGGGCTCGCTCTCCCACTTTTCTTCCGCAGTCCAAAAACGGAGCATCTCTTCTTTTATGGCAAAACTGATTTCCTTTTCTTCTCCGGGATTTAACGATACCCTCTCAAAACCTGCCAGTTCCCTTACAGGACGAACGCGGCTTCCTGTAATATCTCTTAAGTAGAGCTGAACAATCACATCTCCCTTCATATCTCCGATATTTCTAACCTTTACAGAGGCCGTCAACGTCTCATCGGACGTCATTTTCTCTTTGCTTAAACTTGCCTCGCTGTATTCAAAGTTCGTGTATGAAAGACCGTATCCAAAGGGATATAGCGCCCCGTTTTCACAGTCAAGGTATCTTGAAGTATATTCGGAAGGTCCGCTAGCGGGCTTGGGGCGTCCGGTGGAATACATATCATAATGCAAAGGCTCCTGACCAACAGTATACGGAAAGCTTACAGGAAGTCTTCCCGAGGGAGAAGTCATTCCGGACAACACATCCATCACACCGTTTCCGCCTTCAGTACCGGGCAGCCAGCAAACAAGAATCGCATCGGAAAGCTTCGCTACATCAGCCAGCTCAAGAGGTCTTCCGGTAAAGATAAGGGTGACTATCCTCTTACCGGTCTTTGACATTTCACTTAGTAAGCGAAGCTGAACCTCAGGCAATTTAAGGCTTGCCTTACTTGTAGCTTCTCCCGACTGTGTGCTGTCCTCTCCGAGGCAAAGTACAATTGTATCAGCCCACTTTGCGGCTTCTACGGCCTCCGATAGGAGCTTTTCATTTTTCTCCTGCCAGTTATCAACATGGCAAATGCCTCTTGCCGTCACGCTGTCCTGATCCATCATGGTACAGCCCTCGGCAAACTTGATATTACCGGACTCGTATATTTCCGAAGCCGCCTCAAATACGGTTACCGTATTCTCATCCTCCCCGGAAAAAGCCCATGAGCTCTGAAGTCTTTTCGTATTTGCAAAAGGGCCGATAAATGCGATTTTTTCGCTATCCGATTTATTTAAAGGCAGAGCCTTATTTTTATTTTCCAGAAGGACAAGACTCTCGGCAACAACCTTTCTTGCATGTTTTCTGCTTTCTTCCGTTACAGCAGCTCCCACTTCAGGGTCGATGCCCCTGAAAGGATCATCGAAAAGGCCAAGATCATTTTTCATATTCAGGACGCGCAAAACCGCCTCGTCCAGCATCTTCTCAGAGATCTCGCCGCTTTTTACCAGTTCTTCAAGGTATCCGCTGTAACAACCGGAAGTCATGTCAATGTCAACGCCCGCCATCATCGCCTTAAGCGCAGCATCTTTTTGATCCTCGGCAAATCCGTGATTTATCATCTCTCCAACTGCCGCCCAGTCGGAAATCAAAACTCCCTTAAAGCCAAACTCTTCCCTTAAAATCTTCTTCATAAGGAATGTATTTCCCGTAGCAGGGATGCCGTTTATGGTATTAAAGGATGTCATGACCATGGCGGGATTTTTCTTTATAGCTTCACAGTAGGCACGAAGATAATGCTCCCTCAAAGTATGCTCCGAAAGCTCGGTATTGTTATAATCCCTGCCACCTTCTCCTGCGCCGTAAGCAGCGAAATGCTTAACACAAGCAGCTACATGCTCAGGGCTTTTCAGATCATCACCCTGATAACCTTCAACCATCGCTACAGCCATGCGAGAATTAAGAAACTTATCCTCGCCGGTGGACTCCATGATTCTTCCCCATCTTGCGTCCCTGCAAAGATCAGCCATAGGTGAAAATGTGGCATGAACGCCATCCGCCGACGCCTCACGGGCCTGCACTTCTGCTCCCTTCTTTACCCCTTCCGGGTCAAAGGTCGCTCCCTGTCCAAGAGGGCACGGGAAGACAGTCTTATGTCCGTGAATAACATCGAGCATAAACATCAGCGGAATATGATGAGGGTGCTCCTTAATATACTGCTGCTGTATCTTCTTTAATCTCTTGCTGCCCCAGACCCCAAGAGTACTTCCCGCAAGCCTTTTAACCTTGTCATCAGCCTGTCCTCTTGTAACTCCTGTTATCTCCGCATCAGCCTCATACTCAGATCCGGGGATCTGCACCAGCTGCATTACCTTTTCCTCAAGCGACATATCCTGTAATAAAGCTTCAAGCGCCTTTTTATCCATCTTTTCCTCCTCTGTTTTGAACCCCCAACCCCGTCCCCCTGTGTCACTTTTTTGACCCCCGGGGACGGGGTTGGGGGTTCATTTTCATATTCAATTATACATCATAAGGGCGTAATATTAACACTGCTTATGCTAATTATGTTATACTTTTAGTATCTATTCGTTTTCCCATTTATCTATTATCATTAATCTGCGATTGTCATGGAGGATCAAAGGTTTGAGTAAAAAAAACAGTTTCCTTTCCCGGCTTAAAGAAAGCTTATTCCCGCCGGAACGGGACATCCATTTATCGGTATTTATTTTGCTGGCAATCGGCGGAATCATCGTAAGCGTCGTTGTCGCCTTCTATAATCTTGCCATGGGCTTTGGAATATGGAATTTCCTGGCCATCATAATCGCCGGTGTGAGCTTTTCCGTTGCCATGATTGCATACACAGTCAAAACGGGGCTTTACCGCGGACCAATGGTTATCACGGTATTTGTGGTTTTTATAGGCCTGTTCACGTACCTGTTTTTTACTTCAGGCGGCTATAACAGCGGCTTTCCGCTTTTCTTTGTTATGTCCATCGTATTTACCGCATTTATGCTGGACGGACCTTTGATGCCGATTTTAGCAGTCTTCGAGTTTCTCTGGTACGCGGGACTTTGCATTTTTGCATGTAAATACCCCACCAATGTCAAGATGAAGCTTACCGGGACCGATTTTGTTGCCGACCTTATCGTTTCACTCGGTATCTCATCAATCGTGCTTGCTTCAACCGCGTATTTCGAAGTGCGGATATACAGAAAAAAGCAGATTGAGCTTGAACATACAAGGCTTGAAGCGGAAAAAGCCAATAAAGCAAAAACCGATTTCATCGCAAGAATGAGTCATGATGTAAGGACACCCTTAAACACGATCATGGCTATGAACGAGCTTATCACGCAAAATACGTCAGCCCAAAACATAAAAGAGTGGATTGAAGACAGTAACAACTCAGCCCAGATACTCCTCTCTCTTGTAAATGACATGCTGGATATTTCAAGAATCGAGGCGGGAAAAGCCGAGCTTAATCCAAAGCCCTACTCCACAACTTCCTTTTTCCTCGATATAGAAAAAGCCTGGGAAACCCAGATAATACGCGGCGGATTACACTTTTCCACAGTTTGTGACAACGCTATCCCATCCGTACTTTGCGGTGACTGTATAGCTCTTCGCAAGATAATCGACAACCTTTTAAGCAACGCCCTAAAATACACAAAGAGCGGAAATATAACCCTGTCAGCAGGTTTCATTGAACCTGATATTTTGACGATCACCGTTACCGATACGGGATGCGGCATCGAAAAAGAAAACATAGAACGGATATTTAAACCCTTTGAGCGTGGCTCACTTGTATCAGCCATCAAAGGTAGCGGCCTGGGACTAGCCATTGTTCGGGAACTTACAGATTTTATGAAAGGAAACATAAGCTGTGAGAGCGCCGTAGGTGTCGGAAGCTCATTTACGGTCAGCCTGCCTCAAGAAGTTGTTGATAAAGCTCCGATCGGTCCAAGAGAAAAATGGCCCGGTCAAAATCAGCTTACAGGCCACAAGAACGTGCACAACGTTGCACCCGGCGCAACTGTTTTGGTTGTTGATGACAATCAGTACAACCGAAAAGTGATCACCCAGCTTCTTGATCCTATGCTTGTCCGCGTAGACGACGTGGAAAGCGGTCACGAAGCCCTCGAGATGATAGATATCAAGCATTACGACCTGATCCTGATGGACCTTCGAATGCCGGATTTGGACGGTCGCGAGACCTTTGAACTTATCAAAAAAGAATACCCAGGGTTTGATACACCGGTTGTAGCTCTTACCGCCGAGATCATAGGCGGCGTTGAGGAAAGCGTCCTTCGTCAGGGGTTTGCCGGATACCTTTCAAAGCCCGTGAACTCATCTCAGCTCTATGAAACCATCGTAAAATTCGCTCCGGACAAGGTCGTAGCAATGGACGATGAAGCAGAGGACACCTTATCGGAAGAAGAGATTGGTTTATATCAGGACAGGCTTTATCTGTACGGAATAAACATACGACAAGCCTTAGAGTACAGTGCGGGCGATCCGAAAGAGTTTCTTTTAAGGACATCGCTTTTCGAGGAATACGCTCCGGGCACAATAAAAATGCTCGAAAAACTTCGCGGAAGCAGTGACTACTATATCCAAATGCATTCCGTGAAGTCCATAGCAAAAGGTATCGGAGCCTGGGTTCTGGCAGATCTCGCCGAAGCGGTGGAAATTAGGCGGGAAGAAGATTTTTCGAACTCTGCACATGAACTTTTACTACAGGAGTACAGAAAAGTTAATGACGGTATAAAACTGCTCCGCGAAAAAAGAGGCAGATCAGATGAAGAATAAAGTAATGATAATCGATGATGACAAAGAAATACACATGCTTATGGGAAAACAGCTCGAAGCACTGTACACCGTGGTTTGCGCATCATCAGGAAAAGAAGCATTAGACATATTAAAGACCGAACCCCTTCCCCAGCTTATACTGCTAGATATCACAATGCCCGAAATGGATGGCTACGAGGTCTTAAACAGACTTAAATCAGACAGCCTTCTAAGGGATATCCCAGTAGTGTTTTTAACCGGCATGGCAGACGAAAGCTCCGAGCTGAAAGGACTGAATTCAGACGTCGTAGACTACCTGAAAAAACCTATTGCAGGGAAACTTCTCCTCGCCAGAGTTCAGCACTATATTGACCTTTATTCGGAGCGTGAGATGAAGGGTAAACTTGATATGGAAATGATTGACACCCTTCCTGAGAAATTGACGGAACGCGAACTTGACGTGGCCAAGCTGATGGCGGAATTCAGATCGGACAGAGAAATCTGTGACATTTTGTTTATTTCCATGCCCTATGCAAAAAAGCTTGTAGCCGGAGTCAAAGAAAAACTCGGCCTTGAAAAAAGAGGGGACATACGCAGGTTTCTTATTTAGTTAACTGCCTTAAGTGGTTAAGTATAAACTTATATATATATTTTTTGAAAGGAGAGAGTATGAAAAAACTTGTTGTTATGACAATGGCCGGAATACTTATGTTCGGATTAACAGCATGTGCGATGCCCTGACCACAACTTCAAATGACGGAACAGAGAAGGTTTACACCGTTACCGGCGAGGATGAGATAACCGATGCGGATGGCACCGTGTATGTTAGTACAAAGGGATAAATATGACTATTTTATTCGCAATAATTGCAATCATAGGAATTGGGCTTATCATAGCCGGGATAAAGATTAAAAAGAAATACAGAATAGCCTTTATCATACCCGGCGCTCTGCTTGCCGCAGCAGGAACCTTTATGGTAACGGCTACGCTTTATTTTGCCTGGGCCGTAAGTAACGACGCCCCCGCCCCGGATTACTATGAAACCAAAATCGAAAGCGGCGAATTGCAAGACACAGGCATTATTATCAATCACTTAAATACTAAAACTATATGAAAGGAACAGATTTATGAAAAAGAAGCTTATTTTAGCAACAGTCTTATCTACGATTCTGGCATTAACGGGCTGCGGCGCCGGTGCCGGTGCCGGAAGTGATGCCGGCAACACTCCCGCAGGTTCAGAGATTACCTCCGGTGAAGTAACGGAAGATGTGAACAGCGACGCACCTGCAGAGGTTTCTGAAGGTGAACTTGACGATTCCGAGCTTGAGAGTCAGATGCTCACCCCCGGAAACACAAGCGAACTTGTAGGTGTCTGGTACGAGACCGATTGTCTGGATTCAAGAACACTTACAATAAGCCCCGACGAAACATTTGAACTGGTATTCCCCGGCGGCGGAGCTCTCCGCGGACATATCGAAATCACAGAAGAAACTAATCCCGATGATACCGTAAGCTATTGGTATACCTTCTACGATGAAGGCGGTGATGTTTGGGAAAGCCTTGCAATTCCCGATGAAGGCATCGTTGACGATCTCTACTTCGGTCAGAGCGGCGACCCTCACTTTATCAGCGAAGCAAGCCTCGGCATCAAGTATGGCGCAGACTATCCTTCATCAGGCGGCGGCGTTACTTCCGATTACTTTATCGGCATATGGCAAAACGAACGCACATCAATAACCATAGAAGAAGGTGCGGACGGATTCCTTGCTACCGTTGTCTGGGCTGACTCAGCTTCCGTTTCCAATATCTGGGAGTATTATTGCGAATTCGATCCATCTTCGGAAACCCTTGAATGTCCCGGAACAGGAAGACATTACACCTCCGACTCAAGCAGCGGCTCTGAGGAGATCACAGAGATCTACACCGACGGATCCGCAAGCTTCGAACTAAACTACGGTGTCCTCTGGTGGTTTGATGAAAAAAGCGATGTAGGCGGAGCCCTCTCCTTTGAAAAAATAACCGAATAAACGTGACAAAGCCCCCGCTCCGGCGGGGGCTTTATAAAATGACCCCCGGGGACGGAGTTGCTGTGTCATTGTCAGAATAGTTTAAGTATAGTCTGAAAATGACACAGCAACTCCGTCCCCGGGGGTCAAAATTTACTCTTCTATAGTTATGACGTCCTTCAAAACATAGTCAAACAGCGGGTAGGAAGTATGAGCGTTCTCTACATAACCTTCGGTTAAATCTATCGTATTTGAGGGATTGTCGGGATCCACCCCAATATAATCTCCCTTGAAAACGATGTTCCCATTTCCCTTTTTAAACTCTTCTATCGCGCTGTTCATAGCTTCCTGCGTTCCTTCAGCTGCAACCTGTAGATTTAGGTCTATCATCTCAACCCATCCCCTTTCGAAACCGGCGGAAGCATCTGAGCCGTGAATATTTCCAACTACAACCTTTTCGATTTTTTTATTTGACATAACAGCTTCCACTGCGGAAAGTATATAAGGCTCCCAGCAGATTCTCGATGTTACAAGAGAAGTACCCGGTGCAACTTCCGACATACTCTGGTTGTTTCCGACGAAATATACTTCTTTTCCCTCCGTCTCATTAATGGCGTTCTCACAAGCGATGGCAGGTCCGATAGTATCGGTATGCTGCGAAATAACAACGCATCCTTCGTTAATCAGCCTCTCTGCAGCGTCCTTTTCCTGCGCGTAGCTGCTCCAAGTATGAGTGTAGCAAACTCTCATTACGGCAGTGGGCACAACAGATCGCACGCCCAATATAAATGCCGTATACCCCGAAATTACTTCGGATGTAGGAAAAGCTGCAACAAATCCCACAAGTGCCTGATTCTCGGTAATCGAGCCGTTCTCTATCATTTCTTTTATCTTCATTCCCGCGACAATACCGCTGACATATCTTCCCTGATATGCTTCCCCTTTAAAGGTATGATAATTGTCCGGTACTGAAACACCCTCCATGTCCATATATGAGGCCTGACAAAACTGCGTATCCGGGTAATCCGGAGCAAGTTTCGGAACAAGTTCGCTGTAGCCGTTAAAGAAAATTATATCGCATCCGGCCCTTGCAAGATTTCTCAAAGGCTCTTCCATCTCATCGTCAAGCACATTACTGTTGGTCAATATATCGACCTTGTCGCCGTATTCTTTCTCAATCGCATCCTTTGCCAAAGAGAAGTTGTACGTATACGGCGTACTTTCGTCATTGTCATATATAAAACCAACGGTTATATGTTCTTTCCTGCCGGTAAGGTCCATTAGCTTAAAGCAGAGGATAACGCCGCTGAGTATAACCGCACAGGTCAGTATGACTGTTATATAAACCTTTTTCATATCATTGCTCCCTCCTCGTCTTTAGATTCACCTTTTTTATCTTCCGGCGTTTCGTCTTTTTTCTCACTCATTTCCGCAGCCTGGATCTTTTTATCTTCCTCAGCCCTGCGCCGCAGTTCTTCCTGAGCTTCCTGATCGGCCTGATCTACTTCCGCTCTCTTTTGCGCATAAAGTTCTTCAAGATCTATCACTTTTCGGTCCACCAGTCGTAAAAATGCGTCAAGAGCATCAGGGTCAAACTGTGTTCCTCGGCCTCTTCTCATCTCATTCATAACATATTCCGTATCCATATGATGACGATAAACACGGTTTGACGTCATGGCATCGAAGGTGTCAGCCACGCTGATTATACGCGCGTAAAGAGGGATTTCTTCGCCCTTTAATCCCTCGGGATAGCCTTTTCCGTCATATCTTTCATGATGATATTTTGTTCCCTCTTCGACATGTTCAACAAGAGTAAAATCTTTAAGGATTTCGGCTCCCCGGATAACATGGGATTTCATCTTTGCATATTCATCATCATCAAGGCGTCCGACCTTGTTAAGAACACTGTCCGGAATAGCTATCTTTCCGATATCGTGCATCTGTGCTGCTTTTCCGAGATTTGCGATCTCTTTGCGCTTTTTAGGGCCCTTAAAGCAGTTCATTTCCTTCGCGATCATCATCGAATACTGTGCAACACGCATCGAGTGCTGATGCGTACGAACGTCTTTGGCATCGACTGCGTTTGCGATTGCCACGACTGTTTCGTTCGCCATATTCAACTTGATCTGTTGCTGGTTGAGCTGTCTTTGAACGATCAGCCATGTAAACCAGACTATCATCGTTGAAAGAATAATCAGCATATAAACTATAAAACCGGGCCTTTCATACAATTCGCCCTCTTTGACGATATCGAATTCCCGTTCCTCAAGTTTTTTCTCACCCGAACTGTCCAGGATAGCGAGGTGGAATGTATATTTTCCCGCAGGGAGATTTACATAGATTATGTTGTTCAGGTTGCTTTGAGGCATTTTTGTCCAGTGGCTGTCAAAGCCCTCAAGGAAATAGCCTACATTAGGCTCCTGAATTGTGTAATTCAGTATCTCGGGGCTTAGTTCAACACGGTTTACACCCCTGCCAACGGTTATTGCACCCATTCTTGCAATGGGCTGGATCAATCCGTCCAATCTAACGGAAGCAAGCTGCATTCTGTATGACCTTACATCGGTATTGTACTTTTCAACATCAATTACATAAACTCCGGTATCGCAAGGAAGATATAATTCTCCGTTTCCGTTATAGTAGTTCCAGGAATTCGCCGTAAGTGAAGTACCGAGGCCTCTTTTTGCATCAAGAAGCTCCCAGCCCATATCACTGTTGTCCGACAAAAGCTCATCCCTCTCAACAACATAAATTCCGGCACTCGACATAACAAAAAGTGTATCCTCATCTTTAACCCAGATGTCATAGTTGTTAAAATATGGGAATTTATCAAGGACACGGATTGTCCCGTCCTCTTCAAGGTAGCAAAGTCCGTTGCTTGTTACTATGAAAACGCCCTCTGTTTTCGGATCGCTTACGGTCCTTAAGATTACATCACTTGAGAGCCCGTCTTCACGCGTTAACATTTTATCGACTTTGCCGTCTTTAAGGACCGCTATTCCATCGCCATCGGTTCCCGCAAGGATTGTACCGTCTTCTCTTTCGGTCAAAGTAAGTATCATAGAATTGATGGGGCCATCCGTGTTCTTTATCGTATTTACGATGTTATGATCCTTGATATAACTGATACCTGAATCACCGGCAGCAAGAATTGTTCCGTTTGAGATCTCAGTCACGATCCTTGCGCGGTTTCCGAAGCTTCCCGTTTCCGAATTGTACACCCAGGACTCGCCGTTTGCGGCATACTCCAAAAGGCCTCCGCCGTACGTACATATCCAAAGGTGATTATTTGAATCGACATACATGCAGCGGATTCTCTTGCCTTCCAATTCCTCCGTAAGCGCATTTGATATCTGATTGTGGCAGCCTTTATCAACCACCTCAAGTCCATTGTCCGTACCAAAGTAATAGTTTCTCTCCCAATAGACTACTGCATTGACAACATGACGGTCCATTCCTATCGATCCATAGACATCCTTAAATGGAGATTTCGCCATCCTGAGGAGTCCGAGCCTTGATGATGTGAACCAAAGGTTACCCTGGTAATCGTAGAGCATATTATCAATTGAGTTGTTGAAATCATTCGTATTGATAACATGATAACCATCGGCATCCACATACGATACGCCGCTGTCCGTAGATATGAATAATGTTCCGTTGCTTATATAATTCAGATTGTTGATACACTTGACTCCTTCACAGTTTTCGGTACCGATCAGTTTGAACTCTTCTTTTGATATATCATAGTTGTAAATGTGATTGGTCGATGTACCTACCATCAAATTTCCGTCAGGAGCAAAGGCGCAGCATTTAAATGCCTCGTCTCCGTCGGGAAGCCTTAACGTATCCAGCGTCTTGCCGCCTTTAAGCAAAAACAGTGTTCCGTCAGAAGCTACCGTGGCAACGTGGTCATTTTCATCTGCCGTTATACTGTCGGCATTGGTAATATCCTCCAGAGTAGCGAAGGCCTTTAATCCGTTATTCATAGCAAGGAGCTGCATGCTCGACGTCGTTCCAACATAATAGAATCCGTCCGACGCGCGGGTAATGCAGCGCACAGAGTTTGAAGGAAGTCCGGTGGATTCATCGAGTATATTTACCACTTTCTCGCGGATTACAATGGAAAGTCCGTTGTCGTTTGTTCCGATCCAGAGCCTGCCTTCTTCATCTACGTACAGGCAGTTGACGTTCCTTACCGATTCATATTCGTCTATCCAGCGAAAATCACGACCGTTGTAGCGGTACAAACCGGCGTATGTACCTATCCAAAGTACGCCGTCATTGGTCTGTGCAATGGCATTTGCTTCTCCGCAAGGCAGGCCGTTATTGCTGCTGTACACGTTTTGTACGTAATCGTTATAGTCTGTTATTTCGTGTGATGAGGAAGTTGCCGCGTTAGAAGACAAACTCCAGGAAAGAGCCAAGCTTACACATAAAACTAAAGAAGCGATGGTGGTGATGCCTTTTTCCAAAGACGACTCATCAAACTTTCTGATTCGGCGTATAAGAATGATTATGTATACAGCGGCGATAGTAAGAATCTTGTCGACAAATTCAATTGCAAACTGTCCGAGAATCGTGCATATAAATCCGGGGAAATCTCTGTCGAGAAGATAATCGATTATGCCGTCGCCCCATCTGTTTCCGGTGTAACCGCCGTTTAATATAAGGTCAAGGGGAACAGATACTACAAGAGCTGTGAGCATAGCAAGAGAGGCGGCTTTCATAAAGCCGTAAAACTGATTGAACCACTTCTTTTTAGCGGCATATCCGACGATCACACCAATAGCAACGCTTGTAAGCGAGTAAAACAACGACAAACGATTAACAACACTGTAAGCAATGTTTCCTGTCACACCGACTACAGCGCCGCAGACCGGCCCGCCGATATATGCACATAACGCAGTTCCAAAGGAATCAGCCCATAAAGGCAGCTGAAATTTAACAGCAAGGAGTTTTCCGATAATGTTAACTCCAACACAAACAGCAGTAAAAAGAATAATTCGCAGGACCTTCCACTTTCTCATAAGTACAATCTCCTCGGAAAAACACTCTTTAAAACCAAACTATGTATTTAATGCCTTTAAACCGATTATAGCACAGATTTCGCGCAGTATACACCACAAAATGACACAGGGGGACGGGGGTGGGGGTTCATTTTCAGATAATTTTGAAATAATTCTGACTATGAACCCCCAACCCCGTCCCCCTGTGTCACCACTGTGTCATCTCTGTGTCGGCCCTGCGCCGTTTACTCGACATTTTTCAGAGCTACATCGAGGGGAATTTTTTTGATTCTGATAAAATCTATCAATGAGACAAATGCATATCCTACAAGGAGGTAGATAACTGCCAAAACCATCGATCCGGGTTTCATATAAAAGGCAAAGTATCCGTCCATCTGTAACATAAATGCCTTAAACACCCAGTTCATCAAATATAATCCGGCGAAGAATCCTATGATTGCGAAAGCAACTACAACAAACGCTGTGGGAATGATGTACAGCGATCCTATCTCGCTGTTTTTAAATCCAAGGATCTTTACCATTGAGATAGAGTGTTCATTGCGCTCAATAATGATCTTGGCAAGGAGGTAGATAAGCGCCGCCGCCAGCACTATCAGCGCGTACTTAAATACATCCATGAATTTACCCATCGAATGCATAAGCTGATTCGTGACCTTTGTGATATCCTCCGCCGTAATTACGGTTGCGATATCCTGATCGTCGATATCAGTTATCTTTTTATGTGAGAAAAATCCGGAAAAATCGTCCTCTTTTACCTCGAAGGTTTCCCTGAAGGTTTCCTCATCCATAAAAACGGCTATTCCGCCATCGTAATCAACTGTTCCCTTAATCGCAATCTCGTAGGACTTGTTTTCATACTCAGCGTTTAAAGTAATCTCATCGCCTTCATGCAACCCAAACTTTTTCGAGAAAGCTCCGGATACATACGCTCCGTGTTCAGCTAAATCCACGTAATCGCTTCCGTCTATAATACCGTAAACAGTTACGCTCTCATCACCCCCGCTTCCCATTCCTTCGCGGAATGTGCTCCTTTTCTTGGGGTACAAAAGATTGGTCACATAAAACTTCTCTGCGCTTTCTTCGGACGTTTCGATCGTATTTCCATCCGAATCCTCGATTCCCATTAACATATACTGATACTCCGAAAACATCATATCAGGAGCATTCTTCGCGTAATAGTTCAAGGAATCAGGCAGTCCGAATGCAAAGCAAAGCATCAGTTCTATCAGTATGACACCAAATATCAGTATCAGATAATTCGGCATGTTCTGGAAAAGAATACGCAGCCTGAACCTCTTAAGAAACGCCCACTTGGGAAGTCTCATTGCTTTTGCTTTTCTCTTTTTAGCAAGATCATGCCTTAAAAAGCGTAACGGACTAAGCTGCAACTTCTTTACTATCACAAATAAATTGATGAAAAACATCAAAATGAGCGGAATAACCGTTGTCTTTACTATTGCTGTATTACTCCAAACGGCATGACAGGTCGGCAAACTGTAACTGTTATAATAAAGCGATACGGCCAGATCTTTAAAAGCAGTATATCCGAGCACATTACCTACAACAGCGCCGATAACGGTCACAACAAGCGGCATGGACATATAATGGACAATCAGTTCGCGTTTACTGTATCCCGATGCACGAAGCGTTCCGATTACAGATGCTTCCTTGTCAATCGTATTGCTGATGGTTACCGCAAAAATAAATGCAATTACACCGATCAAGATATAACAAAGTATGCTTGCTCCGGTAGAATCGCCCTCGATATCCGTAACTGCAAAGTTGCTCGCTTGCCTTAAATATTCAGGCAGATAATCTTCGATCTCGTTGTCATGCACAAGTGTCTGAGTGATTAGGGACTTCAAAAAAGCAGAAGAAAAGTCTGCTTTTTCCACTTTTGTTACGGGCTCATCTTCATATAGAAAAGCATAGTTGTAATGAAGTCTTGATGAAAGCTTTTCAAAAGCTTCAGGCGTAACCATCGCTACGTCAAATCCAAATGCATCAAACATAAGATCTGTGTTGGACTGATGAAGAGTGAGGTAGTTAACATATGAAAGCAATCCGACTATCTCATACTCTTTGCTACCAATGGTTATTCTGTCCCCAATGGTTATTCCGACGTTATCCGCGTGCATCCTGTCTACAGCAATCTCATGATCATTTTCAGGAGCCCGTCCCTCGTTAAATGACGCCATATCGATTGCTAAATCGCTTCTGTAGATTCTTACTGTTGCATCCTCTTTGCCGTCATTATTATTGTCTTCAGGCTCATCATGGAAGAAATTCTCGTATATTTTTACTCTGACAGGTTCCGTATCTTCGTCAAGTTCATACTTTTCGGAGACCTTATCCCATTCCTCGTCAACGGCCTCTATTACCTTATCATGAGCCTCCTTATAGGCATCTTTAACAGACTCTTTATACTCGTCAGAGTCCTTTGCCTCTTTTACCGCTTCGTCAAACTTTTCTTTAATAGCCTTGTCAATCTGTTCGCCGATCAAATCTTCATCCGTGATACCGAAAGCGCTGCACTGAGCTCTTACTCCGTCTTCGATGGCCGCTTTTACCTTTTTTTCAAGCTCTTCTTCTATAGCCTCAGCGACTTTTTCGTCCGCTTCCTTGTATCCCTTTTCGATATAATAAGCTCTGACATCTGCCTTTTTGCCCGTTTCAATATCTTCCAAAAGCTCGCTCGAAGCCTTCTTGTTCAGTTCAAAGCTTCCATCCTCAAGATTAAGGACTTCTCTACCCTCATAAACGGCTGCAAGCATACTGTCGTGTCCGACATACATTCCCGATATGACACCTATCATAAGGACCATAAATACGATGATAACAAGATATTTGTGCCAATCGGACTTAAGCTCTCTCGGAACTCTTTTGATAAGAGGATTTCTCATTTTTTTGCCTCCTTACCACTCGAGCTCTGCAGCTGATATTTTCTTGTCATTTATATCGTTATGCCTTACTATTCCGTCTCTTAGTTTTATGACATGATCGGCCATATATTTTATCGCTTCGTTGTGCGTAACCATTATGACCGTGCTTCCGAACTTTTTATTGCAATCCTCGATAAGAGCAAGTATTTCCTTAGAAGTCTTATAGTCCAGCGCACCCGTTGGTTCGTCGCACATCAAAATATCAGGATTCTTTACGACCGCTCTTCCGATGGAAACCCTTTGCTGCTGTCCGCCTGAAAGTTGACTCGGATACTTGTATTTATGATCCTGAAGCCCTAATGTCTCAATTACCTCATCCACATTAAGAGGTTTGTCAGAAAGATACGCACCAACCTCAATATTTTCCTTTACATTAAGATTAGGAATCAGGTTGTACATTTGGAAAACATATCCAAGATGCTTTCGTCTGTACATCGTCAGCTGACTCTCATTCATCTCCTCCAGTTTGTCCCCGTTAATACTTACATACCCTTCATCCGGCGTATCGATTCCTCCGATAATGTTTAACAGTGTTGATTTTCCCGAACCAGATGGCCCCAGGAGCACGCAAAACTCACCTTTCTTTACAGTAAAGTTCATCCCCCTTAATACATCCTGTCTAGCCTCCCCCGTACCAAAGCTCTTTTTTAAATCTTTGATCTCAAGAAAATCGCTATTCATAAACTCCTCCTGTTTTCCCTTATAGGGTCTTGTTAGTCTTTTGGACCTTGGATTAGTTTAGTCTAACTCGCATAAAAAGTCAACCCTCTCCTCCTTTTGACACATGGGGACGGGGTTGGGGGGGCATTTTTGGCCCCAACTCCGTCCCTCGGCGCTCTATCCCTGTAATTTTGCTACAACTTCGTTTATTACCTTGCCATCTGCCTTGCCCTTAAGTTCTCCCATAACGGCCTTCATTATCTGGCCTTTGTTTCCGGTAGCAATGACATCAGCAAACTTTTCTTTAAGTATTGCCTCAACCTCTTCTGCCGAAAGCATCTTGGGCGCATACTCTTCAAAAACCTTTAGTCTTGCTTCATACTCAGCTTTAAGCTCAGCTCTTGAATCGGGACAGGTCTCAATCTGCTCCTTAACGCTCTTGATCTCCTTGAGAATCGCCTGGTCAGTCATTTCATCAGGAATATTCTCGCGACATCCCGCATCTATCGCAAGCTTTTTCGCCGCGGATACAAGCGTAGAAATAGCATCCTTTCTCGCTTTATCATGATCCTTCATTGCCTGCATCATATCTTTTTGTAAAGTAGTAAACTGCATCGCTATGCCCTCCAATATAATTTGCTCCCTTGATTATACCACAATATTCCGACAATGAACCCCCACCCCCGTCCCAATGTCATTTAGATAGTAAATAAGATAAAAATAGTGTATCATTAAAGCCATGATAAATCCAAACATAAATACAGCCAGTTCTCGGGTTTACGGTCAAAAAGCTTATTTTTGAAAAAGGC
>JAFUFI010000019.1 GCA_017469945.1 Lachnospiraceae bacterium | reverse complement strand
ATATGGATGACAGCAATACGGATTTCTGTGAATCGCTGCTTCCATGGTCAGAGGATTTACCGAAAGAATGTCATAAACAAAAATAACCTGCCGCCGCAAGGCGGCTATGATTTAAGGCGGTACCCATTATGTACCGTTTACGAGATAGCATTAACTAAACTTGTTTAATTGAATTTAAGAACAAAGAAAGAGGATAGGCTTTATCGGCTTATCCCCTTTTTATGTCAGCAGGCTTAAGATTCCATCATTTTGTTTATTTGCCTGGGACAGAATAGCATTTCCCGCCTGGGCTAAAATATTACTGTTGCTGAAAGATACCATAAGCGAGGCTATATCGCCGTCCCTTATCCTTGACTCAGCGGTTGTTGTGTTTTCAATGACATTGTCAAGGTTCTTGATCTTATGCTCGAGGCGATTTTGCATGGCACCCAGTTTTGCTCGCTGCCCCGAAAGGGTCTCAATGCCTCGTTTTACCTGTTCTATTCCGGAAACGGCGCCTTCCTGAGTTCTTACATCTATATCCCTTACTCCGAGGGAACCGGCGTTGACTTCATCGATGACAACATCCATTTCATCTTCAGCTTCGCATCCTACCTGAAGCTTTACGTGCAAAGGACCGTAGAATTCAATACTGAATCTTCCGGCATTTTCTCCCGTTGTTGTATAGTTTGTAGCTACCTGCTCAACATCAGGGTCACCGGAATTTGCATTAAGAATGGCATTAGCAATTCTTGAATATACGGTGGCAGCATTTGCGTTGTAGGCTGTTGCCGCAGATTTTCCATCATACACTCCGTCCTCTTCGGGAACACCATTAACACGGTAATAGGTGTAGGTTCCTTTAGAATTTCCGATTCCAACTATATCGCCGGTTTCCAATGGAGCAATATCAAAGTAAGCAGGTGTATTGCTTGTGGCGCTTGTTATAGATCCACCCACTCCTGTTATACCAGGGGCAACTGCCGCGACTGCATCCGGCGGGAGGCCTTTAAGGAGCTTTATTTCGTTAAATGTGCTTGTATTGCCTATTCTGTCTATTTCGTCAATTAACTCAGATATCTCATATTGAATGTACTCTCTGTCCTCTGACATTAAAGTTCCGTTTGAGGCTTGAACACACAGCTCGTTCATCCTATGAAGCATATCGTGCACTTCGTTAATCGCACCTTCTGCGGTTTGGAGCATAGAAATACCATCCTGGGCATTTCGCGATGCCTGGGTCAGTCCTCTGATCTGTCTCCGCATTTTCTCTGAAATCGCCAGTCCTGCAGCATCATCTGCGGCGCGATTTATGCGGTATCCGGATGCAAGTTTTTCAGTTGTCTTTGATTTAGTAGCATTGATCAGCCCGAATTGTCTGGCTGCGTTCAATGCACAAAGATTATGCTGAATAACCATAGCTTTTACCTTTTGTGTGCAAGATAGTATACCTCATATAGAATATCGGATAGTGCGTACGAATAATTAATATATTTCTTTATAGTAAATAGTGAGTTTTACAAAAAATGAAACTGTAATATACTGAAAGGGCAGCAATATGTGATTGTTTGCCCTTTATTTTTGAAGGGCAAAGCCAGCTCATATAACAATTCTTTAAACTACAGGCGGAGTTCTTTATGTTAAGGGTTTATTTTGGGCAGATGCCGGATTCTATATTTAATACTGCATCGTATTTTTCCAATACGTTTCAGAAAACATGGTTGGATGATCCGTTCGTATGCAGGATGATAAAAGATGTAGACAAATCCGAGGTGATAGGGGATTATCTTATTAAAAGCAAGGCTTTGGGAATGATTTCTCCTTTGCAGTTATCCAGAGGGGTTAAAACGCTTATCCTTACGTATTTTAAACCGGATATGGTGTTTAATGCGTCTACTTGTGGCGATAACTGCGCAAAGTGGTTTTTGAGGATGAGCAAAAAAGAGGATCGTACTATAAATCTCCGGCACATTATGGATTTTGGAGAGGGGGAGTTTGAAATCCTGATATTGAATGATGGCCGGGTGGTTCACTCTATGAAGGAACTAGTTATGATAGTGGGGGATTATGTATAAGAATGAAGGGCAAGTTTAATATTTTGTTCGATTGTAGTGGCTGGAGTCCTATGATAGAATAAACAACGGTGCTACCAAGCGGTAGGCGATTGGCCCTTGAATTAGTGAGGGCGGTACCCTCGTGATCACCTCAGATCCGGTCTTCGGAAATAGATGACGGGAGGGCTTTGATTATGGACTTGTGTGATATCTTAACAATCATTTGTTTTGGATTGACCTGTTTTTCCATTGGTGTATGCTATGGAAAAGACCATAAGAAAAAGAAGTAATCGCCTTTCCCGAGGAACAGATTACTTCTTTTCTTAAAAGAAATATTCAACCTTAGGGCTAACCGTCTATCGGTAGCACCTTTTTTTACATTCATAGAGTAGCATACAATGGTTAGTGAGTCAAGGACAGCAAAGAATGTTTAAGAATTCTTATTCATCAAATAATGGCGAGAGAGGACAAACATCACTATTCGATAAAGTTATGAGATATTACAAAAACATGTATCGCTACAGCGATAGCAAAATATTGACACGCCTCATTCTTCTTGGTAAAATGTTGACATGAAAGAAATTGTTTATCATGGATCGGAAAAGATAATAGAGAAGCCTGAATACGGTCTGGGTTCACTCCATAATGATTATGGAAGAGGGTTCTACTGTACAAGAGAAGTCGAGCTGGCTAAGGAATGGGCCTGCTCAAAAGGGAATGATGGGTATGCCAATTCATACGAATTGGATTATTCGGGTCTTTTGGTCATTAATTTAAACTCAGATGATTACAGTATTTTGAATTGGCTGGCTCTCCTTGCTGAGAACAGGACGTACTGGCAGCAGGGAAGTATTTCTAAAGAGGCAAAGGATTATATTAAACAAAATTTTCTCATAGATACATCCGGTTACGACGTGATCATTGGCTATAGAGCGGACGATTCGTATTTCTCATTTGCGCAGGATTTTGTTTCCGGAACAATATCTCTTGGAAAGCTTTCCGAAGCTATGAGACTGGGAAGACTCGGAGAGCAGATTGTCCTTAAGAGCAAGAAGGCATTTGAGTGCATCAAGTATAGTGGTAATGAACTTGCTTTGGCGGAGGAATATTCAATCAAAAAAGCTAACAGAGACGCCTTGGCCAGACGCGCATATCGTCAGACAAAAGCTGCATCGGCGGATATTAATGATATTTATATCTTGGATATCATGAGAGAGGGTATCAAAAATGGTGATCCACGCTTACGATGAGGAGTACTTTGAATCAGCAAGAAGAATAATGGGAGACCTCTTTGACTTTGCGATGGTTACGACCGGGGTATTGCCGGAGACGCTTCAAAAAATGATGATCACGTCAAGTAGTATCCGTCAATTTGAGAAGGGTAATCCCTCATATGTAGCCGGAATGACCGGCTGCGAGCTTTTTATTAAAATGGTCGAGGAATCGGGATTAGGTATAAAAATTCCTGCGGAAGAAATGTACTTGGACAAGAGCCCGGAATACTGGAGCGGATGGGCTATAGCGTTTTATCAGTGGTACAGTGGAAAAACCTTTGAGAGGATATTTGAATATATATCAATAGAAGAACTGCTTAATATGTATCCGGTATTTCACGAGATGGATATCATGCAGTTTGTCGATGAGGTTGATAAGAAAATTGCCTCTGGAAGTACCGGAACAAGACTCAGTATTATCAGAAAATACGCCGGGCTTACTCAAAAGGAATTATCTGAGGTTTCTGATGTTCCGCTTAGACAGATTCAGTTGTTTGAACAGAGGCAGCGAGATATTAATAAATGTCAGGCAGAAACGCTGCTTCGCCTGAGCAAGGCACTAAAATGCAATATTGAGGATATTTTAGAAATATAATTCTTTGTGGATTTGTATGGATACTCTTGGGTTGGCTTTGTTTTACAAAAAAAAGAAACTGTAATACACTTAAAGGGCAACAATGCATAATTGCTTGCCCTTTATTCTTGGGAGGAAACGGCAGATGGGAATATACTTAAACCCGGGGAATGAAAATTTCAAAAGAACGCTTTTAAGCGGGAAATATGTTGACAAGACGGGGATGATATCTGTTATCAACAAATTTATGGATACCGGAAACAATTATATTTGCATGTCTCGTCCCAGAAGATTTGGAAAGACGATAGCGTGTAATATGCTATCAGCTTACTACTCAAAAGGATGTAACTCAGAAGAGCTCTTTGCACCATATAAGATTGCGCAGGATCCGGATTTTAAGAATCCAAACGGAAAGCTAAATACCCAGAATGTCATCAAGATAGATATGAACAGCGAGTATCAAAATTGTCTTGATAAGAACCAACTGATACTTCGTCTTATGGACAAGATCAAGGACGAGATGGCGGTGGAGTTTCCGGAGGTTTCAATCCGGAAAGATGATTCGCTTGGAGAGTCATTGTTAAAGGTATATGCTGCTACTCGTGAGACTTTTATCATTATTATCGATGAGTACGATGTTCTGGTAAGAGAGCAAGCTAGTAAAGAACTGTTTGATGCATATCTAAGTTTACTTAATGGGTTGTTTAAGAGCGACACACTGCGTCCTGCTATATCTTTGGCCTACCTGACCGGGATACTACCGGTTGTGAGGGATAAAATACAGTCAAAGCTTAATAATTTTGAGGAATATACCATTCTTGATGCGAGTGAAATGGCTGAATATATTGGGTTTACTACCGATGAAGTTAGGGCGCTGTGCGATAAGAATGGAATGGATTTTGAAGAGTGTCGCAGATGGTATGATGGGTACCATCCGAATGGCTTCGAGATATACAATCCCGAATCTGTAATCAAGTCTATGGAGAAGATGCGCTATGGAAGCTACTGGGGTAAAACTTCTTCTTATGAAGCTATCGCCGATCGCATCAGACAGAACTTTGAGGGGACAAAGGATGATGTAATAAAGATGCTTTCAGGCGAAAGCGTTTTTGTCAATGTAACAAGCTACTTGAATACTATGGATCAGTTTGTTAGTAAAGATGATCTTTTCACATACCTTATTCATCTAGGATATCTTGCGTATGATATCGATGCTGAGACATGTCGAATACCCAATGGTGAAGTGAGGCGCGAGTGGATGAATGCTGTGGCTGCGGTTGAGGATTATGCGGTAACAGACGATATTATAAAGAATTCCAGACAGCTTCTGGAAGATACTGTCAGTGGTAATGAAGATGCTGTGGCAAAGGCTCTTGATGTAGCTCATATCCACGTCACGAGCAATCGCAGTTATAACAATGAAGATGCTCTGCAGAGTGCCATATATCTTGCATACATCTATGCGCTTAATGAATATACGGTTATTAAGGAGATGACTACCGGAAAAGGATTTGCGGATGTTGTCTTTATACCGGTTCAGCCAGGAAAAGAAAATCGCCCGGCTATGGTGATTGAACTTAAGCGAAACGGCTGTACGGAAAGTGCAATTGACCAGATTAAAGAGAAGAGATATTTCGACTCTCTGACCCACTATCATGGAAATCTTCTTTTTGTCGGGATTAATTATGACGAAAAGGAAAAGACTCATACTTGCAAAATAGAAAGATTTGTAAAATAATAAGTTTCCTGAGCGAAATTAGGCGGCGAGCTATCGTCGCCTTTTATACTTTTGCGGTATATTGTTTTTGAGGATGTTCTGCTAATATTGCAATTAAATTGCTATTTGCTATTGAAAATATTGCAATATTGCTATTTATGACGTAAAATTGCAATAAGAGGAGAAGCCTTATGCAATATTCCAGAATACAAGAATTACAAAAAAAGAAGAAAGAACTAAAACTTACATATGAACAAATATCTGAAAGGTCGGGGCTCCCGTTAAGTACTGTTCAGAAAGTACTTGGAGGGAAGATTGACTCCCCGAGAGAAACTACTATTTTCGCGTTAGAGGAGTCGATGGACGAATATGGCGTAGGCGCCGTATCTCGAAGTGAAATCTCCATCGGCAACCAGGATTTTGCGGCAATCAGGGAGAACAATTACTTTTACGTTGATAAAACGGAGTTTATTAAAAGGTGGTGGGAGAGCGGCGACGTTGTGACATTGATCACAAGACCGCGCAGATTTGGAAAAACTCTGAACCTTAGTATGCTGGACTGCTTTTTTTCCAATAAGTACCAAAAAGGTGAGAACTGGTTTAAAGGTCTTGCTATTTGGAAATACCCGGATTATCGGAAGATGATAGGCGGATATCCTGTAATCTATTTGAGCTTTGCCTCTGTTAAAGGGAACACATATGACACAGCCAGACAACAGATTGTCCAGGAGATCGTCAGTCTCTATAGGAACAATGGGCATATTTTCGAGTCTAATCTGATCACACAGATGGACAGAGATTTCTGGAATATGGTAGGCTACGATATGTCAGACGCTATAGCTACCGGAGCGATCAGATTTCTGTGTGAAATGATGTATAAATATTACGGAAAAAAAGCGCTTGTTTTTATGGACGAATACGACACTCCGATCCAGGAGGCTTATATTGACGGCTTTTGGGGAGAAATGACGGGATTTGTCAGAAATCTGTTTAATGCAACCTTTAAAACAAACAGGTACTTAGAGAGAGCGATTTTAACCGGAATTACAAGAATAAGCAAAGAATCAATTTTTTCGGATCTGAACAATCTTAAAGTAGATGCTGTAACGAATGCGAAGTATGCCACTGATTTTGGCTTTACTGAAAGCGAGGTTAAGGCAGAACTTAAGCGGTATGGAGTGGCGGAGGTGTTCGCCGAGGTAAAAGAATGGTATGACGGATTCAGGATCGGCGATGTATCCGAAATGTATAATCCATGGTCGGTGACGCAGTTTTTAGATTCCGGAAGACTGGACAATTATTGGTCGAATACAAGCGAGAATTCGCTTGTTGATAAACTTATAAAAGAAGGAAGCGCTGATGTTAAAACAGCGATGGAATGCCTGCTTAAGGGCGAGCCGGTTGAGACCCTTATTGACGATGAGATAGTTTTTAATCTGATAGATAAAAATGAATCCGGTATTTTTAGCTTACTTTTGGCGGCGGGTTATCTAAAGGTCGATGCTGTATTACAGGAGCGCGGCGTGCGAAAAAAGAGTAGCTTGTCACTCACAAATCTTGAAGTAAAGCATACCTTTGAAGATATGATAAAGCGCTGGTTTGAAAGCGATAATGTAAGATACAATGATTTTATCAAAGCGCTCTTATTAAATGATGTTAAGTATATGAATCGTTTTATGAACGATATAGCTCTTAACACTTTCTCGGTTTTTGATGTCGGAAAGAGTTCTTCCGAAAAATATGAGCCGGAAAGGTTTTACCATGGGTTTGTTTTGGGACTTATGGTGGATTTATCCGAAAAATATTTTATTACTTCGAACAGAGAGAGCGGATTCGGCAGATATGATGTTTGCCTCGAACCGAAAGATAAAGGGGATCAGGCATATGTTTTGGAGTTTAAAGTTCACGATCCTGACGATGAAAAAACTTTGGAGGATACTGTTAAAAACGCGTTAAAGCAAATAGATGAAAAAGGCTATGATGCGCAATTGCTTTCCAAAGGAATATTAAAAAAGAATATCCATCACTATGGCTTTGCTTTTGAAGGGAAAAAAGTTTTGATTGGATGATGGATAAACTACTGAAACCCTTTTCTTTATAATGTTTTAATTAGTATTTACCCCGGCATTATGTTAAGATATCAATATCTGAATGCTTTACTTTGAAGAGGTAAAGAGCAATGACTATGTATATGGAGGACTAGATTATGGCATGTTTTATAGTACCTGCCGCTGAGGCGCTTGTTACGACGCTTGCTGAAAAAGGCATTGAAAAGAAGGAAAATGACGCCGAAAAGGAACAAAACGGAGCTGAGCAAAGCGAATTTACCGCAGTTTCAAAGAAGCCTTTTGTACAGAAACTCAAGTGGCTTAGAAACCTTCTCTGGGGCGGTTCCGCTCTTTTAATGTTTGAGCATGTTTGGCATGGAGAGGTTGTACCTTTCTTCCCCTTCCTTACCGCAGCATCAAATTCTGAAGATGCGGCTGAGATGATTCATGAGATGAGCACCGTAGGTGTCACTATGGCGGCACTTGTTACTCTTGTTTGGGCCGGAATGGTTGTTGCTTCATCTAGGATAGAAAAAAGAGCCGACGCTGAGAAGGTTTCTGCAAAGTAGTCCGCAAAGTCTTTAGACAAATTGATATAGCAAAAGGGAGAAGGGAAATGACTTTACTTACGTCAGCTGTGGCAGCAGTTATTTGCACTATAATCTGGTACAAAAATGCACCGAAAAACGAGATGAAAGTCGGAATACTTTGCTGGATGTACTGGGGAGCTACCTTGATGTGGCTTGTTGACGCGATCTTTGAGTATGTAGAGCTGGGGGCAGAGTATTTTACACCTGCGCCGGCCGATATGCTTAACGATCTTTTCCTTGGACTTTCTGTTGTGGTCCTTGGACTGATAATCTGGCTTGTTATTCTGCTTATCAAGGATCCCAAGGGTGTTATCAAACAGGCTCTTAAAAAGAAAAAAGATCAATAGAGGAACTATATGAATACAGATGTAAAAAAGCTCCTCGAAGGTGTTAAAAACGGAAGCGTCTCGGTAGATGAGGCGCTTTTGACTTTAAAAAAGGAACCCTTCGAAGATATAGGATATGCAAAAATTGATATGCACAGGTTCGTCAGGCAGGGCGTAGCTGAGGTGATCTACGGCGCTTCCAAGACAGCTGAGCAGATACTCGGAATTGTTAAGGCAATGACGGACAAGGGGCAGAAAAGGATCCTTATTACAAGACTGTCCGCTGACAAGGCGGAGGTACTTAAGGAGATAGAGAACTTCGAGTATTTTCAGGACGCCATGGTGGGAATTTTAGGCGGAAAGCCTGAAAAGACCGGTATCGGAAAGATCGTAGTGGCTACCGGAGGTACAAGCGATGTGCCTGTGGCGGAAGAGGCGGCGCTTACAGCGGAGTGTTTCGGAAATGAAGTTGTAAGGCTCTACGATGTTGGAGTTGCCGGACTTCATAGGCTCCTTAATCATATGGACGATATTATGAACGCATCCGTCATCATCGCTATCGCCGGGATGGAGGGGGCACTTGCCAGCGTTATCGGCGGGCTTTCTGACTGCCCTGTTATAGCTGTACCCACAAGCGTCGGATACGGCGCATCCTTTGGCGGAGTTTCAGCCCTTTTATCGATGCTCAATTCCTGTGCCAGCGGAGTAACCGTTGTCAATATTGATAACGGATTTGGTGCGGGATACAGCGCAAGTATGATAAACCATATGGATGTAAAAAAGTAATCTAAAAATATAATTTAGAATATTTACATAAATTATCGATACAAAATTTTTTACCCCCTAAAGTATTTATATCCGTTTGCCGATAAACAAATTGAGAAATAATCTTCTCAGCGTGGCTGAAACGGATTTCAGCATCTTTCTACAAGGAGGTAGAGCGTATGACAGGTATTACTAATTCAGGTATTGCCGCTTACGGGAAGTACCGGGTGCCTAATGAAAAGCTTAGCACCTCACCGCCCGCGGGATCGGCAAAGGAGTCTCCGGCTAAAGAAGTAAAGACCGAGTACAAGGAATATACTTCCATCAGCCCTAAAAGTTCCCTTGTTCCTACCAAAACAGATTATGGCTTTGCAATCGGCGATGTTAAGCTCTCGGATAAAGCCAAAGACTATTACGAGAAGCTTAAGTCTAAGTTCCATAACATGGAGTTTATCGCGGTCAGCAACGACATGAAAGAACAGGTTAAGAAAAATGCAGCATCTTACGGCAATGCCAATAAGATGGTTGTTCTTATCGATGTCGAAAAGATTGAACGGATGGCCGAAGATGAGAACTTCAGAAAGAAGTATGAAGGCATCATCGCTATGAGCCAGACAAAGCTCGCTGAGGCCAAAAACAGCTTAACAAGCAGCGGCGCAGCCGTAAGCAACTTCGGAATCAGCGTTGATTCAAACGGCAACGAGAAATTCTTTGCAACCTTAGAGAAATCCTCGGATATGCAAAAGAAGCGCATCGAAAAGAATCAGGCTGAGAAAAAGGAAGCTAAGAAGGCTGCCGAAAAGAAAGCTAGAGAAAAGGCACAGGAAGAAGCTCTTGAAGAAAAGATAAAGGAAAAAAGAGCTGAAAGCGCAGCTTCTGAAAAGACTGATAGCATCTCGGATGCAGCTGAAACTGAGGCAGCAGAGGAGATTTCCTTAGAGCCGAAGGAGTATATAAAGATTGAAGCGGATTCTATGGATGCTCTTCTTAACAAGGTGCGTAATTACTCGTATAACAGCGCTCTTTCTCGTGTAAAGACAGAGGCCGAGCTCAGCATAGGAACTGCGATCGATTTCAAGGGATAATGCAAAATGGCGGTAGGAACGACTACCGTCATTTTTTTGCTTAAAAACAAGATTTTTTCTCTTAAAATCTTATAAAACAGACGGCATTTTGTTGACTTACAATACCCCGATTAATTATACTGAAAGAAGGTATTAATCTTACAAAGAAAGGGGCAAGCTATGAGCAAAAAAGGAAAGAGAAACGTTATTGTCGGACAGTCGGGCGGACCTACAGCCGCCATCAATTCTTCACTTGCGGGTGTCTTCCGTACCGCTAAAGACAGGGGTTACAAAAAGGTATACGGCATGCTTCACGGAGTTCAGGGACTTCTCGAGGGCAGATACATCGATCTCTCTGAACACATAAGAACAGGCCTCGACGCAGAGCTTCTTAAGAGAACGCCTTCGGCCTACCTGGGTTCTTGTCGTTACAAGCTTCCTAATATCAGCGAAGATAAAGAAGTTTACGAAAAAATCTTCGATATTCTCGACAAGCTCGAGATAGACTGCTTTATCTACATCGGTGGAAACGATTCGATGGATACCATCAAAAAGCTTTCCGATTATGCTATTATTACAGGCTCTGAGATTCGCTTTGTAGGATGCCCCAAAACAATTGACAACGACCTTGCTCTTACGGACCATACACCGGGATACGGCTCTGCAGCCAAGTATATCGGTACTTCCGTAAAGGAGATCATCCGTGACGGATGGTCGCTTGAGACCTCAAACGGACAGATCGTTGTTGTTGAGATTATGGGAAGAAATGCCGGATGGCTTACCGCGGCAGCAGCTCTTTCAAAGGGCGAGGACTGCGACGGACCTGATGCCATTTATCTTCCGGAGCTTGATTTTGATATCGATAAATTCGTTAAGAGATGTAAGGATATGCTGAAGAAAAAGCGTTCCATTGTTGTCGCTGTCTCCGAAGGAATCCATACGAAAGACGGAAAATATATCAGTGAGCTTGGAAATGCTACCGATTACGTTGATGCTTTCGGACATAAACAGCTTACCGGTACCGCAAGATACCTTTGCAATGTCCTCTCCGAAGAAATCGGATGCAAGACCCGTTCGATCGAGCTTTCTACTCTGCAAAGAGCGGCAAGCCACTGCGCATCCAGAGTTGATATCCTCGAGGCTTATGAAGTCGGCGGTGCGGCTATGAAAGCTGCAGATGAAGGAGATACGGGAAAGATGGTTGTTATCCAGCGTCTCTCCGATGATCCTTATCAGGCCGGAACGGAAGTTAAGGATGTTCATAAGATCGCCAATGACGAAAGACTTGTTCCCAGAGAGTGGATCACAAAGGACGGAACATACGTAACCAACGAGTTTTTGACATATGTAAGACCTCTTATTCAGGGTGATGTGGCGCCTATCATGGTAGACGGAATACCGCGTCATCTCTTTGTTCCGGGATATCAGGAGCTTTTGTAAACTGTCTTCGAAAAGACAGGACTGACCTAATCTGTAAATCGGGCAGAGCATCCGAAAACGGGTGCTCTGCTTTCGGCATAATTAACCGCTGTTTTAAAAGAAGTGATAAGCTATGAATAAAAACGAAAGTCGGGACAAAATAATAACAAGAACAAGTATAGTCGGAATAGTAACAAATCTGTTCCTTGTTCTTTTCAAAGCTGGAGTTGGCTTTTTAACCAACTCCATCGCTATTACGCTGGATGCGTTAAACAACTTATCCGATGCCCTTTCCAGCGTGGTTACGATAGTGGGAGCAAAGCTGGCCAACAGACTGCCGGATAAAAAGCATCCATTAGGCCACGGAAGGCTTGAATACTTAAGCGCAATGGTGGTTTCTGCCATCGTTTTGTACGCGGGTATTACAGCCGGTATAGCTTCGATAAAAAAGATAATCCATCCGGAAGAGGCTGAGTACAGCCTTGTATCGCTGATAATTATCGCTGTAGCTGTCGTTGTAAAGATTGTCCTCGGGCTTTACGTAAAAAATAAAGGCAAACAGGTTTCCAGCGGTGCACTGGAAGCATCCGGCAAGGATGCACTTTTTGATGCTATCCTTTCGGCATCTGTTCTTGCATCGGCGCTTATCTTTACATTTACCGGCCTTTCCCTTGAGGCATACGTTGGCGTACTGATCTCCGGATTTATAATTAAAGCCGGAATCGAGATGATGCTCGAAACAATAAGCGATATTGTGGGGCACAGAGAAGACCCGGAGCTTACGCAGAAGATAAAGAAGCTGATCTCTGCAGAAGAAGGCGTTCGCGGCGCGTATGACCTTATGATCAATGATTATGGGCCCAACAGGCACTATGCCTCTGTTCATATCGAGGTTCCGGATACAATGACTGCCGGTGAGGTGGATGTTCTTACAAGAAAGCTTGAAGCTAAGGTTTATAATGAGACCGGAGTCGTCCTTACCGGAGTCGGCGTTTACTCCTACAACACACAAAACAACGAGGCCGCCGAAATCAGAAACAATATCCAGAAAATTGTCCTAAAGTACGATTGGGCGCTTCAGTTCCACGGCTTTTACGTTGACCTTGAAGAAAAGCATATGCGCTTTGATGTTGTTATGAGCTTTGACATAAAGCCGTCCGAGGGCCTTGAGATATTGTATAAAGAGCTTTCGAAAGAATATCCGGATTATGATATAATGATATCTCCGGATTTGGATATTACGGATTAGAGAGAGGTTTTAGCTTTGAAGAAACTGTTTTCAAAAAAGGTTTCCCCGGTATTAATAGCTGTAATACTCGGGGCTGTATTGATATGCGCTTTAATACCGCTTTTTGCCCAGGCAAAATATATGATCCCCTGGTACGATGATTACAATTACGCCAGATACAACAGAAGCTTCAGACTTGCTTACGGAGATACATTTATAAATCTGATGAGGGGCGTGCTGTTCCAGGTCAGAGAGAGCTGGTATGCTTGGCAGGGAACCTTTGCCTCTATCTTTTTGATGGCCCTTTGCCCGATTGCCTGGGGAGAACAGTACTATCGCTACGGAGGTATGGCACTTATCGCGCTTTTTGCCGTATCGGTCGTGTTTATGATGTATTCCCTCTGCAAGGAAATGTTCGGGATGAAGAGGGCAAGCAGTCTTGGGATCGCGTTTCTTACGGCGATTTTGACGATTGAGAGAATGTACTTTCCGGGACATGGGTTTTACTGGTTCAACGGAGGAGTCCATTATATCGGTATTCACTCCTTTTTAATGCTTTTGGTCGGTGTGATCGTTCTTTTATCGGCGAAAAAGGGAATTCTCTCCACCGTGCTTCAGGTCTTTTTCGGCATGGTACTTGCCCTTATTGTCAGCGGAGGAAACTATGTTTCTTTACTCGAAGGAGCAATAATCCTTTTTGCTCTTGTATTGTATGCCGCTTTTAAATACAAAAAGGCAGCGTTTAGGCTTATCCCGGTAGTTATGGTTTATATTATCGGGTTTTATATGAACGCATCCGCACCCGGAAACTCGGTAAGAAGTGCATATTTTGTCGGCTCCGCCTACGGACCGGTTGATGCGGTAATTCATTCCTTCCCCGAGGGAATGAAGATGATCAGGCAGTTTTCGGATCATTTTCTTGTTGTAGTTTTGATAGCCCTTATCCCGATAATCTGGGGCGGACTTAAGGACAGCAAGGTTAAGTTCAGATGGCCCATCATCTTTGTTTTGTTTGTGGCCGGTCTTTACTTTGCCTCATACACGGCTCCTTTGTACGGAATGGGAAGCGTTATGCAGGCCAGAATCTGGAATGTAAATAAATTGATGTTTCAGCTCGCGCTTATTCTAAGCGAGATTTATATTATCGGCTGGGTAAAGAGAAAAGTTTCTGAAAAAGGAAAGAAGTTTTCTCTTGATATAGGATACTGGTGGTTCTACGTAGGGCTTACAGTGCTCCTTTTAGGCCTCTTTATCGGAAAAGGACGGGAAAGATATTATTACTCATCCTACGGAGCTTTTTATGATGTTCACTCTGCTGAGAGTGGGCTTTTGTATTCGGAGTATTTAGACAGGATAGAAGATATAAACTCCCAAGGACCGGATGCTTATGTAAAGCCCTACACCTGCAGGCCCTGGTATCTTCGCCAGACGGATATTTCCGAGAACCCTGCAGATGAGCCCAACAGAGCCATGGCAGACTGGTATGGCAAAAACAGCATAAGCCTTCTTTCGGAGGAAGCGAAATAGAGATTAATGGAGAGAGAGTTATTCGGACCGGTAAAAGAATATTTTGAAAAACAGGGCTATATCTGCGACGGAGAAGTTGAGGATATAGACCTGTATATGGAAAAAGGCGAAGAGCACGTAGCTGTTGAGCTTAAGGTTGATTTAGACTTTAAGGCGTTCAGGCAGGCGGCTCTTCGCCAAAAATATGTTGAGACGGTTTATATTGCTATTTTCAAACCAAAGAGCCTTCGAAATACCGCCTACAGAGATAAACTATATCTTTTAAAAAGGCTTGGAATAGGGCTTCTTCTTGTCTCAAAGAAAAGCCTTGAGGTTCAGGTGGCGAATGAACCTTTGGTTACGGAGCTCTCCGTTTATCAAAAACAAAACAGGAATAAGAAAAAGAAACTGACTGCGGAGTTTTCAAAGAGAAGGACAAAGAATAATGTGGGCGGAGTAAGAGGCGAAAAGCTTATAAGCGCCTACAGAGAGGATGCGCTCCTTGTCCTTGACGCCTGCGCCGAGCTCGGAGGAGAGGTTAAGGGCAGGGAAGTCAGAAAGCTTTGCAATATAGAGAAAACAGCGGATATCCTAAGATCAAATTATTACGGCTGGTTCGAAAAGATTGAGACGGGAGTGTACCGGGTGACGGATGCCGGGTACGCCGCTCTGGAAGAATTTGAGGACACCGTATATAAACTTAAGAGGGGCAATTGATTAACCGATGGATACTATCAGAGGGTATATTGAAAATTTCATACATCAAAACCCTGTCAATGGTTATAACATATTTGTACTCGTAGACAAAGGCAAAGAAACAACCTGTATCGGCAACAGCAAGGATCTGCAGATAGGCGAGACTGTAGAGCTTACGGGGGAATTCTTCGAAGACCCGATATATGGCAAGGAATTTAGGATAAAGAGCTATAAAGTCGTACCTCCCGCCGATAACGAAAGCATCGAAAGATATTTAGGCTCCGGTGCGATCAAGGGGATAGGTCAGGCTCTTGCCGCAAGAATCGTATCTATGTTTGGAAAAGATACGCTTCGCATTATCGAAGAGGAGCCGGAGCGTCTTGCGGAAGTAAAGGGAATCAGCGTGCGCCGGGCTATGGAGATAGCGGTTCAGGTCGAGGAAAAAAGAGACCTTAGGGATGCTATGATGTTCCTCGGAAAGTATGACATCTCCCAGGCTCTTTCCGTCAAGATCTTTGACACCTACGGCCAGGGGCTTTATACGGTTATGAAGGAGAATCCATACAAACTGGCGGAGGATATTTCGGGCGTAGGTTTTATTACTGCGGATACAATTGCCAGAAGAGTGGGAATCCCCGAAAACTCTCCGATGAGGCTAAGATGCGCGCTGCTTTATATTATGCAGCAAAGCGCGGGAGAGGGACATTGCTATCTTCCGGTACCTGCTCTTTTCTTCGAAGCAAAAAAGATGCTGGGGATGGATGATGAATCGATAAAAAACGAGCTTCAAAACCTGGCGCTTGACCGCAAATTGATAATAAGAGACGAAAATGTTTATCTTGCCGCGTTCTTCTATGCGGAGCAAAACTGCGCGAGGCTGCTCGATAACTTAAGCATGCCTCTCGAGCGGCTTACAACCGAGGACGAAGAAATCCTCCAGGGCAGACTTAAAACGATAGCCGATGCCCAAAATATGGAGGTTGATCCGGTGCAGCTAGAGGCGGTCAAGGAGTGTGTTAAAAACAGTATATTTATACTCTCGGGCGGCCCGGGAACGGGAAAGACCACAACCATTAATCTGATCATAAAATACTTTCTTTCAAAGGGAATGAGTCTGCTCCTTGCGGCGCCGACGGGAAGAGCTGCAAAGCGTATGACGGAAGCTACCGGATACGAAGCTATGACGATACACAGGCTACTAGAAGTAGGGGGCGGGATAGAAGGAGATTCTCATACCTACTTCAACAAAAACGAGGACGATCCGCTCGAAACGGATGTGATCATAGTTGACGAGGCTTCAATGGTGGATATCCTTCTGTTTCAGGGACTTTTGAAAGCAATCATCCCGGGGACAAGGCTGATACTTGTGGGCGATGCGGCTCAGCTTCCCAGCGTGGGACCGGGAAGAGTACTAAGGGATATCATAGACAGCGGAAGATTTTCCTGTATCAGCCTAAAGCGCATATTCAGACAGGCGGAAGGAAGCGATATTGTTGTTAATGCGCATAAAATAAACGCGGGAGAGCAGATAAAGCTGGGAACAGACTCGAAGGATTTTCTTTTCCTTGAGAGAAACTCTTCAAGGATGATCATAGAGCATATGATCTGGATGATGAGGGATAAGTTGCCGAAATACTGCGATGCGGATATCTTCGATATCACCGTGCTTACCCCTATGCGAAAGGGCGCCTTAGGCTGCATAGAGCTTAATAAGTTTCTGCAGGAAAGCCTTAATCCTCCTTCACCGGCGAAAAGAGAGCATATTTCCGGAGACTTTATTTACCGTGAAGGGGATAAAGTCATGCAGATAAAGAATAACTATAAGCTTGAATGGAATATATACGGCAGGTTCGGAATCGAGATAGCGTCGGGCCTCGGAGTCTTTAACGGAGATACGGGAAGAATACGCGAGATCAACGATTCGGCCCAGACGGTAAAGGTTGAATTTGACGACAAGAGGATTGTGGAGTATCCTTTTAATCTGTTGGATGAACTGGAAATGGCATACGCCATCACTATACATAAATCTCAGGGATCCGAATATCCGGCGGTTATCATACCTCTTTTGGATGTGCCGGATATAATGCGATACCGGAATCTTTTATATACCGGGATCACAAGAGGCAAGAAGTGCGTTGTGATCATGGGAAGCTCTGAAATTGTGAGGGAAATGATAGAAAATTCTTCGGGAAGGAGCAGATATACTTCTTTGAAGGAAAGAATTCTTGAAATCGGGGGATAAAAATTGTTTTTTGTATTTTTAAAGAAGGCGGGAAATATTCTGATTGATCTTCTGTTCCCGCGCAGATGTCCTGTTTGCGACGAAATAGTAACTCCATACGGGGAAAAGATCCACGTAAAGTGCATTAAAAAGCTGAGGCTCCTTTCGCCGCCATACTGCCTTAAATGCGGCAAGAAAATAATCGGAGATGACCGGTATTGCACGGAATGCGCGAAGGATAAGCACAAATACATAAGAGGCCGGTGCCTTTATGAATATGATTCGGCGGCAAAATCAATCTATCGTTTTAAATACGGGAAAAGAGCGGAATATGCCGCCTACTTCGGGGAAGAGATAGCGGATTACCTCGGGGATTTTATAAAAGACCTAAAGCCAGATGCTCTTATTCCGATACCGGTCCACAGAAGACGCTATGCGAAGAGGGGATATAATCAGGCGGCGCTCCTTGCAAAAGAGGTCTCAAAAAATACCGGGATCCCGTATCTGGAGGGGGTTGTCAAAAGAAGGCGAAATACCGCGCCTTTAAAGATGCTCTCGCCGCAGGAGCGGCAAAAAAATCTTAAAAATGCTTTTATTGTAGGGGAAAATGTTGTAAAATTAAAGACGATTATACTTATCGATGACATATACACAACGGGAGCGACTGTGGATGAAGTTACAAAGGTTCTTCATAAAGCAGGTATATCTGATGTGTATTTTGTAGCGCTTGCAGGAGGGGAGAGTAATTAAGCTCCTTTTGCAAAGCTTAAAACATGGAGGTAATGATAATGAACGTTAGAAACTGCCGTAAATGTGGAAAGATGTTTAACTATATTTCCGGAATGCCTATCTGCCAGGCCTGCAAAGAGGTTATGGAAGCCAAGTTCCAGGAAGTAAAGGGGTATATCCGCGAGCATAAGGGAGTTGGCATAAATGAAGTGGCAGAAGCTTGCGATGTAGAGCCCTCTCAGATAACACAGTGGCTTCGCGAGGACAGGCTTGAGGTTACCGAGGATTCTGCTATGATGCTTACATGCGAGAGCTGCGGAGCGCCGATCAGATCCGGTAAGTATTGCGACAGATGTAAGGCAAATGTTACCAACAGCTTCAGCCAGATGACAAGAGACTATAACGCACAGAAAGCTGCTGCGCTTGCCGCTGCACAGAAAAATGACAAAGATAATCCGAGAATGAGATTCCTCTAATTATCGGACAAAGGTGAATATATGCTTGACAGAGATAAGGTCATAATGATGACCAGAATGTCATCCTATGAAAAAGGCAAGGGTAAAGAACACTTGAGAATCGGTTCTTTCTTTAGGAGCGATTACATATGGGCTTCAATCCTTAAGGCGGTTTTTTCAATAACCGTAGCCTTTATATTTGGGCTGGCATTATACATTTATTACAACTTCGACGAGTTTATGTCGAATATATATGAGATAGACATTATTTCCATCTTGAAGAATTTTGGAAAGTACTATGTTATTTGCCTGATCGTTTACGTGGGTATTTCATATCTGGTGGCATTTATCAAGTACGCGATAGCTGCCTCAAATCTCCGGAAATATAAGAGCAATCTTAAAAAACTAAGGAAGTTATATAAGACAAATGAAAAATCTGTATGAAATCAGGGAAAAGGTGATACAGCTGTATTATAAATACGACGCGTTCATCATTCCCGCCCTTAAGCTCATTGTGGCTTTTATAGTACTTCACACTGTAAATTCAAGAATGGGTTATTTTACTAAAATCGATAATGTTGTGATAGAGCTTGTGGCGTCGTTGCTTTGCTCGTTCCTTCCCAGCGGAGTGATACTCGTTTTTGCGGGACTTTTTTCACTGCTCCACATGTATCATCTTTCGCTTATCGTTGCGGCACTGGGAGTATTGCTTTATTTAATACTTTACCTCCTGTTTTTGAGGTTTTCGCCCAAGTCGTCGCTGGTAGTTGCTATCACTCCCATCTTAATGCTCTGGAAAATGCCTTATGTGCTGCCGATAGTGCTCGGCCTTACCGCTACTCCCGGATGCACGGTTGCAATGGCCTGCGGTGTTATAGCTTACTACTTTTTGAAAGTTGTAAACGCAAACTCTGCTACCATGGCTAATATGCCCATAGCGGAAGCTGCCGATCAGCTTAAGATCATTATCGACGATATACTGGCGAATAAAGGAATGATAATCGTTGTTGTAGCGTTTATCGTTACGTTCCTTGCGGTTTATTTCCTGCGCAGACTTCCCATCAAGAGAAACTGGGAGATTGCGATCGGCGCAGGTGTTGTCGTTGACATTATCGCGCTCCTTATCGGAGACGTGATCATGGATACCGGAATATCTTTTATCAATATTATTCTGGTTTCCGTGCTTGCGGTAGCAGTCGGATTTGTCCTGAAGTTCTTTAGATTCTGCGTTGACTTTAACCGCACGGAGAACGTTCAGTTCGAGGATGACGATTACTACTATTACGTTAAGGCTGTTCCTAAGATCTCTCTCGGAGAGTCCGCACAGAGAGTTCGTCAGATTAACCGCAGAAAAGGCGGAAGGAGCTTTATGTCCGGAAGCAGCGAGGATCTGTATTCTGAGAACTATGACGATTTGGAATACACAGATGAGGACGGCTATTTCAGCGAGGACGGATATTATGAGGGATCAGACGGGGAGTATTATGAGGAAAACGGTGAATATACCGAAGATTCATCCGAAGATTACAGGGAGTAATTAACTTAAATGCAGTTTGTAACACAGGCCATAAATTACCTGAAAAACATGGGTATATATATGACTACGGTACAGTGGCGGGATGTTTTGGAAATCCTGATCATTGCTTTTTTGCTGTACTATATTTTGGCCTGGATGAAAAATACCAGAGCGTGGTCTCTTTTAAAGGGAATCATCGTTATTGCGCTTTTCCTTGTTGTTGCCTCCATAATGCAGCTGGATACCATTATCTGGATTGCGAAAAATGTTGTAAACTACGCGATCATAGCCCTTTTGCTCGTCCTTCAGCCTGAGCTACGAAAGGGACTTGAAAATCTCGGAAGAAAGAATATTTTAGGCGAGATTCTCTCCACAACCGGAATTAATTCAACCGATGTGGAGACTATTTCTGCGGAATCTATTTCAGAAATTGTCAAAGCCTGCACCGAGATGGGAAAAGCAAGAACGGGTGCCCTTATCGTAATTCAAAGATCCGAGTTTCTCTCAGAGTACGAGACAACGGGTATCGCCGTTGACGGTAAGATTACAAGCGGCCTTTTAATCAATATATTTGAAAAGAACACCCCGCTTCATGACGGAGCGGTTATTATTGTGGGAAATCGCGTGACTGCGGCAACCTGCTACCTGCCTCTTTCCGATAATATGGGGCTTAGCAAGGACCTCGGAACGAGGCACAGAGCTGCTGTCGGAGTATCCGAAAAGACGGACGCCGTTACTATTATCGTTTCCGAGGAGACCGGACGTATTTCCCTTGCCATAGACGGAAAGATAGAATCCATATCCGATGGAGAGCAGTTAAAGACGAAGCTTACCAAACTTGTATCAAAGGCTCGCGAGAAGCGCAGGAAATCCAGAAGACGTCAGGACGCTGACAATAAAAATACGGAAGCAAAATCCGGGGAGGGAGCTGCCGATGAAAAAGTTTAAAGAATGGCTCCTTAAGGATTGGTGGCTTAAGATCGTATCGGTTTTCCTTGCCATCGTTATCTGGTTTGTTTGGATCCAGATCGAGAACCCTACGATACCCAAGGATTTTTCGAATGTTAAAGTTCAGATAATCAACGAAGAAGCTCTACAGCCCGAAAAAAAGGTTTGGGATATTTTGGACGGTGATACGGTACGTGTTACCGTTACTGCGCCGAAGACGGTTATAAACAGCCTTAGTTCTGCCGATATAATAGCAGAGGCTGATGCCACAAAGATCGAGGACGGAAAGATTCCAATCAGTCTGAGACTTGCCGGAGATATGACTTATGACTCCCTTACTTCGAGTAAGGACAGTGTTACGCTTTCTATTGAGGACCGGGCGAGAAAGTACGTCCGCATCATCAAGAACACCACCGGTGAAGTTGCCGAGAACTGCAAGTTCGGCGGAGTCACAATGGATCTTAATATGATCGAGATCAACGGCCCGAAGTCAGATATCGATATGGTCAGCTACGGCCAGGTTAATATTGATATAGACGGTGTAAGCGAGTCCTTGTCGGCAAATATCGAGATTGAACTATATGATGCTTCGAACAACTTGCTTAATCTTTCGACTATAACAAAACAGTCGGATTATGTACATGTTGATGTCAATATTCTCGAGACCAAGAAGGTTGCGGTATACGCATCAAAGACCGGAGATCCGGCACCGGGATATCTTTATACCGGAAATCTTGAGGTTTATCCCGAGACGGTTACTTTAGCCGGAACGCATGCGGCTCTTTTATCTCTCAGCAGAATTAACATCACTACACCTGTCGACATAACAGATGCCGATGCGGATGTGGAAAAAGAAGTTGATCTAAGCCAGTATATACCCGCTAATCTTCAGTTTGCGGATGATGATTTTGACAAGACGGTTACCGTAAAGGTATTTATCGAACCCGAGGAAGAAAAGACAGTCACTTTCCCGGCCGACGGTATTACCCTTACAAATGTACCCGATGGATATGATATTGAGATTGCGCCTTCGATCGTATCGGTAACAATAGCCGGTTTAAAATCAAACATTGAGGGGATTGATGCATTAACCATCGGCAAGACAGTTGATGTTGCCGCCTTTATGGACAACAATGATATAAGCGAACTGGACGAGGGCGATTATCATATGCCTGTCAGTCTTGGCCTCAGCAGCTCTATAAACATTAAAAAGGGAGCTGAAGTAAAGGTGACGGTAAAAAAGAAATAATTCAAAGGACAGCCTATAATGAGTAGAATGTTTGGAACGGACGGAGTCCGCGGAGTAGCTAACGATGAACTTACCCCTACACTAGCGATGCAGCTTGGACAGGCGGGGGCTTATGTACTTACAAAATCCAAAAACCACAAGCCGACGATTATGGTCGGATGCGATACGAGAATTTCAGGTGACATGCTTGCTTACGCGCTTATGTCGGGAGCCTGCAGCGTCGGAGCGAATTGCGTATATGTCGGTGTTGTTCCGACTCCCGCAGTCGCTTATCTTACAAGAAAGCATATGGTGGATGCGGGGGTTGTTATTTCCGCTTCTCATAACTCTGTAGAGTTTAACGGAATAAAGTTCTTTGATGCTGACGGATTTAAGCTTCCCGATGCCCTTGAGGACGAGATTGAAACCCAGATCAGGAACAATATGAAAGATATTAAGTTCCCCATTGGCCCAGGAGTCGGCAAGATAAAAGTTCTGACAGATGCCAAAGAGGAATATATCAACCATTCCGTAAGAGCGGTAGGCGTGGATCTTTCAGGAATGAAGCTTGTTGTTGACTGCGCGGAGGGCGCTTCTTACTACACATCGGTTGAAGCTCTTTCTCGCTGCGGCGCGGAAATCGTAGCTATTCACAATCATCCGGACGGAACCAATATCAATGCAAACTGCGGATCAACTCATATGGAAGAGCTTATGGCCCGCGTAGTTTACGAGAAGGCTGCGATCGGAATTGCGTTTGACGGTGACGCGGACAGATTCCTTGCTGTAGATGAAAACGGTAAAATGGTTGACGGCGACCAGATTATGGCAATCGTCGGAAACTATATGAAGCAGCAGGGCAAGCTCAAAGGCGATACGATCGTCGCTACGGTAATGAGTAACCTCGGCTTTTCACTTTCCTGTGATAAGAACGGTATCAATCTCGAAAGAACCGCTGTCGGAGACAGATATGTTTTGGAGAGAATGAAAGAAATCGGTGGATCCCTCGGCGGAGAGCAGAGTGGACATATTATCTTTCTTGACGAAAATACAACGGGAGACGGACTTCTCAGCGCGCTTCATCTTTTACAGGTTATGGTTGAGACGAAAAAGCCCTTATCCGAACTTGCTAAGATAATGGAAGTACTGCCCCAGGCGCTTGTGGGAGCGAAGGTTGCAAATCATAAAAAAGAAAAATACCTTGAATATCCTGAGATCAAGAAAGCTATTGAAGAGCTTGAGAAGAAATTTGAGGGAGAGGGCAGAGTGCTTATCCGTCCCTCAGGTACGGAACCCCTTGTCAGAGTTATGATCGAAGGTAAGGACCAGCAGCTTATACAGAAAGAAGCCGAAAAGCTGGCAGCACTTATCCAGGATATTATGTTTTAGGGCGTAAGTTTAGTTTTTTTGGAGGAATAAAGATGGTTAGTCAGAAGGTGGTTATCAAAAACCCTACAGGACTTCATTTAAGACCTGCCGGCATTTTATGCAAGGAGGCTATGCAATATAAATCGCTGATCACATTTAAGATCAAAGACACCACAGCTAATGCCAAAAGTGTTCTCAGCGTTTTGGGCGCATGCGTAAAATGCGGAGATGAGATAGAACTTATTTGTGAAGGCGAAGATGAGAACGACGCTCTAAAAGCTCTTGTTACTGCCGTAGAAACGGGACTTGGCGAATAAATCTTCGGGCGTGCCGGTGGGCGCGCCTTTATCTTTATTTTGAAATATAATGTGAAGGCTTTTTATGGACAGAGATTACGCGAATACCGTCAGTATAATCATACCGGTATATCAGCTTGAAAAATATATAGTGCAGACCATGGATTGCGTTCTTTCGCAAACCTATACTGACTGGGAACTCATAATGGTCGAGGACGGCGGAACGGACCGCTCGGCTAAGATCATCAAAGGTTATATTGCCGAAAAAGGTATATCCGATAGGGCAAGACTGATCATGCAGACCGAGGACACCGGCGCGGCAGCAGCAAGAAACCGCGGCGTTATGGAATCAAAGGGCAGATATATAGCCTATCTTGACGGCGATGACGTCTGGATGAAAGATAAGCTTGAAAAAGAGCTTATGTTTATGAAAGAAAAGGACGCCGCTTTTGTTTTCACCGGATATGAATTTGCGGACGCAGACGCGGTCGGAAACGGAAAAGTAGTAAAGGTTCCGGATAGCTTAAACTATAAACAGGCATTAAAAAACACCACGATCTTTACCAGTACCGTGATGTTTGATACATTTAAAATCCCAAGAGAAAAGCTTATGATGCCGAAGATAAAGAGCGAAGATACCGCTCTTTGGTGGAGGCTTTTGAGAGAGGGAAATATCGCTTACGGCCTAGATGAAAACCTTGTTCTCTACAGGCGCCCGGGTAAGAGCCTTTCTTCAAATAAGCTCGAGGCGATAAGACGTATCTGGATGCTTTACCGTAAAGCAGAGCACCTAAACATTTTTAAAAGCGCGTACTATTTTGTCTTTTGGGCTGTAAGGGCTGTTAAAAGGCGCGTATAGGGAGAATGTAATATCCTTCGTCATATGTAGCTTCAACCTTTATAAATTCACCGACAAGTCCCGTCACTTCTTCGATATGAGTGATGGCGGCTCTGTCGGTTTTTTCATTTATGGTAAAGACGATGCAGCTTACGCCCAGTTCTTTTGCTCTTTTAATAAAGTTGATTCCGCCAAAAGATTCCGGATCCTTATCGAAGGCGTCGTAGTCAAGTCCATCGTAATTGAAGGTTGTAACCGCTCTCGGAGTAGTATAATAGATCGCTCCGTAGCTGTCTTCGTAGAGCATCCAGTAATAGAGGTCCTTGATCTCCTCGTTGTATACAGTGTAATTGTATGGGGCCAGAGAACCGTTCCACATATCTCTTCCGAAAAGAGTCTTGATGTCGCCGCTGTAAAGCCTTGAATACTCGGTAACGGACGGGGGTGCGAGGATAATAAAGTCTTCCGCGCTCCCCTTTGCCATGCTCTCAAGCTTTTCAAGAACCGGCATGGATTCTTCAAAGGAGGTGTCTGATACTTTGAGATCAGGATAGTCCTGCTCGTTATATTGGAAGTACCCCATGCTACCGCAGATAAAAAGAATAGCAGCTGTCGCAATGCAAACAAAGGCGGCTTTCTTTTTGGTAATATTTTTCAGAAAATCGGACATGCAGGTCAGCACAAAAGCTGTAACGGAAATTATCGGAACGAGGGACCAAAGGTAGTCATATCCGAAGAAAACGGTCTGGAATTTCCTAAGGATAAAAACGCTTACGGGAATTAACAGCAGGATGGCAGAAATAATCGAGTAGAAAAGTAGCCCACGCTGTTTATTAAGGGCGGTCCGTACTTCTCTTGCCGTTTCTGAGCTTACGGGAATCTTAATAATAATAAGCAGCAGAGAAAACACAAGGCACAGTAAAAGCGGAGCAAGGATATGGTTATTTGATATATAGTTTTGTATGGAGGAAAATGCATCAGCCATTTACTTTTCCTCCTTTTTTCTGATTTTTGAAATTACAAAAAGAGAGGCTGTCATAACAAAGCAGGCGCCGATCCCGAATTTAGTGGATGCCGTGAGAGGCTCTAAAACAATAGGGATGAGGCACGCGGCCCATCTTTTCTTGATGCACATGGCAAGGCTGTAATTTACAAGTAAGAGGATAAGGAAAGTTCCGCTTCTGTAGCCTGCATGGAAGAGATTAAAAGAGATACTTCCCGCAGCGCTGCCGCAGCAAAAGAGTAAAAATACGCAGATCATATAAAACAAAGTAACCTTAGTCTTGGGATAAACGCCCGAAAGGTCGCTTTCACCGGCTCTCTCAAAAAAGAAAGCATCACCGACGGTTACAAATAGAGAAAAAGCGCAGACTGCATAGACTGCCGGAATGATATGGTACAAAAGCTTCATTGCGCCAAGCTTAAAGCTGCGGCACAAAAGCGCATAGAAAAACGGCAGGAACATATAATCAAGTCTTGAGGGGTGATCGCCGTCATAGACAAGTCCCGTCAAGGGATTTACGCTGTACATTTCGTTGGAAGAAAGAAACGAATTAACGGTTTCTACGGTCTGATCCCCGCTTGGGTAGATCTTGCCCCTAAGGGTTATAAAAAGCGCCAAAGCTGAAAAGAACAGTGAAATGATAAGGAAGAGGATAAAGTATCTGTCTGAAGATGTTTTGTCTTTTTTGGAATCTCCCGCATCTTTAGAAGCTCCGCCTGCGGCAGAAGTCTTGTTTTTTAACGATGCAAATTTAAGCAGTATAAAAACAAGATACGCAAAGGTGAGGACAGCAATCAGCAAAAGTGTAAACACTTTTACGGTTGCGGAAAATGTGAGAGATAAAAAGACTCCCAAAGCATTGGTTACTCCCGCCAAAAGGAAAAGCAACATAAACCCTGTAGAATAGTAGCCGCAAAGTCTTACGATAAAGGGCTTTTTTTGAGTTAAAGCGGCTCTTTTAGAGAGAACCGATGATATTTTGTTGTAGGCTGTTACGGTTCCGAGTCCGAGTATGATCGGGCAAAGTAAAAGGAACGCTATGCAAAGTATTGTTTTCATAAATGCAATTATAGCATAAAGGACCGATAAAGGCGCAATATTACGCACTTTATTAATGAATCTTAAGAATGGGGTTTATGGTATAAAGGTGCTTAGTATGATAAAATTAGATGAAGTTTTATATGTATTTTGCGAGGAAGTTATATGACGACTCAGAGTAGATTAAATCGAATGGAAGGTTTCAAGCGGATCATCAATCTTTCGCTTGTTTTACTTTGCCTGCTTTTAGAGACGGCGGTATTTACCTACCACTGGTATTTTAACTTCAGAGTTTCTATTATTGCGGGACGTAACCAGCCTTTCTGGATCAAGGGACACATGCTTGAGGTGGCGGTATATTTCGTAATACTTATTCTTTTCTCGAATATGTACGGAGGAATGAGACTCGGATATATGAAAAATGCCGAGCTTATCTTCTCGCAGATTTTCGCCACCGTTATGGCGGACATCCTTATCTACGCCGAGATCTCGCTGATGGCGCTGAGATTGTTCAATCCTAAATACTTTGTTGTGATGCTCCTTACTCAGTGCATAGTTGTATTTATTTATATAAATATCGCTAATTTCTTTTACAGGAATATATTCCCGCCCAGGAAGCTCTTACTTGTTCATGGTGACAGAGACCCCAGAGAGCTTAGACGCAAATTCGAAACAAGAAGCGACAAGTACCTGATAACAGAGCAGATCCATATCAGCGAGGGAACAAAAAAGATTACAGAGACGATCAAAAAGTATTATCAGGAGGGAGTCTGCAACGCTGTAGTATTCGGAGACATAGCCGAGTCGGACAGGAAACCTCTTATCAAATACTGCTACGGCAATTCAATCAGATTCTATGTTTTACCAAAGATAAACGACTGTATAATTAAGGGATCGGAAGAGCTGCATGTGTTTGATACTCCGATGTTTCTTACGAGAGAGTACTCCATGACGATGGAGCAAAGATTCGTAAAAAGGCTTATGGATATTGTCTTTTCCCTTATCCTGATCGTACTTACTTCGCCTTTTATGCTTATAACGGCTATCCTTGTAAAGGCCTATGACGGGGGACCTATCCTCTATAAACAGGTTCGCGTTACCAGGGGAGGAAAGCAGTTCAAGATCGTAAAGTTCCGCTCAATGCGAGTTGATGCGGAAAAAGACGGAGTCAGACTTTACTACATCGGCGATAAGAGAGTTACTCCCATCGGAAAGTTTATCCGAAAAGTAAGGCTTGATGAACTGCCCCAGCTTTTCAATATCCTTGCCGGAGACATGAGCTTTATAGGCCCGAGACCCGAGCGACCTGAGATTATCGAAAAGTACCAGGAGCAGATGCCGGAGTTTGCTTACAGACTTAAAGTAAAGGCCGGACTTGCGGGCTTTGCACAGGTTTACGGCAAGTATAATACGACTCCATACGACAAGCTCAAGCTTGACCTTATCTATATCGAGAACTATTCGGTTCTCCTCGATCTTAAGCTGATGATGCTGACTCTTAAGATCATCTTCTGGCCGGATTCAACGGAAGGGGTTGACCCGGGACAGACTACGGCTATGAAAGACCTTTATATGGCTATGGCTGAAAATAAATACGAAGACAGCGTTAGCTATAACGATACTAAGACCGCTAAAGGATCTCTTAAAGATGAAAATACTTTGGATGTGTAATCTCATACTTCCGGCTGTTGCGGAAGCTCTATCTTTACCCACTATCCCCAAGGAAGGCTGGGTAAAGGGTCTTTTTGATGCAATCCTTGCCAAAAAGAGCGGCGGAGCCCGCGTGCCGGAAATATGTTTTGCATTCCCTGTGGGGAAAGATGTCCTTAAGGCGAACGGAGTATCTTTAAAAGACGGCGTTGTTGCCGGAAAGGTTACCATCCCGGGCGGAGATGTCGTCGAGTATTACGGATTTTACGAAGATACATCTAAGGAATATTTATACGATCCTCATCTTGAAGAGGAAATGGGACGAATATTTGACCTTGCTTCTCCCGATATCATCCATATTTTCGGAACTGAATTTCCACACACTCTTGCGGCGGCGAAGGTTTGGAACTGCCCTGACAGAATCCTTGTGGGACTGCAGGGAATCTGCAGAGACTATGCGGATATATATACTGCGCACCTGCCCGCGGATGTTGTTACAAGGCACACATTCAGGGATTTTTTAAAAAAAGATTCTATTTTCGAGCAAAAGAAAAAATATGATCTTCGCGCCGACAATGAAGAGACGGCAATGACTTATATCGGACATGTTGCGGGGAGAACGGGATTTGACAAAGGCTTTGCCGCAAGAACAAATCCTTCGGCTGTTTACCATCATGCCGGTGAGACCCTTCGAAGCATCTTTTACAGCGGAGCCTGGAACCGGGAAAGAGCTGAGAAATATCGCATATTTGTAAGCCAGGCGGACTACCCGCTAAAGGGATTTCACTATCTTCTTAAAGCGGTCGGAGATATACTTTCGGAAAAACAGGGGGGCGGACAGTATCCGGATATTCAGATTTATGTTGCCGGTCAGTCCATAGTCGGATACGAAAGCCTGATGCAGAAAATCAAGATATCTTCCTATGGGAAGTATTTAAGAAGCCTGATGAAAGCGTACGGTCTTTTTGACAGGGTGCATATCTTAGGAAGGCTCAGCGCGGAGCAGATGAAGGAACAGTACCTCCTTTGCGATACTTATGTTTGCTGTTCGGCTATAGAGAATTCACCCAATTCCCTTGGGGAGGCGATGATGCTCCAGGTTCCGATAGTTACCGCGGAAGTAGGCGGCATTCCGGACATCTTTAAGCCCGGAGAAGACGGATTCTCATACAGCGTCGGCGCGGAGGATACTTTGGAAGACGTTGCAGGAAAGCTTAAAGAAACTCTTCTTGAAAGATGGGAAAAGGATTACGATCCAAAATGCTTTAGCAATGAAGTTGACAGAAGAAGATTTAATGCAGGATTTCACGCCAGAGAGAACCATAATCCCGAGAAGAATGTTTACGATCTTTTGGGAATCTACGAAAGCATTTACAGATAAAGAGGGACAGGATGCGGATTACATTTGTATCTAATTACATTAACCACCATCAGATTCCTTTTTGCAGGGCGATGATAAATAACCTTTCTGAGGGCGATAAGTTTACCTTTATCCAGACGCAGGAAATGGAAGATGACCGAAAGAAAATGGGGTGGGATAAGGAAATTCCGGATTTTGTCAGGCTTTCATACACCTCCGAAGAGGAGAAAAAAGCCTGCAGAGAGCTTATCTTTGAGAGCGAAGTGGTTATTTTCGGCGGGTGTGAGGATGAAAGCTATATAGCCCCCAGACTTGAGGCTTTGAGAGAGGGTAGTGCTGACGATAAAAAGTATCTGACCTTCAGATACTCCGAAAGGGTGTACAAAGAGGGGCAGTGGAAGTTTGTAACCCCTAAGGGCCTTAGAAAGAAATACTTAGATCATACCAGATACAACTCTTTGCCGGTTTATCTTCTTTGCTCCGGCGGATATGTTGCGTCTGATTTTTCTTTGTTTGGGGCTTATAAAGGAAAGAAGTATAAATGGGGGTATTTCCCGGAAGTCAGAAGCTACGATATAGACAGTCTCCTTGAGGCAAAGGGATACGGACATGTAAATATCCTTTGGTCCGGAAGAATGCTGGACTGGAAGCATCCGGAGTTTGCTGTTTTGACAGCTAAGTATCTTAAAGGTAAGGGATACGACTTTACTATGGATATCGTAGGGGACGGCCCTGAAAAAGAGCGAATAATGGATATGGTCCGGAATGAAAACCTTGTTGGAAGGGTTAAAATCTCCGGGTTTAAAAAGCCGGAAGAAATCCGTTCGATGATGGAAAAAGCGGATATATATCTTTTTACCAGCGACCGTAACGAAGGCTGGGGAGCTGTATTAAACGAATCAATGAACAGCGGATGTGCCGTTGTAGCCGGAAGCATGATCGGTGCCGTTCCCTATCTTCTAAAGGACAGCGAGAACGGATTTGTATATAAAAACAAGGACACGGCCGGGCTCTTTGAAAAATGCGAAAGGCTTGTAACCGATGGCAGTCTTAGGAAAAGGCTGGGAAAAGCAGCCTACGAGACTGTAACCGAGCTTTGGAACCCGGAGACTGCCGCCAAAAGACTAAAGGGATTTATAGACGATTTCTTTGCAGGGAAGGATTTTACGCCCTACGAAAGCGGCCCCTTAAGCGTTGACGAAGGCGGCGCGGAAAATACCATCAGCAAGAAAACGGCGGGATACTGAATATGATCAGCGTTATCATACCTGTTTACAACATACAAAGTAAATATCTTAAAAGGTGCATAGATTCTGTCCTTGCCCAGACTTACAAAGATATGGAGATTATCCTCGTAGACGACGGCAGCAGCGACGGAAGCGGGGATGTTTGCGACGAGTATGCATCTTTAAATGCTAATGTTAAGGTTTTCCATAAAGAAAACGGAGGATCTTCAAGCGCCAGGAATCTGGGGATCAAGGAAGCAAGCGGCGAGTATATCGGATTTGTTGACAGCGACGATTATATAGAGCCTGATATGTACGAGGTTTTATACGAGGCAATCGTACGGAATAATGCTAAGTGCGCCCAGGTGGGAAGAAACGAGATAGATGAGGAGGGAAATGTTCTACCCGATATCTGTATTCCGCCTGAAGCGGAGGAAATCATTGAGGCTCGGGACTTTTTCAAGGAGCTTTTGATGCACAGGGGGGACTGCTCTTTTTGCACGAAGCTTATAGAGAGGGAAGTATTTGAGGGGGCTGATGAGTTCTTCCCTCTTGGAGTTCTTAACGAGGATTTCCACATCCTTATAAAAAAGCTTCCCGAGGTTGGCAGGATAGTATCGCTTCCCGGCTATAAATACCATGTTTTTTACCGTATCGGAAGCAATTCCAGAAAGCAGTCAAAAGAAGATTTTTCTAGGGTCTTTTTGGACTCGGTTAATAATGCGGATATGGCGGAAGAAATCGTCCTTAAGGATTATCCGGAGGATAAAGAGCTTAGCAAAATAGTCCGCCGCTTCGGTATTTTCCAAAGAATAGAGTACCTTTTGCATATCCCGGTTTCAAAGATGGAAAAGGGATCGGACTGTTTTGAGGATTACAGACTGATAGTAAAATGGCTCCGGAAGCATTATTTTGAAGGACTGTTTAACAGATTCCTTACAGGTAAAAATAAGCTTTATATGACTCTTTTTGCCATCGCCCCCAAGGCGGTCAGAAAGGTGCATAAGCGGATAAAGAGACTTTGATTGGATTTAATAGAATTGTGTCGGTTAAAGTATGGTAAAAACAGAGACAAAAGATGACTACAGCTACATAGTGGTTCCGACAGTTATTTGCCTTTTGGCGGTAGCTTTGTTTTTTATATATAAATATTTTGGGGTATATTTTTCATCTAATGATGATCTGTTGATAAGAAGTATATTAAGCGGAGATTATACGGGACGCCCCGACGGACATGTTGTATACTTGTTATATCCTTTGGGATTTATTCTAAAAAGCCTCTACACCGTCGCACCAAAGGTTACATGGTATGAACTCTTTTGCGTAGGTGCGCAAGGATTTTGCTTAATCATACTTGCATCTCTCCTTGCGGAGTCGGCAGCCTTTTCTTCTCAAAAAACAGTAAATAAAAAGAGGCTTTACTTTTTCCTTTTTATAACTTCTTTTCTTTTCCTTGAGATCTTGCTTTGCTTTGACGCAGGATTTATTATAGCCGGACAGTACACTGCTTTGGCAGGATTGGTAGGGGCTACAGCGTTTATATGCTTATTGGCTAAAAAAGATATTATGTCTTCGGTCATAATGGTATTATCGCTTTGGATCAGAAAGGAAGTTTTCTTTATGATACTGCCGTTTATTGCGATTGCCATTATATACAGATTAATGACAGCGTATGAGACTGGCAAGAAAGCTGCCGATAAAAAGTTTTTTTTCAGCGCAAAAAAAATAATTATTGCGGCTGTAATCGTAGTTATTTCGTGCAGTTCGTTGCTTATCAATAAAGTCGCATACGGAAGTGAAGAGTGGAATCAATATCGGGAATTTAACAGAGAGAGAACAAGGGTATATGATTATAACCTGTTCCCGAATTATTCAGAGGAAAAAGAGTTTTACGACTCGGTCGGGATTACGGAAGATGAGTACTCTGCTTTGGTAGAATATGATCTTGAGTTGGTTGATAAAGTTGACACCACGCTTTTCAGAGATATGGCTGATAGGCAAAAGGCAATTTTAGACGACTGGAAGCAGTATTATAATGTTTTCCATAAACTAATAAAAGATTCCTTACAGTTTTTTAAAGAGAATCTTAAAACTGTTCATGCAAAGATGGCTTTATTCTCGATACTGATTTCTTTTATTGTTACGATAATACTCGTAGTAAAAGAAAAGTCTTTTTCGGGATTGATAGCCCTTATCTTGATGGCTGTATACTTTGTAGCATTTGTGGCTTTATTTACGTATCTGGGAAGATTGCCGGAAAGAGTTATTTATGGGCTTGATTGTGCGATGATGCTAGGCAGTATTTATTTAACGGCGGCCACATTAAACAAACTTTCGATAAATAAAAAGCTCATAGTTATATCAGCTTCAGCGGTGCTTATGCTGGTACCTTTATTTTTTGAAATAAGATATGAATTTAAAGCATCGACGCAATACCGCAAGTCCGCGGAGGCGGGTACAAAAATTGAGGAGTATGTTGCAAGTCACGGGGGAGAGGTTTTTTATATAGATACAAACATTTTTGAGAACCGGATAGCATCTGCTGAACCTGTATATACAGAGGGAAAAACATATATGTATGAACCTATCGGCTATGTGAAAATGGCTGATTGGGTTTACGGAAGTCCGCTACGAAACCAAAAATTAGAAAACCTTGGAACAAACGGCTTGTATGACGCAAATACAAAGAGGCAGGGTTATTTAATAATTTCAGATAAAATAAGTACAGAGTTTATATTAAGACTATTGGATGAGAAAGGCTTTACAGCTATCAAAACCGACAGTATAGAAAGTGCGTCGGTTTGGAAGCTGCAAGTGAAATAAAAGATGGACAAGAAGACAAAGATTATGGGTCTTGCGACCTGTTTTAATCGAAAAGACAAGACTCTTCAGGCTCTTAAAAGCCTGATGGAGGGAAATCCGGGTATAGAATTCGAATTCGTCATCTGCGACGATAACAGTAAGGATGGGACAGCGGAGGCTTTGAGCGAACTTGACAACACATACGTTGTTATGGGTGATGGAAATTCATTTTATACCGGCGGTATGAGGCTTGCTATGAAAAGAGCTCTCGAACTGCTTGATGAGGCAAAGCCTGATTTTATAATGCTTTTTAACGATGATGTCGATTTTTATGACGGAGCAATTTCGGGACTTGTTCGGAGGTACAATGAAAAAGGTATCGAAAACGCTATCTTTGTAGGACCCACCTGTGAGAATGATCTTATAAGCCTTTCCTACGGCGGAATAGCGAGAAAGTCCAATTTCGCTCCGAAATTCAGGATAGTAAAAGCTGATTCCGGAGAGGGGAGAAAGGTAAATACTTTTAACGCAAACTGCGTACTTATTCCCACAGATTTATTCGTAAAGACAGGAATAATGGACAGCGTTTACAACCATTCCCTGGGTGACTTTGATTACGGGTATATGCTTGGAAGAAAGGGCGGAGAAATCTACGTTTCAGACGAATATGTCGGAGTCTGTCCGAACAATCCGACTACCGGAACCTGGAACGATCCTTCTCTTAAGCGCATCGAAAGATTTAAGAAAAAAGAAAGCATTAAGGGAGTACCCTTTGGTGAGTTTTTCCACTACCTTTTAAAGAATTACAATTTCCTTACGGCGGTGATTTTCAGCCTTACACCCTATGCAAGGATTTTACTTGGTAAATAGTCTATGAAAAAACAGATAGCAAAAAATGAATTACCCATCAGAATAGTCTTCTATATTCTCTGCGCCCTGTACGGCGGACTTTGCCTGTATCTTTTTTACAACCAGTCAATTCAGCAGGTGCACGGAGATTCGCTGCTTTTTGAGTCGGACCTTCCGTCCCATATCAGTATGGTTGTGGATGACGGCTGGTATTACAGTCTTACTGCTTTTATATATGCTTTTTTATACAAGATTGCGGGCGGTACAGTACTTATAGCGGTATTTTTGGCCCTTGTGGCTGCCGGAACGGTTATCGCAACGCAAAAGCTTCTTGAACTTATTGTTTCTGACCGGTATGGAATTTCCTGCGCAGGAGCGCTTGCTCTTAACTTTGTGATGCCCTTTTTTGTAAAGTGGGCGGGGATGTATAGGTACGTAAGTTACCAGTCGCCAAATGTCTGGCATAATTCCACATATATCGTTATGCGGCTTTGTGCTGTTATCTTTATGTACTTTTACGTAAAATATGAAAAAGACTATGCGGAAAAAACTATAAGCTTTAAGAGATGGCTTATCCTGGCGCTTTTGCTTGCCCTTACTACGTTCGTAAAGCCCAGCTTTTTAACCGTATTTGCGCCGGCCCTTGCCTTGAAACTTTTATGGGATTTGATTAAAAACAAAGTTAAGTTTCTCAGAGCGTTTTTGATGGGGATAATCGTTGTACCGTCGATGCTTGTTATTCTTTGGCAAAACAGCGTGCTTTTCGGCAAAGATACGGACTCGGGATACAAGATATCTTTTATGGAGACTTTTTCTTTCCACGCCGACCATCCAAAGGTTACCGTGGTTTTATCGGTGGCTTTCCCGGTAGTGGTATTTGTTTGCCTTGCAGTTGAGACGCTTATAAGACTTGCGGGTGATAAGACTTATATTTTTTCGTTAGTAATGGCTGTAATTGGCTTTGCCGAGGCAATCCTTCTTATCGAAACCGGACACAGGTCAAAGGACGGAAACTTCCTTTGGGGGTATTCCGTAGCCCTCTTTTTTCTGTATCTTACAAGCTTTAAGAAATGGTACGGATTTATTAAAGAGAGAAAGTGGATCCCGGCCGCAGTCTGCGGAGCCGTGTTTGCTTACCAGATTGTCTGCGGAGCAATATTCTTTACAAGACTTGTATCGGGCGAGACATACTTCATGATCGGTTAAGTATCTGTAAACAACGTTTACTTCATTCCGGCGATAAATTCGATAAGCTCCTTGCCTATATAAAGACGGCCTAATTCGCCGTAATGTATACCATCCTCCAGATAGTTGTTATATGATTCTCGGGGGATGTTTTTTATTGCAGTTAGGTCGAAAAGATAGGTCCCATATTCTGACGACAGTTCTTTGGCGGCTTCTCTATAGTCGAAAAGAACCGGAGAGTTTCCCTGCATTCTGTCGTTGCCCTTGTTATTAACAAAGATATACCCCGGTGACATGATGATCAGTCTGCTCTCGGGCCATTTACTCTTAATAAGCTCAATACAGCTTCTGACGGCCCCTTTATAAGTATAATTATTGTAACGGTTTGACTCATCGTCTATAGGGGCTCCCATCATATAATCATTAATACCGAATTCGATTATAAATATAAGGTCCTCGCCTTGGGAGTATATTTTAGATATTTCGCTTTCTAAGGAATCAATTTTTTCTGATTCGTCTGTCAAAGAGGGCTTTCCGAGATCGTTTGCGGCGGCGGAAGATCCGCTTACGGCATAGCTTAAAACGTCCGCTCCCGAGAAGTTCTCGACGATTTTGCCTATAGAAGTATCATCGCTTCGGTAGGCGAAAATGCTGTCGCCGAAAATAACTATATTAGCATCATTGAGATCCGGCGATTTTACCGGGGTATTGCGGTATTCCAAAATGCGTTCGGATAGAAGAATCGCATTTCTCTCAACATCATTTCCGGATATCAGGAAGCAATCCGCGAATAAATGTCCGGAAAAATTATTAAAATCAATCTCTTTAAGAGTTTCGGTTTCTTCCTCAAACAGGTAAGGATTTTCATATATCCATTCGGTATTTCCCGGAAAATCCCACTGAACATTTGCATAGTCTGAAAGCAAATTCTCCAATAGCCCATAATAATCGGACATGTTAGAAATATCTTCGTCTGAGTAGCGCGAATAATACTTTAGACTATGCGGCGGGAAAACCAGTCTAAAATCAATTTCGGGATGTTTTTTTACAGCACCTACAATGTATTTTTTTATAAAACTTTTGTAAGCTTTATCACTTCCGGCTTTTTCGCGGATAAGAAGAGGATCGATTCCCCATATTATTCTTTTTGTATTTTCGGATTCAAGTATGTAGGAGTATGTTTTTTTAAAATCTTTTGACGAAATGTTATCAAAAGTGTTCTCAGAAAAAGCGTATGTATCCCAGGCCATTATGATATTAATATAATCTGTGTCTATGGCATGGATATCGTAGGTAGAAAGGATATATGTGTCGTGCCCTTGAAACCGGAGATTTGAAGGTTCTGCTGCTTTCCTTTGAAAGAGCAGAAAAACAAGAGCAGACAGTATAAATATAATCAGAATAATAAGCGGTATATAGATTTTTCTTTTCATAGCTTATATCTTAAGTATTTTTCTGTTTTTTTTCAACTGCCTTTTATGTATATTTTATGGCTTTATATTGGCCAATAAATGTGGTTAAGAACGTCAGTTTATGGTAAAATAAAACAGGTTATGCGAATAAAGAAAAAGGAACAAAAGGGACCCCTAAAATGCTTTTTAATTCGATTCCGTTTCTTATATTTTTTCCGATAGTGGCAGGCTTATATCTGCTCCTTCCTAAAAAGATAAAACCTATATGGCTTCTTGTGGCAAGCTATTATTTTTATATGAGCTGGAACTATAAGTATGTTGTGCTTATTTTGTTTACAACTTTAGTTACTTACGCTGCGGGAATCCTTATCGGAAAAGCGGGAAGTGCAGCTAAAAAGAAGGCCTTTTTAGCCGCGGGCCTTGTGCTTAATTTTGGACTTCTCTTTTTCTTTAAATACTTTGGATTCTTTTTGGAAAATGTAAGCAGAATACTTTCGGTATTTAAGATTGGCGTTATAGATAATCCTTTTGATTTCCTTCTTCCTGTCGGAATATCTTTCTATACCTTCCAGGCTGTGGGATATTGTATTGATGTTTACAGAGGGGATATTAAGGCTGAGAGAAACTTTATCAGGTACGCGCTTTTTGTAAGCTTCTTCCCTCAGCTTGTAGCCGGACCGATTGAGAGAAGTAAAAATCTATTGTCTCAGATTAATGAGATCGGGGAAAAGAAGACCGCCTCCTATGAAAAGGCTGTTTCCGGATTTGGAATGATGCTTTGGGGACTCTTTCTTAAGATGGTTGTTGCCGACAGAGTTTCAATAATGGTGGACGAAATCTTTAAGAATATCTATCGCATCGGAACCGTAGAGGCTGTCTTTGGAGCCGCCGGTTTTTCGCTTCAGATATACGCTGACTTTGCGGGATATTCCGCCATAGCCATTGGTGCGGCAAGCGTAATGGGCTTTGAGCTTATGGAGAATTTTAACACCCCATACTTTGCGACAAGCATCGCAGATTTCTGGCATAGATGGCATATTTCCCTTTCCACATGGTTTAGGGATTACGTGTATATACCTCTCGGGGGAAACAGGAAAGGAAAGGCAAGAAAGTATCTAAATATCTTTGTTACGTTCCTTGTCAGCGGACTTTGGCACGGAGCCTCCTGGAGTTTTGTTATCTGGGGCGGATTGCATGGTCTCTACCAGATAATCGGAGATCTGCTTAAGCCTGCAAGAGAAAAGACCGGAAAGTTCTTAGGGCTAAACAAAGATACCGCCGGATACAAGGTTGGGCAGATTCTGCTTACGGATTTACTTGTAGGCTTTGCCTGGATTTTTTTCAGGGCTTCTTCCGTAAAGCAGGCATTTGACTATATTGGAAGGATGTTTACCCGTTTTAATCCCTGGTCCATCTTTGATGAATCTCTTCTTAATTGGGGACTTGATTACAGGGAGATGCTGATTCTGCTTTTTGCGATCCTTCTACTCGTAATTGTATCAATCATCAGATACAAAAAGGGTGTCAACATCGGCACATTCCTGTATGAACAGGATATGATCTTCAGATGGGTAGTGTTTGTCCTTCTGATAATCTCGATAATAGTATTTGGCGAGTACGGAACGGACTTTGATTCCGGAAAGTTTATTTATTTTGATTTCTAAGGGGCATATATGAAAAGTACTGATATACCGGTAAAGACGCGGATTAAAAGAATATGTGCGGTTGCCTGCTTTGCGGCGCTGGTTTTTCTTTGTATATTTGGGACGTATAAAGTCCTTAAATGGAAAGATACAATGGGTGAGTACCTTTCCAGCGTTGATATGCTTAAGGCGACAGATAAAGAACTTATCGATGTTGTCTTTATGGGAAGCAGCCATGCCTATAATGGATTTAATCCGGCGTACTTTTGGGAGGATAAAGGCTGGTCCTGTTTTGATATGGCTATCTCGGGTCAGGATGCAACATCAACGTATTATTATTTAAAGTATCTGTTAAGAAGGCAGAGTCCTAAGGTGGTATGTGTTGACCTGTACGGGTTTACTTTTGATAAACATGGTGTGCAGGGTAATGAATACAGAAACTATCTTTCCATGCCGGCGGTAGACCTGCAGGTAAAAATGGTCCGGGAGTATGTGGATGAAGAAGACAGGCAAGACTATATTGTAAGATTCCCTATTGTTCATACAAGGTACAAAGAGCTCGGAAAATATGATTTTTACAACTATAAACTAAATGATTATATCCGTGGCGAGAAGATTTCCTGGACTGTTGGAGAGGCGTGTGCGCCGGAGTCCTCGGATGGAAGTCTTAGCCCTGCAGAGCTTTCGGAGAGCAAAGTTAAGTGGCTTGACGATATGTATGAATTGTCGCAGAAAGAGGGATTTAGCCTTGTACTTGTTGCGCTCCCCTACAATATTCCTGCCGAAAGCCAGGAGAAGATAGATACCGTAAGCAAATACTGCGAAGAAAAGGGTATTGCCTTCTATGATTTTAACAGACTAAGGCATGAAATCGGATTTGATTATACTCATGACTTTGTCGATAGCGGCCACCTAAATACATATGGGGCAAAAAAAGTTGAAATGTTTTTGAAGGAGGAGTTTGAATGTTACAATCTTCCGGATCACAGAGGAGATGAAAGATATTATCAATGGGATGAGGACCTGGAATACTTTGGTAGAGAAGAGTATAAAAACAGCATGCGGGTTACGGATGATCTGTGTGCCCTTTGCAGTATGATCTGCGCAGGGGAGGATTATGTTTCAGTAATAAGTCTGGAGGGAGATTATTTAGACAGAAACAATGTATATTATGAACCTCTTTGGATCCTTGGTATGAGTTATGAAGAGTATGAAAAAGGTGGAAAGTGGATATTCGAGGACGGAACGCTTACGAAGGTCTTTGAAAATGAAATTAATGCAGATCCGTACATCAAAGAACTTGGCGATATGAATACTCTTAAGATTCAGTATGAAGGAGACTATCTGTTTCGGGAAAATATAATGATAAATGATGAATCCGTATATAGCTACGGCAGTTTTATGACCATCGCGATATATGATAAAAAGCTTGGTGAATTGGTGAGTGTGAAAGGATTTTAACCGGGCAGGAGGTAATAAGTCGGTATTATTAAGTTTTGTTAAGGATGTGCCCAAATAAGTCAAATTAAGTTAGAATTGGGTTTGAATATTTTAAAGGAAGTCTGATAATGGATAAGATTGCGGTATTGATACCCTGCTACAATGAGGAGCAGACAATAGAGAAAGTTATAAAAGATGCAAAGGCGGCGCTGCCGGAGGCTGTTATATACGTTTACAACAACAATTCAAAGGACAGGACTGAGGAGATTGCAAAGGCTGCCGGAGCCGTTGTTAGAAACGAATATAAACAGGGCAAGGGCAATGTGATAAGGAGAATGTTTCGCGAGATCAACGCGGAGTGCTATCTGATGATCGACGGAGACGATACCTACGATCTTTCAACAGCGAGAGAGATGACGGACCTTGTCCTTAAACATAACGCGGATATGGTTGTGGGAGACAGACTCTCATCAACCTATTTTACAGAGAACAAAAGGCCTTTTCATAATTTCGGAAACAGTTTAATGCGATGGGCAATCAATTCTCTTTTTAAGTCGGATATCAGAGATATTATGACGGGATACAGAGCTCTCTCTTTTGAGTTTGTAAAAACCTTCCCCGTTTTCTCAAAAGGATTTGAGATAGAGACGGAGATGACCATACATGCCGTAAATTACAATATGCAGGTGGAAAATGTTGTTGCCACCTACCGCGACAGACCTGACGGAAGTGTCTCCAAGCTTAATACCTTCTCCGACGGAATGAAGGTTATAAGAAAGATGTTTACTCTTTATAAGAATTACAGGCCTTTTAATTTCTTTGGTTTAATAGCACTTGTACTTGCCTTGATCGCTGTAGGGCTGATGATTCCTATTGTGATCGAGTACTTTGAGACCGGACTTGTTCCCAGGTTCCCTACTCTTATAGCGAGCGGATTTATCGGGATCGCGGGAGTGCAGTCATTTTTTACGGGATTTATGCTCTCGGTAATTAATTCAAAGGATATTAAAGATTTTGAATATAGATTTACAAGGGTCTATGACCATAAAAAAAGTATTATGAAAGAGAAGGATTTATAAATGAAAATCAGCTTTATAATACCTTGCTACAGATCTGAACTTACGATCGGCAAAGTTGTTTCCGAAGTGGAGGAGACGATGAAAACTCTTCCGCAGTATGAATACGACCTGTTTCTTGTAAACGACTGCTCTCCCGACGGCGTTGCCGGAGTCATAAAGAAAATGTGCGAGGAAAAGTCTTATATCCACGGAATTTCCTTCGCCAAAAACTTTGGACAGCATGCTGCTCTTATGGCCGGATTCCGCGCCGCTGACGGAGACGTATGCGTATGTCTTGACGACGACGGACAGACGCCCGCCTGCGAGGTCGGAAAGCTCCTTGGAAAGATTGAAGAAGGCTTTGACGCTGTTTACGCAAAATATGAACATAAGCAGCACTCCGGCTTTAGAAATTTCGGAAGCAGAGTAAACGATCTTATGACGAGAGTGATGCTGGGTAAGCCGAAAGAACTTTACGTTTCCAGCTACTTTGCCGTAAGAAGATTTGTTGTGGAGGATATGATTAGATACGAGAATTCATACCCTTACGTAATCGGACTTGTACTTCGCTCCACAAAAAATATAACCAATGTCAATGTTAACCACAGGGAAAGAGAAGTGGGAACCAGTGGTTATACATTAAGCAAGCTCTTCGGACTTTGGTTTAACGGGTTCACCGCTTTTTCGATAAAGCCACTTCGTATTGCAACCTTGATCGGAGTAGTATCTGCTATAGGTGGATTTCTCTACGGAATATACACGATAATTAAGAAGTTTGTACTCCCTGATGTAGCCGTTGGTTTTTCGGCTCTGATGAGTGCAATAGTATTTTTCTGCGGACTTATACTTTTGATGCTGGGACTTATCGGCGAATACGTCGGACGAATCTATATAAGCATGAACAATGCACCTCAATATGTGATCAAAGACAGATGGAATTAGGATGAAGAAAAACACTTTAAGAATAATAATCATAGCTATAGCGGCGATCCTTTTGATCGGACTCATCGTCTTTATTAAGAGCAGACTAAGCCGTACCGCTGAAGATCCGGAGGCCGGACTGATAGGTGATAATCAGTCGTATGTAGAGGTTTTTATCGGGGAGACTCCTATTTCGGAGTATTATATCTTAAACAAAGGAGCTGGAACCGCCAATGCCGAGCTTCTTCAGGGATATATAAGAAAACTGACCGGACATTTACTTAACATATCATCCCAGGAACAGGAAGGCTTTAAATCTATTAAGCTTGAGATCGTTAAGGATACCGAGGCAAAGTTTTCGGATCTGACCATAGACGGCGGATATATTACCCTGAGAGCCAAAAACTCTGCGGATATGAAAAAGCAGGTCAGCTTCTTTGCAAACGCTTATCTTGGATATGAATTTGCCGGTAGCGAAAGAGAAAAGATTATCGCCAAAAGCGGAGAGGCTCTTTATCTTCCGATGTCAGAGATAGATACTGCCGGAAACGACTGGATAGAGAGAAGAGAACCTATTATCTGTCTTTGGAAAACGACATCCCCAAGAGGTTGTCTTTATAATCCGAACACAAACCTTTCAAGCGAGCTTATGAGCTACAGCGACGAGGATCTTTATACCTACGTAAAGATGATGAAACGCCTAGGATATAACGGTATTCAGGTGACGGATATGTGCTCCGCCTGGGCGGCATACGGGAGCTATGAATATGTGCACGACCGCTTAAGGTTTATGGCTGATGCCGCCCACTCAATGGGTATGAATTATACTCTTTGGGTTTGGGGGGCTGAGTTTAACGGCTATGGGTGGAACGATAAAGATGTTGATTATTACGACAACTGGAAATATGGACATGCTTATGACAATCCTAAGTCGGTAGAGACTTTTGAAAAGTACTACGATATTTACGCTCAGTTAGCGGACTGCTCGGATCGTATGATCATGCACTTTGATGATCCCGGAAATCTTGTCAGCAGTGAAGATATAGCTTATTTCTCCAAAATAATGAGGGAGAAGGCAAGAGCTGTCAATCCTGATATTGATTTTGGAATAAGCTGCTATACCAAAAAGCAGGATCCCTGGAGCCTCGATCCTTTGATGGAGGGTGATACAACCTACTATATCGGGATCAGGCATACGGAAGAAGATGGTTGGGGAGATTTCAGAAGCTATCTCAGAGATAACGGAATGACATATGGCGTCTGGTCCTGGAATCTTACCGAGATGGAAATAGATCAGCTTGCTGAAATGAATGTCAACTCGAAACTCATAAAAAAAGCATATACCCTAACCTCCGAGGAGGATCATATATCAAAACCTTCTTACTGGAGTGAGATGGACTCTTATCATGTTTTAAATATATTTTCTCATTACGTTGCAGCATCGCTTCTGAGGGATCCGTCTCTTAACGAGCAGTGGCTTTTAAGGGAATCGGCAAAGGCTGTAGTCGGCGAGGAATATGCCGATAAGCTGTATGATGTGCTGACTCTGATAGAGGATGCAAGAAGCGGGGATTCATGGGAAGAGTTTAAGTGGGGATATGAAGAATATATCCTTACATCAAAAGACTACCCTGCTGAGGATATTAATAAAAGAGCGAAAGAAGCAATTAAATACCTCGACGAGATGATCGATGCGGATATAGAGGGCGGCACATTGCCACTACCTGTATCAACTACTGAGCTTCTGGAGATGATAAGACCGCATATACTTCAGATAGAAAGCTTCTCGAAGTTTAGAATGGAACTGAGCAAGCTTGAGAGTAAAGCAGAGAGTCTTTCTAAAGAGGAGCTTCAGTCGGAAGTTGAAAAGATCTATACTCCTGTACCTGAGTTTGACGTAATTATCGGTCTTTGGGGACAGACGGAGAGCAGGGCTCAGTTTGAGCTTTTATCGGAGTTTTGTAAAAGAAACGAGCTTGAAGTTCCGAGAGACCCGGCCTTCACAAAACTCCGTAAAGACAGACTTTTCTCGGAGTACGAAGTATTCCAGAAACTCTCCGACGAGCCGGTATATCGCGGAAAGGATACCGGATTTCAGTTTGGCCTAGCTTACGGAAAAGAGGAAACGGAGTACCTTACGGGACTTCTTATCGATGAAGGCCTTTTATCCGAAACCGAAGACGGAAAAGTATATATAACTGATTATAAGAATTATTAAACGGTACCTGTATGTCATTTGTACATTTACACACCCACACAGAGTATTCACTGCTGGACGGGTCCAACAAGATAAAAGAATATGTGGCAAGAGTTAAAGAACTCGGCATGACTGCGGCCGCAATTACGGACCACGGTGTAATGTACGGTGTTATTGACTTTTACAGGGCCTGTAGAGACGCCGGGATAAACCCGGTCTTAGGGTGCGAGGTTTACGTTGCTCCCGGATCGAGGTTTGACAAGGAGCCCGGACACGGCGATGACAGATACCACCATCTTATCCTCCTTGCGGAGAACAATACCGGCTACGCCAATCTTTGTAAGATAGTAAGCCGTGGATTCACCGAAGGATATTATTACAGACCAAGGGTTGACAAGGAAGTCCTTAGAGAGTTTCACGAGGGACTTATCTGTTTATCCGCCTGCCTTGCGGGAGAAATTCCCAGACTTATCACGGCGGGAAGACCGGACAAGGCAAGGGAAGTTGCGAGAGAGTATCTCGATATATTCGGAGAGGGCAATTACTTTTTCGAACTTCAGGACCACGGCATAAAGGCTCAGCAGACTGTAAATATGGAACTGATGGTTATGAGCAGGGAGATGAATATTCCCCTTGTTTGTACCAATGACTGTCACTATACTTACGCGGGGGATGCCGACGCCCATGATATCCTTCTTTGTCTCCAGACGGGAAAGAAACTTTCCGACGAGGACAGGATGCGCTACGAGGGCGGTCAGTATTACGTTAAGTCGGAAGACGAGATGCGCCTTCTCTTCCCCTACGCTTCGGACGCGGTTGACAGAACCCAGGAGATTGCCGACAGGTGTCATGTAGAGATTGAGTTTGGCGTTACGAAGCTCCCTGCATTCGATGTACCCGATGGATATGACGCCTGGACGTATTTAAATTACCTTTGTACAAAAGGTCTTCATGAAAGATACGGGGAGGATGAAAACGCTCCCGCCGGTGAGACCGGTATGACTTTAAGAGAGCGCCTTGACTACGAGCTTGGCGTTATTAAGAGGATGGGGTATGTGGAATACTTCCTCATCGTTTGGGACTTTATTAATTACGCTAAAGAAAACGATATCCCCGTTGGCCCCGGAAGAGGTTCGGCGGCGGGCTCAATCGTTTCCTACGCCCTTAAGATAACAAATATCGATCCTATAAAGTTTAATCTTCTTTTTGAGAGATTCTTAAATCCCGAGCGCGTATCCATGCCTGATATAGACGTGGACTTTTGTTACAACAGGCGCCAGGAAGTAATAGATTACGTTACAAGAAAATACGGAAAAGAAAAGGTTGTCCAGATCGTAACCTTCGGTACTCTTGCGGCGAAAGGTGTTGTAAGGGATGTATCGAGAGTTATGGATCTGCCCTACTCTTTCGGAGACCGTATAGCAAAGCTTATACCGAATGAGCTTAATATCACCCTTGACAAAGCTCTTGAGATGAATCCGGAGCTTCGCGCTCTTTACGAAACTGATGAAGAAGTAAAAAGAGTTTACGATATGAGCAGGAGGCTTGAAGGACTTCCGAGACATACTTCAATGCATGCGGCAGGTGTTGTTATCTGCCAGAAAGCTGCAGACGAATTCGTACCTTTATCAAGAGGCTCCGACGGAAGTATAGTAACTCAGTTTGTTATGACGACTCTTGAGGAACTGGGTCTTTTAAAGATGGACTTTCTGGGCCTTAGAACCCTTACCGTTTTACACGATGCCGTCAGATTTGTTAAGGAGACGGAAGGGGTGAGCCTTGACCTTGATAATCTTCCTATGGACGATCTAAATGTGTATGACTCTTTATCGGGAGGACATACAGAGGGAGTATTCCAGCTTGAGTCCGCCGGAATGAAGAACTTCATGAAGGAACTCAGGCCCCGAAATATTGAGGATGTTATCGCCGGTATCTCACTTTACAGACCCGGCCCTATGGATTTTATCCCGAAGTATATTCAGGGTAAGAACAATGAAAATCTTATTACTTACTCTACGGAAAAGCTTCGTCCGATCCTTGCACCGACTTACGGCTGTATCGTGTATCAGGAGCAGGTTATGCAGATCGTTCAGGATCTTGCAGGATATACCTTGGGGCATGCGGACCTTGTGCGCCGCGCTATGAGTAAGAAAAAGCAGCACGTAATGGAGGTCGAGAGAGAGAACTTCGTTAAAGGTGCTTCGGAAGGCGGAATAGACGAAAAGATCTCCAATCATATCTATGATGAGATGATGGACTTTGCAAAGTACGCCTTCAATAAATCCCATGCGGCCTGCTACGCTGTTGTAGCTTACCAGACGGCATATCTTAAGTACTATTATCCCGAGGAGTTTATGGCGGCTTTAATGACATCCGTCATAGACAACTCGAAGAAGGTTTCGGAATATATCATAGTCTGCAGACAGATGGGAATCGAGCTCCTGCCCCCGGATATCAATTACGGACAGAGCGGATTTTCCGTGGTTTGGGATGATGAAGGGGCGGAGGCCGAAAGCGATAGAAGTGAAGGAAAGCCCCATAAAAAGGCAATCCGATACGCTCTTACAGCCCTTAAAAGCGTGGGACGACCTGTTATCGACAGAATCTGCGAGGAGCGCGAAAGAGGCGGTCTTTTTAAGAATATTAAGGACTTCCTTGAAAGAATTCAGGGAACGGACATCAACAAAAGAGCAATCGAGTCCTTTATCAAGGCGGGAGCCATGGACTCCTTCGGAGCTACAAGAAAGCAGCTTATGGCTGTATACGGCGATATTCTTGATAATCTTACCCGTAACAAAAAGAATCAGATGGAGGGGCAGATATCGCTTTTTGATGTGGCTCCCGAGGATCAAAAGGGATTCTTTGATGTAAAGCTTCCGGATATCGGTGAGTACGAGCCGGAGATTAAGCTTGCTCTCGAAAAGGAAGTGCTCGGAATATATGTCAGCGGTCATCCTTTGGAAAAATATATGGATCTTTTGGAGAAGAACGCGACAGCAAAGACAACGGATTTTGCCATAGATGACGAGACCGGAAGCGCTTCGCTAAATGACGGCGCAAGGTGCTGTGTCGGTGGTATGGTTACCGGAAAGGTTGTTAAATATACCAAAAGCGGTGACCCCATGTGCTTTGTAAATATTGAAGACCTTTTCGGAACGGTAGAGGTTATCGTATTTCCAAAGAGTTATCTGAAGTACAATCCGATCCTTAATGAGGATGCAAAAGTCTTTATAAAGGGAAGAGTGAGCGCCGAAGAGGAAAGGGATGCAAAGCTTATCTGCGAAAGCGTTACGACTTTCGAGGAGGCGGCTAAGGTTCAATCAAGATTTCAGGGAAGCCCCTACAGAGGCGGAAGCTATCAGAGCACCGGCGGTTACAGCGCTGCAAATAGAGAGTCTGCGGGAGATAGCGGGCAGAAAAAGCCCCCTGCCATCCCAAAGACCGGACTCTTCTTACAGTTTGCCACTATGGCGGATTACGAAAGATCAGAGAAAACTGTCTTAGACGCTATGGCAGACTCTGACGGAAATGATGACGTTGTAATTTTTATAAAAGAGAATAAAGCAGTAAAGGTTCTTCCTCCCAATAAAAGGGTGGATGCGAACGAAAAGTTGAAAGCTCTTCTTACGGGGATTCTCGGAGAAGGGAATGTGATCGTTAAAAAGGAAGGCTAGTATGGAAAAACTTGCGATTTTAGGCGGCGAGCCTGTCAGAAAAGAAAAGATTTGCTACGGAAGGCAGTGGATTTCCGAGGAGGATGCGAAGGTTGTTGCAAAGGTCCTTACCGGTCCCCTTATTACCTGCGGACCTAAAGTAGAGGAGGCTGAAAGGCTTCTTGAAAAGTACACGGGAGCTAAGCATGCTGTCGTTTGTTCAAACGGTACGGCAGCTCTCCACTGCGCATGCATCGCGGCCGGTGTAGGCCCGGGAGATGAGGTTATTACAACTCCTCTTACCTTTGCGGCAAGCGCCAATTGCGCTCTCTACTGCGGAGCAAGACCTGTATTTGCGGATATTAACCCCGAGACTTACAATATCGATCCCGCAAGCATCGAGGCACATATTACAGACAAGACCAAAGCCGTAGTTGCCGTAGATTTTACGGGACAGGCAGTAGAACTTAATGAGATTAAAGCAATCTGCGAAAAGCACGGACTTATCTTAATAGAGGATGCTGCCCACTCTATCGGTACAGCCTACGAAGGAAAGATGGTGGGCTCTATCGCGGATATGACAACTTTCTCCTTCCATCCGGTAAAGACGGTAACCGCCGGTGAAGGAGGTGCAATCCTTACGGGTGATGATGAGCTTTACAAGAAGCTTGTCCTTGCCCATACCCACGGAATTACCCACGAAGACGAGCTCTTTGAGGATGCTCCTCATGAAGGCCCCTGGTATTATGAGCAGATATCCCTTGGTTATAATTATCGTATGACCGACTTCCAGGCGGCTCTCCTTATCAGCCAGATGGGAAGGATTGAAGAGTTCAAGAAAAGACGTAAGGAGATTGTAGAGAGATATAATGAGGCCTTCAGTAAGGTCCCCGGAATCATCGTTCAAAAGGAGATTCCCGAGTCCGATACCTGCAGACACCTTTATATCATCAGACTCGACTTTGATAAGCTCTCCTGCACAAGACGCGAATTTTTTGATGCTATGAGTGCGGAGAATGTACAGTGCCAGGTTCACTACGTACCTGTTTACTGGTTTCCCTACTATCGTCACCTCGGATACGAGAAGGGACTTTGCCCCAATGCCGAGGAGGTTTATAAGGGAATTATGAGTATTCCTCTTTACCCTCGCCTTACGGATGAGGACGTAGAGGATGTTATTGCAGCCGTTACAAAGGTTGCAGCCGCATATGCGAAATAATACGCTCTGATGAGGGAACTGCCCCTTACTACTAAGAGCGCGGAGAAGTAAATGCTTAAAAGAGAGTATGACAGGATCATAATCGGCGCAGGAATCTACGGACTATACAGCGCGCTTTACTGCGGCTCTAAGGGGCTTTCGGTTTGCGTCCTTGAAAAGGAGCCGGAGGCTTTTACGAGGGCGACCTACGTAAACCAGGCGAGGGTGCATATGGGGTATCATTATCCCAGAAGCCTTACAACGGCGATGAAGTCCGCGGGATATTTCAGAAGATTCTGTGAAGATTATGACTACTGTATAAACAAGGATTTCAAACAAATATATGCCACATCCGCAAATTTCAGCTGGACAAATGCGGAGCAGTTTATGAGCTTTTGCAGGGCTGCAGGGATAAAGTGCGAGGAGGTTTCGGCTTCAAAATACTTTAAACCCGGGATGTGCGACGGAGCTTTTCTTACGGAAGAATATACCTACGACGCGAAGAATTTGCGAGATGGAATGCTTAAAGACATCTCAAAATACGAGAATATAGTGATCAAATACAAAACTCCCGTTTGCGATGTAAAAAGGGAGGGGGATGAATATATCGTAAAAGACGGGGAAGGAAATGAGTATTATACGAAGTTTTTACTTAATGCCACCTACGCCTCCGTCAACGAGATAATATCAAAGGTAGTTCCGGAGGAGAGTTTTAATATAAAGTACGAGCTTTGCGAGATAATACTTTGCGATGTATCCGAAAATATGAAGGATCTCGGACTTACCGTAATGGACGGACCTTTCTTTTCGCTCATGCCTTTCGGACAGACAGGTGACCACTCCCTTACGTCCGTAACCTTTACGCCCCATGAAGTTTCCTACGAAAAGCAGCCGGCCTTTGGATGCAGAGACAGAGCCGGGGAGTTTTGTAAAGCGGGGCAGATGGGTAACTGTGATTTTTGTAAGTACAGACCGGAGCCTGTGTGGGAGTATATGTCCCATCTTGCAAAAAAGTATATAAAAGACGAGTACGGATTTAGTTATAAGAAATCTCTTTTTTCTATGAAGCCTATCTTAAAGACTTCAGAGGTTGATGACTCGAGGCCCACGGCTATTAGGGTTCATACCGGCGGACCGGGCAAAAATGGAGAACCGACGTTTATAAGCGTTTTATCCGGAAAGATAAATACGATATACGATCTCGACGAATATTTGGTATAAGGAATCAAAATGGAAAAAAAGTTTGTATCAGTTGTAGTATATCTCTACAATGACGAAGAAAATATCGAAGAGTTTATGACAAGCGTTCTTCCGAAGGTTGAGGAGAGCTTTGAACATTACGAGGCTGTCTTTGTTGACGACAAGAGCGATGACGAAACTGTATCCAAGATTAAGGAAGTTGCAAGTACAAACTCCTTCGGCGGTATGATTTCCATTGTAAAAATGGAGAATTATCAGGGCCTTGAGGCTTCTATGAATGCCGGAAGAGATATTGCCATCGGTGATTTTGTTTACGAGTTTGATACCTGTATAGTCAATTATGAAACGGATGAGATTAAGAGAGCTTACGACCTTCTTACCGAGGGGCACGATATAGTTGCTGTTTCGGATTCAAAGGGCAGCAGGCTTGCCTCTAAGGCCTTCTACGGAATCTTTAACAGCTTCAGTAAAAGCCATACCGAGATCGGAACAGAGACCTTCAGGATCGTATCAAGGCGCGCTATCAACAGGATAAAGTCGATGGGAGACTATATTCCCTACAGAAAGGCTGTATATTCAGGCTGCGGACTAAACACAAAGAGGATTTTCTACACTCCGATACCCGGAAAGAAGGTAAGAAGAGAGAAGCAGACATACGAGAGGATGACTCTCGCTATGGATTCTTTCATATACTTTACCAATTTCCTTGAGAGAATATCTATGGTTTTAAGCGGATTTTTCCTTTTATCAACCGTCGGACTCCTTATTTATGCGCTTGTCGATTATATACGAAACAGATCGGCAATCGAGGGCTGGACATCCCTTATAAGCTTTATTTCCTTCGGATTTTTTGGAATATTTTTGCTCCTTACGATCCTTTTAAAGTATATGTCCACAATGATAAATCTGATATTTAAAAAGCAAAACTATTTAGTATCCTCGGTTGAAAAGGTTGGGCACGAAAAATAATGGAACTTACTATTTTATTTCCTGTATTAAATGAACATTTACGCCTGGAATCCGGTATAGACAGATGCGTGGAGTATGTAAGAAAGAACGTACAGATTCCTTGCAGAATGGTTATCGTAGACAACGGTTCGGATGACGATACACCGGAAATCGGGAAGGCGCTTTCCGAAAAATACGAAGAGGTTTCCTACCTTCGTATCGAAGAAAGAGGCGTGGGAATAGCCTTTAAGACAGGCGTACTTGCTGCCGATACGGATATAGTAGGATATATGGATATCGACCTGTCGACGGACTTAAAGTATCTTTCAAAGATGATAGAGATGTTTGAAGAAAGAGAGTCCCTGCAGTATGTCAACGGCTCCAGATTTTCCAAAGCTTCCGATACAAAGGGACGTAAGTGGTATAGAAAAATTACTTCTGCCGGGCTTGTCTTTATCTTAAAGCATTACCTTGGGATGAAGGCTACGGACGCTCTTTGCGGATTTACCTTTTTAAGGACAAAAGCCGCGAAGGAGCTTGTGGAAAAATGTTCCGACGACAAGGGATGGTTCTATACGGTTGAGATGCTCCTTAGGGCCGAGAGAGCCGGTATGGAGATCGAGGATATGCCCGTTGAATGGGTTGAAGATTACAATACAACCGTTAACGTAGGAAAGACGATTAAGAATTATCTTAGGCGTATAAAAATGTTAAAAAGAAGGTTTAAAGCGGAAGATGCTGAAAAGAATTGATCTTACAAGAGATTATAAAAAACATGAAGTCGAGTACTTGCAGGCTATAAAAAATGTTTGCGAGGAGACTGCCTTTTCCGGCGGAAAGTATGCGGATAAGTTCGATAAGGAATTTGCGGACTATCTTGGAGTCCCTTACGTACAGGGAGTAAACAACGGAACAAGCGCTCTTCACTGCGCTCTTGCCGCCCTAGGAATCGGACCCGGGGATGAGGTTATCGTACCTGCAAATACCTACATCGCAACGGCATGGGGCGTAACCTATACGGGGGCGACTCCTGTTTTTGCGGACTGTACGGCAGATATCTGGGAAATAGATCCCGCGTCCGTGGAAAAAAAGATTACGCCGAAGACCAAGGCTATAATCGGAGTTCATCTTTACGGACAGCCCTTCGAGTTCGGGGAGATTAAAAAGATCGCAGACAGGTACGGACTTTTTGTTGTCGAGGACTGCGCACAGGCCCACGGCGCGCTCTACGAGGGAAAGATGGTCGGAACGTTAGGAGACCTCGGATGCTTTTCATTTTATCCCGGTAAAAATCTCTACGCTTTCGGAGAGGGCGGAGCGGTTTCCACAAAAGAAAAAAAGTATGATGAATACATAAATGTAATGAAGAACCAGGGCTGTAATATCAGATATTATCATGAGATGATAGGCTACAATTACAGACTTGAAGGAATGCAGGGGGCTGTGCTTTCCGTTTCTTTAAGCTACCTCCCCGAATGGACAAAAAGGCGCAGAGAAATCGGAGAAAGATATATGAGAGAGATTAATAATCCTCTTATTACCCTTCAGCGCCATCCCGAGAACACATCTCCCGTTTTCCACCTTTTCGAAGTAAAGGCGGCGGGGGATCCGGAAAAACTTGTTAAGTATATGGCGGATAATGACATAGAGTGCAACAGACATTATCCTGTTCCCTGCCATCTACAGAAAGCGTATGCTGATCTCGGATACAAGAAGGGAGATTGCCCCAATGCCGAAGACCTTGCGGCCCACTGCGTAACGCTTCCTTTGTTCCCCGAGATGACTGACGAAGAGGTTTCGCTTGTTATCGATAAGGTAAATGCGTACAGGGGATAGCATATCATTAAAAGAGAAATATTACTAATTAATAATGGCTCCGAGGTATTGACAAGGAGCCATTATATGTTACAATACATATGAACGGTTATTCAAATGTTCAGATTAATATATTAAATTCAAAGGAGATTGCAGATATGAAAAAAACATACAATATTGAGGTTGATTGCGCTAACTGTGCTCAGAAGATGGAAGATGCGGCAAATACGGTTGAGGGTATCATTAAGGCTACCGTTAGCTTTATGACTCAGAAGATGAACGTTGAGTTTGCCGAAGGCGTAAACGAGAAAAATGTTATGAAGGAAGTACTTAAAGCCTGCAAAAAGGTTGAGGACGATTGCGAGATCGAGTTTTAGATTGTAAGAGGCATATTATGACTAAGAAGCAAAAAAAGGTATTAAAAAGAATAATCATCTCAGCGGTACTGGTAGCTCTTCTCGCGGTATTTGAACATATCGTACTCGGAAAGAACGGGGATACGTACAGAGTTCGGGCTCTCGGAGAGTTCTTTGGAAAATACTACTTTTTGCTTCTTTTCTTATATCTTGTCCCTTACTTTATTATCGGCGGGGATATTTTAAAGAAAGCTCTTAAGGGTATAAGGAATAAACAGGTATTTGATGAAAACTTCCTTATGGCCATAGCTACCGTCGGAGCCCTTGCGCTTGGAGTAGTTACAAAGGGAGAGGAAGGTGGATACCTTGAAGGCGTAGCCGTAATGCTCTTTTACCAGATAGGAGAGCTCTTCCAGGCTGTAGCGGTAGGAAAGAGCCGCAAAAATATCGTAGGCCTTATGGATATAAGACCGGATTATGCCAATATGGAGGATTCGGAAGGGAATCTTTTCAAGGTTTCCCCGGATGAAGTATTCGTTGGTGATGTGATCGTCGTAAAGCCCGGAGAGAAGATACCTCTTGACGGAAAAGTTATATCCGGAAAAGGGATGATAGATACCGCCGCCTTAACCGGTGAGAGCGTTCCGAGAGAAGTATTTGAGGGAAGCGACGTAATAAGCGGCTGCGTTAATTTAAGCGGCCTTATAAAGATAAAGACAACAAAGCCCTTTGGGGAGTCTACAGTATCTAAGATTCTCGACCTTGTTGAGAATTCAAGTATGAAAAAGTCTAAATCTGAGAACTTTATCGCTAAGTTTGCAAGATATTACACTCCCGTCGTTTGCTACGCGGCCCTGGCGCTGGCGGTAATACCTCCGATCGCCATACTCATCTCTAAAGGCGGGATGCCGGCCGGAGAGTGGGCCGTAAGCGTTCTTAGTACCTGGGTTATAAGAGCTCTTACATTCCTTGTAATCAGCTGCCCCTGCGCTCTTGTAATCTCTATCCCCCTTAGCTTTTTCGGAGGAATCGGAGCGGCGAGCTCAAGAGGAATCCTTGTAAAGGGATCCAACTATCTCGAGGCTTTGTCCGAGACGGGTATCGTTGTATTTGACAAAACGGGAACACTGACCAAAGGCGTTTTTGATGTGACAAGCGTGCATCCATATAAGGGAGAAGGTTCATATGCCGCAAGTCTTAAAGAAGGCAAGCTTTCAGCAGGCGCAAAAGATTTTACGGATAATGATCTTTTAAAGTACGCAGCGGCTGCGGAGAGCTACTCCGATCATCCCATCGCGGAATCCCTTAAGAGAGCTTATAGAGAATTTTTAAGGGAAAATGTGGATTTAAATGCGACTGATTATATAGAAGCCGGTAAAAATGTAGGTGACAATGAGATAACCGACGAGCTGTCTGCTACCGATATAGAAGAGATCAGCGGACATGGCCTTATTGCCATGGTTGAGGGCAAAAAGGTGGCTGCCGGAAATATTAAGCTTATGGAAAAGCTCGGTATAAGGGCCGAATCCGATAATCTTCCAACCGGAACTATAGTTCATGTTGCGGTAGACGGTTTATACGCCGGATATATTGTGATCTCCGATGTTGTTAAGGAAAACAGTAAGACAGCAATCGCACAGCTTAAAGCAGCGGGAATCCGAAAGACCGTTATGCTTACCGGAGACCTTAAGGCGGTTGCGGAGTCTGTTGGAAGCAAGCTTGGTCTTGATGAAGTAAGATACGAGCTACTCCCCGGAGATAAGGTTGATGAAGTTGAAAAGCTTCTTGATACAAAGAAGAAAAAAGAAAAACTGGCCTTTGTAGGAGACGGAATAAACGACGCGCCGGTACTTTCAAGAGCCGATATCGGAATTGCTATGGGTGCTATGGGCTCGGATGCGGCTATAGAGGCGGCGGATGTTGTACTTATGGATGACGATCCTGCGAAGATTGCGCTTGCTATGAAGATTTCCCGTAAGTGCTTAAGGATTGTCTACGAAAACATTATTTTTGCCCTTGCCGTAAAGTTTGTCTGTCTTGTACTCGGAGCTTTAGGTATAGCGAATATGTGGATAGCAATCTTCGCTGATGTTGGAGTAATGGTAATCGCCGTATTAAACGCTGTCAGGTGCCTTAGAGTTAGAGAATAATCGCATGCACTTGGCTAAACGAATGACCATAAATACTATGAGTGTTAATCTGGTTATGGATGTCAATATGGCAATCGGATAGCTTATGGTATAAGCATTAGCGCTTAAGTATTCTCCATATGCCATAAGAGTGCATATAATCTCAGCGAAAGCATAAAGGATATATTTTCTCTTTGAAAAAGCCAACAATAAAATAAGCATTTCTCCTACTATTGCATATCTTTCGTGCATAGAAGGTAAAAAGTACGCAAGGGTAAAGACCGTGATTAATGCTGTAAGTATCAAGGATTCAAGAGTCATGATGCTTCCGGACTTTAGTAAAGAAGCATAAACTAACGCAATAACTACAATACCAAGAATTAAACCAATCCAGAAATATGCTGTTTGATCATTGTTTGTGTCGCCAAGTAGAGTATAGAAATTAAAGTACCGCATAGTGAGTTTGTTTAAATACTCACCGGTTTGTCCTGCGTATATACCGATGATATCTGAAAGGGCTCTACCTTCTATAAGCATTGGTATTGAAGTGAGAAGGTATACAAGAGGAATCCACAACAAATTAACAAGTGCTTTCAATATGTTCACTTTGTAAAGCAAATAAAAAAGCAAAAATGGCAGGAAAAGCACAGATTGGAACTTGTATGCAAATGCAATAGAGTATATTATTACTATTAATTCGATTGAACGGATTTTCTTTTTCTCATATTTTATAATAAATAGAATACATAAAAGTATCAGGGCGGTATAAACGGTATCGCACTGTCCCCAGACTGATGAGTTCAGGATTATGAGAGGATTAAAAATAAGAGCAGAAAAAACTATTATCCTCTCAAATACTGAGCTTTTTTCTTTTGTTTCTTTAAATATTTGTACTCCAACAAAAGATAACGCGTAATCAAAAATAATAGGAATAATTTTAACCACTATTGTATTGGGAACATTGGGCAATAGAACAGAGATAAAAATAATAGGGGTGGCGTACAAAGGAGAGTAATCTCCAATGTTGCAGCCTAAGGCATGAATTCCTATGGATCTGTATTGATTTACCCATGCTGAAAAATAGTATGTATAATCTTCTGTTTCAAAATTTAAACACATTACACGTACAAATATAGATAGAGCGATGATGGCGATGAAAGAAAGCCACTCTATTACTTTTGTATTAGACCAGAATTCTTTTAAATTGTTATTAAGCTTTTTGTCGAGCTTTTTTGCCAGGCAGTTATCAATCAAAAAAACAAGGATCAGGGCAACGACTGACAGCACTATCAGACCTAAAAGCTTGGTAATGTTTAAAGATCCATTGATTCCCCAAATACAGCAAAGCGCTATACATAAAACAATTATGGCAATCATTTTTGCGTTGATTTTTTTCATATCATTTAACCTCATATACATATATTTCCCAGTAGCTTTCGGGATCTTCATACGCTCCTATGAATTCCAGTTCGTAGGAGCTGTATTTTTCTATCTCTGCAGCAGAGAATATATACTTACAATCCATTTCTTTAAGCTTGTCGAAGTCCAGATGAAGATCATTAATTGTTCCGGAAAAGCTCTTTCCCAGTAAATAAGCATTTCCCCATTCATGGTAGAAGGCGTAGCATCTGCTTCCCCAATTATCGAAATAAGCTTTGTTGTATTCGTTCTTTTCAAGCTCGCCTGTGATTATCTCTCTAAATCTATGTTTATACTCTAGTGGGTAATTGTTGCTGTATCCGTCAAGAGTGTAAAAACCGTTTACGAGGGATACTACGGGAGAAATGCCGATGTGAAGGACTCGGTATGATTCTTTTGGCTTATCAAGGTCCTCTTCAATCCTTTTCATCAGATTCTCAGAATAAATATTCCGCATAGTAAGATAACCTGTGATTTGCTGACCGTTGTTAATCTGATTTATGTTTTGATAGAAGATTCCGTCTTTGTCTTTGGCAAGATAGTAGAGACACATAAACGAGAGTCCTAAAGCTGACAATATTCCGATAAAGCAGATTTTTTCGTTAAAGCTTTCGATTATTAGGGAAAGACAGTATCCAAGAAGTATATACCATAATCCCGGAAGGAAATAATGAAAGCGCTGAAATTGAAAAGATGAGATCATACCCCCTACTTTTTCCTGAAGCCTCAAAACTAGGCTTGATTGGAAAAGGGCTGTTAACAGTATTATTCCGATTAAACTTACAACAATAACTATCAGGGTTTTGGCATACTTTTTGTAAGATTTTGTAGCAATCATTACAATTAGAGCTGCGGCAAGTGTGGGGTAAACAAAAAGATGCCTTGTTTGAACCTCATATGAATAATCACCGCTAAAAAGAAGGCTTTTTAAGATATCTAGGAAACTAATAGCTGCTCCTTCTCTTACGAACTCTTCTCTGTGGCTTTCAAAAGAACCTATTCCGAGAACTTCTCCTATTAGATCAAGATTGCAAAGGATGTAAGTGACTGCAAGTACAAGGAAGGAGATAAACAGCCCTTTTTGAAACTCTTTTTTTCTGACGTTTTCTACAATGAAGTAGCAAAGAAGCAAAGCGCAGGCACACCATCCTACAAGAGAAAAGCTTGTAGAAAGGGCGTAGTATAAGACGCCTATGTAGGGGAGAACTTTAGGAGCGTTTTCTTTTTTATTTGACAAAAAAATACAAAGTATAAGAAGCGGCGTGCCGGCAGCTACGTTTCCATAGATGCTGTGCACGGGAAGAAATGCAAATAAAAATGCTGCCAAAACTGAGGCAATGCTTCCGGCATTAAAAACCTTCTTTAAGCAAAAGTACATCCCGTAATAAGCAGTTGTTATGACTATTATGTGCTGGAAAAGGTACGCCGTATATATGCTGAAAAAACGGTAAAGCGGTACAAATATGGGACAAAAAGGCTTCAGGGATGTAGCGGGAATTCCTCCGAAAAACATATTATCATAAACTGATTTTCCGAGGTATTTTGCACTGAAGTAATAGTTAAGAATAGTTTCGTCCAGCTGATCGTGGAAGGGGAAAATTCCGCTTCCCGCACCATCACGATAATAAAGATACAGGATTGGTGATAGTATCAAAAGTATAAGAAACGGTCCGACAAATTCTAGCCTTGCATTATCGATTTTTTTTATTGTTTTTTCAAGAGAAGACATTTTAAAGTTTCCTATGATTTTATATTTCGCTTTCTTTATTTAGAAAGTATTGCTACCTTTTTGTTTTGATACAAAACTTTCCATCCTAAATTAAGAGCGGTATTGATCAAACTGTCATCTGCGGGAAGTTCGAGGTAGGAACTTTTTAAGTCCGTGATATTTGCTTCAAGGTAGTCTCTTTCGCAGAGGTTAATTCCGAATCCTGTGGGCAAAATATAGAAACTATCAAGGCTACTTCCCTCCGCAAGAAGTACATCTATAGTATTATTCCAGCGAGAGTTTTTGGAAATAACCAGTAATCCGTTTAATGACTCTTTATCATTTGCAAACTCCGTTCTCTCCGAATTGTCTGGATCGAGGTATGGCACATCATATATTTCAGGGATATTTCCTTTTATGATAAAAAAGAAAATAAATAAAGTAATGTAGAGAGCTTCAGCAATATATTTTACTGATGATCTTAATTTAGCGTCGGTAAGCAATAATATAAAGTCAAGTATTATAAAACAGATCACATGCCTGTAGCCGGAGTCTATATTATATAGCACCATTATAGACAGGTAAACTAAGGCCTGACTTATAAAAAGTGAAGCATATTTTAATTTGGTGTCTAAATTATCCTTTTTAGCAAAAGCTGTCACTGCGCGTACGAGAATAAGCAAAGATGAAGCGATAAAAGTAAAGTAGTACGCCCCTAAATGGCTGGATGAACTAAAGGATTGCTTTATATAAAAGAAAACAAGGGCATTGTTATACTTTAATACATCCAGCATTTCTTTAAGAACAAGCCTGGGACCGTGAGTGGAAATCTTTGAAAAGAAATTGTTGCTTACATCCTTAACATAAGCGGCAGTAAAAGCTTTCCCGAGTATAAAGAAAAGAACTACTGACAAGATGCAGAGAACGGCTGAAATAATTATCATAAGGGCTTTCTTTTTTTTCTGGCTGTTAAAGCTAAGAAGAAAAGGAAATATAAACAAAACTGCAAAATATGGACGGATCAAAACCAGAAAGAAGAGAATGAAGAACATGAAAATGATCTTGATGTACGTAAATTTTTTTTCTGATGATATGTAGAGCCCTGTAAGTATTATGAGAAGCCCCCAAATAAAGGTCTCCGGCATATAGGATAAGAGAAATCTTGACAGAGGAGTAAAAGCTAAAAATGATAAGCAAATAAGACATGCTTCCTTGATCTTAATTTTTGAAAGCAGGCCGAAAACAAGCAAAGAGAGGGCGAAAAAAACTGTATTAAAAATATAGGGAGATGTGAAAGACCATCCGAATACTTTCCCCCATAAAGCCCAAAACAAAAAAATCACAGGATTCCAGGCTCCAAAGGAAAGATGGGCAGCGCTACTTTCGTTATATCCAAAAAACCCCTGTGGAATGCCGAATTTTACGATACTTTCAACCTGCTTATAGTACATAGCTTCGTCGTTCCAGGTTGAGCTTATGGGCCAAACATCCGTTAATGTATGTCTGTTAACCAATAATCTGCCCAGTAGCGCAACTATAGGAATTAAGGCGAGAATTATTGCTGAGGTAATATATAAGATGTTTTCCTTTTTTTTGAAAAATGACATTTTGTTATATCGTTTCCTATGATATTATATTTTCGGGTTCGAACAACATAATTATAAAGCATGGAACATCAAAAGACAATTAAACTGATTACCGAAGCTTAGAGGTGCTTCATGGAAAGACAGACAAAAAAATATCACGTTAAAACTGTATACAAGAATTTAAAGGATTCAAAAGGAGAAAAACTGCTTACGGCGCATGCCCCAGGTTCAAAAAGCATCACCAACAGGGCTCTCCTTATAGCTACTTTAGCTGAGGGAGAAACGCTTCTTAAAGGGGTGCTTTTTTCCGATGACTCAAGAAACTTTCTTAATTGCGTTAAAGATTTAGGGGTTGATATCGAGGTAGACGAGGATAAAAAGACTGTAATCGTACACGGATGCGACGGGCAGATACCTAAATCCGAGGCTGAAATATACGTAGGAAGCGCCGGAACGGCGGCAAGATTTTTGGCGGCCTGCCTCGGAATCAGTAAGGGAAAGTACTACCTTACATCCTCAGCTCAGATGAAAAAACGACCGATGGCGCCTCTCCTTAATTCGCTAAGAGAAATTGGCTGCGAGGTCACCTGTGACGACGGGGATGAGAGCTTCCCTTTTACTTTAAAGGGACGGGGAGTTTGCAAGGATGAGGTGTCTGTAAATATAGATTCAAGCTCCCAGTTTTTGAGCGCTTTGCTTATTTCAGCGGTTTTGTCGGACCGGTCCTTTAAAATAAACGTTACGGGAAGCCACGGCAAGGCTTATATCGATATGACGCTTAAGATGATGGAAAGCTTTGGCGTCCGGATAAAAAAAGAGGGCAGCAGGTATCTGATCTCCGGAAGCGAGAGATATAAGGCTCCGGTAGATGAAGCAGGTAACGGAATCTACCGCATAGAGCCGGATGCCTCTGCGGCGGCTTACTTTTACGCTATGTGCCCTGTTTTAAATATTCCCGTTTGCGTACCCGGGGTCAGATTTGATTCCCTTCAGGGGGATGTGGAGTTTATCCGGGTCCTTGAGAAGATGGGATGCAGAGTTTATGAGTATAAAAAAGATGAGGCTCAAGGTGATAAAGATATCGAAGATTTGGTTTCGGGCAGTGACTGCGAGCAGTTAAGGGATGGAGATATAATACTCCTTCCCCCCGAAAACGGAAGCTACAGCGGTATCGACATCGATATGTCATCTTTCTCCGACCAGGCGATCACTCTCGCCGCCATAGCACCATTTGCGACCTCGCCTACAATTATACGAGGTATCGGACATATAAGGCTTCAGGAAAGTGACAGACTTTCCGCTATTGTGACCGAGCTTGGAAAGATGGGTATAAAGACGGAAAACGGGGAGGACTGGATAAAGATTTATCCCGGAGATCCGCAGCCATCAATAGTTGATACCTACGATGACCACCGTATGGCTATGGGCTTTTCGCTTATCGGGCTTCGGGCGGAAGGAATCGTTATAGATAATCCGGGCTGTTGCAGCAAGACCTTTGCGGAGTATTTTGAAGTACTTGACGAGATATGCTACAAATATGAAAATGCTAAGTAAAAACCCTGATATATGCAGGGCTTTGAATGGAGATACGATATGTTTGAATTTCATGCAGATGACTACGGACTTTTCCCCGAGCAGAGCCGTAGAATATTAGATTGCATAGAAAACGGGGTCATAAACGGCGTAAGTATAATGCCGAACAGCCCGTATTTAAAAGAATGTATGGAGTTTTTATCATGGAAAGACGTAAAACTCACCGTACATTTAAATCTCGTGGAGGGCGCTCCGCTTACAGCCGGAGCGTGTGAGCATATTTCCGAGGACGGGGCGTTTAATATTTCCTTCGGAAAGCTGCTTATTGTTTCCTACATCCCTTTCCTTAGAAAGAAGTATTACGAGGAAATCAAACGGGAACTTGGAGAGCAGATTAAGGCGGTAGCTCCATATTTTAAGGATGGGTATCGTTTGGATTCTCATGTACACTACCATATGCTGCCGGTTGTGTTTGATGCCCTTGCTGATGTAATCAGAGAAAATGGCATAAAAGTTACATATATAAGAGTCCCCTCCGAGGATTTAAAGCTTTATAAGGGGATAAAACTCCGCCCGATAAACCGAGTAAAGGTGATGGTGCTGAATACCTTAGCACGCAGAAATCGTCGTAAATACAAGGAATTTTTTGACAAACTTGAAAATAAAAAGTTCTCCGGAGTGGCTTGTTCCGGGGAAATGAATTACGAGAATGTAAAGACTCTGATCAGCAGGATAGATGCTTCCGAGGATTTTGAAGTACTGTTCCATCCGGGCGCTGTTTTGGAAGATGAGGATATTGCCGGGCTTACGTCGAAGGATGATCGGTCTTTCCTTACTAGCGCGAACAGACATGCTGAGGAAATGGCGACAAAAATGCTAAAGGATAATAAAGATGTGGAAATCTGAGATAATAAAAGATGATTCAAAATTAAAAAAGATAGCGGAAATGACTGAGCGGTATTACGGACCCGAAAACGATATTTCTAATGTCAACTATCTGGAACATGAATACTTTAAAAACCCCGAAGGCAATGTGGAAATGAATATTGCCTGGAGCGAGGAGAATAATGAGGTCGCGGGACAATACGCCGCTATACCGATGCGGGTTAAAGTCGGAGACAGGGAAAGAAAGGCTTTAATGTCGGTCAATACCCTTACCGACGATAAGTACAGAGGGCAGGGAATCTTTAAGATACTTGCGACTGAAGTATACGACAGAGCCGAAAAAGAAGGCTTCGAGCTGGTATACGGAATGCCGAACCAAAACTCATACCCGGGCTTCCTTAAATACATAGGATTTTCGGATCTTGGCGCGGTGCCTTTATACCTTCGTCCACTCGTCCCCTCGAATATGGTTAAGCATTATCTGAAAAATAGAGTACTGGAAGTGCTGGCGCATCCTTTTAACCCGATGTTTAAGATATCAGAAAAGAATGCTGATGTTGAAACGGTTACCTTTACAGACAATGCTGAAAAATATGCCGATGTTTTCTGGGAGAGTATAAAGGATAAGTACCCTGTTATGATCTCAAGAAATTATGAGTATATAAAATACAGATTTATCGATATTCCGCGCAGGGATTACACCTGCTTTTATGCAATCGCAGACGGGAAACCTGTTGCATACGCCATAGGACGTGTTATGGAGGTTGCAGGTATAAGCTGTGCGATGATAGCTGATTTTCTGTTTTTAGAAGGATATGAGAAAGAGGCTATTACCGTTTTAAAGAGATTGATGTTACAGTTAAAAGACGAAGGGGCTGACATGGCAGGATGTATGGTGACGCCCGCTTCATCCGAGGCAAAGATCCTTAAAAAAGCCGGATTTTTCAAATGCCCGAAGTCTATGGAACCTCAGCCCTTCAGATTTATTTACAGGCAGCTTTCTAAAGAGGATGAGAGTCTTAAGCTCGCCGGCGATTTAAAAAACTGGTTCTTTACTATGGGCGACTATGATGTGGTGTAACCCTACAAAAAATTGTATCTGTAATATGAAAGAATCTTGCCATTGATTAAAAATCGTAATATAATTACTTAGATAATCTTGTGATTTTTTTAACGGACAAAAAGTTCGGAGGTTAAATATGTCAGATAAAATGGAAACCATAGCAGTGCTTACCAGCGGCGGCGATGCACCGGGAATGAACGCCGCAATCCGTGCGGTTGTACGTACTGCGCTTGCAAGAGGACTTAAAGTTAAAGGAATTAAGAAAGGATACGCAGGTCTCCTTGCCGAGGAAATCTTCGATATGAAGGCAAGAGACGTATCCGATATTATTCAGCGAGGCGGAACCATCCTTGGAACAGCGCGCTGCCTTGAGTTCAAACAGCCCGAGGTTCAAAAGCGCGGTGCCGATATCTGCCGTAAGCATGGAATCGACGGAATCGTTGTTATCGGAGGAGACGGATCCTACAGAGGAGCCCAGGCTCTTTCAAGAAACGGAATCAATACCATCGGTCTTCCCGGAACCATCGACCTTGATATCAGCTGTACCGATTACACCATCGGATTCGATACCGCTGTAAATACAGCTATGCAGGCTATCGATAAGGTTAAGGATACTTCATCTTCCCATGAGAGATGCTCTATTATCGAGGTTATGGGAAGAAATGCCGGATATATCGCTCTTTGGTGCGGTGTTGCCAACGGTGCGGAGGATATCCTCCTTCCCGAGAAGTATGATTATAATGAACAGAATATAATCAACAACATCATCGAGAACCGTAAAAAAGGTAAGACACACCACATCATCATCAACGCAGAAGGCGTTGGACATTCACAGTCTATGGCTAAGCGTATCGAGGCAGCTACCGGTATCGAGACAAGAGCTACCATCCTCGGATACATGCAGCGTGGCGGTAACCCTACTGCTATCGATCGTTATTACGCTTCAATCATGGGCGCTAAGGCTGTTGATATTCTTATCGCCGGCAAGACCAACCGCGTAGTCGGACATCAGCACGGCGAGTTCGTTGACTTCGATATCGAGGAAGCTCTCAATATGAAGAAGGATATCGATCCCTATGAGTTCGAGATCGCAGGACTTCTTTAATGTGTTTATTTATTCTAAAGGATTGTTAAAAGTCGCTAAAATCCTTATAAAATATGCGCATCGGATATTTAAATATGATATACTAATAACCGCCTGTGCTGACCATCGGCGGTTATTTTGCATTAAAGGGATTCATCTTTTGCTATCTTAATCAGAAAGGCTATAGAACTGACCAAATGGAACTTCTCAGCGCTTCTAACAAAAGAATAAAAAAAATACAGGCGCTGCAAAGGTCCTCTAAGGACAGAAGGCAGGCCGGAGTCTTTATAGCCGAAGGCGTAAAGATGTACAAAGAGGCTCCTAAAGATCTGCTACAAGAGGTTTATCTTACCCCCGAAGTGCTTTCCGAGGTTGGCGAGCCAACTGTTCCGTATTATCTCGTAAGCAGCGAGGTTTTTTCAAAGATCTCCGATACCCAGACTCCCCAGGGGGTGCTCTGCGTACTAAAAAGACCGGAGATGAGCCTTGGGGAAGTTATTGGATCCGGCAAGGTAAATGGCGGCCGGAAGACTGAAGGTGGCAGAGAGTCCGGGAGTGGAGGAGATATTTCGAGAACACCTCTCATACTTCTACTCGAGAATCTTCAAGACCCGGGAAATCTCGGAACAATCCTTAGAGTAGGCGAGGCGGCCGGCGTTAGCGGAGTCGTTATGAGCAAGGGCTGCGTTGATATTTTTAATCCAAAGGTTATCCGCTCTACTATGGGATCCATATATCGTATGAAGTTTACTGTCTGCGACGATATTTTAGAGGCAGTAAAGGAAATCAAAAGCGCCGGGATTACAACCTACGCGGCGCATCTGCATGGATCTTTGGGATATACGGAGTATGATTATAAAAAGCCGACCTGCTTTTTTATCGGCAACGAAGGAAATGGACTTAGCGACGAGATCACGGCGCTGGCGGATAAAAGGCTTCTTATACCTATGGAGGGAAGTGTGGAGTCGCTAAATGCCGGGATCGCGGCGGCGGTTCTTTCATACGAAGCCCACAGGCAACGAAGCGTATAAGATAAAGATAATGCATTAAAGAGCATCTTGATAAAAGAAAACGAGAAAGGGAAGACATCATGAAAATTGGTTTTATCGGACTTGGAAACATGGCAAGAGCTATTATCGGCGGAATTTTAAAGGATAAGATAATCCCTGCGAAGGATATCATCGGATCCGATAAGTTCGAAGCTGCGCGAAAGAACGCCGCTAAGGATTTTAAGATTACCGCAGTGGATTCCAATATAAAGGTTGTAGAAGAGAGTGATATTCTTTTCTTTGCCGTAAAGCCTCAGTTTTTACCCGAGGTACTTGAAGAGATAAAGGCTTCTGTTAAAAAGGAAACCGTTATCGTCAGCATCGTAGCAGGAAAGACCATTGGCTATCTCGAGGACGGACTTAAAGTAGGAAATTCAAAGACTTCTAAGGTAAAGATCGTAAGATGTATGCCCAACACTCCCGCTCTTGTAGGCGAGGGATGCACCGGAGTATCGCCTAATGCAAATGTTACGAAAGCGGAGCTTGAAAAGGTGCTCAAAATCCTTTCTTCCTTCGGAAAGGCACATGTTGTCTCCGAGAAGCTTATGGATGCTGTAGGCGCCGTAAGCGGAAGCTCACCGGCTTTTGTATTTATGTTTATTGAAGCTATGGCGGACGGCGCGGTTGCAGGGGGAATGCCGAGAGCACAGGCTTATGAATTCGCAGCGCAGGCGGTACTTGGAAGCGCAAAGCTTGTACTTGAGACCGGAAAGCATCCCGGAGAGCTCAAGGATATGGTCTGCAGCCCCGGGGGAACGACGATCGAGGGCGTAAAGGTCCTTGAAGAGTGCGGTATGCGCGGCGCAATCATGGATGCGATGGAAGCGGTTATTGAAAAGACAAAGCAGTTATAAACGAGGATATATATGTCAGATAATGATTTCAAGGAAGTAGATGATATAAATGAGGTTACGGAAGTGACCGAGGATAAAAAAAGCGAGACGGCCGAGGCTTCGAACGATGTGAAGAAAGAAGATAAGGAGCCTGAGTACGAGGATGTTTGCTTCGTCTGCAGGCGGCCTGAGAGTAAGGCGGGAAAGATGTTCCATCTGCCGAATCATATCTCCGTTTGCGAAGACTGCATGCGAAAAACGATGGAGACCGTATCCCAGTTTGATTATCAGGGGATGTTTCCTCCCGATATGGAAGGTTTCCCCAAATACAGCTTTATAAATCTTGCCAATCTTCAGGGAGACGGCGGCATCCCCAATAAGCAAAAGCTTAAGAAAAAGAAAAAGTCCGAAGCACCTGTGATCGATATCAAGAATATCCCCGCGCCCCATAAGATAAAGGCAAGTCTTGATGAATATGTCATCGGCCAGGATCATGCGAAAAAGGTTATATCTGTTGCGGTCTACAACCACTACAAGCGTGTAGCGACCAATTCAATGGACAATATCGAGATCGAAAAGTCAAACATGCTGATGATCGGACCTACGGGTTCCGGTAAGACTTATCTTGTAAAGACACTAGCGAGACTCCTTGACGTTCCTCTTGCGATTGCGGACGCTACATCTCTTACGGAGGCGGGATATATCGGAGACGATATTGAGAGCGTTATTTCCAAGCTCCTTGCTGCTGCGGACAATGACGTTGAGAGGGCCGAGAAGGGTATCGTCTTTATCGACGAGATTGACAAGATCGCAAAGAAGGCAAATGCCAATTCGAGAGACGTATCCGGAGAGAGCGTTCAGCAGGGAATGCTTAAGCTCTTAGAGGGCGCGGACGTTGAAGTACCCGTTGGTGCGTCAAGTAAGGGAGCTATGGTTCCTCTTGCGACGATCAATACGAGAAATATTCTCTTTATCTGCGGAGGAGCTTTCCCGGATCTCGAGGATATAATAAAAGAGAGACTTACCAAGAATTCTCTTATCGGATTCGGCTCTACTTTAAAGAACGCTTTTGACAAAGAGGACGTACTTTCCAAGGTAAAGGTCGAGGATATAAGGAAGTTTGGAATGATCCCCGAGTTTATCGGTCGCCTTCCCATCATATTCACGCTCCAAGGTTTGACAAAGGATATGATGATCCGTATACTTAAAGAGCCTAAAAACGCTATTTTAAAGCAGTATCAAAAGCTTTTGGAGCTGGATGAGGTTAAGCTTGATTTCTCCGAAGATGCGCTTGAAGCGATAGCTGATAAGGCTATGGAGCAGGATACGGGCGCCAGAGCTCTCCGCTCTATAATCGAAGAGTTTATGCTCGATATTATGTACGAGATTCCCAAGGATGACAATATCGGAACAGTCACCATCACAGGGGATTATATAAAAGGAACCGGCGGACCGGTTATAGGACTTCGGGGAAGCGAGACAGCTCTCCTTGAAGAAAAGAGGGATGAAAATGAGTAAACAGAAAATAGTAGTTTCACTTGGACATGAAGCTTTAGGAAGTACTACGAATGCGCAGTTTGACGCCGTAAAGGTTACGGCTAAGGACCTTGCGGATTTAATAGAGGACGGAAACCAGCTTACGATCACACATTCAAACGGGCAGCAGGTTTCAATGATCCATAAGGCGATGACCGAGCTTAGAAGAGTGTATATCGACTACACTCCCGCGCCTATGTGCGTCTGCTCCGCTATGAGCCAGGGATATGTTGGATACGATATTCAAAATTCATTAAGGGCTGAGCTCATAGACCGCGGAATTTCAAAGCCTGTAAGTACTATACTTACTCAGGTTACAGTCGATCCTTACGATGAGGCTTTTTACGAGCCTACCAAGGAAATCGGAAGATTTATGTCCGCTGAGGATGCCGAGATTGAGGTTAAAAAGGGAAACTACGTAAAGGAATATCCCGGACAGGGCTTTAGAAGAGTTGTTGCGGCGCCTAAGCCTTTAAGCATCGTAGAGATTGACGCTATCAAGGCGCTTGCTGACGCTGACCAGACCGTTATCGCCTGCGGAGGCGGCGGTATCCCTGTTATCGAGCAAAAGCATGCGCTTAAGGGTGCTTCAGCCGTAATCGAAAAGGACTCGATCGCTGGTAAGCTCGCTTCTGACCTTGGAGCCGACGTACTCCTTATCCTTACGGGAGTTGAGCATGTTTGCACAGGCTTTAATACCGCAGATTGCAAGCCTATTGAGAGTATGAACGTAGCCGAGGCTAAAAAGCTTATAGAGGCCGGAGAGTTCGAGGAGGGAACGATGCTTCCCAAGATCGAGGCTGCGATAGAATTCCTCTCTTCAAATAAAGACGGCAAAGTAATAATCACATCCATCGGCAAGGCTCTTGACGCCCTTAAGGGAAAGACCGGAACCGTAATTAACGCCTAAGAGAAATAAATGCTATACAAGTAAAGACATCTTGATTTTTTATTGGTAAGAACAGATTAAAAGCGGCTTAAGCAGTCAGAGGTCAGGCTGGGGTAATGTTTGATAAGATAGATTGGAAAAATGAATACTCGGACGAAGAGAAAACAATCTATCTTCGCCCTATGACGGAAGGCGACGCAGAAACCTATGTTAACTGGCGTAACAGCGAGTCCGTTAATAAGTACTTTATCTACAGAGGGAAGTTTACAGTAGAAGGCCAAAAAAAGTGGATTAAGGACAACTTAGAGACCGGTAGGGCGGCATCGATGATGATCTGCCTTACGGGGGAGGATGATTTACCCGAACCCGGAAAACCTATAGGTAACGTATATCTCCTTAATATCGATAAAGATAACTCCAAGGCCGAGTACGGAATAATGCTGGGAGACGAGGCCGCAAGAGGAAAGGGCATCGGAACTAAAGCTGCGAAGCTGATGCTTAAATTTGCCTTTGAAGAGCTTGGGCTCCACAGAGTCTATCTTCGGGCTCTTGAGGGGAACGAGAGAGCGATAAAAAGCTATGAGAATGCCGGCTTTGTTAAAGAAGGCATATTAAAAGACGATGTCTGTATTGACGGGCAGTACAGAAACATCGTCTGGATGGCGGCTGTAAAGTAATAAATATGCGGCAGATGCAGAAATGCATCTGCCGCTTGCTTTTTGGCAGCTTAGTAAACTTTGGCGTAAAGGACTATGGTTTCTGAGCTGCCTATTTTTTGCCATTTCGGGCTGTTTTCAAGGAGGGTTTCAATCTCGCCTCCTGCGGGGGCGGCGATATAGCCGGACTGCAAGGAATTAAAGTTTTCAATTAAATAATCGTCTGTGCAGCAATTTATTCCCATTCCGGCGGGAGCGCTGTAAAGATACTGCCAGATATCTTCGCCCTCTCCGTAATTCCAGATAAGGGTATTTTCATATATAGCGTCTTTTGATTCTTTAAGCTCTATTTCTTTAAAAGTTTCCTTCCAATAAGCAATCTCAGTATCTCTTGTTCCGTCGTTGTAGGGCAGAAGATAATCCTTTTGCTCCGGTCTCTTGGCGATGAACATCAGGATAAAGGATACGCAGACAATAAAGGTCCGTATGTACGTAATATCCTCTACGTAAATAAATACCAAAATAGCAGGGATTATAAAGGCCAAAAGGTGTTTACTGCCTTCGTAAGGCTTGTACATTACTTCTATCGCAATAAGAAGTACGATCATCGAAAGCATCAGGTGCAAAAGAGTAAGGGAATACTTTTTATTACGGGTTATCACCTTTACGAGCAAAGATATGAGCAGTACCGCGATAATGATAATATATACAAAATAAATAGCTCCGTCTGACTGATAACCGTGTTTAAAAGCGATATTTATGCGGAAAAATACCTCGACTGATTTTGTGTAAAGCCTGTCGCAAAAGAACTTTAATCCCGGGATGATTCCTTCGTCGCGAAACTTTGATATCCAACGGGTATCATCCAAAGCTGTAAAGTAGGGAGATGCTAAATATCTGTTTAGTAAAAAGTAAGTTAAAGTCGCGGCCGCGGCTGCAGCAAGATCTATAAATACCGCGAGCCACTTTTTCTTTCCTTTATAAGAGAGAAAGAGAAAGAAAGAGGGAAGCAGCATCAAAAGTATAAAGTAAGGCCGCATCGTTGTAAGAAGGACCGAAAGGAAAAACATCGTCACTAAAGAAACGGTTTTACCCTTACCCGGGCGGGCGTCTGTATAAACGAGCGCGAGGGTATAGAAAACGATTATAAGAGCCCAGACTATTATCTCCGGCATCGCGCTGAAGATGTAGCGGTAGTTTAAGGGAAAGAGTAAAAATGCTGCGGAGACAAGGAGGAGCTTTTTAAAATCGGGCTTTGTCTTGATACCCCAAAAAAGCATTGCCCCGCAGTAAAGAAGGGCATTGTAGATAAAAGGTGAAAAAAGCTTCCACCCGAATATTTTTCCTAAGGCGAGCCAGGGAAGGATCAATGTAGGGCTCCAGGCGGCAAAGGAAAGAACCTTTGCGTGGGATTCGTTAAAGCCGAAGAAGCCCTTCGGGATGCCCTGTGATAATATACCTTCAGTTTGTTTAAAATAGAAAAGCTCATCATTCCAGGTTGAATACTGCAGGGAATTCTTAAAGGGAAGATGCCCGTCAATCAAGGCATACAGCAGGCATACAAGTACCGGCAAAAGAGCGATGATCGCTATGCGTAAAGGAAGGTACTTATCCTTTTTTACTGAATCTTTATTGGCAGTATAGTTTTTGTAATATTCTTTATAATTGCTTTTATAGTTATTGTTATCAAGGTTTCTCATACTGAAAATCATACCATACCCCCTTAAATAATTGAACAATCCATTTTATAAGATTTTATGAAGATTAAGCGCGAAAATAGACATTGGAGATGTTTTGAGATAAAATAATAAAGTCTATTGCTATGACTAAATTTATGAAAGAAGGACATTAGAATGAACGTTGTTTGTTTAGACCTTGAAGGCGTACTTGTTCCCGAAATCTGGATTGCTTTTTCCGAAGCTACCGGTATCCCCGAGCTTAGAAAGACAACCCGCGACGAGCCCGACTACGATAAGCTTATGAAGTATCGTATCGCCATCTTAAAAGAGCACGGACTCGGACTTAAAGAGATCCAGGAAACTATCGCCGGAATAGAGCCTATGCCCGGTGCGAAGGAGTTCCTTGATGAGCTTAGAAGTATTACCCAGACCATCATCATCAGCGACACCTTTTCACAGTTTGCTACCCCTCTTATGAAAAAGCTCGGCTGGCCTACTATTTTTTGCAACGAGCTTGAAGTAGCGGATAACGGCGAGATCACCGGATACAAGATGCGCTGCGAAAAGTCTAAGCTTACAACCGTACGCGCTCTGCAAAGCTGTGGCTTTGAGACCATCGCCAGCGGAGATTCGTTTAATGACCTTGCGATGATAGAAGCAAGTAAGGCAGGTTTCCTCTTTAGAACTACAGAAGCTATTAAAAAGGATTACCCTCAGTTCCCCGCTTTTGAAAGCTATGATGAGCTTCTCGGGGCAATAAAGGCAGTATTGTAAATGCGACGTATATTAAAAAAGTTAAATCTCTTACTTGATAAAAAACAAAAGGGCAGGATGGCTCTTTTAATAGTCGTTATGACTGTCGGGGCTTTCCTTCAGACCCTGGGAGTAAGCCTCCTTGTCGAGGTTGTAAACGTCGTAATAGACCCCGCGGCAGCTGCGAGAAGCCGCGTAGTTTCGACGGCGCAAAGAATCCTTGGAATTACGGACTTTAAGGTTTTTTCGATACTTATTATGGCCGCGCTGATCGCCGTATATATTGTAAAGAACCTATATCTGTATTTCCAGTATAAAGCGACCTACTCCTTTATATACGTAAATCAGTTCCGCACCTCCGAGAGGATGATGAGAAACTTTATAAGACGCAGATACGAGTTCTTCTTAAGCGCGGATACGGCTGTTGTACAAAGGAGTATTACATCCGACGTCAACAATATGTACGCTCTTATCCTGGCGCTCCTTACGCTTTTTTCCGACGGAGTAGTCTCTTTATTTGTAGTAGGCTACTGCCTTGTTCAAAGCGGAGTTCTTACCATCGCCCTTGCGGTTGTGATGATAGCTTTGATGCTTATCATCAAAAAGGTACTCCAGCCTATAATGCGAAAGGCGGGCAAGGACAATCAGGACTACTACAGCTCGCTTTTTAAGTGGATCTCCCAGACCGTCCTCGGTATCAAGGAAGTCAAGGTTACAGGAAGAGAGACCTACTTTGTAGACCAGTACAAAAAGGCCGGAAAAGGCTATGTCGGCGCGGTACAAAAGTACAGCTTATACAACAGCGTGCCGAAGCTCCTTATCGAGACGGTCTGTGTTGCGACGATGATGATCTACGTGATCGTACTTTTACTTACGGGATCAAGTACCGAAAATATGCTTTCCGTACTTGCTACTCTTGCGGCGGCTTCTTTAGTTTTACTCCCCGCAGTAAACAGGATCAACAACCAGATAACTGCGATCGCGTACTTAGAGCCTTTCTTTATGAACGTCAGCGACAATCTTGTTGACGAGATCGGAGAGGACAAGGTTGACCTTACTTTCGCAAATGTATCCGAAGGAAAGCTTCCTTTTAAGGAAGAGATCAGTCTTGAAGGCATTACCTTTGCTTATCCGGGTACGGAGAGAAAGATTTTTGATAACGCTTCACTAAAGATAAAAGCGGGAGAATCCATCGGCATTGTAGGTACGACAGGCGCCGGAAAAAGTACCGTCGTTGATATCTTACTGGGCCTTTTATCTCCCCAGGAAGGAAATGTTTACGTAGACGGAGTTGATATTACTCTTCGCGGAACGGAGCCCGGATGCGATACGGAGAAAAACTATCGCAGATTCCTTAAGAATATCGGATATATACCGCAGATGATCTATATGCTAGACGATACGATCCGAAGAAACGTCGCTTTCGGAATCCCGGAAGAAGAGATAGATGACGAGAGAATCTGGGAAGTGCTTAAGGAAGCTCAGATGGATGAGTTTATAAGAAATCTTCCGGAGGGGCTTGAGACTACGGTCGGCGAGCGCGGAATCAGACTCTCCGGCGGACAGCGCCAGAGAATCTCTATCGCGAGAGCTCTTTATCACGACCCTGAGGTGCTTATACTTGATGAAGCTACGGCGGCTCTCGATCAGGATACGGAAGCTGCGATAATGCATTCAATCAACTACTTCCAGGGCAAGAAAACCCTTATAATCATTGCACACAGGCTCCAGACGATTGAGCGCTGCGACCATGTATACAGGGTTGAAAACGCGCAGATTACGCAGGAGAGATAGGTCTCAAAAATAGATTTAAAATAGATTTAAATAAGATATTTTGATTTTGATTTGGTAAAACAGATTTGAGTAAGGAAAATACTAAAAAATCAATATCCGTTCTTACCGTAGTAGAGCTTTGCATTGCGCTTATCGCCTTCCTTGTAATCTTCGGAAGCTTTATGAAGAAGGAAAAGGCGGCGGATTATTCATCGGAGAAACCAAAGGTTATTCTCTTTGGGGATAGTATGTTTGCTTTTTGGCAGGATGAAAATTCAGTTGCAAGCAATCTGGAAGAAAGCCTCGGAGTAAGGGTGTTTGACGCATCCTTCGGAGGAAGCTGCCTTGCCTATCTTGACAGGGACGGAAGACTTTCTCAAAGCCGCGATGCCTACTGCCTTGCAGCTTTGACGAGGGCGATAAAGGCCGGGGATTTCAGATACCAGATAAATGCCGAAATTTCCGGGAACGCTTTAGGATACTTTAAAGACAGGGTAAAGAACCTTGAAAAGACAGATATTTCCGGGGCGGATGTAATCGTTATAGAAAGTCTTTTAAACGATTACCACAGCGCCATCCCCGCTAAGGCACAGTACGGAAAGTACGACGAGTACTCCTACGAGGGGGCGCTTAGGAGCGTGATTAAAAGCTTTAAAGAAATGTATCCGTCGGTTAGGATAGTGGTTGCTGCTCCGCCGGTTACCTGGTATCTTGAAGACGGAAAGTATATCTCGGCCTCCCAAAAGGACTTTGGGGGCGGAACGATAGACGTTTACAGAGATGTGCAAAAAAGCGTAGCTGATGAGATGGAAGTTGGTTTCATCGACCTGTCCGAAGCTTACGATAATACAAAAGAAGAAACGGTTTTAGAGTATACCTGCGAAGGGCTTCATCCTAACGAAGCTGCTTCAAGATTGCTGGCAGAGTATATGGGAGAGTTTTTAAAGTGAAAAATTTTAACCGGGCAATGGAAAATTTAAAAGATGAAATAAGTTCGGTTACAAAGGGGGCCTTTTTCTCAGCTCTTATTTTCGGACTATTGGCTCATATGGTAGTTATGACCGGGGATTTCCCGAACCATGACGGACTGAGATACCTTTACTCAGATCTTGATAATATCGTGGCGGGAAGATGGTTTTTGGCCGCGGTCTGTGGGATTTCGAGCTATTTTGCTCTTCCTTGGCTTATCGGAGTCTTAAGTATATTTTATATCGGGATTGCCGCAGCTCTTACCTGCGCGGTTTTGAAGATAAGAAATAAGTATTCCGCTATCGTGATCGGAGCTTTGATGGCGACGTTCCCAGCGCTGGCTTCAACCTTTGCCTATGTCTTTACGATGGACGGATATATGCTGGGGCTTTTGATGGCTGTAGCGGCTGTATATTTTACGCAAAAATACAGGTTTGGCTTTATAGGGGGAGCGGTTCTTCTCGCTTTCAGCTTAGGTACATATCAGGCTTATCTGCCCGTTGCTGTAATACTTTCTATGTATGCGGCTTTGCTGATACTTATGGGAGAGGATGGAAAAAGCGTTATTTCAAACGCTACCGGCGATCCTGATAAGGGGAAAGGCAGGGAACCCGAAGATAATGCTAAAACCAAGATATTTAAGATCCTGAGATTTTTATACATGGGAATCCTGGGGGGCGGATTATATTTTGTAATCTTAAAAGTCCTCCTTAAAGTAAGAGGGCTGGAACTTGCTTCCTATCAGGGAGCGGATTCCATAGCCTTAAGAGCGGCGCAGGGAGCCAATGCGGCAGGATCTGCTGCGGAGCAAGTAGCTTCCCGGGCATCCGGGGCGGCAAGCGCCGGACTTGTTTCGAAGATAGTATCCGCTTATAAAGATTTTGCAGTCTTTAGCGTAAAGTCAAAGGTCCTTGCCCCGAACATATTTGTCTGGATAGCCCTTGGAATCTTAACCGGAGCGGCGTTAATGCTCCTTTTAAGAGAGATAATAAAGAAAAAGTGGTATAAGAGCCCTGTTTTATATATAGCTATAATCCTTATCGCTTTGATATATCCCGTAGCGTCGAATGTTGTTATGATCGTAATGGGAGATGTAACGTACCACGCCATAATGCGATACCAATGGGTACTTATCCCGATCATCCTTATCGCGCTTTGCGACCTTCTGGCGTACAAGCCGGAGTACTACGCGGCTGCGGCAGGCAGGGAAAGCTTTGTTAAGCTTGTAACCTGGCTTATACCGGTACTTGGCTGTGTAATAGCATTTTGCTATATCGTAACCGACAATATCGGCTATTCGAATTTACAAAAAAAATACGAGCGAACCTACGCTTATTGCGAGAGACTCCTTGATCGTATAGAACAGACTGACGGTTATTACCCCGGAATTCCGATCGCGATGATAGGCGTTGTCAGCGAGGATCAGTATCCAAAAGCCGACCTTACGGAGGGGGTTACGGATAATCTTATCGGGCTTTCGGGGGATTATCTTTGCTACAAGGGAGCGGATTATAAGCATTTTTTCAAGGCATATCTCGGCGCCGACCTTAATATTATAAGCGGCGAAAAGATCGGCGAGATCTATAACAGCGAAGAATACGTTCTTATGGACAGTTTCCCGGGGAAAACTTCGGTAAAGCTTGTAGACGGAACAATCTACGTAAAGACGGAGAATATAGATTACGGATTAAGAGAAAAATACGGCAAGTGATAAGGACGGGATAAAATGCGATAAAGACGCAATTAATACGCCCGACAAGCTGCCTGAATATGGAGGAGAGAATTTGCCTCAGCTATCAATAATACTGCCCTCCTACAATGAAGAGCAGAACATCGAAAATACATACAATGTCCTTTCCGGGATGCTTACTGAACAAGGCATCGACTTCGAGCTTATCTTTATAAGCGACGGCTCGAGGGACGAGACCTATACCAATATCTGCAAGATTGCGGAAAAGGATACAAGAGTAAGGGGGGCGGAGTTTTCGAGAAATTTCGGAAAAGAAGCCGCTATCTTTGCGGGCCTTGAGCTTTCAAGAGGAAAGGCAACGGTCGTAATGGACTGCGACCTTCAGCATCCGCCGGAGGTAGTCCTCGAGATGTTCGAAGAGTGGAAAAAGGGCGCCGAGGTAGTAGAGGGTATAAAGTCCTCGAGGGGAAAAGAAAGCCCTATGCACCGCTTTACGACAAGCGTCTTTTACGGGATAATGTCCGGACTTATAAAGATGGATATGAAGGCTTCTTCGGACTTTAAGCTCCTTGACAGAAAAGTCGTTGACACCCTTGTGGCTCTCCCCGAAAAGGATACCTTCTTTAGGGCCCTGAGCTTTTGGGTCGGATTTAAGACCGTAAAGGTTTACTACGACGTACAGGAAAGACAATTCGGCGAAAGCAAGTGGTCTACGGGAAGCCTTATAAGATACGCGATCTCAAACGTTACAAGCTTTACGACCTTTCCCTTAAAAATAGTAAGCTTTATAGGAATGGTTTTCGTAGTATTCGCCATAGGGATCGGTATTCATACTCTTATAAGATTTATAATGGGAACCGCGGTCAGTGGATTTACAACGGTTATACTGCTCCTTCTTATAATCGGGGGGCTGATACTTATAAGCCTCGGGATCATCGGAAACTACCTCGCAAGGGTTTACGAGGAAGTAAAGGGAAGACCGAGATATATAATCAGCAATCGGACTGACGAGAGGCAGTAAAAACAAGATCATAAACCAAGACCAAAAGCTATACAAATGACAATAAAAGCAACTGTTAAGCTGTAAACACATAAAAACCAGGAATTTCAGGAGACAAGAAATGATCAACTTTAATGTGCCGCCCTTTGTAGAGACGGCGATGGACTACATACAGGAGTGTGTTAAAAACCAGAAAATCTGCGGAGACGGAGCTTATACGAAAAAGTGTAACGCATGGATTGAGGAAAGAACGGGGACGAGAAAGGCCCTTCTTACAACCTCTTGCACTCACGCTACGGAGCTTGCGGCGCTTCTTTGCGATATAAAACCCGGGGATGAGGTTATAATGCCCTCCTTTACCTTTGTATCCACAGCGGATGCATTCGTACTTAGAGGCGCAACCCCCGTATTTGTAGATATCCGTCCCGATACCATGAATATCGACGAAAACAAGATCGAGGCGGCTATTACAGAAAAGACTAAGGCAATCGTACCTGTCCACTACGCCGGAGTAGCCTGTGAGATGGACAAAATCATGGAGATTGCGAAGAAGTATAACCTCTACGTAATCGAGGATGCGGCCCAGGGCGTAATGGCTTCCTATAAAGGAAAAGCTCTCGGAACGATCGGAAACTTCGGAGCTTTCTCTTTCCACGAGACCAAGAACTACAGTATGGGTGAAGGCGGAGCTCTTCTTATAAGAGATGAAAAGGATATCGAGGACGCGGAGATCCTTCGCGAAAAGGGAACAAACAGGAGCAAGTTTTTCCGTGGCCAGATTGACAAATACACCTGGGTTAACCACGGCTCAAGCTACCTTCCCAGCGATATGAACGCCGCTTACCTCTATTCCCAGCTCGAGATCGCCGACAAGATAAATGAGGACAGAAAGGCAAGCTGGAACAGATATTACGAGAATCTCTCGGGGCTGAAAGAGGCCGGAAAGATCGAGCTTCCCACCGTTCCCGAAGGATGCGAGCACAATGCACATATGTTTTATATTAAGGCGAAGGACCTTGAAGAGAGGACTGCCCTTATTGCACACCTTAAGGCAAACGATATCTTAGCGGTATTCCACTACATACCTCTCCATACCGCTCCCGCGGGACTTAAGTTCGGAAGATTTAACGGAGCGGACGAATATACGACAAAAGAGAGCGAGAGACTTGCAAGACTTCCTATGTACTACGGTCTTAAGCCGGAGCAGGTAGACTATATCTGCGATAAAGTAAAAGAGTTTTACGGCGCGTAAAATATGAAGAGCGGCAGTAAAAAAGTCGTAACGGGGATCCTTGGAAAATTAATACTTATAGGCTTTGGGGTGCAAGTCATCCTTGGACTTATCTACGCTGTAAAGAACCTGACCTATATCCCGATGTTCGGAGAGACGGCAAAAAACGTATATACCTCCGGGACATTTATTTGCGATACCTATACGGGAGTCTTATACCCGGCGGTAGTACTGCTCTTTAGGCTCCTTTCTACGGCTCTAAAGTTTCCCTGGCAATCGGCGGTATATTTATTACAGATTACGCTGATGGTTTTTGCGGGGACAAAGTTTTTATCGGCATTTGGGAAGAAGAAAAGCGAAGAGGACAGATACCCTAGGTATATGTACATATTTGGAGGCCTTGTAATAGCGACTTTTCCTTTTATGATGCAGATAAATATGGCTGTGCTGAGCGCTTCCTTGGCCCTTAGCTTTTTCCTTCTTGAACTTTCTTTTTTTAAGGAAAGTTTCGAGAGCTTAAGCCTTTGCAGCGGAAGGCTTTTTAGCATCGAGATCGGAAGAGTCTGCCTTTTTTGGATGCTGGCGGCGCTGACGGAGTGGAAATATCTGATAATCGGGGCTTTGCCTGTAATCGTAATCTCCGTAAAGGCCTTTAAATATATCCGAAGGATAGACGCGAAAGCTTTAAAATATCCGATATTTATAATCCTTAGCTTTATCGTAATTACCCTTGGGGTCTATAGTCTTACGGCTGACAGAGAAAATCCTTCTCTTCCTAAGAGAGGCGTGGCGGTAAGCCTCTTTGACCGCGTAGCCTGGAGGGAAATATCCGAGGCCGGAAATATAAGGTTTTACGTACTTCAGATAATCGGGGAGGACAATATTGAAAAGGTAATCGCCGAAAGAGAGGCGGTTAAGACCCTTGCGGAGCCTATTATCGAGACGAAGCTTGGCCGGAAGGAAGCTAATAAGTTTTACCTTAGTATGGTAAAGGAGACTTTAGAGACTTCACCGGGAGAGCTGCTTCACGATGTGTCAGCTGACTTTGCCGGATATATGATCGCCCCTGTAATTGTAAGAAAGCTTTTATCTGAGAGCAACTTTTTGTCGTACACGATACGAAATTACGATATTTTTACGCGAAATGCACCGGTCCTTTCAAAGTACTATATGGACTATAGCCTCTTTTGGTTTGCGGCTTCACTTATGATAGCGGCGGTATTGCTTCTTCTTAGGGCGATAGCCTACTTTAGAGTAAAAAAAGGAATCAGTAATCCTGTAATAATCTTGCTGATCCTCGGCGTACTTTACACTATAGCCGGGACTTTCAGGGGAAGCTGCGTTTACGATTACAAGCAGGCGGGCTTTACGACTGTCCTTTGGCTTACGCTTATACTTTTTTCTATAGACGAAGGTGGCGGAAAAAATGAACTTTCTTAACACCTGCGCCGCGCTTTTAATGCTTACCCTACTTCCGATTGTAGCGGGGATGGGGTTTATCGTACCTTTTAAAAGCTTAGGCGGCGAAGAGAAAAAGCGCATATTTTTTGATATCATCTGGAGCTGGTTTTTCGGTCAGCTCCTTTTGTGGTGCATCTTCCAGCCGATAGCGGTAAGGCTTGTACTTAAGAGCGAGAGGATACAGGCGCTGCGGAAGGAATATCTGGTCGGGGTTGGGATTGTTGTTTTGGTCTCGGTAGTGCTTTGCGTGGTGGGGATGATCCTAAATAAAAAGCGGGGAGAGGATGCTCTGTACAAGGGCTGGAGGATTAATAGTGAAAGCGAAGGGACTTTAGCTTCAAGTGAAAAACCAGCCCAAGTCGTAGATATTGGCGGCAGGAACGAAAAGATGCTAAGGGTTATAGCGATAGTAGTCGTTGCTTTGATTGTAATCCAGGCCTTCTTACAGGTTTTTCTGGCCTATATGGAAGTTGACGACGCGTTCTACGTTACTGAGGCGGTAAGCTCGGCGGCGGGAGTACCTTTCTACGAGAGAATACCTTATACGGGAGCTTATACCGGTGGGGACTTTAGGCACGGACTTGCGCCTTTTCCTTTATGGCTTGCTTTTATCTCTGTATTTACCGGACTAAATGCTACGAGCCTGTCCCATGTAGTCTTGCCGCCGGTGCATCTGCTACTTACTTACGGTGAATTTGCACTTATAGGTAGGACAATCTTAGGAAAGAACAAGAAGTATCTTCCTGTATTTATGCTACTTATATGCTTTTTGAACCTTTTCGGTTTTACTTCTTATATGACTCCGGAGAAGTTCTTTATGACCAGGATAAGGGAGGGCAAGGCAACGATCGCTTCGATGATCCTACCCGGATTAATCCTTGCGCTTTTCCTGATCTTAAAGAGCCTTGGCGAGAACAAAAAGATTGATTTCAGGCTTTATATACTGCTCTTTACACTTAACGTATCCGGATGTCTTTGCAGCACACTGGGAGCGCTCCTTTGCGCGGTACCTGTATTTATCTGCGCCGTACTCGGGGCAATTATGTTTAAAAAGATAAGGCACTTTCTGCCGATGGCGATAAGCTGCGTGCCCTGCGCGGTATTTGCGTTTATGTATTTGAAATTATAGTAATGGTAAAGCTATTTGAATAACATTTTTAGAGCTTTGTGCTTTAGATTTGAAATAAATGAGGAATATATATGTGGAGCACAGTGGTTTCGCATTTAACTTCATATATCGGATGGGGACTTATCTTCATCTACTACCTTGTAGCGCTGGTTTACCTTTTTGTTACGGAAAAGAGGAAGGAGAGGCGGATACTTTTTGTCTATATGCCGCTTATCGTACTTATCATCTTCCTACTCCCCGTTACGGCGATGGCGATGGAAAGGTTCGCGGATGATGAGGTGTACTACAGACTCCTTTGGATTCTGCCGATAAGCATTACCCTGGCGGCGGCGGTAACGGAGCCGATAATAAAGCTAAAGGGAAAGGCAAAGGCCTTTGCCCTTGCCGGAGCGCTTGCGCTTATAATCCTTGGCGGAAGGCTTATCTATACAGATACGAGGTTTTCCATAGCGGAGAATGAATACCACGTCCCGCAGGAAGTAGCAGATATTTGCGACGCCCTTGTAATACAGGGAAGAGAAGTTCAGGTGGCTTTTCCGAAGGAGATGCTGGTCTACGTAAGGCAGTATACGCCCCTTATCGTAATGCCCTACGGCTGGGATGATTTAAACTACGCCGGGGAAGAGGGAAGCTTTCAGCGGATACGCGAAATCCTTGAAAAGCCTACGATTGATGCAAAAGATATGGGGGAGGCGGCTGACGATTTTAGCTGCCACTATATAGTTTTGGACGAAGAAAAGCCCATAGCGGGCGAACCTTCGGACTATGGGCTTGAGGAATATATGCATATTGACGGGTATGTGATCTATAAGAATGTAGATAGGGATTTTACGGATCCCTACGCTTAAAACGACTACCGGTTACCTGCTTGCGGGCTCGCTTGCCGGTTATATAGGCTGTCGGGGCGATTGAGCGCGATTAATTAAAAGCGGTAATAAACTCGGTTAATCTCTTGGTTAAAAGCTCTTTGCCGGCTTTGTTTAAGTGGCGCTCGTCTTTTTCAAGGTACTCGGAGTAGTTCTCTTCGGTAACTGTTCCGAAGTAATTGTCGAGGAAGCTGCAGGTGCTTACGGCCTGTATAGCGCCACCTAAGCTGTAGAAGTAGTTTGAAGGCGTTCCGTAGTCGTTCTTAACAAGCTCTGCGCTGACATATTCGCCGTTTACATCCTTTTGAGGGTTGTAGTAAGGCGAGGAAACGATAATCCTCGTTTCGGGATAAATTACATTTAAAAAGTTTACAGCGCGGTAGATACTTCCGGCGAAACTCGCCTCATCCACCTCGGTATCGTCGAGATTAACAAGACGATTTTCGTAGTAGTCTGTAAGGTCGTACATTATTACGACGACCTGTACCTCGGACATATCAAGGCTTGATAAAGTGTCTAAGACTTCACGGGCTCTCGGAGGATTCTTGTCTCCGAGCATCTCGTAAGCGGTCTCAACATTTTCGGCGATTGCTTCGGGAAAAGCCATATAGTTTAAAAGATAGTAAGCGGTATATACGTCTAAGGGGTCTGAAAGGACATTATCAGGGTCCGTTTGCGTTGCATGGGTCCCGGAGAGAGCGCAGTTTATAACGTTAGCTCCGGTGGATTTCTCGAGCAAGGACTCGAGGCTTCCTTTCTTGCCGTAATCGTCGGCAAAGGGGCCGTTGCCTAGGACGAGGATGTTTTCAACATTGCGCTTTAAGATATAGCCGTCTTTGTCAAGAAGGGGCAGCAGGATATCGTTGTTGTCCGTGTAGGAGGCCAGGGATTCGTCGGAGATTTCCTTATCGACCGTAACGAAGTTGATAAAGCCTTTAAAGCGGAGATAGATGATCGCGGCGATCCCTACGATCAGGAGGATACCGGCGAGAATTATAAATGTGTGGTAGTGTTTCTTTATGCTTGTTGGTAATTTGCTCATGACGTGATTATATCATATTATTATGTGATTAATACTTAACCATTTATTAAGATTCGTTGAATTATTTGTGGAGTACATTTGTGTTCATCTGAGGAACGTCGGGTATATATATTCCACGTAGCAGGCATTAAAGAGCCGTCGGCACTTAGCAAGATTGGCGTCAGCCGGTCGCGCTTAGTACCGCTACGTGCTCGCGCATAGCGAGAGCGTGCCTGCGGTGGAAATATATACCCGGCGGTCCGACAAAGAATAGGATATAGAATGAGAAATTATAAAGTATCCGTCGCAATGGCGGCATATAACGGGGAAAAGTATATAGAGCAACAAATCGATTCGATTCTTAGTCAGCTGGGAGAAAATGATGAACTTATAATCTCGGTAAACGAAGGGACGGACAGGACTTGGGATATTGTTACGGGATACGCTGAAAGGGACAATCGGGTTAAGCACTATATCTGCGAGAAAAGAGGCGTAATTAAGAACTTTGAGAACGCAATATCTCTCTGCACCGGGGATATAGTCTTTCTCTCGGATCAGGATGATATCTGGGCTCCCGGTAAGGTAGATACAGTATGCGAGTACTTTGAGAAAGACCCGAAGATAAGCGGTATAGTACATGGCCATATAAATATCGACGCAAAGGGTGAAAGAATCGCAGAGCAGCCTAAAAAGAGGGAGAGCTATAGAATACGAACCTTCAACATCTTTTGGGTTAACCCTGTACAGGGAAGCTGCCTTGCTTTCAGAAGAGAGATAGCGGATAAGTTCCTCCCGATGCCGGATTATATCCCGATGCACGACCGCTACATCGGCTGCAGTCTCTGCAAGAGAGGAAAGCTTCTTTATATTCCGGATGAGTTTCTGCTCTACAGGTGGCATGAAGACGCCGTAAACCCCAGACACCATAACCCAATCCCAGTAATGATAAAGGAAAGGTGGAACCTGCTCAGAAGCCTTAGACATGTGTGAATGATCGGGTTCTTTTTGCTTTATGTAGGTAATACAATAATAGCCTTATAAATGAAAAAAATATTAAAATAGATAATATCTATTGAAAATATTACCCATAAGTAATATCATAAATGAGCAAGGGAGGAGGTTCGTAATGTGGAGTTAGAAAAAATATGCTTGCCGGGTGTGAATAATGTATATGCCATATCCAGCGTTAAAAAAGAATTTCGCAAGGCAGTAGATGAGCCCTGGAAAGAGGAACCACCTTGGAAGAGGTATCAACAAAAACTAATTGAAGATTTAGCTGTGCTAGAACAGGAAAAAGAAAGGGCGATAGATCTGCAACAGTTTGAAAAACTAACAGGTCAGGAACGATTGTATAGCATTAGGCATCCGGAATCTAAGAAAAATGTTAGAGTCATTTATTCTATTGAAGAGGGCACTATAATATTGCTGACAGCATTTCTAGAGAAGAATGATGGAGATTACCAGAAAGCAATCAATACCGCAAAAAAGAGATTGAAGTGGATTAATAGCTGATGAATATATAGGGAGGAATGAGCTATGGGAATTACAGAGAAGTTGGCAACAGCTAAAAAAACGAATTGGATATCAGAAGGCTTTTCAGAAGCTGAAATTAAAACCATGGTTGACCTTGCAAAGATATCTGCACGTATAGAAAGGCGTAGGTTAGAAATGCAGATGACTCAAAAAGAGTTTGCTGATTACATGGGAGTAACGCAGGGGATGGTTTCTAAATGGGAAGGCAGGGACTATAATTTTACTATTAAAACATTAAATGAAATCTGTAAGAAACTTGATCTAGATTTGTCAGTTAGCGTTGAAAAGAGCTGCGCATGTTCTGATTATTCAATAGTCAGATGGGAATCAGAAAAAGTTGCGAATAATAAGAGCGGATGGTCGATTGTTCTTCCGAATAAGGAGGCTATTGCATAATGAATCTAAACCGTATAGCAACAGGAATAGAATTGGTTGGTACGACAATAAAAAATATTTCTGTTGAGAATAATATTGTGGATGTTGAGAAGGAGGCAAAGAGAAACCTTGGATTGTGTATCAAGGAGCCTACTTTTGAAAAAACGGAAGAGGGTTACTTTGCGCAAATCCTTATCGATTTTGAAATAGAAATTGAACAATCTGAGGAACAGAAGTTTAAGCTCAACCTATCGTTAGAGGGTGCTTTTTTTTCACGTGACGAGGCTTCAGAGGAGGACTTCAAGCAACTGGTGGGAGTAAATGGGGCTGCCGCCGTTATCGGGATAGCAAGAGGAAAAATAGAGTCAATTACTGCGAACATATTTAATAATGGCAAAATAGTTATTCCGTTTGTTAATGTACTTGAATACTATAAAAACATATCAGAAGAAAATAGTACTTCAGAATTAAAACAGAATCAGTAGAATGCAATGCGATGTGAGCTGACAATCGAGTGTTCTCCGAGGGCTTAGGGCGCTGCCCTAAGAACCCGCAAGGGACTTGTCCCTTGACCCGATAGCGGGCTTCACCCGCACCCATCCTCGCCGGAGGCAGGGAAAGGGGCCTTGCCCTTTCCCAAAGAGTAGGATGCTCCGTGAACCTTATGTCAAGGGACTTTCGCGGCATATCCTCGCGGCGGGCCGCTGCGGTATTCCACGGTTCCCTTGACAACGGTTCCGCTCCGTTATGCGGTTTCAGAGGGCTGCCGGGTATATATATTCCACGTAGCAGGCATTAAAGAGCCGTCGGTACTTAGCAAGATTAGCGAAGCTAATTGCGCTTAGTACCGCTACGTGCTCGTACATAGCGAAAGCGGGCCTGCGGTGGAAATATATACCCGCCAGTCCGACAAAGAATAGCTAAAAAGAACAGCTACAAAGAATTTCGTCAGAAAACACCTACACTTTAACAAGCTTAAACATTTCTGACTAGCATTATTAAAAAATCTTAGTAATTAGATATATGGAAACTATAAGAAAGATATGGTATAATTGCACAGAATATGAATTGAAATTTTGGCAGAGCGTACAAATATGAAAAAGATAAATGAAAAGAAGGCAATTTTATACGTAGGTAATGACAAAAAGAGGATTTTCAGGACAATCCTCTTTATTATCGCGGATATTTTTTCCGTACTTGTAGCTACTGTGGGAGCGCTTTGGGTAAGGTTTGATTTCTCCTTCCAGGGGATTGACAGACAGTATCTGGCGACTGCTCTTAAGATGCTTCCCTTCAATATAGTATCTGTAATTGCAATTTACTGGATTTTTAGACTGTATATAAGTGTTTGGAGATATGCAAGCGCCAGCGAGCTTTTGGAAGTCGCGCTTGCGGTAATCAGCAATTCCGCGCTACAGATAATCGTCTTCCTACTCTTTAAGGTGAAAGTACCGAGGAGCTACTACCTCTTCTATATCGCGATACTCGGAGTCCTTACCCTCTTTACGAGGTTTTCATACAGACTTATCCGCGTTATCAAGAATAAAGGAAAGGTCTTTAAGGGTAGAGGAACGTATACAAACGTTATGATCGTAGGAGCGGGAGCCGCCTGCAACTCGATTATGAAAGAGCTCGAGACTAGCCAGATGCTGGAGAAGCAAGTAAAGTGCCTTATCGACGATAACCCAGGCTGCCAGGGAAAGATGATGCGCGGCGTTCCAATCGTCGGCGGAAGAGAAGCAATTCCCGATGCGGTGGTAAAATACGAGATCGATGAAATCATCATCGCAATCCCTACCGCAAGCAAGACGGAGATAAAGAAGCTTGTTGAAATCTGTAAAGAGACGGGATGTAAGCTTGAAATCGTCCCCGGTATATATCAGCTTATAAACGGCGAGGTATCCGTAAGTCAGCTTAGAGAGGTCGATATCGAAGACCTCCTCGGAAGAGAGCCGGCGAAGATAAATGTTGACGAAGTCGCGGGATACGTTAAAGGCAAGACCGTAATGGTAACCGGAGGCGGAGGCTCTATCGGAAGCGAGCTTTGCAGACAGGTAGCGAAGCATGAACCCAAGAGGCTTATTATCGTCGATATCTACGAGAATAATGCCTACGATATCCAACAGGAGCTTAAGAGAAAGTACCCTGAGCTGGACCTTGTAGTCTTAATCGCTTCCGTAAGAAATACTCTTAGAATCGACCAGATTTTTGATGAATATAGACCGAATATCGTCTACCACGCGGCGGCGCATAAACACGTACCTCTTATGGAGGACAGCCCGGGAGAGGCGATCAAGAATAATGTCTTTGGTACTTACAAGACAGCTAAGGCGGCGGACAAGTACGGAGTAGAGAAGTTTGTACTCGTATCTACCGATAAAGCGGTTAACCCGACTAATATTATGGGCGCCTCTAAGAGAATGTGCGAGATGGTAGTCCAGATGATGAATGAACAGTCGAAGACGGATTTCGTCGCCGTTCGATTTGGAAACGTCCTTGGATCCAACGGATCAGTCATCCCTCTTTTTAAGAAGCAGATTGCGGCGGGAGGACCGGTTACCGTTACTGACCCTAATATTATCCGGTACTTTATGACGATACCGGAAGCAGTATCACTCATCATGCAGGCCGGAGCTTACGCTAAGGGCGGCGAGATTTTCGTACTCGATATGGGCGAGCCGATAAAGATTGTAGATCTTGCGGAAAACCTTATCAAACTTTCGGGATACAGAGTAGGGGACGATATAGAGATAATATTTACCGGACTAAGGCCCGGAGAGAAGATGTACGAAGAGATGCTGATGAAGGAAGAGGGGCTTAAGAGTACAGCCAATAACCTTATTCATATCGGGAAGCCCATTGACTTCGATAGGGAAGAGTTTAAAAAGCAGCTTGAGGAACTTGACGTAATCAGCAGAGAAGAGCCGGAGAAGGTTAAGGAAACTGTAAGTAGGATAGTCCCTACGTACAAGTATGTAAAAGAGCAATAAATATTAAGTAATCTTAAGGGGATAATAGCGATGCAAAATTGCTATTATCCTATTTTTATGGTAATATAAATTAGTTGGTTTGCGACTAAATGCCGGAGGAAAACAAGACATGAACAGCGAGAGATTGAGATACAGAGAAGAGAGAGAAATTGATCTTCTTGATATGTTTGTAGAGGTACTTCTCCACTGGAGAGGGCTGATTATCGCGATGATAATCGGGGGGCTTGTCCTCGGCGGATACAGCTTATACGGATCGTACAAAACGAACGCTTCGGCAAAGGCCGCGAAAGCAGTTGCTGAAGAGCAGGCTGCGAAAAGAGCAGAGGAAAAAAAGGCTGAGGAGGAGATACTGGCAGATGAGGCGAAGGCTTTGGAAGAAGCTTTAGCCGCCCTTTCCGAGACGCAAAAAGCGAATGTTGACAGTATAATCATACAGCAAAAACAGCTTCAGCAGGCGGAAAAGTATGCTGAAAGATCTGTACTTATGAACGTGGACTACAACGAGGTTCCGAAGGCTGATATTACTTTTAAGGTAGAGGCAGAGGGAGACAGAAGCTACGATATAGCAAAGGCTTACGAGGATATATTGATATCAGCGGAGATGTTTAAGTATGTTGCCGATAAATGCGGTATGGGTAGCGAGATATCGGAGTGTATTTCATTTGAAGAGAGGCTGAGAAATCTCGAATCCCCTACAGATGTTCTTAAGGTTAATGTATATGCCGCTTCCTTAGAGAAATGTGAAGAAATCGTAGATGCTTTTTGCGAGTATGCGGAAAGTAAGGCAAGAGATCTGCAACCTACTTTAGGGGAGCATGCACTTTTCTTGGTAAATAAGTCTGTTTCAACAGTATACAGTAAAGAGGTTTACGATAAGCAGATAGCTAATCAGAATACGATAATCAGTTTAAAAAAGAGTATTGCTGCAGCGATTGACGTTTTTAAAGAAGAGGAAAAAGCGTACTACGAGCTTAAGACAAATGCGGTTCTCAGAGAGAACGAGGAAACTGAAGCAGAAGCTGAAATAAAGCCCGAAGAAATAGTAATTCCTAAGGTAAGCGTAGATAAAAAGAAACTTGCGGTAGGATTAGTTGGTGGGGTATTTGTATATGCTTTGATAATTTGTATTGGATATATCTTTAATGGAAAAGTAAAGGATTCCGATGATTTCGAGAGACTGTACGGAATTGCAAATCTTGGAAAGATATATAGGAACATTGATAAAAAGGGATTAAGCAAGGCGATATATTCTCTTAAGAGGAGGGGAAGGAAAGCACTTCCTATTGAAGAGGCTGAGAAACTTGTCTCATTAAATGTAGCCGCAGTTGCAAAAGCAAACGATGCAAAGAATGTTGCAATCATTGGCGGAGACTATGATACAAAAAGCCTTTCAGAAAGAATAGAGAAAGAATTAAGATCCGAGGGGAAGACTGTTACAATCCTAAACGATTTCCTATACAGTAGCGAGGAAGCAGAAAGACTTAAGGATTTAGATGCAGTTGCAATTCTTGCCAAGTCGAAGAGAACTAAGTACAACGAACTTGGTGAGATAGTTGATATCCTGGATAATAGGGGAGTTAAGATCCTTGGTGGTGTGATGATTTAAACATTATTGATGCATTAAATGGTGGGGTATTTGTGGTGGAATATAAGAGCTACTTAAACTACTTGAAAGGAAAAACGAATGAAGAGAGTTCTTATCACAGGAGCTAATTCGTATATAGGGGATTCTGTAAAGCATTACTTAGATACTTTTGGGGATTTATACGCCGTTGATATAAAAGATACAATTGGCTGGAATCCTTCATGCGAAGATTTTAAAGGATATGACGTTGTTTTTAACGTGGCAGGTATAGCTCACATTAAAGAGACTAAAGAGAATTCTCACTTGTATTATGACATAAACAGAGATTTAGCTATTAAGATCGCTAAGACAGCTAAGGAGGCGGGAATAAAACAGTTTATTCTTCTTTCCTCAATGTCAGTATATGGAATTACTGAAGGTTTCATAACAAAAGAGACACCGGTCAGACCGACAAATACATATGGTAAATCTAAAGCCGAGGCTGATGAGGCAATCTTTGAATTGCAAGATAACGACTTTAAATTTGCTTGTTTGCGTCCACCCATGGTTTACGGAAAAGGATGTAAAGGTAATTATCAAAGTCTAAGAAAATTTGCATTGAAATCACCAATTTTTCCGGATTATCAAAATAGACGATCCATGGTGTATATAGGGAATCTGTGTGAATTTGTCAAAGAATGTATAGACGATGAAAAATACGGATTGTATTTTCCTCAGAATTCCGAATATATGATCACTTCAGAAATGGTGAAGTATATTGCGGAGAATAATGATAAAAAAATACGAATGGTAAAATGCTTTAATTGGCTTATACATATCTGCGGAATAAGTGTAGTGAAAAAGGTGTTTGGCAACTTGATTTATGAAAGCGTAGATATGATAAATAAGTATAGCATTGAAGAAAGTATAAGATGTACGGAGCAATAGATGATGGAAAGGATGAAAATACTTGCCACCTGTCAATATGGATGGCCTGAGCCTTATCCTTCTTTGTACCCTATGGAAGAGATGGCAAAACGTGGTCATTATGTCCATGCGGTTACGGGAGTCCCCAATTATCCGATGGGTGAGATATTTGAAGGATATGAACATAACAGAATAAAAGAAGAAGATCATAATGGTATTCATATAACGCATGTACCTGTGATCCCCAGAAAACAAGATGCCGTTCATAGACTACTAAATTATCATTCTTATCCTATTTCTGCGAAGCGCCAATTATTACGTCTAAGAGAAGACTATGATGTTATTTTTGCCAATCAGTCCTCACCGGTTATGATGGTAGAACCTGCTATCGCATATGGAAAAAAACACAATAAAAAAGTAGTTATGTACTGCATGGACCTGTGGCCTGCAAGCTTGTGCGTCGGAGGAATAAAGAAAAATTCAGCATTATATAAGTATTATTGGAAAAGGTCAAAACGCATATATTCTAGTGTTGATGTTATTTTGGTAACATCAAAAATGTTTAAGAATTACTTTATTGAGGAATTTGGTATTTCTGAAGAAAGGGTTATATATCTACCGCAGTATGCGTTAGCTGAGTTTAATAGCATTCCCAAAACTGAAAGCAAAGACACAATAGATTTTGTATTCGCAGGAAATGTTGGGAAAGCGCAGAACCTCGGCGTCATACTTAGGGCAGCAAAGATCATTCAGGAAGAGAATTTTATTTATCAGGGAAAGATAATACGGTTTCATATAGTTGGAAACGGACAAGAATTGGAAACGTTAAAAACATATGCGCTCGAGAATAGTATCAATAATGTTATTTTTCATGGAAGAAGACCGACCGAAGATATGCCAAAGTATTATTCATTAGCAGATGCCATGATTGTTACGATGCTACCTGATCCGTTTGTATCGCTTACATTACCTGCAAAAGTGCAGAGCTATATGGCAGCTGGAAAGCCGATAATAGCTTGCGCAGATGGAGAAATACCAATGGTTATCAATGAAGCAAAGTGTGGTTTATGCGCAAAAGCTGATGATGAAAAGGGGCTCGTTGAATTAATAAAACTATTTATTCAAAGTGACTTAAAAGAAAATATGGGTAAAAATTCAAAGGAGTACTATCGAGAGCATTTTTCAGTAGAGGTGGTTATTAATAAATTGGAAACAGTTTTATATGAAAGTTGCAATTAGATATGAAGGTATTGATAATTAATGTAGTATGCGGAATAAAGTCAACCGGAAGAATTTGCACTGATATTGCGACGGAACTCGAAAAACAGGGCCATGAAGTAAAAATTATATATGGTAGGGATAATGTTCCAATGGAGTATGAGAGATTTGCAAAAAAAGTTGGGACAGATTTAGATGTAAAAGTTCATGTAGCATTGTCTAGAATATCTGATTCTGCAGGGTTCCATAGTACGATATATACTAGAAGACTTATAGAGTGGATTAAGGAGTATAATCCGGATGTAATTAATTTGCATAACATACATGGCTATTATATTAACGTTGAAGTATTGTTTAAATACCTCAGGACATGTGGAAAACGAGTAATATGGACATTACACGATTGTTGGCCTTTTACCGGTCATTCAGCTCTTTGCGACGGAGATGATTGTGAAAAATGGAAAGAGGGGTGCAGTAATTGCCCACAAAAGGGAGAATATCCTAAAAGCCTTGTTGATAAAAGTACTAGGAATTGGAATAAGAAAAAAGCTAATTTTTGTGATATTCCCAATTTGATTATAACAACCCCGTCACGCTGGATGAAAGACAATGTTGAAAAGTCGTTTTTATCAAGATATCCATGTGAAGTTATAAATAATGGTGTAGATATTGATATTTTCAAACCAAGTGCCGGCAAAATATTTAGGGACAAATACGGTTTAGATGATAAGTATATTGTCCTTGGGGTATCAACTGCATGGGGACATAAAAAGGGATACGAGGATTTCTTGCAACTGGCTTCCATGCTAGATAATGGTTATAAGGTAGTGCTTGTTGGGGTGGAGGACAAATTAAAAATTGATTCAGTTCCAAATCTGCTTACTTTAGGAAGAACGTCAAGTATTCAGGAGTTAGCTGAAATATATTCCGCAGCAAACGTGTTTGTGAATTTAACGTATTGCGATACTTATCCTACGGTGAATTTAGAGGCAAGAGCTTGCGGATTACCCATAATTACTTACAATACCGGAGGAAGCCCGGAAGCTGCAGGTAAAGATGCATTAGTTGTGGAAAAAGCCGATCTATGCAGTATTGCTAAAAGAGTGGTTGAATTAAAGACTATGCGTATATTTGATAAAGAAAAGACATGTTATCTTGATGAGTCCAAGAAACAATTTTTAAGTAACCGATATTATATTAATAAATATATTGAATTGATAATGGAAAAGTAAAATGATTGTATTAAAAAGAAATTATAGTGTGAGTAAAGGATCAATTATACGGTTTTTATTATCGGTAATGATGTTATTTGCATCTTTTTTTCATATGTCTGGTATTGGTAGATTTTTATTTATTTGCATATTTGTTATGAATATATATTGTGCCATTAAGACGCGAGATAATAACGCGTTGTTGATTGTTTATCTGTTCCTTTTATGGAGTAATTACAGTATATATTTATATTTTTGGACAGATAAAATACAGAAATACTTGATGTACAAGTATTTTGTTACGGATAATCAGGTAATGAGTGTAGCAGTTTACAGTTTATATATTTTTAATGCAGTACTTTTTGTTTTGTGTTCTAAAATAAAAAGAAAGGTTTTAGAAGAAAAATATGAGGGAGAGAGTTTAAAATCCATAATTGTCGGAGATCATTCATCAAAATGGATGGCATGTTTAGTTATTATCGTGATCATACTGATTAGTTTATATAGTATGTCAATCAGGATAAATAGAGGATATATGCCGGCGAGTCCGCTATATGAATACTTATATATTTTTTTTATAGTATCTTTTTATTTATCATGCGGAAACAAAAAAATAGATGCGGTAATCTCTCTACTAATTGTTGTTAATTGCATTTATGTTTTTTTTAATGGAGCAAGGATTTCAGCTATACAATTTGCCTTAGTTTTTTTTATGCGTTTTATTATGCATAGAATTCCCAAAAGACTGATGTTTATAGGCATTTTTATGGCTATTATTGGGTTAAACGCTATAGGAATGTGGAGAGGATTTACTGAGTTTGATTTAGGATATTTTATAAAATCACTTAAATACCTTTTCTCTACGGGAATTACGTTAGATACAGCATATTCAGCTGAAGCTTCAGGAATGTGTATTATAAAACTTATCGGTGATTATTCGGTGCTGGGTAGGCTACGACTGTTTGTGATCTATGTTATATACGTTTTTGTGGGATCAAAGGCATTTGGAGTAGAGAGTAACCTGGCAGCTTTGGCGCAGGAATCGTATCATTATGCTACCGGTGGTGGGGTATTACCTTGTTTTGGCTTGTTTTACCTTGGATATTTTGGAGTTGTTTTGGTAGCGGTATTAGTAGGCCATTATTTAAAAATGTTGGGAGAATATCAAAGTGAGACGTCCGGTTATAAAAGGTGTTTAGCTGCTTTTATTTTCGCATCTTGTATGAGATGGTATTTATATTCACCGGCACCATTATTGAGGGGAGCTCTGTTGTTTTCTATAGTCTTCTTCTTGACGACTAAATTTAGGATAAAGGAGTAGTTTTTGGATAATGGAAAGAGTAAGCGTAGTCATGAGTTGCTATAATGAGAAGGAAATCCATTTAAGGGAGGCAATAGAGTCGATTTTAAATCAGGATTTTAGAGATTTTGAGTTTATAATAGTAATTGACAATCCTGAAAATACGGTTATACATGAAACCATTAAGGAATATGCTCAAATAGATAGCAGAATAGTTTTGATACGTAATGATAAAAACATCGGGCTCGCTGAATCTCTCAATAAGGGTATTAGAATTGCTAAAGGAAAATATATAGCACGTATGGATGCAGATGATATTTCACTTCCATCTCGATTGAAAACCCAAGTTGAATATATGGATGCTAACAGTAAATACAACTTGGTGTGTGCCAATTTTATCAAAATAGATGATCAAGGGAATAAACTCGAAGTAAATAAAAGTGTACCAAAGAATGATAGTTTATTTGTTAGGTCAATCAAAAGAAGGTATATTATTGCGCATCCTACAGTTATGATGCGAAGAGAGCCTCTGTGTGATATAGGTATTTATAATAATTATTCCGCTGCCCAGGATTATGATTTATGGCTCAGAATGGTTAAGAATGGTTTTTCAATGCATTACATTAAAGAGCCACTTATAAAGTATAGATTTCGCGAGGGAAGCATCGGCAGTTCAAAAAGGAATATACAGTTTTTATCATGCCGTTATGCTAAGAATATATACAAACAGAATAAAGCATTTGATGAGGAAAAATATAATGAATTCCTTAGCGAAAAAAAAGCAGATAAGAGATATATAAGAGGAGTCGAGTACTATTACGAAGGTATGAAACAAAGAAAAATAGGTTCGTTATTGAAATCATCTTTTTTAAATAGTGATTGTAGAAAAGAAATAATCGATAATATGATCGGAAAAATATATGTTGAAAAATTGAGGTAGAGATGTTTATCAGACGCGTGTCAAATAAACTTAGAAGAATAAAAGATTATTTATGTGATTATATAGTGTATAAATGTCTTGAAAAAGATAGACCAAAGGAATCTGGATTATTACGGATTATATTGAGAGGAAGAAAACTTGTAGGATTCTACGGCGAATGCCATATGTATATTTACGGAGGATACCTATCATCGGTTAGAGAGTTAAAAAAGTACTACTATCTTTTAGGAGCGAAAGAAATTGAATATCTTGTTCGATGGCATTCAACTAGAATAAATAATAGAAACGTTTGGAATAAATTGGATGTTCTAATATATAATCCCGGTGTACCCGATAGAAAAGGAGCACCATCATTGGGAGCTGTACTCGAATGGATTCCGGATAATTGCAAACGTATAGAAGTTACAAATGCAGTTTTTAAAGGATATATGCCCCAACATACAGAAAAGGTATTTAAGAATGATCAATTATTTATATGGGGTGATAAAAATATAAATAAGCTTTTGAACGAAAAAGAAAGCGAATCTAAACTGGAGGAACTTTTGTCAGAAAGTTTTTACGATCCACAGTTCGTTATTGACTACTTTGAAAAGTCTATAAAAAGACTAAAGCAATATGAACAACGTTGTACTATAAAAATAGCAGACTATATAGAGGAAAATGGAAAAAAACGTCCATTGTTTTATTCAGTTACTCACCCTGAAGATGAGATAATGCGTGAATTAACCCTTAGAATTATGAATGAACTTGGGTTAGAGAGGCGTGAACTGAGAAACACTAGCGGACAAGCAGGTTTGTTTGATTTACATACACATGGAGAAGTTATTTATCCAAGTGTGTGTAAAGCTTTGGGATTCAGTAATGAAGTTTTAGAAAGAACTATTCATCCTGGAAGCTATAAAAATTTGGATTACACATTTGAAAAATACGTTAAAGAGTACTACAGAATGGGAAAGGAGATAGCGGAGCAATAAATCCGTAGAGAGTATAATAATGACTAGAGAGGATATTTTATTAAAGCTAGAGGAAATATTCAGAGAAGTTTTTGATGATGAAACAATAGATTTGACAGAAGAAATTACTCCTGACGATATAGAAGACTGGGACAGCATAGGAAATGTTTATCTTACAGTAGAAATTGAAGAAGAACTCCATATATCTTTGGGGGATGACATGAATAAGATCAGTAATGTAAAAGACATCATAGATTTGATTATTAATAGGTTGGAGGCTATAAATGGCTAGAATAGTAACAGATTATCTTGAAGATTTATGCAAAAAAATACCTGATAAGATTGCAATTTCAGAGGAGAATGATTCTATTTCTTTTGCTAACCTCCGTAAGAATGCAAGAAGAATTGCTACGGTGGTAGCTAAGACTGGATTATTAAGAAAATCCGTTGTTATATATTTAGATAAAGGGATTGGTGTCATTGAATCTTTTCTTGGATGTGCTTATAGTGGAAATTTTTATACCCCAATGGACACGGAGATGCCTATGTCAAGGGTTCAGAGTATCATCGATACGCTGGAGCCTTCTATGATAATCACAAGTGAAAATTACTTGGATAAATTATCAACTATTAATCATACAGCAAAAGTATGCCTGATTTCCGATATGTTGAAGGTTGCCGAAGATGATAATTTAATTAATTCTGTATTGGACCGAATAACAAATAGGGATGTTTTATATGTTCTGTTTACATCTGGCTCTACAGGAAAACCTAAGGGTGTCATAATAAGCCATAATGCAACGATTAATTATACGGAATGGGCTTCAGAAGCTTTTAATATTACCGAACATGATATTCTTGGGAACCAGACACCGTTTTATTTTAGTATGTCTGTTTTTGATATATATCAAATGCTTAGCAGAGGCTGCACTTTGGATATCATACCTAAGGAATTATTTTCTAGGCCCAAGGACATTTTGGATTATATAGTAAATAGAAAGATAAATATGATATATTGGGTTCCTTCAGCATTAAATTTGGTAGCAAAAAGTGGAGCACTTAATGACAGAGATATGGGAGTGCTTAAGAAAATACTCTTTGCAGGGGAAGTAATGCCAAATAGTGTTTTGAATATTTGGAGAAAAGCAATTCCAGATGCTTTTTATGCAAATCTTTTTGGGCCTACAGAATTGACAGATATTTGTACCTATTATGTTGTCGATAGAGATTTCAAAGACGATGAGCCTTTACCCATTGGAAAGGCATGTAAAAACGCGGATATCCTTGTGCTTGATGCACAAAATCATCTAATTGAAGAAACCGATACGGATAGCATGGGTGAACTGTGCGTTAGAGGAAGTATTATAGCTTACGGATATTATCATAACGAAGAAAAAACAAATGAAGTATTTGTTCAGAATCCTTTAAATAGTATGTACAAAGAAGTCATATATCGTACGGGAGATTTGGTAAAGTATAATGAGTATGGAGAACTCATGTACGCCGGACGAAAAGACTTCCAAGTAAAGGTAAGTGGATACAGGATTGAATTAGGGGAAATTGAAACTGCTGTAAGTGCGATTCCCGAAGTCAAGTTAAATTGTTGTCTATTTGATGCAAAGAATCAGCTCCTTGTTCTATTTTATGAGGGAGAAATTGAGAAAAAAGAACTTCGATCTCAACTTAATAAAAAGATACCTAGATACATGATGCCTCATAAATATATTCGCTTAGATCAGATGCCTTTTAATGCGAACGGCAAAATTGATAGGGTCAGTATTAAAAAAATCTTTTTTGAGGACTGAAGCATAGAGAAGAAGATACATATACTTTTATGAGTGTAGCGCACACTATATTTTTGTCACAAACAAATAGTATGCATATGGAGGATTTAAGTATAAGATGCGTAAAATAATCAAAAGCATAGTATTAAGACTGGGGCTATATCCAGTATGGTTATTTATTCGATATTGGATAAAAGAATTCCCTTACGAATTTATAAGAAATAAAAAAATACAGAAAGGAAAGCTGTCGCGTTATGAATGGCTTGATAGTATGCATGACAAGTATTTGGGAGAGCGCTGTTTTATTATATGTAATGGGCCAAGTCTGACCAAGGAAGACTATGTAAAACTAAAAGACGAATATACGTTTGGAATGAATTATATATGTAACTGGTTTTATGAGACGGGAATAGAAACAACATTTTATGTAGTGCAAGATTACTGGGCTAGAGCGAGATACATGAAGGATGATTTTGATAGGCTTTCAAATACTGTTATTTTTCTATCGGACCATATGTTTAAGAAATATGGATTTGAATATGAAGGTAAATACAATTTGATGCCCGCATCACTAAAGAATCTACATTATCCGCAAAAAATGAGGAGATTTCAACCGAATTTAAAAAAAGGAGTTTCAATTGGAAGAAGTGTCGCATATCCATGTGCTGAATTGGCATATTACCTTGGATTCCGCCAGATATATCTCATAGGCGCGGATTGTCAAATAGATGTAGGCGGTGCGCATCCGGAGGCAGATGGTCTATATGGACGGCATGAAGATGTTGAATTTTTAAAATGGAATTGCTATGGTCAAGAAGAAACAAAATCAAGAGGACTAATACTGGATCAAGAAATAATCTCGAAATTTTGTAAAAGAAGTGATTTAAAAGTATTCAATGCAACAAAAGGGGGTGCGTTAGAAGTGTTTCCCAGAGTTAGCTTAGATGAAATCATAGATGTTTCAAAGAATCATTAAGAAAATAGTAGGAGGAGAAATAGTATGAAAACTGTTGCATTTATCCCTATAAAGCTAAATTCGCAACGTTTACCACACAAAAATATTTTACCTATAGGAAATCATCCTTTATGTTGGTATATATGCGATACAATAAGTAAAGTCGAGGGTATTGATGAGGTGTACGTATACTGCTCAGATCCTTCAGTTTCGCAATACATACCAGATAATGTTAAATTTTTAAAAAGACCAAAATGGTTAGATGAAAATGATATAAAAGGATATGATATTTATAATGAGTTTATTAATACTGTCAAGGCTGACGTATATATTCTAGCACATACAACATCTCCATTTATAAAAGTGTCATCTATTCAAAATGCCTTGAGTTATGTGATTAGCGGGAAGAATGATTCTGCTTTTTCTGCTAAGAGAATTCAGACTTTTTCTTGGTATAACGGAAAACCTATTAACTATAGTTTAGAAGATGTTCCAAGAACACAAGATATTTCGCCAGTATGGGTTGAAACTAGCGCTTTTTATATTTTTAAGAGGGAAATATTGAGTATTCATCATAGACGAATAGGTGATAATCCATTCATACAAGAGGTGTCAGAAATGGAAGCTATTGATATAGATGAAAAAGAAGACTATGAGTTGGCTGTCATGTACGAAAAAATGATGGAGGAATAGTGATGAATAGACTGAAAGTTATAGCTGGTCCTTGTGTAATTGAATCAGAAGATAATGCGTGTTATATAGCTGAAAAACTAAAAGAAATATCAGATGCTGCTGATATAGATTTCTTTTTTAAAGCATCTTTCGATAAAGCAAATAGAACAAGCATAGATTCATATAGAGGACCAGGAATAGAAGAAGGAATTAAAATTCTTAAGAAAATAAAAGATACCTATAAAGTTCGAATCTGTACGGATATACATGAACCGTGGCAGGCAGCAAGAGTTGCAGAAGTGGCTGACATCATTCAAATACCGGCTTTTTTATGTAGACAAACAGATCTTCTTGTCGCTGCGGCTAAAACAGATAAAATAATAAACATAAAAAAGGCACAGTTTTTGGCTCCGTGGGATATGAAAAATGTTATAGAAAAAGTTGCGAAATCGGGAAATAATAACATAATGCTTTGCGAAAGGGGAACTTCTTTTGGGTACAACACATTGATAGTTGATATGACGTCAATAGTTGAAATGAAAAAATTTGGTTATACAGTAGTTTTTGATGCAACACATAGCGTACAAAAACCGGGTGGAAATGGGAACTCGACTGGTGGAAACAGGGAGTATGTAGAGGCCCTAGCTAAGGCAGCAGTGGCTGTTGGAGCAGATGGATTATTCTTTGAGGTCCATCCTAATCCAGAAAAAGCCTTATCGGACGGCCCGAATATGGTGTATTTAGACAAGTTTGATGATATGCTTAAAAGAGTTATACAAGTATATAATATTACGAATGAAGAAAAGTAGAGGAAAAAATGACTGAGCAAGAAAAAATTTTAGCGGCTAAAACGGTGTTTGATAAGGAAATCATTGCGCTTGAAAAGATGAGGGATGAATTAGGTGAGTCCTTTTTAAAAATCTTAGATGCAGTAACATATTGTGATGGAAAAGTAGTTTTTACTGGAATCGGTAAAGCTGGGCACGTAGCAGCTAAGATGGCAGCCACTCTTTCTAGCCTAGGGACTTCATCATTTTTTTTACATCCAGCCGAAGCTGAGCATGGGGATTTGGGAATGGTATCACGGAATGATGTTGTGGTTGCGGTTAGTTATAGTGGTGAAAGTGATGAGATCATTAAAATACTTCCTAACATAAGATTGATTGGAGCCTTTTTGATCGGTATTACGGCAAATCCAGAGTCATCATTGGCTAAATCCTGTGATTTAGTTCAAATATTACCAGAATTTGAGGAGGCTTGCATTCTTGGACTTGCACCGACTTCAAGTACAACGGTTGAAATGTGCTATGGAGATGCTTTAGCTGTAACTGCAAGCCAGATATATGGGTTTGGTAATTCTGATTTTGGCATGTTTCACCCAGCAGGAAGTTTGGGTAAGAAGCTAGTATTGCATGTTGATGATGTGATGCATTTTGGCGATGATAATGCAATTATAAAAAAGGATGATTTGGTTAAAGATGCTATATTTGTCATAAGCAAAAAAGAATTGGGAATGGTTAATGTTGTCGATGATCAAGATTTACTTCTTGGTGTTATCACTAGTGGAGATATAAGAAGAACATTGGAAAGGAATATGGATATATATGAAGTTAGGTGCGGTGATATAATGACAACAAAACCCTATGTGGCAAAAAGTGGAACCATGGCGGTAGATAGTTTAAGAACTATGATAGCTCATAATATTTCAAGTATGCCAGTAGTAGATAAAGGAAAATTAATTGGAACAGTAAGAATTAGTGATATTTTACGTGTTGGTATCGTTGACAATGTAGATTTTAGCACGAAATCGTAAAAGAACATAATATGGATACTATAAATTTGAAAAGAATAAAATTTTTAGTAATGGATGTAGATGGGACCCTCACGAATGGAAAAATATATATGGGTCAAGAGGGTGAAATTGCGAAGGCTTTTGATGTTAAAGATGGATGTGGGATTTCACTTATTCTTCCTAAAATGGGCATAACTCCGGTTATTATTACTGCTCGTTGTAGTTTGGCACTTCAGAAGAGATGCATTGAACTCGGGATAGAGGAATTATATCAAAACGTTAGTAACAAATTGGAAGTATTGTATGAGATAGTTGGTAAGTATGATGAAGAATTGAGTTCTGTAGCTTATGTTGGAGATGATATTCCAGATATGCTGTGTATGCTCGAAATAAAGAAAAACGATGGATTAGTTTTATGCCCATCAGATGCTATTCCAGAAATAAAAGCAATAGCGGATTTTGTGGCTGGATCAAAAGCGGGCGAGGGCGCAGTCAGGGATTGTATTACTTATCTTAGTGAAAAACAAATAACTATAGATGTATGTAAAAAAATTGATAGTGTGGTTTCAGCATTAATAACCGGACAGTATGAAGATAAACCTGAAGGCTTTCTTCCGGACGGAACACCGTTCACTATTCAAGAATATTATACAAGAGACGTAGAAGACTGTAATATCCAGACGCATCGATGCCACATAGAGATTCAGTATTTAATAGAAGGTCTGGAGAAACAGTTTCTTTATTCAGCACACTCATTAATCTCTTCAGGTATTTATCATGAAGAAGATGATTGCGAAATCTGGGAATATGGTTCATTAGCATCTGTGAGTATTTTTACTGCAGGAAGTATAGCTATAATAAATCCAAATCAAGCGCATAAGGATGCTGTAATGTTTGAAAGACCATGTAAAGTTAAAAAAATAGTATGTAGAATTATGGTATAGGTTGATACTAAGAAGGAAGTGTTCTAAAAGTGAATAGAATTATATACGTTACAGGGTTAATGTCTGAGAGAACATTTCAGAATACTGAATTACCCTTTTGGGAGAAAGATTTAAGAATAGATTTTACAATTTGGGCATATGAGGGCGGAACACCAATTATTAGTGATGATGTTCATAAAGGGGATAATGTTGTCGTAATAAAAAAAGAAGAACTTGGTGACAGAATAAAGACAAATCTTACGGCATTCTTTGTCGTCGAAAGTCATGATCCAGCTATTCTTAGTCAATTTGAAAACATTAAATGTGATTATATAACTTTTGCAGGAAGCATGGTTCAGCCCTCCATGCTTTATTATAGAGAAGGTTACGGGAAAGTCAGCTTATTTTTTAATAAGTTAAAAGCTTTTACAAAAAGAAACTTTAAAGAAAACGTCAAATTAATAAAGTCAAAGATAATTCAGAAGGAAGGCGACATCAAGGAAATAAATCATCCTAGGGCACTGATTGTTCCGACAAAATATGCCACGGAATCCGCGTTAAATGCCAGACAAAAAGGTGAAAATATATTATATGTCCATAGGTTTGATTACGATAGGTATTTAAGAGTAAATAGAAATAACGATAGACAGTTGAACAAATATATTGTATTTGTGGATTCTGCTATGGCAGATTTACATCCCGATTGGGTTAGACTAGGATATGAAAGCAACGTCAGAAAAAATCGCGATAGATATTATGCTCAATTAGAGAGATTCTTTAATATTTTGGAAGAACATTATGGAATACCTGTCATTATTGCGGGGCATCCCGGAGCAGAGTATGATGAAAAATCATATTCGGGAAGAGAAATTGTAATCGGCAATACATGCGAACTAATTAGAGACGCAAGAATTGTAATATTCGATATTTCTTCAGCAATCAATTATGCGTTACTGTATGATAAAGAAATAGTATATCACTACAGTGATGACTATACTGACATGATATATGGCATTGCAGATATGGGAAGTGGATATATAAGACATATAGCAGAAGGAATATTGGGATTATGCGCACTAAATTTGAGTGATGAAAATGTATACCAAAAACCTTGGGAATACATAAAGAGAGTGGATAAAGACACCAGAGAGGAATATATAAAGAAATATATTATTGATAGTAACGTAAAGGATGTTACTACTAGTGAGTTTTTAATCGATAGAATAATCAGTAATAACTGGGAGCAATAACTGTGATAAAGGTTTTTAAGGTATTAGGAAAGTTTTTGTCTATTATGACAAAAAAACAGAGAATTAATTTGTTTGCACTAACTGTGCTTATGATTATAGGGGGTTTTTTTGAAATGCTATCTGTTTCAATGATGCTTCCATTTGTTGAGGTGATGATGAACCCGCAAAAGACTATGGAGAATAAGATTGTTTCGAAAATCTGTGGTTTAGTGGGTATAAAGGATTCTAATCATTTTCTAGTCATAATGGCAATTTCCATGGCAATAATTTATATTTTGAAGAATGTTTATTTATTGTTTGAACTTACTGTTCAAAACAAATTTGTTTATGGAAATATGTTTTACACTCAGAAGAGACTGCTGAAAAGCTATCTTACTAGACCATATGAATACTATATGGATGTAAAATCCGGAGAGGTTTTGAGGGTTATAGGAGCTGATACAAGTCAGGCATACGGTGTTTTGGCCCAAATAGTGTATTTTTTGTCTGAGATGGTTGTCTCGATTGCTCTATTTGTGGTTGTTTTTTTAATGGTTCCTGTGATTACTGCTATTATGGCTGCAGTTTTATTGTCCATTACAGCATTGTTGATGGGTATACTTAAGCCTTTATTGGGAAAAGCAGGCCATTTACGACAGTCAAGTAGTTCTGATATGAACCAATGGATCCTTCAATCTATACAGGGAATAAAGGAAATAAAAGTATCACGAAGTGAAACTTTTTTTGAAAAAAAATTCGAAAAAGCCGGACATGAATACGTTAAATCAACATATGCACAGATGACATTGAATGTTATTCCAAGATATATGGTGGAAGCTATAGCTATGAGTACCTTTTTTATTATAATAGGTATGATGATTAATGGCGGTGTAGACTTGGAATCTCTTATTCCTGTTATTTCAGGGGTAGCTATGGCTAGCATTCGACTTTTACCATCAATGAACAGGATATCTTTTGCTATAGGAGCTGTAGCATTCGCTGAACCTGCTGTTGACAAAATGATAGAAAACCTTGAGGAACTTAAGAAAACATCTTCTACGGATGAAGCGAATAATGCAGATTCAACAAATGGTGAAGTATATAAAGAGATCAAATTCAATAAAAGCATCCAGTATGAAAATGTTACATATAAATATCCAACAGGTACAAACAATATACTTGAAAAAGTAGATATCTCTATTTTTAAAGGACAATCCATTGGGTTTACAGGTGCTTCCGGGGCGGGAAAAACAACGGCGGTTGATATATTGCTTGGTTTGTTAAAACCTCAAGACGGTAAGATATTAGTGGATGGAACTGATATCGAATTAAATAAACAAAGTTGGCTTTTAGATGTGGGATATATTCCACAGAGTATATTTCTTCTGGACGGTAGTATTCGTGAGAATGTAGCTTTTGGTATTTCGGGTGAATTGATAAGTGATGATAGAATCTGGAAGGCACTTGAAGAAGCTTCGTTAGATGAATATATAAGAAATCTCCCGGATGGACTTGATACACAGATTGGTGAGCGAGGAATTAGACTTTCCGGAGGACAAAGACAAAGAATTGGCATAGCAAGGGCTTTGTATAATGATCCTCAGTTGCTAATAATGGATGAAGCTACCTCCGCTTTGGACAATGAGACGGAATCAGTCATTATGGAGTCAATTAATAAATTGCATGGTCGTAAGACCTTAATAATAATTGCACATAGGTTAACTACTATTGAAAAGTGCGATAAGGTTTTTCGCGTGGAGAATGGGAAAATAGTAACTGAGAGATAAGAAAATGCGGTATTTTTTGAAAAAAGGATATAAGAAAGAACTAATATTGTTATCTGTTGTATATCTGTTCTCTCAGGGTAGCTTATTGTTTATTTCCGGAAGATGGTGGGATGATTGGTGTCTTTATAATGAGTCATTTGATGCATTATGTCAGTTTGGAATGGAATTAGGAAGGCCATCAATCATACCAATTTATTTGTTTACTAAGCTTCTTCCGGAACCGGGTTACCGTTGGTTAACGTTTATCATGTTCTATATGAACATGTTATTTCTGTACAAGATTCTAAATAATTGGCTCAGACTTAATAGCAGAGATTGCTTTTGGATATGTGCTATATATGGCGTTGTTCCGACTAATGATGCCAGAATACTCTTATCGATTTTCCCATATACGGTAGGCCTTTTTTTCTTTATGGCAGGATTGAGCCTATTTACAGATATATTACATATGGAAAAAGTATCTGTATGGAAGCGAGTATTAAGTTATTTTTTGTTTATCATAGGTTTTGTTCTTAATTCAACCTTATTTTTCTATGTTATTGTATTTATAATGATCGTAATGAATATAATTCATTACAGAAAAGTTAAAAGACTAGTTGCATTTTTAGATTATCTTATTCTACCTATCGCTTTCTATTCGGTGAAGACATTGTTTTTTACACCCTATGGAGAATATGAAGGCTATAATGAGGTGAGTTTAAATAATCTGATAAAAGCATTAACATTGATTCCACGTGCCGACTGGAATGTGCTTCATTCTACTTACATAAATATAAAAAATACCGGAATAATGGTATATGCTATTGGGATGTCCATTATATTAATAGGTATTATACATCATAAGAATCTATTTACAGTAATAAGGCAAAAAAGCAAAGACAATAATATATTAAGCAAAGTAACAGTTTACACTAATAGATTTGAATCGTTTAAGACTCTTGTTTTAGGCATTATAATACTGTCTTGTGGATTATTTCCGTACATAGTTGTTAGACAGAAAAATATGATAAATACAACCGGATGGGTTGGCAGAGATTCTATTCTTGTAGCATGGGGAGTGGCAATGACGGTATATGCCATTTGCTCTATCGTATTTAGAAAGCCATTCAGTGAGGTAATTTTGATTTATCTTCTTATATGCAGTTGTGCCTTTTTTGGAAAGTACTATTTGTCATATCAACAGGATTACTATAGGCAAATTGGCTTTCAATATCAATTGTCACTACATGAAGATGAGCTGGAGAATATGAAAAACATCGTATATATGAACTCTGACAAAAGCTTGATTAACTGTCAGCATTTTTACCAATTGAATGGAAATGCTGAGGAGGTATTTGGTGATCAGACGAGGTTTTTTATTCCTGGATTGGATGGGTTAAAATATCTATCTAAAGAAGCACAAGATAGTTTAAACAGATTTGTTACTAGTGGTAATTATCATATGAATGATTATGATGTGAATTATAAGAAAATAGATGCCGTGATTGATTATTCTTGTAGTATAAGTTTAGCTTGAATATTCTCGTGCGGCAGAGCCGCCTGTCCGGTGTTGCGGGAGCCAATCTACCGGTTCATGTAAGCCACCAGAAATCTTATGCCGCGAAAGGCTCTTTACACGAGTAGGCATATGATAGGCTGATATGCCTTGGCAACT
>JAFUFI010000018.1 GCA_017469945.1 Lachnospiraceae bacterium | reverse complement strand
TGTGACAAAGAGACTGTGGTTGGAGCCTCACTAAAACCGTCTATGCGGTAGGAAGAATGAACCAATCCACAGCATCTTTAACAGCATACCCTATACCTATAGAAAAGGTAAAGAATTGGTATGACTATATAATACGAGGAAAGAATTATGGAAAAAAAGTTCCCTAAGTCCAAACTTGGCTGGTTGTGGGAAAACATGAAAGGAAGGCGCGTGCTGTTTTTTATAGCACTTATCGGAACAGTTGCTTATAATGTTCTCCAGCTTACGGTACCCTTTGTATCCAGCGAGCTTGTGGACAAGTTCCTGACAGGAGCAAATGCTGCTTTTAACTGGGCAAACAACCGAAATCTTTTCTTTATACTTATAGGGGCGATGGTTGGCGCGACTTTGGTGCGTACCGTTATCGTATACCTTGACTGTATGGCTTACGAGCAAGTATCACAGCATGTTCTTTTCCGTGTGCGCAACTATCTCTACGACAAGATACAGCGCCAGGATATGAAATTCTACAGCACATTCCGTACCGGAGACCTTATGACAAGAGTTACCGGTGACCTTGATGCGGTAAGACATATGGTGGCCTGGGTTATCAGAGTGATCATCGAATCATTCGCTCTTTATACTTCCGCAATGGTTTATTTCTTTATAATGAACTGGAAGTTAGCCCTTTGCATTATGGTTCTCTCACCTTTTATCTTTGCCGTCATCTATATGTTCAGGACAAAGGTTCGCCCTATGCACGCAAAGCTGCGTGAAAAGCTGGCGGAGATGAATACCTACGCGCAGGAAAATATTTCCGGTAACCGTGTGGTTAAGGCCTTTGCCAGAGAAGAGTACGAGAAAGAAAAATTCGACAAGGCAAATACAAGCTACAAGGAAACAAACCAGCAGACCGCCCTTGTGTGGGTTAAGTTTTATCCCGCCATTGAAGGTATGGCCAGTGCCATGTCCATAGCTCTTTTGGTCATCGGCGGCTTGTTTCTCATCTACAGTTTGAATAACCCCGACAATGTTCAGCTTACCATGGGTCAGTTTGTGGCATTTTCCGGACTTATCTGGGCTATTCAGAACCCTATGAGAATGCTCGGAAATATTATGAATGAATTCCAGCGTTTCTCAGCATCCTCCGCAAAGGTTATGGAGATTTACTACTCGGAGCCCGAGATCGTAACCGCGCCCGATGCCATCGACCATCCCGGCAGCTTTAAGGGAGAGATTGAGTTTAAAAATGTCAGTTTTATGTACTCCGACGGAAACCTTCCCGTGCTTAAGAACATCAGCTTTACAGCAAAGCCCGGAGAGACCGTTGCGATCATGGGCGAAACCGGATGCGGAAAGACATCCCTTATTCATCTGATCCCCAGATTCTACGAGCCCACTTCCGGTGAGATTTTGATCGACGGAGTTAATATAAACAGATATAAACTAGAACAGCTCAGAAAGAATATCGGACTTGCAACGCAGGATGTGCTTTTATATTCCGATACCATCGAGGGAAATATCGCATACGGTGACCCTCATATCACAGCAGAGCAGGTTGTTAAATTTGCAAGATACTCTGCCGCAAGCGAGTTTATTGCAAAGATGCCGGAAGGCTACGATACGATTGTAGGTGAAAGGGGAGTAGGCTTATCCGGCGGACAGAAGCAGAGAATATCTCTTGCCCGTGCCCTTGCCATTGAGCCTTCGATCCTTATCCTTGACGATACAACATCTGCGGTTGATATGGAGACGGAGAAGCAGATTCAGGACAGCCTTCGTCACCTGGATTTTGCTTGTACTAAAATCATCATCGCACAGCGTATATCAACAACGAAATTTGCAGACAAGATAATAATTCTCCGCGACGGACAGATAACAGAAGAAGGTTCCCACGAGGAACTTATCGCAAAAGGCGGCTACTACAGCGAGCTGGTTAAGCTCCAGACGGGGGAGGCGTAAAGATATGGCGAGAAATACTTATAAACAGGACGAAAGACTTGACGAGCCCTTTAATTTTAAACATCTCCTCAGAGCTTCGGTATATCTGAAAAAATATGCCGCAAAGATGATATTTGCGCTCTGCATATCCGCTCTCGGCGGAGCTATCGGACTTATTGCGCCCAAGATCAACCAGCATGCACTGGATGTCGCAATACCCGAAAGAAATACAAGGCTCCTTATTATGCTTGCGATCGGGCTGGTAGGTACTGTTGTTGTCAGTATTATTTTAACCACAATAAGATCGAGGATCATGATCAAGGTCAGCCAGGGAATCATCTACGATATCAGAAAGGATCTTTTTGCACACCTTCAGAAGCTTCCTTTCCAGTACTACGATGACAGACCCCATGGAAAGATACTTATCAGAGTGGTTAACTACGTAAACTCCGTATCGGATATGCTTTCCAACGGACTTATAAACGTTATTCTCGAGATCTTTAACCTGATCTTTATTGTAATATTTATGTTTTCCGTAGATGTACAGCTTTCTCTTGTTGTACTTTGCGGTGTACCCGTGCTTGCGGTTTTTATGCTCTGGATCAAGAACAAACAGCGCAAGGCCTGGCAGGCTGTATCCAATAAAAACTCAAACCTTAACGCATATCTTCAGGAAAATATCGTCGGAGCCCGTATCACACAGATATTTGCAAGAGAAGACTATAATGCGCAGGTTTTCTCGGGACTTTCCGATGACTGCAGAAAAACCTGGATGACGGCGGTAAGATATAACAACCTCGTATGGCCCGGAATCGATACTATTTCGGTTTTGGTAAGAGCGGCTATATTTGTGTTCGGTATGGTGGTGTTTACTCAGGGAGGCGGCGCTATGAAGAGCGTCGGCGTGATCGTTGCCATTTCCAGCTACGCTTCAAGATTCTGGCAGCCTATTATGAACCTTGGAAACATCTTCAATACCTTTATCAACAATATCGCTTACCTCGAGAGAATCTTCCAGACTCTCGACGAGCCCGTTACCGTTGATGACGCACCGAACGCAAAGATCATGCCCGAGATAAAGGGCGAGGTTACTTTTGAAAATGTAGATTTCGCTTACGAAGAGGACAAGCCCGTACTTAAAAACGTATCGTTTAACGTTAAGCCCGGACAGAGCGTAGCCTTGGTAGGACCTACCGGCGCCGGAAAGAGTACTATTGTAAGCCTTATTTCAAGATTCTACAATGTGGGAAGAGGCAGGGTTCTTATAGACGGAGAGGATATCTCCGGCGTAACCTTACATTCCCTTCGTTCCCAGATGGGAATAATGCTTCAGGACAGCTTTATTTTCTCAGGAACCATAGCGGACAATATACGCTACGGAAAGCTTGATGCTACGGATGAAGAGATCAAAGAGGCGGCGAAGATCGTTTGTGCCGATTCCTTTATCAGCGCCATGGATGACGGATACGAGAGCGAAGTAAGAGAGAGAGGTACAACCCTTTCACAGGGACAAAAACAGCTTATCTCCTTTGCAAGAACCCTTATATCAGACCCCAAGATCCTTGTGCTTGACGAGGCTACTTCGAGTATCGACGTTCAGACGGAGCGTGCGCTTCAGACCGGTCTTAACAATATGATGAAGGGAAGAACGACCTTTATCATCGCCCACAGACTTTCTACCATTAAGAACTGCGATATCATCATGTATATCGATGACGGAGGAATCGTTGAAGCGGGAACTCATGAAGAGCTTCTCGCAAAGAAAGGACAATACTACCATCTGTACACGGCACAGATGGATGAAAAAGGGGCATGATGTATTAGTATCATGAGTCGGAGAGAGAATGGATTATATTAGAGTCCCTGCTGTATATGAAAAGCTTAAAAAAGCGGAAAGCGAATACAGACATGTATGTATTATGGCTTCCGCAGGCTGGGGAAAGTCAGCCGCTGTAAGACACTTCTTTAAATACAAGAACCCGGTAAATCTGTATGTGATAGACGGAAAACTTACGGAAATGCCGAACCCTCACATCTCAAGAAAGAGTATCTATATAATCGACGATCTTCAAAAACTTGAGGATAATGAATCCATTGGTTATATCAGAGACCTTTTAAGGTGCGAGGGAGTCTGGGTGATACTTATAACCAGAGGTATGCTCCCGGGGTATCTTGCGGATATTGAGATGGACCTTGATTTCGTAAGGATCACAGAGAGGGATTTTTACCTCCAGAAAGAGGAGATTGCTCTGTATTTCGAGAGTCTGGGAGTCTATGTTTCCGAGGACACCCTTGGAAAGGTTTGCAGGGAATCCCTCGGATATCCGAGAGCGGTTTACTGTTATGCAAACCGGATTGAAGCCGGCCAGAATATGTCAAAAGAGCTGAACGAGAGCGTCTGGAGGGATGTTTTCAGATACTGGGATGAGGTTTTTTAAACAGGTGCGAAGAAGACTTTATAGACTTTGTTTTGGCTATCTGCCCGTATAAGTATTTCAATGACGGACTTACAAAGGCTCTCATCGGCAGGCCTGTTATCTCGAGGATGATAGAGTACTGCAGAAACGTAACGGGAAGACTGTTCCACGGCCCCGAGATGGTAGAGGGCGAGGAGTATTACTTTATCGGAGACAAATTCAGGGAATATCTTCTTTGGAAAAGAGACCTTACCTGGAGCGAGAAAAAAAGCCGGGAAAACTATTTAAAGGCGGCAGAGTGGTACGAAGCAAGGAAAGATACGCCCAACGCCCTTCGCTTTTATAAGATGGCCCAGTGCGAAGACAAGATCAAAGAAATACTTGTTAAAAACGTTACCGATCATCCGGGAACGGGACATTATTTCGATACAAAGGAGTATTATTTCTCTCTTCCCGAGGAAGAGATCAAAAAAGATCCTGTACTTATCGCGGGTATGAGCATGCTTTGCGACCTTATTATGGAGCCCGAGAAGTCCGAGTACTGGAGAAACGAACTGGTCTTATTTGAAAAGGATACATCAAACTCCAAGGAAAGCCGACGGGTCGCCAAAGCCCGTATAGCTTATTTAAATATAGGACTACCTCACAAAGGCGTCAAAGGAATCATTACCGTTATGAAAAACGTCATAACGATGGTAAGTAATGACGGCCTTAATATACCCGAGATGTGCGCTACGGGTAACGCCGCTTCTATAATGAACGGCGGGCTTGACTTTAGCGAATGGTCCAAGAATGACACTCAGATAGCGAGAATAATGGGAAAGCCCTTAGAGGTGCTCCTCGGTAAATTTGGGAAAGGCCTTGTTACCCTTGCCCTTGCGGAGAGCGGGTTTGAAAAGGGGACTTTATCGACTTATGATGTACTTTTAAAGTGTAATAACGGGTACGATGAGGCGCTTCATGGCGGAAAGATAGAGATGGGATTTGTTGCGGTCGGCATAATGGTCAGACAAAATCTCGTCATCGGGGAGTATAAAAGCGCAAAGAGAGTCTTTAATTCCTTTAAGGAAAAGGCATATGCCGAAAAGGCGGTGCAGCTGTATCCCAATCTCGAGGCTATGGAGGTCTGGCTTTCCCTGTTCGAAGGCAAAAACGAGGGAATTGACGAATTCCTTTCTTCGGTTTCGGGGGAGCGTACCGGCTTTTGCATAACCGACAGATATCGCTATATGGTAAAGATGCGCTGTCTTATCCTTGAAGAGCGGTATTACGAAGCTCTTGAGCTTGCGAACCTTTTGGGAGTTTATTACGAAAAATACGAAAGATTTTTCATGCGCATCGAAAATGAATTCCTAAAATCCGTTATCCTGTATCGTATGGAGGATGAACACTGGAGAGAACACGCTCTCTTGGGAATCGAGTACGCGAGAGAGTTTAATTTTGTAAATATCCCGGCTCTGGAGGGAAAGGCTCTGCAACCTATCTTACAGGAGCTTTCTGCCGACGATTCGGCAGGTCTTTTGGGGGATGATTTTTTCAGGAAGATCCTGAGCTTAAATTCAGGGGTCTCAGCGGCATATCCGGATTATCTGAAATATGTGGTTAAAGAAAAGGTTGATCTTACAAACAGAGAAAAACAGATACTGGGAATGCTTTGCGACGGGGAGACAACCGAAAAGATCTGTCAGGTATGCGGTATAACCTACAGCGGTTTAAAGAAGCATAACAGGAACATTTATAAAAAGCTTGGAGTGACCGGCAGAGCCGAGGCCGAAAGAAAGGCCCAAAGACTGGGACTGTTCCAAAGATAATATTACCCTATGGTTACCAAAAAAATTAAAAGGTAGCCATAGGGTTACTTTTTTTATTATCGGAATTTTTTATAATCATATTTGGTAAGCGCGAAAATGCGCAAATATAAAAATAATCAGGAGGAGATTATGGCTTTTGGATTTAAGATGAAAAAGTTTGTCACCCAAAAAGAGTACACCCCCGAGGAACTCTTCGAAGCGATCAAGGATCATGAATTCACCCCCGGAAAACCTATGTGGGTTAAGCATGCATTCACAAACATCATTTGCTTCCCTGAGGTAGACAGACAGAACCAGGTTCAGCTTCTTCCCGCTTTTATGGCAGGTAACGGCAAAAGAGGTACGAAGTGGAATCTTCAGAAGGCTGAGGCAGCAGGCACGGAGAACGTGGTTAAAAATGCCGCTATCGGACTTATAACCGACGGTTGGGGAAACCTTGGATCCCTCGGCGGAAAGAACAGCAAGCTCTGCGAGCAGCAGGTTGAAGAAGTTCTTAAAGAACTTGAGAGCATGGGACTTTAATTAGAAAGGAGACGGGGAGAAATAAAACAGGAGAGTAATTAAATCATGGAAAACAATGTAGAAACCGCCGCAAAGGCAAAGACAGAAAAGAAAGTATTTTTCACAGAGGAAAGACTTGAGATGTTTATCGCTATCTTCCTCGGTGTTACAGCCCTTCTTACAGCTTGGGCTACATGGATCGGATCCCTTCACGGAGGAAACCAGGCAACAAATTACACCACAAGCAACAATATTGCCGCAGAAGGAAACTCAATGTGGAACGAGGCTTCTCAGCAGTATATGCAGGATCTTATGGTATGGAACAGCATCGTAGACTATCAGACAGAGCTCGAGATTGCCGAGAAAGAGGGCGATGACGAGAAGTATCGGAAAAAGCCTGTATACTTTGTTCCAGGTTATGACTTTAGAGAGCTGGTCTATGGGAATATCCAGACCTGTAATGGATGTATTTCCCTGGGCCTGGGTATACTTCGTACCCTTTGTGCTTATCAGTTCTTTCGTTATCATGAACGTAGTTGTGGGTATAGTTGTAAATTCCATCAGCGAAGTTCAGATGGAACTTTCCAAAGAGAAGGCTGAAAGAAAGAATGAAAAATCTGCTAAAAAAGAAGGCTTGGAGATTTCCGAAAGCTCTGAAAATGCCGACAAAACCGAGCAGATAAAAGAGCAGCTTTCCGCTCTTAAAGAGCAGATTTCCGAGCTCGAAAAACTTCTCTAAAAAAATTTAAAATAATTGTTGACAAGATAAAATATATTTAGTAGAATAGCACTTGTCCGTTGGAAAGCGGCGGACTAGATGCGATAGTAGCTTAGTTGGTAAAGCGCCACCTTGCCAAGGTGGAGACCGCGGGTTCGAGCCCCGTCTATCGCTCTTTTTTATTGCTTTTTTTGTGGAAGAGGTTGCTCACCGGGCAGCCTCTTTTAATTTATTAAAAAATCATTAACTGTCTTGAAATCGGGTTGGCAGCGTGTTACACTGAATGTAGTTTTAAAAACTATGTGATGAGGTAACGGTTATGACTATTAAAGAGCTTAATTCATTTTTTAAAGAGCATCTTGTTCCCAAGAAACTGTATAAGGTTGGCGGAAAGCATAATAAACGTATTTGCCTCGAGAAAAACGGCAACGGATTCGATATCTTTTTTTGCGACAATAAAAAGAAGATTGGCCTTATCCATGTAAAGACCGAGTTCGAGGCTTGCAGAGTTATGGAAGAAGAAATCCGCAAGATGATGGTTTCCCTCTACGGAATCACTTGGGCAAAGAACAGATAAGATTACAAAAACTACAAAATATTGTAGTCATACTAAGAATATCATACAAAAAATAGCAATAATATGATATACTGATAAACATAAAAGACTGATAATCTTTTATGTTTATTTTTTTCTTTACTAAATATGCTTTGCTTGAAAATATTTCATGAATAAGCGAGGAAAAATATGAAGTTAATTTTTATCGGAGCCGATCATCAGGTTACCGGAAGCTGTCATTACATCGAAGTCGGGGATAAACATATCCTTGTGGACTACGGTATGCAGCAGGGAGCGCAGACTTTTGAAAACGCGCCGCTTCCGGTTCACGAGTCCATGATCGATTATGTATTCCTTACACATGCGCATGTCGACCACTCGGGGCTGCTTCCCCTTCTTTACGCAAAGGGCTTCAGGGGTCAGATATTTGCCACGGATGCTACTTGCGATCTTTGCAGTATAATGCTCAGAGACTGTGCCCACATCCAGATGCAGGAGGCAGAGTGGAAAAACAGAAAGGCAAAGCGAAGCGATGAAAATTCACTTATAGAGCCGCTTTACACACTGGCCGATGCTGACGGAGCGATCAAAAGACTTGTGCCCTGCCATTACGATACGATGGTGGAAGTTTGCGACGGAGTAAAGATACGTTTTACCGACATCGGACATCTTTTAGGTTCATCCTCCATTGAGGTATGGCTAACCGAAGGTGATTCTTCGAAAAAGATTGTTTTCTCCGGAGACATCGGAAATAAAAACCAGCCGCTCCTTCGGGACCCAAAGCCTACAGCGGAAGCGGACTTTGTTGTTATGGAGTCAACATACGGAGACAGGCTTCATACGGCGGATAAGCCCGATTATGTGACAGAGATCGCGAAAGTGATCCAGGAGACCTTTGACCGCGGAGGAAACGTTGTCATTCCTTCCTTCGCCGTCGGAAGAACGCAGGAGCTTTTGTATTTCCTTCGTAAGATAAAGGTCAATAAACTGATAAAAGGACATGAAAACTTCCCTGTTTATGTAGACAGTCCCATGGCGGTCGAAGCTACGGAAGTCTTCAGAGAAAACAGAAGCGAGTGCTTTGATGAAGAGGCTCTTGAACTCGTTAAAGAGGGAATCAATCCCTTGTCTTTTGGCGGTCTTAAACTTACCATCACAAGCGATGAATCAAGAGAGATCAACTTTATCGACACACCAAAGGTTATCATCTCCGCATCGGGCATGTGCGAGGCGGGACGTATAAGACACCACTTAAAGCATAACCTTTGGAGAAAAGAATGCACAATCCTTTTCGTGGGATACCAGGCTAACGGAACTCTCGGACGCGCCATAATAGAAGGCGCCAAAGAGGTTAAGCTTTTTGGCGAAACGATCAGCGTAAACGCGCAAATAAAGCAGGTTGCGGGACTTTCCGGACATGCCGACAAGCAGGGCCTTATCGACTGGATAAGCGCCTTTGAGGAAAAGCCCAAGAAGGTCTTTATCGTCCACGGCGAAGACAGCGTTACGATGCAGTTTGCGGAAACCTTAAAGATCGAGTATGGTCAGCGCGCATACGCGCCATACAGCGGATCTGTATTTGACCTTTCGGCAAACCGCTTTACTTACGAGGCAGAGCCTCAAAGGGTTGAAAAGAAAGCACCCATCGCTAACGGTGTATACGCGAGACTTGTCAGCGCCGGTCAGAGGCTTATGGCTCTTATCAAAAAGCTTGAGGGCAGACCGAATAAGGAACTGGGCAAGATCGCGGACCAGATAAATTCAATGTGCGATAAATGGGAGAACTAAAAACTTTAAAACCGGACTAAAGGATATTACTATGGCAAAGATAATCATTATCGAGGAAACAACAAAGAACCCCATCACACTTATGGGACAGCGCGCCGGAGTCTGCTGGGGCGCCAATATAGAAGACGCGGAGAAAAACTACAAGAGAGGACTTGATTGTATCGTTTCCGGACACGGAAGAGTTCTTGAGTACGTTAATGTTGAGATGATACTTGACGGGTATTCCGCCAGAGTCATAAGAGAATGGTACACCCACATCGGCGGAGCTCCCACAAGACTTCAGGCAAGTACAAGATACATTAAGTATGAAGACTTTAAATATGTTTTGCCTCACACCGTAGCAAAAGACGAAAAGGCAAAGCAGATTTACGAAGATACCATGAAGGCTATCGCAGATGCCGCTTCAAAGCTTGAAAACGAGTGCGGTATCCCAAGAGAGGATGCTGCTATGCTCCTTCCCCTCGGAATGGAGACAAAGGTTGTGGACAAGCGCAACTTAAGGAGCCTTATTGAAATGTCGCACCAGAGAATGTGCACAAGGGCCTTTTGGGAATACAGAGAGCTGATGCGGGATCTTTGCAATGCCCTTCGCGAATACTCCGAAGAGTGGGCATACCTTGTGGACAATTACTTTATGCCAAAGTGCGAGGTATCCGGGTACTGCACAGAGAAGAAGAGCTGCGGAAGAAAGCCGAGACCTTCTCAGGATTAAGATTGGTACATTAAACACAACCGGTACGGAGATAATACATGAATATAGTTGCAGCGGTAGATAATAACTGGGCTATCGGAAACAAAGGCGAATTACTTGTAAGTATTCCCAACGATCAAAAGACGTTTCGGCTTCTTACAACTGGAAAAGTTGTTGTCCTGGGAAGAAAAACCCTTGATACTTTCCCTCAAAAGCAGCCTCTGCCCAATCGGACCAATATCATACTTAGCAGAGATAAAAATTTTAAAGTAAAGGGAGCAGTGGTTGTAAATTCAGTGGGTGAACTGATGGAATATCTTAAGCCCTATAAGTCCGAGGATATATACATCATCGGCGGCGAGAGCATTTACGAGCAGCTTCTTCCCTACTGCGATACGGCGCATATTACGGCGATCGACTATGAATACGAGGCGGATACATACCTTAAAAATCTTGATGAAGATCCGGAGTGGGTAAAGACTGCCGACAGCGACGAGATCACATATTTTGACTTATCTTATTCTTTTGTGAAGTATGAAAGAGTGAAAAAACTGGGTAAACAGTCTTAAATTGGCTAAATTCGGTTTATTGACTTTTTTTACAAGAGGTAAGATAATCTATCTTAAGACGCAATCTATCGGTAAATGATAGTTGTAAAGACTACGAAAGAAGGAAACTTTGATGGAAAAGAAGAACATTGATTGGAGTAACCTTGGATTCGGTTATGTTCCTACCGATTACCGCTATGTTTCGGTTTACAAAGACGGAAAATGGGATGACGGAGAGCTTGTCACCGACGCAAACATTTCACTTAACGAGTGCGCGGGAGTTTTCCAGTATGCACAGACCGTATTTGAAGGTCTCAAGGCATACACTACCGAGGATGGACACATTGTTACATTCCGCCCCGATTTAAATGCCGAAAGACTTAATCAGTCTGCAGCCCGCCTTGAAATGCCGACACTTCCCGAAGGAAGATTTGTTGACGCGGTCACCAAGGTCGTTAAAGCCAATGAAAATGTTGTTCCCCCTTACGGAAGCGGAGCTACTCTTTACATCAGACCTTATATGATGGGCATTAACCCCGTTATCGGAGTTAAACCCGCCAATGATTATATGTTCCGTATTTTCACAACACCTGTCGGACCTTACTTTAAGGGCGGCGCAAAACCTCTTACCATCAAGGTAAGCGATTTTGACCGTGCGGCACCTTGCGGAACCGGAAACATCAAAGCGGGACTTAACTATGCCATGAGCCTTCATGCAATAGTTACCGCTCATGCGGAAGGATTCGATGAGAATATGTACCTCGATCCCAAGACAAGGACCAAGGTAGAAGAAACCGGTGGAGCAAACTTCCTCTTTGTCACAAAGGACGGAAGCGTTGTTACTCCCAAGTCTGACAGCATACTTCCTTCAATTACGAGAAGAAGCCTTGTTTACGTAGCAAAGGAATATCTCGGACTTAATGTTGAGGAGAGAGAGATTTACTTTGATGAGGTTAAGGATTTTGCGGAGGCCGGACTTTGCGGTACAGCTGCCGTAATCTCTCCTGTAGGAAAGATCGTAGACCACGGCAAGGAGATCTGCCTTCCCAGCGGTATGAACGAAATGGGTCCTGTTACCAAAAAGCTTTACGAGACACTTACCGGAATCCAGATGGGACGCATCGAGGCTCCCAAGGGATGGATCCACGTTATCGAATAATTCTATATTTTATACAAAAAAATCCTTAAGGTCAGGGCTACGGTTGGTCAATCAATCGTTGCCTTGACCTTTTTATTTTGGTATAATTTAAGTTGCGGTAGTTTGCAGCTTTCCGCAATAGATATTTAATGGACGGGAATCCGATGCGAGATATTGTCAGCAGGGTTTTGGACGGAAATTACATACAAAATACCGGCTCTGTGAACTGCAGACCGGCAAAGGTGGAGATAGAAGTTTCCTGTGACTGTGATTATGAGGGAAGTTTCAGAGTCTTTACTTCCGACGGAAGCGTTACCGAGGCTACGGTTGTTTCCTCAGACCTCAGGATGGAGGTTTTAAACCCTGAGATTGCCGGAATCGAGGCGAATGTATCTTTCCATTTTCACGGTGATCTTTGCAAGCCCGGAGATGAAATAAAGGGCTTTTTCACAGTTATCAGTGACCACGGAGAATGCTCCGTTCCTTTTGATGTCAGAATTGAGCCCGGTGAGCTTACTTCCTCTGTGGGGCGTATCAGAAATCTGTTCAGCTTTGTAAATCTCGCCAAAGATAATTGGGATGAGGCCCTTAATCTTTTCTATTCCCCCGAGTTTAAAGGGATACTTACAGGCAGTGACGAGTATTTTATGGGCATGTACCTTGCTCTCTCGGCAAATCCCGGCAACTCACAAAATCTTGAAGAATTCCTGCTGGGCACAGGCAAAAAGCCAAAGGTTGAGTACTTCTTCGAAAAGAAGGTATATGAGACCACCGTGCTCGGAGTTGAATATTCCGAACAGCTTATAGAAAGAGAAATAGAAATCCTCCGAAACGGATGGAGCTATTCAAATATTAATGTTGAAGTAGATGGAGACTTTCTTTTTACAAGAAGAGAAGTCCTTACCGACAAAGACTTTATCGGTAACGTTTGTACCCTCAAGATCTTCCTTTCTACCGAAAAGTGTTTAAAGGGAAGACATGAAGGCCGGATCATCCTCTGCAACAATTTTGCGAGACTTGAGATACCTGTTGTTGTAAAAGGAAGAGCCGAAGTTAATACCCAAAAAGGTGCCCGTTCAAGAGCGGTTATCCTTGAATCTATTACAAGAGACTACATCCTTCACGGACTCGGACTTATGGACGAGAAGGAGTGGCTTGATAAAACCGGAGCCGGAGTGGAACAGCTCTCCGCTTTAAATATCAATGATGTATACGTTAAGCTTTTCAAGGCACGTCTTCTTTGCATTGAGGGAAGACACAACGAGGCGGGCTGGCTTGTAGATCAGGCTGCCGAGATAATCGAACATGACGAAAGAGAAGGCTCTCTTAAGGGAGAAAGGCTTCTGGAGGCTTATGCTTACCATTGGCTTACCGCATCTATCGTAAATCAGGACCCTGAGTTTACCAAAACCGCTGCGAAAAAGGTGGAGGCTATCTACAAGAAAGCTCATTCCAACTGGCAGATAGGTTTTATTGCGCTCCTTTTACCCACAACCTATAATGCCAATTCCTACACAAGATGGAACCTTTTGGAGCATCTGTTTGAAACCGGAAGCAGAAGTGCGACCATATACTACGAGGGAATCCTTACCTTGAACGAAAACCCGATGGTTGCCAAGAAAATGGACAGCTTCCTTATTCAGACCGTTTATTTCGGAGCAAAGCACGGAGTTGTATCCCACAGAACCCTCGAGCAGGTACTCGCTTTCTCTCAGAGAACAAAAACCGGAAGCTATGTGCATATCCATATGCTGGAGCTTTTATATGCGCAATTTGAGGAGCCGGAGATTTTGCAGGAAATCTGCGCGCAGTTCATATACGCGAACCGCGTAGACAAAACTGCAGGCGCCTGGTACAGAAAGGCTATCGATAAAGATATCAAGCTTACGGGCCTTTTTGAATACTTTATACAATCAATAGATCTTGAAGCGGACGAAGATATTCCGCTTGTCGTGCTGATGTATTTCGGATACAGAAATAACCTCGGCTCGGATCAGTTAGCATATTTCTATTATTATATTATTACTCACAAAGACAAATACGAAGAGCTCTATGAGGCTAACATAGCCAATATGGAGTTTTTTGCCGGCAGCCAATTATCCCAGGGCAATATCAGCAAGCATCTGGCTGTCATTTACTCGGATATATACAGACCCGATCTTTTAAGCAGGCAGCAGGCCATCGGAATCTCAAACATACTCTTTTCCAAATGGGTAGTATGTGAGAGGAAAGACTTTGAGAAAGCCTACGTATACCAGAAAGGCTGTGTGTCGCCTTTTGCTTATGACCTCAAAAACGGAGAAGGCGCTGTAATAGCCTACGGAAGAGGATATATTATCGTATTTGAGGACTCAAAGGGAAACAGATATATCAACTCCGTCAGATTTACGGAAGAGGATCTGATGCCTGTCTCCAAGTATCTTTCTACGATAACAGGGCTTGTCTGGGACAATGAAAGACTTAATCTCCATATAGTGGGAAGCGGAAACAACACCGTTACCGTTACTTCCGGAAATGTATCGAGGTTTATGCAGCTTGGCGAATCCGAGAAAATACGACCTTACATACGCCGGAATATGCTGACTCTGGCTATGGAGTATTACTCGAACCATGACGATGAGAATTCCTTCTCCAGATGCTTTAGGATGCTTGGCAGCGAGGGACTTACGGCACAGCAGATGGGAAGACTTTTCCCTCATCTGTACAGATTCGGATATCTTGATATCTGTATCGAGTGGCTTACAAGGTTCGGACCGTATTTCGCCGGACAAAATAACCTTAAGCGCTACCTTGACAGAGAGATAAAGGAAATAGAAAGCAATCCCGCGGTACGCGACAGGGCTTCCTACGAAAAGTCCATACTTGCGGCGGCTGTATATGTCTTTAAAGAAGATAATGCCGATTCGCTGATCGTCCAGTACCTTGCAAAAAACTATAACGGACCCTCCAAGGATTTGATCCTTATCAGAAACGCCCTCAAAAAATATGAGCTCCCCGTTATAGAGATCGATAAAAAGATCGCTCTTCGCCATATGTATACCGAATTCTACGTTCAGGACATGGACGAGATCGCGAAAGAGTGTGTAAAATTCGATCCCACATCCGATATTTCCAGAGCGATAATTGCCCAGGGTTCATATTGGTACCTTATCGGAAAGAGCGGTGCACTTGAACATCTTTTTGAAGGGATAAAGTATCTGCATATGAATGGGGTGGAAGTATCCCTGCCTTCAAGACTGGCCCTTTTAAAGTACTATTCCGAAGCGCCTCAGGAAATGGATGATGAGACGGAAAGCCTGGTTTTGGATTTCCTTAAGATTGAAATGAAGGACAAGATCTATCTCGGTTTCTTTAAAAAGTTTTTGGGAGTCGGTGTGTTTAAGAAACCGGAACGCAAAGCGCTTTGCGAGGAAATACTTGACGAGATCCAGGACAGAACGATAATCGACTACCGTATTAAAAACGGAAAAAGCGCAAAGATCCATTATGTGATCGTTAATGACAATACGGAAGCTTACGATTACTCGTCCGAAACCATGAGGGAAGTGTGCGGAGGTATCTGCTTTAAGGATTTCATACTCTTCTTTGGCGAGAGGCTGCAATACTATATTACCGAAGAAGGGGAGGAAGAGGCATCCCTTACCGACACGGGTCAGGTTTCATGTAACAACACGCCTTCCTCCGAGGGAAGAAGCCTGTACAGGCTTATAAACGAAATGCTTATCAGCAATACGACAAAGGAGTACTCTAAGTTTGACAATCTTTACGAAGAGTACAACAAGCGAAAGTTTTTGAATGATGAACTGTTCAGACTGATTTAGGAGCTGAAATAATGATAAAGTTGCCGGGCTTTAGCCTGAAAGGTAACAATAAAATATTTGTAGGATTTAATATAGGAGACAGCTTTTGCCAGCTCAGTTTTTCCCAGGACGGTAAAAACGTTGAGACGGTCTCACTTACAACGGGGGAAGAGGATTATAACATCCCGACGGCTCTTTGCAAAAGAGAAGGCGTTAACCAATGGTTTTTCGGAAGAGAAGCCGCGGAGCATTCAAAAGACGAGGACTGTATCTATATAGATCACCTTCTCAGCCTCGCAAGAAGAGGAGCCCCGATCCTTGTTGACCAGGTCCCTTATCAGCCGGTTTCACTGCTTGCCCTTTTTATAAAAAGATGCATGTCCCTTGTAACCGCTGTTTATTCGGATAGGGTAGCGGGTGTCCTTTTTACTGCTGAGAATCTTACCTACGAGAATATAGGGGTACTTAAGGAAGCGGTTTCCCTCCTTAAGCTCAAAACCGAAAAGATCTATTTCCAAAGCCGGATGGAGAGCTACTATCATTTTATGACTCACCAGCCCGATGAACTCTGGAGAAACGGAAGCATACTTCTTGAGTATGAAAAGGATGAGGTTATCGCGTACCGTATGGAGTCAAACTTCGGGACGATTCCCGTTGTTGTCTATATCGATGAGAAGCATTATCCGATGCCCGGCGGCAGCAGGGATAATTCCGCAGATACAGATTACGAGCTGATCCAGCTTGACAGAACCTTTGCAAATATAGCAAGGGAAGCCTGTGAAGCGGAAGACACCATCAGCGTATTCCTTATCGGCGCGGGGTATAACGATGTATGGATGAAGGAATCTAAAAAATACCTTTGTTCAAAGTACAGAGTTTTCCAGGGAAGCAATCTTTACAGTAAGGGTGCCTGCTACGGACTTATAGACCGGAATCTCGGCGAGCCTCCAGAGAAAAAGAACATCTTTCTTGGAAACGATAAGCTTACCGCAAATGTCGGTATGAATATCTTAAGCCAGAACGACGAGACCTACTATGCAATACTTGATGCCGGAGTCAGCTGGTACGATGCTTCCGAGACTTTCGAGTTTTACATTCAGGACGGAAATTATATTGAATTTATCATCAGATCTCTTGTGGGCGCCGGAGACCGTATCGCAAGGATTACCCTTGACGATTTCTCCCAAAAGATCGCAAGAATGAGATGCAAGCTCTACATGGAAAGTGAAAAGCTTTTGATCGTGGAGATAGAGGATCTCGGATTTGGAGAGTTCAGACCCTCAACCCATAAAATATGGCGTGAAGAGATTCCAATTAACTAGAAAAGGAAGCGGATTTTAAATGCGCATAACCATTGGCATAGGAAAATACGCAAAAACTCCATATATTGTCCCGGGACTTGATATAGCAGTCTATTGTGTTGAGGAACTTTGCTATCTGCTGGGTGAAAATGCAGTCCTCATCGACAGATCCATCATGAACCGCAATATCGCGGAATGGGTCGAAAAAGAATGTGGTCTTCCCGAGCTTGCCACCCAGATGTATGCCATCATCCAGAGGCAGGGCTCGGTAAGCACCTTCGTCTGCCTTATCATGGAATACACGGGACTTCAGGATATGTACTATATCGATTCCGTGAGAAAGACTCTTAAAAAGGGAACCGGTCTTACGGCCATCGAGAGGCATAAAAGCCAGATAGATTATCTTTTCACCAAGAAAAAATTCGTTTCCGCGGTCAGGGGATACAAGACCCTTATCGAAAAGTGGAATTACGTCAGTGAGAATAACACCATGATTCTTCCGGGGATTAATGTTCTTGCCGGAATATACCATAACCTCGGTGTTGCTTATACGGGGCTTATGCTATACGAGCGGGCGGCGGACTGCTTCGAAGAGGCAAACAGACTTGACGGAAACAGGGAGCATTTTTTGGCTTATTTGGCCGCAAAGAGGCTGGGCCTTTCGGAGACGGATTATATTGCATTTGCTGCGGAACATTCCGCCTACAGAGATGATACGCTGCGCCTTGAAAAAGCGCTTGAGACGCTGTCGGAAAGCTTTGAATCCCTCTCGGAGACGAAACAGCTTAAGATGCGCCGGAATATGAGAGATACCGACGAAGCTTATAAGTATTATGACGAAAACGAACGTATCCTTAAGGGGCTTAAAGACAGTTACAGAGAAAACGTGAGTGTATGAATATTTTTAAAAGAATTGCTTTACTGTTTTCAAAAAACAATAAAAACGAAGGCGAGGAGAGTCTGTCAACCCGCAAGGGCGTGAACTTTTCCGACCCGTCCGCAAGAAGCGCATACTTCATGGACTGTCTCGACCAGATGGAGGAGTCTTCGAAAGAAGTTGAACTTCTTGCCGGGGAATATCAGCTCGTTACGGATTATCTGACGGATGTTGACGAGATAGATGCTCTGCCCGCCGGCAAAAAGTCTGAGCTTGAGAGCTGCGCTAAGCAGTTTGCGGCTTATTCCTCCGAGATACAAAAGTATCGCGAGCGCAAGAGCAGGATGTCCGATATCGAGTATTACACCCTCAAAAAGCGGGAGCCCGAAGTGGAAGAGGGAATCGCAAAGATACGCGAAGCGGAAAAGTATGCCGTTGCGGTCAAAAGAGATTTAAGAAGACTTGACGGAGAGCGTCAGGCAAGGCTCTTTATCAAAAACGAGAGTCGTAAGAATATGAGCAATTATAAGGGAATGGTGGTCATATTCATCGGAGCTTATGTGCTTTGTATGTTGCTGCTTCTTTTCTTCCAGTTTGCTCTTGATCTTAATGTCTTTATCGGATACTTCCTTGCTACGGCGCTTGTAGCCATAGCGGCGGCCGTTACGGCGATAAAGTATATGGATGCCACAAAGGAATTAAAGCATGCCCAGGCGGAAATAAACAAGCTGATCGCCTTACAGAATACGGTCAAGATCAGATATGTAAACAACCGCAAGCTTCTTGAGTTTTTATATTTGAAATATCATGTGGAAAATGGTGATAAGCTTGAGAAACTCTGGAAAGCTTATCAGCTTGAGAAAGAGGAAAGACGTCAGTTTACGGAGGCTCAGGCCCAGAGCGAATATTTCCAGAAACATCTGATCGAGCTTTTGTCAAACGTTCGGGTCAGATATCCGGACAGATGGGTATACCAGACCGGAGCTTTCTTAGACCCCAGGGAGATGGTTGAGATCCGCCACGAACTGATAATCAGAAGACAACGGGTCAGGGAACAGATAGATTACAATAAGAAACTTGCCGAAGATGCAAAATCTGAAATAGAAGAAGTTGCGAAAGTTTATCCGGAGTACGCCGGGGAAATCATCGAACTGCTTAACAGCAAAGATGCCTAACATGTTAACAATAACCAAAGGTTATTAGAATTAAATGGAGGATTCCGAAAAAATGAAAGAAGTAAAACCAATTAAAGAAGGAAAAGTAAGAGAGATCTACGATAACGGCGATACGCTCATAATCGTCGCTACCGACCGCATCAGTTGTTTCGATGTTATTCTTAACAACACCGTTACGGACAAGGGAAAGGTTCTTACACAGATGTCAAAGTTCTGGTTTGACATGACAAAGGACATTATTCCCAACCATATGGTTTCCGTAGATGTTAACGACATGCCTGAAGGATTCAGAAATTCCAAGTTTGAAGGCAGAAGTATGATGTGCAAGAAGCTTAATATGCTTCCTGTAGAGTGTATTGTCAGAGGCTACATCACCGGAAGCGGATGGGCAAGCTACCAGAAGACACAGACCGTTTGCGGCATTACTCTTCCCGAGGGATTAAAGGAATCCGACAAGCTTCCCGAGCCTATCTATACCCCTTCAACCAAGGCTGAGATCGGCGACCATGATGAAAATATCTCCTACGAGCAGAGCGTAGAGTATCTTGAGGAGAGATTCCCCGGAAAGGGAGAGGAGTACGCTTCAAAGCTTCGCGATTACACCCTTGCTCTCTATAAAAAGTGTGCGGATTATGCGCTCACAAAGGGAATAATCATTGCAGATACCAAGTTTGAGTTCGGACTTGATGAGAATGGAAATATTGTACTCGGAGACGAGATGCTCACACCTGACAGCTCCAGATTCTGGCCTGCAGACGGATATGAGCCCGGACACGGTCAGCCTTCATTTGACAAGCAGTTTGCAAGAGACTGGCTTAAGTCAAACGACGGCCACAACTGGACTCTTCCCGAGGATGTTGTTAAAAAGACTATCGACATTTATCACGAAGGCTATGAGCGCCTTACCGGAAAGAAACTTTAAACCCGATATCAAAGATTTTTAGAAAGAGGATTTACAATGGCTACAGATGTATATACAAGCCCCCTGTCCGAGCGCTACGCCAGCAAGGAAATGCAGTTTATTTTTTCACAGGATATGAAATTCCGCACTTGGAGAAAGCTCTGGATAGCTCTTGCCGAGACTGAGATGGAGCTCGGATTATCTAAGGACGGAAAGCCTGTTATCACACAGGAAATGATCGATGAATTAAAGAGCCATGCCGATGATATCAATTATGATGTGGCAAGGGCTCGCGAAAAGGAAGTGCGTCACGATGTTATGAGCCATGTGTACGCATACGGGCAGCAGTGTCCCAAGGCGGCAGGAATCATCCACTTGGGAGCTACTTCTTGCTATGTCGGCGACAATACCGATATCATCATTATGACTGAGGCTCTTAAGCTTGTTCGTAAGAAGCTTTTAAATGTTATGAAGACTCTTGCGGATTTTGCGGACGAGTACAAGAATCAGCCCACCCTTGCATTTACCCATTTCCAGCCCGCTCAGCCTACTACCGTGGGAAAGAGAGCTACCCTTTGGTTACAGGAATTCTGCCTCGATCTTGAGGACCTCGATCATGTTCTTTCTACGATGAAGCTTTTGGGCTCAAAGGGAACGACGGGAACTCAGGCTTCTTTCCTCGAGCTCTTTAACGGAGATCAGGAAACCATCGACAAGATCGATCCGATGATCGCAAAGAAGATGGGATTCGAAAGCTGTTATCCCGTTTCCGGACAGACATATTCGCGTAAGGTTGATACCCGAGTTGCCAATGTGCTTGCAGGTATAGCCGCTTCAGCTCATAAAATGAGCAATGATATCAGACTTCTTCAGCACCTTAAAGAAGTTGAGGAACCTTTCGAAAAGAACCAGATCGGATCTTCCGCTATGGCTTATAAGAGAAATCCTATGAGAAGCGAGAGAATCGCATCCCTTTCAAGATACGTGATGATCGATGCTTTAAATCCCGCGATCACATCCGCTACCCAGTGGTTTGAGAGAACTCTGGACGACTCTGCAAACAAGAGACTTTCAATCCCTGAAGGCTTCCTTGCTGTTGACGGAATTCTCGATCTTTGCCTCAATGTAACCGACGGACTTAAGGTATATCCAAAGGTTATCGAGAAGCATATGCTCGCTGAGCTTCCTTTCATGGCTACCGAGAATATAATGATGGATGCAGTTAAAAACGGCGGAAACCGTCAGGAACTCCACGAAAAGATCAGAACTCTTTCAATGGAAGCCGGCAGAAACGTTAAGGAAGAGGGAATGGACAATAACCTCCTTGAACTTATTGCGGCAGACCCTGCCTTCGGACTTACTCTCGAGGAGCTTAAGAGCTCAACCATGGATCTTTCCAAGTATGTGGGCCGTGCTCCCAGACAGGTCGATACTTTCTTAAGCGAAGTTGTGAGACCTATTCTTGACGCCAACAAGGCTGACCTTGGAATGACGGCAGAGATCAATGTTTAATTTTATATTTTGACATGAAAGAGGATTACTAAAAATGGGCGGATTTTTCGGCGTTGCATCAAAAGAGGATTGTGTTTTCGATCTTTTCTTCGGAATTGATTACCATTCACATCTCGGAACAAGAAGGGGAGGAATCACAGTCTACGGTAAGGACGGTTTTGAAAGAGCGATTCATAATATCGAGAACGCACCTTTCAGAACTAAATTTGAGAAAGAGATTCATGATATGAGCGGATGGTTCGGAATCGGATGTATTTCGGACTATGAGGCACAGCCCCTCATCATACGTTCACATCATGGAACATACGCCATTTCTACAGTAGGCAAGATCAACAATATCGATGAGCTTACTCAGATGCTTTTTGACCAGGGACATGTACATTTCCAGGAGATGAGCTCCGGAGAAGTAAATGCCACCGAACTTGTAGCGGCTCTTATCAACAGCAAAGCAAATCTTATAGAAGGAATTAAATTTGTACAGGAAGTTGTCGACGGATCCATGTCGCTCCTTCTTTTAAATCAGGCAGGTATTTACGCAGCCAGAGACCGTTTGGGAAGAACTCCCGTACAGATCGGTAAAAAGGATGAGGCTTTTTGCGTTTCCTTTGAGAACTACGCATACAAGAACCTCGGATACCATGACTATAAAGAGCTCGGCCCCGGGGAGATCGTTGTCCTTACGGAGAAAAACTGCATCACCCTTTCCAATCCGGGAAAGGATATGAAGATATGTACATTCCTTTGGATCTACTACGGTTATCCCGCAAGTACTTACGAGGGAGTCAATGTAGAGCAGATGAGATATGACTGCGGAGCAAGGATGGCTAAGCGCGATAATGTTAAACCCGACATTGTGGCCGGAGTGCCCGACTCAGGTACCGCACATGCCGTTGGTTATGCAAATGAGTCCGGAATACCTTTTTCCAGACCCTTTATCAAGTATACTCCCACCTGGCCCAGATCATTTATGCCTACCATCCAGAGTAAGCGCGACCTTATCGCAAAGATGAAGATGCTGGCTGTAAATGAACTTATCAAAGACAGAAGCATCCTTCTTATCGATGACTCTATTGTAAGAGGTACCCAGCTCAGAGAGACTACCGAATACCTATATGAAAACGGGGCAAAGGAAGTGCATATTCGTCCCGCATGTCCTCCGCTCCTTTACGGATGCAAGTATCTCAATTTCTCAAGATCCAATTCAGAGATGGATCTCATCGCAAGAAGAGTTATTGAGAGGCTTGAAAACGGAAACGTAACAGAGGAAGTTTTGCAGGAGTACGCTAATCCCGAGTCGGAGAAGTATGCAAGGATGGAAGAGGAAATCTGCAAAGAGCTTAAGTTTACATCCTTAAGATTTAACCGCCTTGATGATATGCTCGAGGCTACAGGCATCGATCCTTCAAAGCTTTGCACATATTGCTGGGACGGAAAGGAATAACAGCTTTCGGAGATTTTTTATGAAAGATAAAATATCTGAAGAAAACGAAATTCGCGGGGAGCATACCGAATATGCGGTATGCCCCTGCTGCGGATACAAAACGCTTGATCCTGAGGACTCGGATTTTGAAATCTGTCCTGTTTGCTTTTGGGAAAACGACCCTTCGCAGCTAAGATACCCGGAGGAAACCGGCGCAAATAAGGTATCGCTACTTACGGCAAGAAAGAATTTTAAAAAGTTCGGAGCCTGTGAGGAGCGGTTTAAAGCCTATGTGCGGGAGCCATATCCCGAGGAGGTTTCGGAAGATGAAGAGGATTAAGAAGATTATTCGTGGCTGCCTTTATACGGCAGCCGCTCTTTTACTGACTTTAATTTTACCCGGTTGCGGGCTGCTTGCAGATTACGCAGAAGAACAGGCTTTTGAATATGCGCCGGAAGAATATGTGACTGAAGAATATGCGCCGGAAGAATATGCGCCGGAAGACGATGTTTCTGAAGATTATGCGCAGTATTGCTTTAGAAATTCAAAGCTCCTTGAGCAGCACTATGAAAAGCACGGAATAGAGATGGGCTTTTCCTCCTCCGAAGAATACGAGGCGGCTGCAAGCGCTGTTGTTACAAATCCCGAGGCACTCCACAAGACGGAAGCTGAAGATGGGGATGATGTATATTATATAGAGGATACAAATGAATTTGTTGTCGTCTCAACTGACGGTTATATAAGGACTTATTTTCTTCCCGATGGCGGAAAAGCGTACTTTGACAGGCAGTAAAGATTGGCGGTGTGAACCCCCGATAATTTTTTTGAAAAATATTGCATTTTCTTGTTGACTTTTCGGGGGTAAGTTTGTTATTATATACAACGTCGCTGATGAGTGACGAACAATTAAAAAGATGTCTGGAGAGGTATCGAAGCGGTCATAACGAGGCGGTCTTGAAAACCGTTTGTCCGAAAGGGCGCGTGGGTTCGAATCCCACCCTCTCCGCTTAGGGAGAAGGCTTCTCCTAAAAATAAATATAGTTTTCTGTATTTAAGCATTTGGAGAAGTACTCAAGTGGTTGAAGAGACACCCCTGGAAAGGGTGCAGGTCGTTAACAGCGGCGCGAGGGTTCAAATCCCTCCTTCTCCGTCAGGATGATCATCAACCGATTATCTACTTGATCCTTGATAACTGAACAGCAATGCAACCCTGAAGATTCCACTCACAAACCGAAGGTTTTCGAGCCTGCGAATTTGTGAGTAATAGAATTATTTCAGAGAACAGATCTTAAAAGATCAACCCAAATAACAGTAAATGTTAATGGATAAATAGCCAGTTTAAACTGGTTAGGAAAAAAACTTTTCAACATGAGAGTTTGATCCTGGCTCAGGA
>JAFUFI010000008.1 GCA_017469945.1 Lachnospiraceae bacterium | reverse complement strand
TTGTGATGAAGATGGTCAGATGGATATAACAAAACTTGATCCGCTGATGCCGTGGGCACCGGAACTTCCAGATTATTGCAGGAAGCCTGTCCGCTAATCAGCGGCAGATTTTAAAACAAAGCGTACTATTTGACGCTTACGTATGATATCGATTGATATAATGCCGAAATGGATCTTTTATGGATACCTAGGTATTCATATGCCGTTATGTATAGGCATGACAGTAGTTCCAATCGCTGATCCGGTTAATGAAAGACTATCTGAAATAATTAACAGGTTCCATCCGCAAAGCGTTGCCGGCGTTCCGGGGCATGCAATGGATTTGTTGGATAATGATAATGTTACTGACCTTTCTAGCCTTACCACTATAGGTATAGGGGGAGATTCAATGCCGCTAGAGGCTGAAAAAAGGTTGAACGATCTTCTTCAGAGAATCGGAGGTATAAAGTACTGTTCACCCGGATATGGAGCCAGTGAGAATACTTCCGTTGCGACTGCAAATCAAGGAGAAGTATATAAAGAAGGTAGCGTCGGAATTCCTTTTTACGATGTGAACCTTATGGTAATCGATAAGGATAAGTATGAGCAAGATGGCGAAATCGTTGAGCTGGGATATGACCAAGATGGAATTATATGCTTTAATGGAAATCTGATGCTCGGTTATTATGGAGACGACGATGAAAGCAACAAAGTAATAAAGGAATATAACGGTGAAAGATGGTATATATCCGGGGATGTCGGGTACATTGATCAGGACGGATTTGTATTCTTTTTAAACAGAGAAAAGGATTTGGTTGTTCTTCCGGATGGTTTCAAGGTAGTTCCCAAGGTTATAGAAGACGTTGTATCAACAAATCCTATGGTTAAAAGATGCGTAGTCGTAGGGAAAAAGTACGAAGATGATTCTGCGGGTGAAAGGCCCTGCTGCTATATTCAGATAAAAAAATCGAGTTCGCTGTTGCAGAAGGAAATACTTGAAAAGGAAATCAGAAAAAGCATTAAAAGACAATTATCATCGTATTATATGCCCAGAGAGATCATTTTTGTAAAAGATATTAAGATGACACCTATGGGTAAAGTGGATAGAAAAAAGTATCATTGTGCTGGTTGCATAGAATGACGTCAAAATGACGTCAGGTAGAGTTGAGAGTTGACGTCAAAATGACGTCGGCTCTCTTTTTTTGTTAATTCAGTGGACAAATTGAAACGTGGGGGTCATAGGGCACGCCCTAATTCGGATGCCGTGGGCAGACGGTTTGCCTAAAGCGTGCCTGCAACTTTAGGCGTATCCTGTTATTCTTTTTTTCTGGTTTTTCAATTTTTTGTTCGGGGTCGAACAATGTAGTGTTTTCAAGGGTTTCAGCCATGTTCGGCCCCGATAATTTCCCAAAACCAAATTTACAATTGAAAATTGCCGTATTTTTTGATTATCGCGGGGTCGAACAATCCAGTAAAAATGCGGGTTTGAGCCATGTTCGGGGTCGAATAATCGCTGTTTTTGGAGCCAGATTATAATCGGCCCCGATTAATTGTCTTTTTAAAAAATATTATTTTCTTTTTGACGGATTAGCAAACTTGATATCCCACATTACTTGTGAATGGCAAGAAAGGAGGAAAAAGTTGCTATGAATACAGACAAATTGAAACAGGCGATAGATTACAGCGATGTCTATTATCTGATCGCCGCAGGAGCAGAGGAATTGGAAACGCTGGATGAAGGGTTAAGAGAGCGGGCAGCCAATCCGTCAGCACTACAGAGGAGGAGAAAGTGGTTAATGGAATCACCTGCCTATCTGAGCATCGAGGATGGTTCAGTAACGTTAGATGTTGAAACATTGTCCGGAGACATTGATGAACTCAGGGCACTTGTTATCCCGGAATGGTATGACCAGCTGCAGGAAAAAAAGAAGCATGAAAACTTTGAAGAGATACTTGAACAGAATAAAAAGCTCTCTTCGCTGAATTCTTCTTATGAGAGCACTATTTCAGAACAGAAAGAAAGGATCAGTAACCTTGAATCTGAGATCAAGACGTTGAAGGAGCAGCTTCTTAATAAGGAGATGAGCAGAAAGGTACTTGTATCATCAAGTATCAAGGTAGGCCCTAAGAAGGAGTCGATGGATGATATCTTCCTTAATGATGTGGAAAGGCTTCTTGATGTAGAAAAGTGCGTGGTCAAGTACGGCGGAGAGCTTGATTCCTTTTATGAGGAGATCCAGACGGATAATAAGGATGATAAAGGGTTTGAGCCCGGTCATGAGCTTACCCATAGGAATCACTGTCTCAGGATCATGAAGAGGATCGGAACAAAAGAGTTCTTTAAGAAGCGTGTAAAGGATAATCAGGAAGCAAAGAAGATCGAGGAGAGGGTAGGACAGCTCTTCCCGAATCATGGAGGTAAAAAGACAGAATGGCAGAAAGAGCGTGACCGCATCTTAAGGAACAGGTTCATGTCTGTGAACAGTATTCTACAGAATACAGACCTTACCAACCAGGAAAAGCTGATCATGTACGCGATGAATGGTGAGTATCATAATACCAATATTGAGCGCCTTCTTGTGTTTGCAGCCCAGCACTGTATATATGCAGACTTCCTTATATACATATTGGAAGATCCGAATGTCTGCACGACTTATGAGAATACGGTAGGATTCTTGGATCAGTTTGCTAATGCAAGCGAGTTCAGGATGAAGCTTAACTTGGCAAGAGAGCTTATTGATGGGAAGTGGTATATTACCGCCGATTACAATGGTAAAGAAACCAAATTTCAGCTTGTTCCGATCGATGAATTCAATGAACTGAGAAGGGCAGCAGGACTACCGGTAAGCGAGTTTTATTATAAGGGAGAATCATCAGAGCCTGCAGAAAGAGAAACTGCTGATGATTCTGAGAATCAGGGAGGAAGCAAAGAATGAAAGAAATTCCCGAGATAAGACTTCCGACTGATGCTGAGAGAATGGCTATTACGCTAGTGGCCTTTGATATCATGAAGCAACTCTGTATTGAAGGGAAGATTTCTAAAGAGGAACTGAGATTAATAGCGCAGAGGAAGAATATTCCGATTGAGTTGGCATCGGTTTAGGGCTATAATGATGTCATGCCGATCATGGTATGGCATCTGGAAAGATACGAGGTTATGTTGATGAAACGTAAAGTGGCAATTTACGCTCGTGTCTCTACAGAGCATGAGGCACAGATTTCAGCACTGGAGAACCAGGTGCAATACTATGACGAAATATTACAGAGGCATCCCGACTGGGAACTTGTGGAAAGATACATCGACGAAGGAATAACCGGAACTTCAATAAATAAAAGGGACGGATTTCTGCGGATGATGCAGGATGCCAAAGACAAAAGATTTGGTCTGATCGTAACAAGAGAGGTTTCGAGATTTGCAAGAAACACAGTGGATACGCTTCAGCAGACGAGAATCCTTAAAAGTTATGGAGTGGAGGTGTGGTTCACAGAAGACAATATCTGGACACTGAATGATGAAGATGGGGAATTGAGGCTGTCAATTATGGCAACTCTGGCTCAGAACGAGAGTAAGAAGATATCTCAGCGCGTAAAAGCAGGGCAGATGATTTCCTTCAAAAACGGGGTATTCTATGGCAATGGTAATATTCTCGGGTATGACCGCATTGATGGAAATATGGTCATCAATAAAGAACAGGCCGATACCGTGAAGAGAATCTTTGAACTCTATCTGTCAGGATGCGGTGTGCGTAAAATACAAGATATAATGGAGCATGAAGGCCGGAAGACTGCTACTGGGTTAACACGGTGGCAAGCAGGGAATATCAACAGAGTGCTTGGCAATTCTTTCTATTGCGGTCGAATAGAGTATCGCAAACAGTATGTTCCTGACTACCTGACGCAGAAGAAGATCAATAACCATGGTGAGATTGAAAGGGTATATGTTGAAGGTACGCATGAACCTATAATTTCGCCGGAAGATTTTGACGAAGCTCAAAGACTCAAAAAATCACGAAGTCTTATAAAGGAAGATGCAGATGGAAGGCTTGTCTGTCAGGGGTATACTCCCAGCAAGCATATATGGGTGTCTAAGTGTAAATGTACATGCGGACACTCCATGAACCGAAGGGTTGCTCACAAAACAAAGAACGGAGACGCATCATTTATTTATCAGTGTTACGGACAATTAAAGACGGGTACACCGGCATCAAGGTTGAAGAAGGGGCTTGATATCGAAGGAATATGTGATAATTCCACCTTCATGGAGTGGAGGCTCGATATAATGGCTGATTTCATATTTAAAAAGCTGGTTAGTAACCGCCAGGCGATTTATGAAGAGGCAATGTCTATGGCGGAAGACCTTAAGGACATTAACTGCTCCAGTAATAATGATCAGGAAAAGGTCGAGTATAATATACGCCAGATAGATAAGCTGAAAGAGAAGATTGCCGTTCTTGTCGATATGTGTACCGAAGGAGATATTTCCAGAGAGGCTTTCCGCCAGAAGAAACAAAAACTGGAAGATCAGATCGTAAGTCTTGAAAAAAACAATAATGAATACAGACAGCAGATTCTCGAATCGGAAGAGGACAAGCTTAAGCAGAATCGGATGGACAGCCTTACAGAGTTTATTAATATGAAGGCGTTTGATCCAAGGGCCAAGATCCCTGAAACCGTGATTGCTGCATTTGTCGATAGGATTATTTATGATAAGGGTACGTTTTCATGGTATCTTGATCCAAAGTTCGGAAACGAAACTATAAGCTTTGATACTGCCGATTGGAAAAAATGCATGTTAAAATCAATAGAAAAAACGTCGTCGGAAAATAGCAGCACAGGCAGCTATCGCCAACAAGTAATTAAATAGTTTTATACTATTCGGGTATAGGGAGTCTGAAAAGACTCCCTATATTTTTCACCCGCTAATTCACACCGATTTCACATTTTAACCATTTGTCCGACACAATTTGCCGTTAGTATAAGTGCATACACTAAAGAGCATGAAGCTTTGAAAGGAGTGCAAATACATGATTATAAAGAGAAAAAAATAATGGCAATAGTAATAGCGGCAACAATTATGAGCATGACACTTGGTGCATGCGGAAGCACCGCAACGGAAACAATTACCCAGGCAGAGACCGATTCGGTTGAAGTGACTCAGAGTGAAGAAACTAATAGTTCGGAAAAACCCGATGGTGAGCCTCCGACAGGAGAAAAACCTGACGGAGAGCCCCCGGAAGGAGGTCCCGATGGAGCTCCCGGCGGAGCACCGGGCAGTAGCAGCGCCGACATAGATTATACAGCTGCCAAAGAAGTAACATCGGCCGAAACTATAAGTGCAGAGACAATCTCAAGCACATCATCAGACGAGAATGCACTTTTGGTATCAACATCGGAAAATGTAACCATCTCTGATGTTACTGTAAACAAGAGCGGCGATTCGGACGGAGGAGATAACTGTAACTTCTACGGACTTAATGCAACCATTCTTGTCAAAGACGGTTCCACTACCACTATTACAGGTGCGAACATCACTTCCGATGCGGAAGGCGCCAACGGAGTCTTCTCATACGGCGGTAACGGCGGACAGAACGGTGCCGAAGGTGACGGAACCACCGTCATCATAAAGGATTCAACAATTGTTACAACCGGCAACGGCTCCGGCGGTATTATGACAACGGGTGGCGGTACGACTAAAGCATATAACCTTGACATCACCACAAGCGGCAGATCCTCGGCGGCCATCAGAACAGACCGAGGCGGCGGAACAGTATATGTTGACGGCGGCACTTACGTGACCAACGGCCTTGGTTCACCCGCAATCTACTCAACAGCAGATATTACTGTGGAGAACGCTACACTTACATCCAACCTTTCGGAAGGTGTATGTATCGAAGGAAAGAACTCTATCACACTTAAAAACTGCGACATGACCGCCAATAACACTGACTGCAACGGTAACGCTACATTTAACGACACTATCATGATTTACCAGTCCATGAGCGGCGATGCCGACAGCGGAACATCTTCTTTTGACATGACAGGCGGCTCCCTTACAAGCCTTAATGGTCACATGTTCCACGTGACCAATACCAATGCGGTTATCACCCTCGAAGGCGTCAAACTTGTTAATAAAGACAGCGACGGAATCCTTCTTTCTGTATGCGATGACGGCTGGAGCGGCGCTGACAATAAGGCAACCCTTAACCTCGTAGACCAGATAGCGGAGGGCACCATCCTCGTGGGCGATAACTCATACCTGACTCTTAACATAGGCGGAAACTCCACATTTACCGGCTGCTTCTCGGGCGAGATTACCAATGCCAAAGGAGAAAACGTATCAAGCTCCATCGGTTCCGTGACGGTTACTCTTGAAAGCGGCAGCACCTGGAACCTTACAGGAGATTGCTACATTGATGAGTTTAACGGCGATGCAAGCGGTATCGTTTCAAACGGCTATACCGTATACGTAAACGGCAATGCCCTTGCAGGAACAAATTAAAAACAACTGACAGACTGTAATGCGAACGGGAGTCCGGCAATGCGCCGGGCTCCTGTTATATTTTGCGGAGAAAAAAGAACTGATTTATATCGACGAAGATTCCACCTCTATAAACTTTTCCGGCACACTGCCGATATACATATCACAGAAAGAAATATTTCTTTAGCCATCGGACCCGGGCAACGGTATTCGGCTGAAAGGTTATCGGTCGGGTGACGGAAAGAGGAATGAGGCTGAAGCAGAGGAAAGGACAAAAATGAATAATCTATACTGATATGTAATGACATCTTGTCAAGTGGAAATAACAGAAAATCACCACAAACTCTTTTTTAATTGTTTCTGAAGGCATCCGGAAAGAGCCTCGGAGTATCAGTTCCCGGCATTGGCCACTCTGATATACGTGGATT
>JAFUFI010000007.1 GCA_017469945.1 Lachnospiraceae bacterium | reverse complement strand
TGTCATTTTCAGAATATTCTGAAAATGACACAGCAACTCCGTCCCCGGGGGTCAAAAAAGTTAAAAAGGCGCGGCACGCATGCCACGCCTAAAATCTACATCATTGCTTTTTGTTTTTGGAAGAAGGCATCCACCTCTCCAACAATAGTCTCCTTGGGAAGGGACTTTAAAAGATATCCCGCGGGCTTTAAGGAGAGGACGCTCTTAACGCTTTCCGCATCGTCATGCCCCGTTAAGAAGATCACGGGAATATCCCCGCAGTCAACATCCGTCCGCATCATCTCCAAAAACTTAGGACCCGAACAAAACGGCATCTCGTAATCAAGAAGTATAAGATCCGGACGCTCCTTTGACAAAAAGTTTATGGCGTTCATCGCCGAATTAACAGGAGTTACGCGGTATTTTTCATCAAGCCAGCTTTTGATGGTCGTAAGCATTACGCCCGAGTCATCCACCACAAGGATATGCTTTCTGTGCTTTTCTACGCTTTCGTTTCCGGAAAGCTCAACGATCTTTGCAACTATCTGATTTGCGTTTATCGGTCTGTAAAACTCCCCTGATACGCAGCCTGACAGCAGTCCCGCCTTAAGCTCTTCGATATCTTCCTTGTACCCGATCACATAAAGATCGAAGTCCTTGTCCTTAACAAGGTCCCTTAGATAGGTAATACCCATCTCATCAAGATCGTTTTTGTCATCTATGTATAAATAGATCTGACCGTTTGAACCTTCCTCGACATCCTTTATATCGCTTACACTGAGCTGACAGAAAGTACATTCCTGCCCCGCTGCTTTGATGTTCTTTATAATGGATTTTACGATAAATGATTCCCTGTCGGAAAGAAACAGTAAGTTGGTCCCTAACATTTAGTCCTCCTGGTTATATATCTGTATAAGCTTTATAACGGTATCACGGTCAACCTCTGCCATGGCTGTCTTTATGGCAGTATGCATATCCTTAAAGTCTTCGGGAAGCTTATAATCATCAAGGGAGTCAAATAGCTCCTTTGCCGTATCGAAGTCAAAGGCTTCAAGAAGCTCCGCCATCTCGGCAAGACTCCGTCCAAGCTCCTTTTCGCTTATAGGCTCCTTATCGCCTTCTTCCTCTTCCTTTTCTTCTCCGAAGATTTCCTCAAACTTGTAATAGAACCACTTGTACTCTTCAAGGATACTGCCTGTTTTTTCTTTGATAAGCTGAATATTGCTTTCTCTTCCCGCAGTCTCAAGCTCTAAAGCCTTCTCTGAGAAGCTGTAAGCTCCGATAAGTCTTGCGGAAGATTTAAGAGCATGAACCTGTATCGTGTAATTCTCAATATCCTGCTTGTCGTATGCTTCTTTTATCATACCCATACGCATCTTGGCGGTATCGAAGAAGTTTCTGCAGATAACGCCGTAAGCATCCTCGCCCCCTGCGGTCTCTACGCCCTTACCTATATTGATTCCTTCTATCTGACCGATACGTCCCAGGATTGAGCCTTCTCCCGCTGCCTGATCCTGTTCTTTTATCTCCTCCGTCTTTTGAACAATCTCATCCTCTTCTAAAGGTATGATCTTTTCGTCGGGAAGATAGCTTTGAAGCATCGCCTCAAGCTTAATTCCGTCAAGAGGTTTTGAAAGATAGTTTGTATATCCGAGGCGCAAATACTCTTCCCTTGCGCCCTTTACCGCATGGGCGGTAAGAACGATGATAGGCGTATCGGCATTAAGCGGGCAATCGGATTTGATGATACCCATTGTCTCTTCTCCGCTCATCTCCGGCATCATAGAGTCAAGGAGTATGATATCGTAATGCTTCTCCTTACAAAGGGCGATGGCGGCTTTTCCGCTGCCCGCGGTTTCGATTCCTATCTGTATTCGCTTAAGAAGGCTTGTCGCAACGATAAGGTTCATCTCCACATCGTCGACTATAAGGATATTCGCATCGGGAGCGTGGTACCTCTCAACATCCGTAACCACCGTGTTCTTGCCTTCCGCACGGTCTCTAAAATCTCCTATCTTGTCGTAGCTTCTTACAGGCTGAACGATCTCAAAGAAGAAATTCGATCCCTCTCCGTAAACACTGGTTACTTCAAGGCGGCTTCCCATCTTTTCAAGCAGGTTCTTGGTAATACTCATACCAAGACCGGTTCCCTCGATCTTCTTGTTTCTTTGCTCTTCGATACGCTCGTAGGGCGAGAAAAGCTTTTCGATATCCTCCTGCTTGATTCCGATACCCGTATCCTTCACGGATACTTTAAGCTTTATGGATCCGCCGTCGATATCCTCGTAATCAACCGAGAAAGTAACGGTTCCGCTTTCAGTGTATTTAACCGCATTGTTTAAAATATTGATGATTATCTGTTCAATCCTGACATCATCTCCGTAAAGCGTGTTGGGGATGCCCGGATTAACCTTTACATCAAGCTTTAAATGCTTGCCGTCAGCCCTCGGCTTTATCATATTAACAAGGTCATTGATAAGTACCGAAAGGTCGTATTCTCCCAAAACAAGCTCAAGCTTACCCGACTCGATCTTTGAAAAATCAAGGATATCATTGATAAGCGAAAGCAATGTCTTGCTGGCGTTGTGAATATCTCTGGCGTATCCTTTTATCTCGGGCTGTTTTGCCTCTCGCATTATCATCGTGTCCATACCGATGATGGCGTTTATGGGAGTACGGATCTCATGGGACATATTTGCAAGGAATTCGGATTTTGTCCTGTTGGCATCCTCTTCCACGTGAAGAGCCCTCTCAAGAGCCTCAGCCTTCTCTCTTTCGAGCTGTGATACAACGATCTGGTGCTTACCTTTTTCCTTTTTGTTCTGGGCCATAAGGGCGCCCTGAACAATTGAAATAACGATAAATGCAACAAATAAAACAAGTCCGCTGAAGAAGTACGCTCTGAAGGAAGCAACCTCGTACAGCTCTCTTTCCTTGGAGATAACGTAAATCTGTTCGTTGATGACTCTGCCGTTTTCGTCAAGAACCTCTATGTGGAAATCATGATTTCCGTAGGGCAGATTATAGTAAGTAACACCCTCTAAGGAACTTGAAGGCACAGTCACTTTCTCTTTATCAACGCCTACAAGGTAGTACCTTACATTAGGATCAGTCGTGGTGTAGTTATTGATCTCAAGTCCGAATTCGACCTTTTCCGAACCTCTGGGAATCTCAATACTTCCTATCTCTGTTACATCTTCGTACTCTCCGTCAAGTTTAACGGAAGTTATCTTGGTGCGATACTCGGAAACCTGCATCTCATAGTTATCAAGATCAAGGGAGTAAATACCGTTTGTTCCGCAGATATAAAGATATCCGTCAAAGCTCTCGTAGTTCCATGCATTGCTGGTAAGGCTTCCGGGAAGTCCCGCTTTAAGATCCAGAAGCTTAAAGGAATCAAGATTATCTCCGCTTAAAAAGCTCTGGTAATCAACAACAAAGATTCCCGCGCCTCCTATCAGATAGATATTCTCGCCTTCCTGAACAAGGTCAAAGTTGTTGTAATAGGGTACCTCTATCTCGCTGACTTCGAATTCATCGGTCATATAGTTGATCCCGCTTCCGGTCAGTACAAAGTAACCGCCGCCGATCTCATCCCTTACGACTCTTAAGATGACTCCCGAGTTCAGGCCGTCATCCCTTGTTATATACCTTTCGACTTTTCCGTCTTTAATAAGGGCGATTCCGTCTCCGTCGCTTCCGGCTATCAGATAATCCCTTGTCTCCAAAAGGTTAAGGATCGTTCCGCCGCCCAGATCTTCTCCGCAGCTTAATCTGTATTGAACCTCTCCGTCATCAAAAAATGTGAGTCCCTTATCGCTTGAAGAAACGATGGTTCCGTCGGAAAGACGGTAAACAAGCCTTACCTTTTTCTCGGCAGAGGCGTCCTTATTATAGCTCTCCACAACTCCGGTATTACTTATCTGTACCAGCCCTCTTCCGCTGGTGGCCGCAATAAGCTTTCCGTTTTTATCCATAACCATACTGCGGATTCTGATCCCTTCAAGATCCGCCGTAACTTTGTTATTAATGCTCTTTCCGTCTTTTAAGTCGAGGATTTCAAGTCCGTCATCGGTTCCTACGTAGATAAATTCATTCCATTCCTTTATGACGTTACAGACAGCCGCATCGGCATTGCAAAGTCTGAAAATATCCCTGAATGTGGACTGGCTTAAAGATAAAAGTCCGCACTTTGAAGATGTGAACCAAAGGTTACCCTGGTAATCTTTAAAAATACTGTCTATTGAATTGTTAAAATCTCCGGTTCTTATAAGATTTGTCCGGTTTCCTTCAATGTATCCGATTCCGGTATCGGAAGCTATGTAAGTGTACCCACCTTCGTCAAAATATATGTCTTTAATGTTCCTGAGGGAAAGGGCTGAGAAGGAGTCTATCTTCGACAATTTGCGATTGTTCAAAGAATACTTCATAACAATCTCGGCATCTGTTCCCACATAAAGGTTTCCGGCTTTGTCAAAGGCAACACAGGTAGCTGCGAATGTATCAAAGTCCTCTTCTATTACAGGCTCTCCGTCCTTAAAGCAGAAAACTGTTCCGACACTGTTTACTCCGGCAACCATACCGTTTGAATCAGCCGTAAAGTCCTTAACATTGGTTATATCCGTATATTTATGTAAGATAGTAAAGTCTACTCCGTCAAACTCTCCGACAACCACGCCTCCGGTGGTTGCAATATAGAGAAGCCCGTTACTGTCCGCGATAATAGATTTAACCGCGTTTGAGGGAAGTCCCGTGCTCATATCGAGTGTAAGAAAAGTCTTATCGATATTAAGAAGAGTTACTCCCGCATCCTGAGTTCCGGCCCAGAGCCTGTCTTTTGAATCAACGTACAGGGCCTGGATGGACCTGACATTTTTTATATCATCGATAAGTACAAATTTAGAACCGTTAAAGCGGTAAAGTCCGCCGTAGGTGCCGACCCACATAGTTCCGTCAGCAGTCATCTCAACAGCGTTTAAGCAGCCTCCTACCAGTCCGTTTTCCGCGTTGTAAACCCTCTCAACAAAGTAAACTCCGTTTTCCGCGTATGCGTCGGTTTTCGTTCCGAGGATACCGGCCAAAAGCCCTAAAGCAACTAAAATACTAAGCTTTATGCTTCCGCCGAGAGCCTTTTTAAGCTTGCGCGATCGTTTCATCTTTTTGTTAAGCGCCGTCATGGCAAATCCGATGTAGCAAAGCATCATAGCTACCAAAACATCAACAAAAGCCACGTGTATTGCGGCTATAAGATAGCAAACGCTTAAAGGGAAATGAAGCGTACCGAGGAAGTCGATGATGGCGTCGGAATACCTCATTCCGGTCATACCGCCGTATACGAAGTAATTGATTATAACAAGGATAACACCGCGGATAAGGGCAAATAATGCAGTGGCACTGACGGTAAGAAGAATCTTTTCAAAAAATTTGTTCTTCCTTGACAAAAGGCCTGCTGCCAAAGCAACCGCAAGATCCTGTGCAAAAAAGTATATGTCTCCTCTTGAAAAGACAAGACCGCCGCCCCAGCTTATTATGGCTACAACGGATGATACAATGGGGCCTTCAAGATATGCAGCCAAAACAGTTCCGATGATATTTAAATAAGCAGGGCACCGAAAGACATGGGATACATATCTTCCGGCAATGTTCAGGATTATCGCGATAAGCGCGATTATGATTCTTTTTCTCCACTTTTTCATATTAATCGGCTCCGTTAGAACAGGTTAAAAGCTACAGATTTCTCTCTCCCATAATATCAAGGAATTCTCCGACTATAAGCGGATCGAACTGGGTTCCCCTGTTTTTGATGAATTCTTCCCTTATCTGGTCTCTTGTGAGTTTTTTTCTGTAAGGTCTGTCAATACTCATAGCGTCGTAGGCATCCGCCACGGCGATTATTCTTGCAATAAGAGGGATTTCGTCACCCTTTTTCCCTAAGGGGTATCCCGTACCGTCATATCTTTCATGGTGATAGAGTGCAGCTTCCTGTGCATGAGGGATATGCTGAACATCCCTTAAAAACTCCGCGCCTTTTGTGGTATGTGTCTTTACGATGGAGTACTCTTCCGTTGTGATCTTGCCGGTCTTTCTTAAAATCTGCTCGGGAATATAGTAGTTTCCGATATTGTGAAGAAGCGCCGCGTAATAAACGGTATCGCAGTCGCTCTTGTCCATACCGAGCTTCTCGGCTATCATCCTGGAATACTTCGCACATCTGACGGAATGTTCCTTTGAATAATAGTCCTTGGAATCTGAAAGATTGCAAACAACTCCTAGGGCTTCCTCCACAATCTTTCCCTGGAGGATAAACCTTTCCTCGAACTGAACCGTCATAAAGAAAACAACGGCCAGAAGGAGCATTATAAGTGCAAGTCCTAGGAAGGAAACCATGTAGAATCCTCCTTCAGCCCCGCTCCAGTATGAGACATGCAATCTGTAATTAAACTCGTAATCGGACAGATCAAGATTTCCCGCTCTGTTGTATACAATAAATCCGCAGACAACCATACCGGAAAAATCAAGACTTCCCTTAAGGGGAACTTCACCCGAAACCCCTGAAGCGTCGGGAATATATACAATATAATCCCCGCTCTTTAAGGGGATGAGAAGATCCTGACCGCCCATTGAATAGTCAATGCCCGTAAGATCCGAAACATTATAATTTCTGAGATCGACAGTTTGTGTTTTTTCGGTTCCGTTTTCATCAAACTGGTGTATTTCAAAAGATCCGCACCAGCCGTTGTTTAAATAGCAGGTATCATGGATATTGATCTTAAGTCTCCAGTCCTCCATAAGAGTCTGGGAATTGTTGGTCACAACCAGCTCATAGATCTTCGCGTTAAGCTTATATCCGAGTCCGGTATTCTCCTTTTCCCAGGTATCCGTCACTCCGCCTCTGGGGTGGATATCAACCATCGCCTCCGTTGTTGTAGAGTCGGCAGTAACAAGCCTTTCGGTTGCATTGAACTTATTGATCTTTACAACATGCCCTATAAAAGCGATTATAAGTATTACCAAAAAAGCAGCAATGATGATAGATAAAACTTTAATGACCTTTTTAATAAACCCTATCCTATCCATTTACATATCTCCTGTTTATGATACGTTTCTCGAAATTCTCTCTGGGAAGTGGTTTGTCGTAGAAGTATCCCTGTATAATCTCGCAACCGAGGGACGAAAGGGTTTCAACCTGTTCTTTGTGTTCGACGCCCTCGGCAAGGACCTCAACGCCGAGTGCTTTCGCTAATTTTATCATATAACTTAAGATAGTTAAATCCTTGGCATACGCCCTGTCCACGAATCCCTTATCAATCTTTAAGGTATCAAAAGTAACTTCTCTCAAAAGGCTAAGAGAGGAGCTTCCACTTCCGAAGTCGTCTACCGCCACCTTAAATCCAAGCTTATGAAGATCGTCAACAAAAGAGTTGAGAACGCTTATAGGGAATTCGTCTATTGTTTCCGTGATCTCTATCTCAATCATCTTCTTAGGTACATGATACTCGTTTACAATGGAGTTGATATCAGCCGCCAGATTCGGATTTGACAATCCTCTTCTTGAGAAGTTGACCGAAATCGTGGGCGGGACAAGTCCCTGTTCTATCCATTTCGAAATATCGGCGCAGACATGCCTGAGCATATAAAAGTCCATATCGCACATAAGATCCTTTGTTTCCATGATGGGTATGAACTTTCCGGGAGGAATGAGCTCGCCGTTTCTTATCCATCTGACTAAGGCCTCAGCGCCGCAAAGCATGGATGTTCTGCTGTTTACCTTGGGCTGGTAGTAAACGATGAACTCCTCGTTTGCCATTGCAATGGGGATATCCATTCCAAACTGCTTCTGGTCTCGCAGAAAGTTTTTAAGCTCCGTGGTAAAGTAAGTTACTTCGTTTCCGTTTGCCTTTCCGTAGGTAAGAGCGGAAAGGGCGTTGGATATGGCTTCCTCGCCGGCAAGATCCTTCTCATCGCACATATAGATTCCCACATGCGCGCTGATAGGGAGGTTGTACTCCTCTCCCTCCGATACAAACTTAAGCTCGACTCCCTTAAGCACATCAAGGAAAATATCAAGATTTCTCTTAAGGATTATAGCGATGAATCTGTCGCTTCCCTGCCTTGCAAGAGCCTCATCTTCCCTGACGTACATCTTTACCTTTTTCGCATATTCAACGATAGCGATATTTCCTATTTCCGTTCCGTACTGGTCATTTATAAGACCGAATCTGGCAAGATCGAAATAAACAGCGGCATAATCGGTAAGCTTTCCCTGCTCTTTGATCTCGTTTGCTCTCTCGACGCAGGCGTGTTCATTCAAAAGACCGGTCTTAAGCTCGGTCATCTCCAGCTGAGTCTTTTCTTTTCGGTCCTCAAAGGACTTAAAGAAAATAGCGTAAATAAGTATGGCCAGAGTTATAGTGATCTCGTTATGCCCGCCGAAATGATGTATCGATATCTCTCCGACAATGTTTAACACAACAAACAATATGCCGATCAAAACCGTGGAAAACTCCAGGGCGTTCTTTGTAATATCGCTCTTTATTATAAGGAGCGTAAAAAGCATCACAAGATACAGAGCAAGCACAATAAATGTGACGGGGAACAAGGGCCCGTGGTGGTGGGTATTGTCTACGGCAAAATAGTAGATATTTCCAAAAGGCATATCTATTATCATTGCAGCAATAAAGAGAGCCAGGGGGATTGCGTAAAGGATCTTTTTCTTAAGGCTGTCTCTTCTTGCCGCTATAAGAACGATCACATAGATCATAGACGGGCGCAGTATGTAGCATGCCGTAGAAAGTATATACCTCATTACAGTCCTTTCGGGAAGCGAGGCGTAATACTCCTCTATCTGTGAAAAGACAGCTTCCGTCACGACCAAAATGATCAAAGCAAAAAATTTGCTCCTTGTGGTATGGTACATCTTTCTGTTGGAAAGAATCGTGTACCCGAGAATAACCATCACAAAGATAAGATCAAAATTGTTATTAATCCATTCTCCTAAAGTTAAACTCATCGTTTAAATCCTCAAAAAGTTTTATTTCTCAAATCTGAATGATTCAAAATCAAAACTGCTTCCGGGCAAAAATATAAACTTTACAGTTCCTTTTCCCGATAGGGGTTTTATCTCGAAGCGCTGAGTTTTTCCGGCGTCTTTCTTGAACTCCAGTATGTCTCTTATCTGTTCGCCGCTTCTGTCAAAGATCAAGTGAACAGTGCATATATCTATATCGGTCTTTCCGGTAAGGCTTATAACCTCTGCCTTTTCCTCACCGAAATCCATATCCTCAAACTCAACCGTTACGTTGTTTCCGATGCCTTCTATACCGTCGGAAGTCTTTGTAAACTTATCTCCGTAAACGGAATCACACTCTCCGGCGCAGATCTCTTCGAACGCCTTTTGAAGCTTCTTAAAAGTAAAGCCCTTGAAATGTACCTTATCCCATGCCTCAATATAAAGGCTCGTTATACCTTTAAGCCTCTTTGAAAGCTTATAGGTCTCTTCCTGATACACGTTCCAGATCATCTCTTTGTGGTACTTTCCGGCAAGGACCAGTGAGCTTCCCTCTTTGCCCGGGATTCCCTCCCAGAGATTAAAGGAGAACTCATCACTCGATAAGTTAAAGATTGGAATCGTAATCTCGTCGGATCCGTAGGAGCCGAAATCAAGATTCTCAAATCCGATAACGCTTCTTTCTCCTCTTGCGCTGGATACGCCTTTTTCGTTTCCGATTCCGATCTCGCCCTCGCTGTAACTAAAGAGACCTCCGGTTACAAACTCATAAGGATTGATGTTTGCCATACCGATTCCCTCTGAGACAAAATCAAGCTCTGAGATTATCTTGGCGCTTTCGCAGCCGCATTTAGCCAGGCAGCGAACTCTGAAAGGACCGTCTCCTATAGCCGTAACCTTTGCCTTAAATCCGGGGAGGGGCTCTATTTTGGCTATATTACTGTCTATTCCGCCGTCATTTACCACTTTCCAGATTATATCGCTGTCATTATATTCGTTTCTTAATTTCTCCGGGAAAATTACCGCGCTTATAACGGTTTCTTTATTCTCCGCGTCAAATCTGCCTTTAAGTTCGGAAGAAAGCTCTACTTTTCTGATCCTCTTTAAGGGCTCACCTTTTTTGTTTTCACAGTCTTCAAAAACCTCCGGAAGAAGGGATATTCCTTCGGTCTTTTTAAATCCCTCTACGGGTATTACTACCTTGTCCCCTTTAAGACCTTCCGCGGATACTTCGACAGATATCTCTCCCTTTTGGTCCGAGACGGCAACAATAATAAGCATCTTACCGGAAAAGAGTCTTTTTTTGTTTCCCTTGTACTCATCTGTATCCGTAGAGTCTCCGTTATCAAGTCCCGTCAGATATCCTGCACCGGATACTTTTACGTTTACCATATCGCAGGCGTTCTCTACGGGATTTCCGTCTCCGTCAAGAGCTGATACGTATACAAAGGCAAGGTCCGAGCATCCCGCATAAAGCTTTCTTTCAGGCTTATAAACATCAAGCTTTAAAGATGCGCTGTCTCCAAAGCTCTTTCTCACGCTCCTTGCAATTTCTTCTCCCTTTTCATCGTAGCAAACGGCTACGATCTCTCCGGGCTCGTATACTACCTTGTAATTACCTGTAAGAACATCCCCTTTTGCATGGTCTATTTTTTGCTTTCCCTGTGACTTTCCGTTTACAAAAAGCTCAACCTCAGGCGCATTCGACGCTATCCTAACGTCGATTGTCTGACCGGGGTTAAAGTCCCAGTAAGGGAATACGTGCACGAAGGGCTCTTTTTTGTAGTCTGTCCATGCGGACTTATAAATGTAAAAAGAATCCTTTGGAAATCCCGCCGTATCGATCTGTCCAAAGTAGGAATTCCTTGTGTGGTAGGGAGTGGGCTCCCCGATATAATCAAATCCGGACCATAAAAACTGTCCAAGAGAAAATTCATGATCTCTTTCCGCCTTGATACAGTACTCGGGATTAGGCGCGCCCCAGCTGGTTGTGGAATTGCCGAGGCTTGAGCACTGCTCGTTGTCATCCGCCAAAGTACTCTTTTCATATGGGAAGTGGTAAATTCCGCGGCTTTGAACAGTTGATGAAGTCTCGCTTCCGAAGATAAACCAGTCAGGATGAGCCGCGTGGTGCTCATCGTAAAGCTTCTCGGCGTAGTTGTATCCTGCGACTTTAAGTACATCCGCGCACTTTTGCGCCCCTTCCCAGGGCATATAATTGGAACCTATACTGATATAGGCATTTTCAAAGAAGTCATTTTCCCTGACCTCTTTTTTAAGCATTTTAGTGACTTCAAGTCCCCTTTCGGTGTGGGTATCGTATATTTCGTTTCCGATACTCCAAAGGAGGATTGAAGGGTGATTTCTGTCTCTTCTGATCCAGCTTCTGACATCGGTTTCATGCCACTTGTTAAAGAACCTTGCATAATCATACTCGGTCTTTTTTCCTTCCCACATATCGAAGGACTCATCAAATACCAAAAAGCCCATCTCATCCGCAAGGTCCAAAAGACCAGGAGCCGGCATATTGTGAGCTGTTCTGATTGCATTTACGCCCATCTGCCCAAGGATTTCATACTTGCGCCTCATAGCCTCTTTGTTAAAAGCAGCTCCCAGTGCTCCGAGGTCGTGGTGTTCGCAAACGCCGTTTATCTTTACCTTTTTTCCGTTTACAAATAACCCATGGTTATTGTCGAGAGTAAAATCCCTGAATCCGAAATTGGTCTCAAGCCTGTCTCCCACAGGACCCCCGGGAGCTAAGAACTTACTTTCTCTGCTGTAATCCTCATCGGGATTTGTTACGCAGATTACCGCATCATACAGATTCGGCTCTTCAAGAGACCAGAGCTTTACGTCCTCAAAGCTTTCGGTAAACTCGACTCTTGTAACATCCTCTGAAATCTTCTCTGCGCTGACGGCTCCGATAAGGGCGCTGTGGCTCTTTCCCGCCTTTGGAAACCAAAGAGTGATCTTGCTCCTTAGGATAGGATTCTTAACCTCGGCGCTTACTTTAACTTCCCATTTGTCAAAGCTGCAGTCGTCGCTTCCGGGTTTTTCCCCTTCTTTCAAAACGGGCTTAGCGGAAACATACAGGCTGTCCGTCACGATATGCGTATTGCAATTCTCGATCAGATATACATCCCTGTATATTCCCGCACCGCTGTACCATCTGCTGTTGGGGGAGAGGAAGTTTACCCTTACCAAAACTTCGTTCTCCCCATCTTTTAACAGCTCCGTTACGTCAAAGAAAAAGCTGGAATAACCGTATTTCCACTCTCCGGCAAACTCTCCGTTTACTCTTACGGTCACATCCATATAGACGCCTTCAAAGTAAAGCTCATACCTGCGTCCGGGCCTTTTTTTCATCTCAAAGGTCTTTTTGTAAAAGCAGGCCGAATCTTCATAGAGATCGAGCCCCTGATAGATAAGCCAATCATGGGGTATATTTATTTTTTTGTAATCAAGGGCATGTGCAGTGTCAAAATCCGTACCCGGTGCGGCTTTTGCAAATTGCCATCCGTCGTTAAAAAGTTTCTTTGAAAACATCTTCCTTTTTCCTTTGCTGATTAATTATTTATTCTTTGCGGCATCAATCTGTTTCTGGGCGATATCTGCCGGTGCCTGCTCGTAGCCGGCGTTTTCGTATGAGAACACTCCGCTTCCCTTAGTCATGGAGTAGAGCTTTGTATCATACTCATACAGCTCGATATAAGGGATATCACAGACGATCTCCGTGAATCCACCCTCAACGGGATTCATTCCCGATACCTTGCCTCTTCGCTTGTTGAGGTCTCCCATTACGTCTCCCGTATACTCATCGGGTACAAGTACCTTGAGCGTTACGATGGGCTCTAAAAGGACAGGATTTGCGTCCATAAAGCCCTGCTTAAAGGCTTGCTCCGCAGCTACCTTAAAGGCAAGCTCCGAGGAGTCTACAGTGTGGTAGCTTCCGTCGTACAAGGTCACCTTGACGCCTCTTACGGGGTATCCCGCAAGGGGGCCCGCCTTTACAGCTTCTGCAATACCTTTTTCAACTGCGGGGAAGAAGTTCTTGGGAACCGCTCCGCCCACAACCGTCTGCTCAAAAATATAAGGAGTATCGGTATCGTAGGAAGGCTCGATGATCACCTTTACATGTCCGTACTGGCCGTGACCGCCGGACTGCTTTTTATATTTATACTCGGTATCCGCCTTTTTAAGAATAGTCTCCTTAAAGGCAACTCTCGGCTTATCCAGCTCAATATCAACCTTGTACTTTTCGGCAAGGATACTTTGAACAACCTCAAGGTGCTGTCCGCTTATGCCGTAGATAAGGGACTGTGCGTTCTCACTGTCCGTTACGCACTTGATCGTAAGGTCTTCCGCCATCATCTTTGAAAGCGCCTGAGAGATCTTGTCCTCATCACCCTTCTTGCAGGCTTTATAGCTTCTTGCGGTGTAGGGCTTTAAAATAGCGGCTCGAAGGTATGTGACGGGCATCTTGCGGGTAGAAAGAGAATCGGTGGTCTGAGTGACTGAAAGCTTTGCAAGAGCACCGATATCTCCTGCGTGCAGCTCCGTGACATCTTCCGGCTTCGAAGCGTTAAGTACAAAGAGCTTTCCGATCTTTTCATCGGTATCCCTGTGGTAGTTGTACATAACGTCGTCGGGCTTAAGCACACCGGAATTAACCTTGATAAGTGAATACTTACCGATGTAGGGATCTGCGATAGTTTTAAAGACATATGCCGACTTGGGCTTTGAGAAATCGTAATCGGCTTCAAATACTTCATTGGAAACGGTATTGATTCCGGCACACTTGCATCTGTCGGGACTGGGGAAGTATTTGATGATATCGGCCATAAGAGTAAACATACCTCTGGCCAATGTATTTGAGCCCATAAGCACAGGAACTATGGATCCGTCAAAAACGCCGACTCTCATAGCCTGTCTTATCTCGTCTTCGGAGAACTCGTCTCCGTTAAAGTAGCGGTCCATAAACTCTTCGCTTGTTTCCGCTACGGCTTCAAGTAAAACGTCACGGCAGATCCCCAGGTTTTCCATGGAGTAATCGGGAACTTCGAACTTATCGACCGTTCCGTGGGCATTCCACTTTTTCGCCTTTTGCTGGATAACGTTTACGTATCCCACGAACTGCTCGTTCTCTCTGATGGGGAGGTGGAAGGGAGCAATGCGTTTTCCGTACATGTCCTGAAGATCCTGCACAACTTTACGGAAGGATGCCTTGTCGATATCCATATCGGTTACGAAAACCATCCTCGGCATCTTTCTCTTTTCGCACATCTCCCAGGCTCTCTTTGTACCGGATTCGATACCCGCCTTACCCGAAACAACAATTATGGCGGCATCGGCAACAGAAAGCGCTTCTTCGGTCTCTCCGATAAAGTCCGGCGAACCGGGCGTATCTAAGATATTGATCTTATAATCTCCCCAGATTATAGGAAGGAGGGATGTCTTAATGGAAAATCCACGCTTTATCTCCTCCTTATCAAAATCGCTAAGTGTATTGCCTGCCTCTACACTGCCCATGCGCGGCTTTTCCCCCGAAAGGAAAGCCATGCTTTCGGCCAGTGACGTTTTGCCACTACCCCCGTGACCCAGCAGTACCACATTTCTGATCTTGTCTGTAGTAAATACATTCATGCCGATACCTCCTCAATATTTTATTATAGTTACTGTGCAAGTTGCCGTGAGCGACTCCATATATAATCTGCTTGCCGGGTCTCCGCGCCGGCGCTTCGTCTGCCTTCGCATATACTAAAACGCCCGCCTTTAACTCGCGACGCTCGCCTCATCATGGCGAGCTGCTCGAACAATTACGGCGGGACCGTTTTATGCTCAGGCACTACGCTTGCGCTCCCGACAGGCGAAGCAGATCACATATAGAGTCACCCACAGCTTCCTTGCAATTAACTTACAACATCATGCAGGGTGCGGCGTACAGCGCCTTTACCCGCAATAAGTTCGTTAAAGTAGTTTGTGACGCGCCCTGCGAGTCCTGCCTCAAAAAGATCCACGCCCCAAATCGTGGAGTCCTCCATAAGAGGTCTTAAAGCTTCTGCGCTTACCTTGTCTCCGAGCTTTATACCGGAAACAACTTTGCAGGCGCTCTCAAGTCTCGGATCGTCACTGGGCTTAAATGCATTGCCTTCATCATCAATTGCCATCAGATATCTCATCCATCCGGCAAATACGAAGGGTATGCACTTTAGGTCAGAAAGACTTCGTCCTGTCTTAATATAATTCTTTATAGTCTCACCAAATCTGATGGGAAGCTTCTGTGATGTATCGGTAGCGATTCTCTGCGGCGTATCGGGCATAAAAGGATTGGGTACGCGCACATTAAGTACCGTATCAATGAATTCCTCGGGATTAAGCACACCGGGATCGACTACAACTGGAAGTCCCTCTTTGTATCCGATTGTTTGAACGAGTTTTTTAAGGTCATCATCCTTCATCTCATCCGAAATACGCGTAAATCCAAGGATGCATCCGTATACGGCAAGGGCTGTGTGGAGTGGATTAAGGCATGTGCAAACCTTCATCTTCTCGACTTTGTCAACTGTCTCTTTGTCTGTAAAGATTACTCCGACCTTATCAAGAGCAGGTCTTCCGGCAGGGAATTCGTCCTCGATAACAAGGTACTGGGTCTCCTCTGCGTTCACGAAAGGAGCTACGTATGTGCCCTTTGAAGTAACCACCGGTTCTAACCCTTCAAGGCCGTCGGCTTTTAAGATTTCTTCAACAGAAGCATCGGGTCTTGGCGTGATCTTATCGATCATTGACCAGGGGAAGGACACCTTATTTTTGTCGTTTATATAATCAAGGAATCCCTTATCTGCTTTTCCGTTTTCAGACCAGGCCTTTGCAAAAGCGCTTACTGCAGCGTAAAGCTTGTCTCCGTTGTGTGAACAGTTGTCGGTTGAGACCATAGCGATAGGCTTAGCCCCTGCTTTATATCTTGCAAAGAGGAGCGATGAAACCTTTCCGATGTAGGTTGCGGGCGCTTCGGGACCTGCTTCAAAATCGGAAAGTACGGCAGGAGTAGTCTCTCCGGCTGCATTTACAAGGCTGTATCCCTTCTCTGTGATGGTAAAGGTAGCCATCTTAAGGGAGTCTGATGTAAAGATTTCCTTAAGTCTTGAGTATTCCTTTTCATTCGCCGAATCCAAAATGCAGGACTCGGATACGGAGCCGATGACTCTCTTTCCGATGGAGCCGTCGCTCTTAAGGGTAATAAGAACCGAGAGATTATCGTTTCCTCTGTAAGACTTTTCAACGATCTCATAATCGAATCCTTCGATCACGGTTACGCCTTTATCGCTGTATCCCTTCTCGATCATATCCTGTGAAAGGGCCGCATGAAAGGCTCTGAAAAGGTTTCCGCCTCCGAAGTGAACCCACTCGGGATTCTTTACGGTATTTTCTTTTATCTTGTCTATATCAAATCCGGGCAGCTCGTATCCTTTTTCTTTCCAGGCGCTGTCCGAAAGTCCTGACATATTTAATTTCATCTTCTCTCTACTCCTCTCGTATGGCTCTTTTCGATAGCCTCCCAAAGTCCGTTAAGGTAAGTTGCTCCCAGAGCTCTGTCGTAAAGTCCGTATCCCGGCATAGCCACTTCGTCCCAGATCATACGTCCGTGATCGGGGCGGATGGGGCCGTCAAAATCTATATCGTAGAGAGCTTTCATAATCTCGTACATATCGAAGGTTCCGTCGGATGAAAGGTGTGCGGACTCCTCGAAGTTTGTGGGAGAATGGAACTTAAGGTTACGTACATGCGCAAAATGGATCCTGCCCTTAAGTGACCTTATCATATCGGGAAGGTCATTCTCTAAGTTTGTTCCGTAAGAACCGGAGCAGAAAGTAACGCCGTTATGAGGGTTATCTACCATCTGCATCATACGTAAAATGTTCTTTTTGTTGATGATGATCCTGGGAAGTCCGAAAACGCTCCATGCGGGATCGTCGGGATGTATTGCCATATTGATGTCGTACTTATCGCAAACGGGCATGATCTTCTCAAGGAAGTACTTAAGGTTTGCAAAAAGTTTCTCATCGTCGATATCCTTGTACTGCTCGAAGAGCTCCTTTATATGAGCCATTCTCTCAGGCTCCCAGCCGGGAAGTATGGCGCCGTTGGCGTCTCCCGCTATCATATCAAACATATTCTCGGGCTTAATGGCATCAACCGCTTCCTGGGTGTAGGCAAGAACGGTGGATCCGTCGGGACGAACTCTTGCAAGCTCGGTTCTTGTCCAGTCAAATACGGGCATAAAATTGTAGCAGACAAGGTGGATATCCTCTTTACCGAGGTTCTCAAGAGTCTCAATATAATTGGCGATATACTGCTCTCTTTCGGGAGCACCTGTCTTGATGGCATCGTGGATATTTACGCTCTCGATACCTGAAATATGAAGGCCTGCTGCCGCAACTTCATCCTTAAGAGCTTTGATCCTTTCCCTTGGCCAAACCTCTCCGGGCTGAGTATCGTAGAGAGTTGTGATGACTCCGGTAACTCCGGGGATCTGTCTGATCTGTTTTAATGTGACGGTGTCGAACTTCGAACCGTACCAGCGTAACGTCATTTCCATAATTAATCTTCCTCTTTTTGTTTATTTGCCGTTTGCCGCAGGCAAACTATCGCAAATACAGTATATGTTAGGGCTTACAAAAATACTTCCCACAATCAGTCCGTCATATCTCAAATATTGCGCGGATTTAAATAGCACAAAAACCTTCGCGGCAGAGCGAAGGTTTCAGGTCATTTTTTATTTAAGATCTCGTAAATAAGGGATCCGAAGAGGCCGAGGTTACTAACCTCCGCATCCGACCATTTATGATTTCTGTTAAGCATATTGCAGCTAAAGAAATACTTCGGATCGTCTACGGGCAGTGCAATCTGTATCATTGACATGCACTTTTTGTCTTCCAGCATATTAAAAATCTTTTCGTTGGTATGACGCAGCGAATGCAACAAATGAAGAACGTAAAGCCCGTTTGTATCAAACATATCCATATAGGACGAGTCACATACAAAGTCCGCGGCTTTAAGTCCCGAAGGATACTTACCGCAGGTATAAACCGCCTCATTCATATCTCCGTAAAAAACATCGATACTGTCAAGGTCAAAGCTTTTTACGATATCCTTCATCGTCTCTTCGATGACGTCTTTTCCCTCTCTGAAGAGCTGTTTTACAACACGGTTTATAGATTTCGACTGCTCATCGTAGGAAGAGATATTCTTTTTAACAAGCCCCGTCTCTATATCGCTGTGCATCTCGGGGCGATAGATGATATATCTGTCCTTTCCCTTTTCCTTGGCAATATAAAGGCATTTATCCGCAATCGACAAAAGATCCTTGTAATTGTCGCCGTGCTCCGGGTATGCGGACACGCCGATGGAAAGAGTCATTTTCTCGATTCCGAGAGTTTCCTTCGCGATCATCGAGACATTGCTCCTGATCCTTCGAAGCAGGCTTCTTAAGGACTCCTCATCCTCTACCATATCCGTGAGGATAAAGAATTCGTCGCCTCCGTATCTTCCCACCATTCCAAGGTCTCTGATCATATCGGACAAGACATTGGCAAGGATGGAAATTGCGGAGTCTCCGACCTGATGTCCAAAATTGTCATTGATGCTCTTAAAATCGTCAATATCAAGGAGGGCCATATAGTGCTTTCTGTGCTTTGTAGCCTCGCTGGAAAAGACATAATCCGAGTACTCAATAAGAGCCCTTTTGCTCAAAAGTCCCGTAGCAGAATCAAGACCCGCTGTTGTAAGGTAGAAAGGCAGTTCGTTGTCATCGCCGGAGAGATTATTAATGATGCCGTACATCATACGCTCCCCGCTGAAAGTTTCATATCTGGCTCTGAAAAGAAGCTTTTGAACTTTTCCGTCTACGCTTAAAACGCCGCTTTTTAAGGTGATGTCGACATTACTCTTTCCGCTTTTAAGCTGATCTTCCAGATTGTCTATAAGATAAAGGTTATGCTCGTTCTTTTCCCCGTATTCTCTTATCTTTTCGATAAACGTATCAAAGGAATCGTAGAAAAGTCTGATGGACTTCTTTCCAACGTATCTGTACGCGGATACGAAGTTATTGTCCATATAGTAATCGAAAAAGATCTGAGATGAGAGACCCATCATACCCTTGTACTTGAGCATATTGTTGCGATACTCAACGCACCACTTCTCGAGGCTGGGCAGATCCCAGAATTTTATGGCATAGCAAAGCTCCTCACCCTGCCTGATTGTTCCGTAGATATCAACAAGATGAGGATTATCATTTCGGTCAAAGATAAAGGTAATGATCCTTGCACTGCCTTTATCGCTAACCTCCCTGAGGAATTCCTCTATTTCCTTTTTGCAATTGTCATAAGCTCCGAGTTCATAGAACTTTGAACCTACGTTATTACCAACAAACTCTCTTCCGTCGTTGTCAAAATCTCCGATGCGGTAGTCCTTATTGAGAAAGATGTTGAATGATAATATCGGAGAAGCTCCGCTCTCCAGATTACTTTCTTCGATTCTCAATCCATTAATCCTCTGATGTGGTCATGAATTATACGCTTATATTTTACTAAAACCGCGCTAATTAGTAAACTGTTTTTGAGTATAATCACTGAGCCGGAAACGGTTTCCTATCCCTTTATATAATCAGAGTATGCGTCCCATCCCGCTTCGGGGTCAAAATCTTTTTCGAAGGTAAACTTAAGGTCCTTTAATGTAAGACCGTTTCCACCGAAGTAGAATCTGAGAACGCCGTATCTTGAAGAAAGAAGTATTTTTCTCTCAAGGCTCTTCCACTCTCCGCCGGTACCGTTAAAGGTAAAGGTTCCGCTGGGTACGCTCTGGAAGAAGATTCCGATAGGAATCTGGGCAAGCTCCGAAAGGTCGCTCTTTCCCGTGATCTCTATCTTATAACATCCTCTCTTTTTAACATCGAGTCCGAAAGCGTATACACATCCCTGAATCGAGAGTACATGAGAAAGGTCAACTACAGTGCCATCGGTTATCTCGAAATATTCAACATTCGCCGCGTTAACGTAAGAATCTCCGTCGTCGAATCCTTCAAGTATAAGCTCAGGTTCTTCGCCCACGAATCTTTCCATAGCGTGGGTCTTTGTAAGGAACGAGCAGATATTTGAGGCGCATCTAACCAGCTGTCCTCTTGTGATCGTTCCATCCGAAAGAGAGCTTAAAAGGTTATCATCTGTTGAGTTTACCGAGGCGTCGGCACATACCGCATAAAAATCGTTCTGTGCAAGTACGCATCTCGCGAAATCGTTCCTTGAGATTTTTCCGTCCACATCTCCGATCTTTGCCCACCAGTCGGTCATAACGATTCCCTCAAATCCCCACTCGCCTCTTAAGATGCAGGTATTAAGGTCATGTCTCGAGTTGGTCCATGAGCCGTTTACAGCTCCGTATGTGGTCATAACGGAGTCTGCTCCGCCTTCTTTTATGGCAATTTCAAATCCTTTAAGATAAACTTCTCTTAAAGCCCTCTCGGAGATGACGCTGTCTATATCATGTCTGTGGGTTTCCTGGTTGTTTCCGCAAAAATGCTTTAAGGTTCCGCTTACGCCCGCACTTTTAAGCCCCTTAAACTGAGCGGCAGCCATACGTCCGGTAACGAGAGGATCTTCGCTGAAATACTCGAAGTTTCTTCCGTTTAAAGGATGACGGTGAATATTGATTCCGGGTCCCAAAAGTACATCGATCTTGTTCTTAGTCATCTCAATTCCCAGCATACCGAAAAGTTCTTCGTTTAAAGCTGTATTCCAGGTGCAAGCAAGAAGCGTTCCGTTAGGAAGGGAAAAAGCTCTTGTTCCGCAGTCCATTCGCATACCGGAAGGTCCGTCGGAGCAGCATCCGCAGGGGATTCCGAAGCCTTTAAGATTGGGGCTGATACCTCCAAAGGCCGCCGCGGTACCCGCAGTAACCTTAGGGCTTCCCATTCCCTCGCCTCTTACGATGGCTGTAAGGTCTTCATCGGAAAGCTGAGCGAGGAATTCTTCCATCGTAGCCTTTCCGTTTTTAACATAAGCAAGCTTTATTCCCTTATCGCCACTGTAGGGAAGGCACTGGGGCTTATCATTTTTAGCAATCTCGATGTCTCTACTCTTAGCAAGAGGAACATCCTCGTAGGAAACCTTAAATCCCTCTCCCGATGATACGGGGTGAACTCTCTTAAAGGCCTTAATGGGAGCCATCTGAGAGCTTAACTTCTTTGTAACGATAGTTTCTGAAAGAGTAAACTCGCAAGCCTTATCTAAATCTACGGAAGAATCTCCCGCAAGGAATTCGTATCTTCCGCCCTCTAAAACATAGCAGTAAGGATTTCCGGTAACTCCCGAGTCGTCATAAGAAGAGATAAGATAAGGATCTACGTCTACGCTTACAAGGCACTTTTCACCGGGATCAAGAATCTTTGTCTTTGTAAATCCGGCAAGGGAAATCGCGCTCTTTCCAAGCTTTCCCTGGGGTGCTTTCAGATAAACCTCTACAACTTCTTTACCGGCAAAAGCTCCGGTATTTTCCACTTCGAATGTCATCTGAATCTTGGCACCTTCATCGTCGATTATCTTTTTGACAAAAAGCTCGTCCGAAAGGGCAATGATCTTTCCGAGAGAGTCTTTAAGTACGCTTTCTTTGGCGCTTATCTTAAAGGTTGTGTATGAGAGTCCGAATCCGAAAGGATAAAGTACCGCGTCTTTGTTAAAGGTTTCATACCACTTATATCCTACATAGATATCTTCGGCGTAGCAGTTGTAATCGATCCTTCCGAAATTGGGAAATGCGGGAGTATCCTCAATCCTTTTGGCGATAGTATCGGTCAGCTTACCGGAGGGACTTACGTTTCCCACGATAACATCGGCGCATCCAAGGGCACCGACTTCTCCTCCCTGCCAGGCGTAAAGAATGGCTTCGGGGCAGACGCTTTCAATATCCCCCATATCAAGAACTGCGCTTACGTTCATAAGAACGATCATCTTTTTAAAAGCAGCGCGTACGGTATTTAACACTTCCTTCTCGGTTTCAGAGAGTCTGTAGGCACCGGGAGCGTCTTTATAGTCCTGTTCCTCTCCGGCGGTACGGCCGATAACTACTATCGCTGTCTCTGACTCTTCCGCCGCCTTCTTTGCAACGTCCTTAGTAAGAGGCATCTCGTCCTGGCTCCAGGGTTCGCTTCCAAATCCCATACCCATATCATAGGGGTGGTCTTTGTCAAACTGCGCATATATCTTTTTAAGGTCTTCGTTAAGTAAAAGGCCTTCCTTCTCCAAAGCCTCGGGTATAGTCCATACCTTACCTGCATTTACCATTCCGCCGGAACCGGTTCCCGACTTGTAATAGCGGCTCTGGATACGTCCGAAAAGAGCAACCTTGCTTCCCTTTTTAAGTGGAAGTACGCCCTCGTTCTTAAGAAGGACAACACCTTCGGAAACCGCTCTTCTTGCGGTAAGCTCATAATCACTGTATTTTAATTTCATATTTCCTCTTTTCCAAAACGCCGCCCCATAAAAATGAGACGGCGCTTTCAGTTTACGCTTTCTCTATGACCCTAATTATAGGTTGATGGGAAGCGTATTTTATATAAAATTTGTTCCAAAAATTACATATCCGTAATCTCAGAATGAAGCTTCTGAAGAGACTTGATCTCGTTTACGGCACCGGACTTCATGTATCTGATACCGTCTGCCGCAGCGCTTGCAGCCGCAATGGTGGTAATGTAAGGAATCTTCTTTCTTACGGCAGCCTTTCTTAAGTAGCTGTCATCATTAACGCTGTCTTTTCCGACGGGTGAGTTGATGATAAGATCGATCTCGCCGTTTTCAATTGCATCAAGCACATTGGGTCTTCCTTCGTAAAGCTTCTTGATAAGAGTAGCTTCAACGCCCGATTCTCTGATGATCTCGTATGTCTGTCCGGTAGCAAGGATCTTGAAGCCGTCTTCAGCGAACTGCTTTGCGACCTTTGCAACCTCGGCTTTGTCTTTTCTGTTTACGGAGATAAGCACAGTTCCCTCCATAGGAAGCGCCGACTGAACGCCTTCCTGTGCTTTAACGAAAGCTTCTCCGTAGGAAGGTGAAAGTCCGAGCACCTCACCGGTGGATCTCATCTCGGGTCCTAAGATAGGGTCAACCTCCTGGAACATATTGAAGGGGAATGCTGCTTCCTTAACGCCGTAGTAAGGAATATTTTTCTCCTTAAGCTCGGGAACCGGTGAAGGCTTACCCGTAAGCTCTGAAGTGATTATCTCGGTAGCAAGAGGAACCATTCTGATATTGCAAACCTTGGAAACAAGGGGAACGGTTCTTGATGCTCTGGGGTTAGCCTCGAGAACAAATACCTTTCCGTTCTCGATGGCATACTGCATATTCATAAGACCTCTTACATGCATTTCCTCAGCGATCTTTCTTGTATATTCCTTGATGGTCTTAACGTTCTCCTCGGGAATATGCGCCGAAGGGATGATGCAGGCAGAGTCGCCGGAGTGAACGCCCGCAAGCTCGATATGCTCCATAACCGCCGGTACAAAAGCGTGGGTTCCGTCGCAGATAGCATCGGATTCGCATTCCATAGCGTGGTTTAAGAATCTGTCGATAAGGATGGGTCTGTCGGGGGTAACGCCTACTGCAGCGCGCATATAATCCGCCATAGCCTCGTCATCGTAAACGACTTCCATACCTCTTCCACCGAGTACGTAAGAAGGGCGAACCATTACGGGGTAGCCGATCTTGTTCGCGATTGAGATTGCCTCTTCAACCGTTGTAGCCATTCCGGACTCGGGCATAGGAATTCCGAGCTTATCCATAAGAGCTCTGAACTGGTCTCTGTCTTCCGCAAGATCGATGACTTCGGGAGAAGTTCCGAGGATCTTTACGCCGTTTTTCTTAAGCTCTGCGGCAAGGTTAAGAGGTGTCTGTCCGCCAAACTGCGCAATCACACCAAGAGGCTTCTCCTTCTCGTAGATGGAAAGGACATCCTCTAAGGTAAGAGGCTCGAAGTAAAGCTTATCGGAGGTATCGTAGTCTGTTGAAACCGTTTCAGGGTTGCAGTTTACGATGATGGTCTCGAAGCCCAGCTTCTTAAGGGCCATAGCCGCATGTACGCAACAATAGTCAAATTCGATACCCTGGCCGATACGGTTGGGACCGCCGCCGAGTATCATGATCTTTTTGTTCTCGGATACGGGATCCTTATCCTCTGAATTATAAGTTGAGAAGTAGTAAGCGCTGTCCTTTGTTCCGCTTACGTGAACACCTTCCCAGCACTCGGTAACGCCGATTGCCTTTCTGCGGTTTCTGATATCCTCCTCGGGGATTTCAAGAAGCTTACTTAAATACTTGTCGGAGAAACCGTCCTTCTTGGCCTTTGTAAGAGCCTCGTCGGAAATAAGGCTTCCCTTGCTCTTAAGGATCTCTTCCTCTTCATCAACGAGCTCTTTCATCTGTTCAAGGAAGTAATGCTTAACCTTTGTGATATCGAAGATTTCCTGCGCGGTAGCGCCCTTTCTCAAAGCTTCGTAGATAAGGAAATATCTCTCGCTCGAAGGAACGGAAAGCTTATTAAGGAGCTGCTCCTTTGTAAGAGTATCAAAATTTTTAACATGCCCGAGTCCGTATCTTCCGGTTTCAAGGGATCTGATTGCCTTCTGGAAGGCCTCCTTGAAGTTCTTTCCGATACTCATTACCTCGCCGACAGCGCGCATCTGAGTTCCGAGCTTATCTTCTACGCCTTTGAATTTTTCAAACGCCCATCTTGCAAACTTGATTACAACGTAATCACCATCGGGTACATATTTGTCAAGGCTTCCGTACTTTCCGCAGGGAATATCCTTGAGGGTAAGTCCGCAAGCAAGCATCGCTGAAACAAGAGCGATAGGGAAGCCCGTAGCCTTTGAAGCAAGTGCAGAGGAACGTGAAGTTCTGGGGTTGATCTCAATTACGATTATTCTATCGGTTACAGGGTCATGTGCAAACTGTACATTGGTACCGCCGATGACCTGAACCTTATCTACGATCTTGTAAGCCTGCTCCTGAAGTCTGTCCTGGCACTCCTTTGAGATTGTAAGCATAGGAGCGGAACAGAAAGAGTCTCCGGTATGAACTCCGAGGGGATCGATGTTCTCGATGAAGCAGACGGTTATCATATTGCCTTCGCTGTCTCTTACAACTTCAAGTTCAAGCTCTTCCCATCCGAGGATTGATTCCTCAACAAGAACCTGTCCCACGAGGGAAGCCTGAAGTCCTCTTGCGCAGACGGTCTTTAATTCTTCTTTGTTGTAGACAAGGCCACCGCCTGCTCCGCCCATTGTGTATGCGGGACGAAGTACAACAGGGTAGCCCAACTTTTCTGCTATGCCCAAAGCTTCTTCTACGGAATATGCTACTTCGGATCTTGCCATCTCGATTCCGAGACTGTCCATAGTCTTTTTAAACTCTATACGGTCCTCGCCTCGCTCGATGGCATCAACCTGTACTCCGATAACCTTAACATTATACTTATCAAGGATGCCTGCTTTGTTAAGTTCCGCGCAAAGATTAAGTCCCGACTGTCCTCCAAGGTTGGGAAGAAGTGCATCCGGGCGCTCTTTTGCGATAATCTGTTCAAGTCTCTTTACGTTAAGAGGCTCGATGTATGTAACATCAGCAGTCTCGGGGTCTGTCATAATAGTAGCGGGGTTTGAGTTTACAAGTACGATCTCGTAACCGAGCTTCTTTAAAGCCTTACAGGCCTGAGTACCTGAGTAATCGAACTCACAGGCCTGTCCGATGACGATGGGGCCTGATCCGATGATAAGTACTTTGTTTATGTCTTCACGTTTGGGCATAGAAATATCCTTCCTTTTTCATATTAGACTTTTAACTATGTCTTGTGTAATGAGAGCAGGCTCTGCTCCCATTACACAAAACAATATCTCAGTCGCAAGCAACTGAGATATTGAAATGGTCTTTATTACTCCTCTTCGGGAGCTTTCTTTAAAATCAGGTTGGTAAGAATACCAAGAATAAGAGCACAAGCAACTTCGGTAATGGTAACGGAACCGAAGTGAAGTGTAAGTCCGCCGATACCGGCGATAAGGATTACGGATACAACGAAGAGATTCTTGTTCTTGTTAAGGTTAACATTCTGAATCATCTTAAGACCGCTAACAGCGATGAATCCGTAAAGAGCCATACAAACACCGCCCATTACACAGCTGGGAATTGAATTAACAAAAGCAATGAAGGGAGAGATAAATGAAATGATTATCGCTCCGCAAGCTGCGGTGATGATGGTGTAAACGGAAGCGTTCTTGGTAATGGCAACACATCCGATTGACTCGCCGTATGTGGTGTTGGGACATCCGCCGAAGAATGCACCGACCATTGATCCGACACCGTCTCCAAGGAGAGTTCTGTGAAGACCGGGCTCCTTTAAGAGATCCTTCTCGATGATGGTTGAAATGTTCTTGTGGTCAGCGATATGCTCTGCAAATACAACGAATGCAACAGGAATGTACGCTGCTGCGATGGTTCCGACATATGAAGCATTAAGCTCTCCGAATCCCGCGTGAAGGAATGTGAAATCGGGAACAGCAAGGAAAGTCTTGATTCCTACGCCGCCTTCAACAAGCTTCTTGAAAGAGTCGAAGGAAAGGAGCTTAATAGCATCGATATTTGCCGCATTGCCGATAAGAGTAAGGCAAAGGGCACATGCATATCCGGCAAGGATACCGAAGATAAAGGGAATAAGCTTTGCGGTCTTCTTTCCGTAGGTTGAGCAAAGCATCGTAACGCCTAAAGTAACAAGTCCTACACAAAGAGCGGCGATGGGGCTGGCAACTGCAGCGCCGGAAACGTCCTTAACTCCGCCGGTAAGGATATCTCCTACAGCGTTTCCCGCAAGTGAAAGTCCGATGATTGCAACGGTAGGTCCGATAACAACCGCGGGCATAAGCTTGTTGATCCATTCAACACCTACAAGCTTAACGATAAGAGCGATAACAACATATACAAGTCCGGCAAAAACGGCACCAAGGATAAGTCCTACATATCCGAGACTCATTGAAACGCCGCCTGCAAAAGCTGCTGCCATAGAACCTAAAAATGCGAATGATGAACCTAAGAATACGGGGCTCTTTCTCTTTGTAAAGAGAACATAGATAAGTGTTCCGACACCGGCTCCGAAAAGAGCAGCGGCGGGGCTCATGTTATTTCCGATGATGATGGGAACAACAAGAGTTGCTGTCATGATAGCTAAAAGCTGCTGAAGTGCGAAGATGACGAGAGGTCCGAATTTGACTTTGTCATCTACGTTGTAAATGAGTTTCATAGATTTCTCCTCCAATTGTAAATACCTTGTCTTTTGGTTGCAAACACAAGATGTTGTGTAAAAGTTGACATAATATAAGCTATGACCACTATTTACCGACATAAATAATAGCATAGCCCATACACAATTGTAAATTATGTTTATTTGCTAAATCTTAGTACCATTAATTGTAAAATAATTATAGGATATTACAAAATTTACAAAACTAATATTTTTTTCTTGACTTTAAACCTTCATACAAAAGTTTATAGTTTTCGTATCTTTCCTTCGCTATACGCCCCTCTTCAACTGCCTTTTTGACTCCGCAGTCCGGCTCCGCCATATGGGCGCATCCCGCAAATCTGCAATAAGGCTCTTCGGGCACAAACTCCGGGTAGCATTTCCAGAGGTCCTCTTTCTCTATCCCGCAAACGTAAAGCTCAAGGCTTGAAAAACCGGGGGTATCGCAGATAAAGGTTTCGCCGTCGTCCCAAAGAGAGAAAAGCTCCGAATGTCTCGTGGTATGCTTTCCTCTTTCGATCTTTTCCGATATCTCACCGGTCTCCATTACCTGCTTTCCCGCAAGGAGATTTATAAGAGAACTCTTTCCGACTCCGGAAGGCCCGGCAACCGTTGTTGTCTTTCCTTTCAGATATTCGCGAAGCTCGTCAAGTCCTTTTTTCTCTTTGGCACTTACGATAAATACATTGTAACCCGCGGACTCGTAAATCCTTTTAAAGTTCTCTCCTGCTCCGCCGCCGTCAAGATCCGATTTATTAAAGACAACGGCGCAGGGAAGCCCCTGCTGTTCCAAAAGTATCAGCATACGGTCCACAAGTCCCAAAGGAGGCTGTGGATGGGCTACCGCGAAAATAACAAGAGCCTGATCCACATTTGAAACTGCGGGACGTATCAGCTCGTTTTTCCTGTCGTAAAGCTCTATTACATTACCGATAAGCTTTTCCTCATCAGTAACCTCCATAAGGCAGTCGTCACCTACCAGGGGCTTTTTCTTGTCTTTTCGAAATACGCCTCTGGCTTTACATTCATATATGCACTCGGCGGTCTTTACATAGTAAAAACCGCCGATCCCTTTTATGATCTTTCCTTTAACCTGCATACATTATTCCTGTACAAAAGTAACGGGTCTTGTAAATGTCTTTTTCTCGGTTGTGGTGTTGATCACCTTATTACCCTCAGCATCGGTAGTCTCCGTCTGCTTAGTAACATCGTAAGTAAACTCGATGGTTCCCTCAGCTGTGGTTATTCCGTAGCATGTAGCGGGCTTGTAAGGGAAACTTACGGTTGAGGCCTCGATAAACGCTTTTCCGTTTCCGTCCTTTACAACAAAGCTTACATTTACGCCGGCAACATAGTCGGGAGCTTCGGTAGCGCTCGGAGCGGCGATCTCGGCTTCATACTTATAAGTAACCGCTTTGGGTCCAAGGCTTATCTGAAGATCCACAGCCGTTCCTTTTTCAACGTATGTATCGGCGGTAACGCCCTGGGCACAGATCATATCTTTTGCAATTGTATCATTATTAACGGAAGTAGTCTTTCCGACTGTAAGGCCTGCCTCGATAAGTTTAGCCAAAGCATCTTCCGTCGGGATTCCAACGACATTGGGAACCTTAACGGTTGTATCCTGCACTCCCTTGCTGACGATTATCTGAATCGTACTTCCCTTGGGAACGGTTGAGCCCACGTCGGGGATTACTCCCACAACGTAACCTTCGGCGATCTCGTCATCATACTGCTCAACCTTGGTCACATTAAATCCGGCTTTTGTAAGAGCGTTTACAGCCGACTCGTAGGTAGCTCCGGCCACAGCAGGGATCTGGATTCCGCTGACGCCGCTGCTTACCTTAAGATTTATAACGGTTCCTTTTTGAACCTCGCTTCCCTCGCTGACACCATCCGCCTCGATTATAAGGCCCGCGTCAACGGTGGAAGACTCCTCGTAAACGGGATTAACGGTAAGTCCGAGAGCAAAAAGCTCGTTTCTTACGCTGTCGATATCTTTTCCTACCATAGCGGGAAGTTTAACCATCTCTACTGTAGGTGTTACCTGCTCATCCTCTCCGATAACATGACTCTGATTCTCTTCGGTAACAGTCTGCTGCTCACCGGCAGGCTTTTTCGAGCCCATCTTTCCGATAAGAGTTACGGCAAGAACAATGATGATTCCGACTATTATAACACCCGCCGCAATAGCAATGATGGTTGTTATCTTCTCCATCTTGGGATTGTAATCCTCTTCGTTTTCAAGTCCGCTCTCACCGTTATAGACCTCGTTATAAGCGTCATTGTAGCCTTCGGATTCATATCCGTCTTCATGGTATCCTTCGGTATCATACTCTCCGTTTTGATAGTCCTGTGAATAATCTCCCTCGGAGTAACCGTTTTCGTAGCTCTCCTCAGAATAATTATCTTCGTAGTATTCCTCTTTGGGAAGGCTTCCCGTCGCGCCGGGAGCAAGCTTCATCATATGCGAGTCATCCTCGTCGTAGACCCTTGCGGAGGATGAACTTTTTATCTTTGCCATATCCTCATCGGAAACCGTCCTTGTTCCGCCTAAGATATCCTGCTCGTCTCTGACAACGAAGTCCACGTCCGGTGTAAGAAGAGCCTGCTTTAAGTCCTTAATAAGGTCGCCCATACTCTGGTATCTTCTGTCCGGAGATTTCTCACAGCACTTAAAGATTATTGACTCTACGCACTTGGGAATCTCGGGAACGTATTCTCTCGGCGAAGGCATCGGCTCCTGAATATGCTTTATGGCGATGGCAACGGTAGTCTCTCCGTTAAAAGGAACTCTTCCCGTAAGCATCTCAAACATGGTAATACCAAGAGAATAGATATCGCTCTTTTCATCGGAGTACCCGCCTCTGGCCTGCTCGGGAGAGGTGTAATGAACAGAGCCCATAACATTGGAAGTAATTGTATTGCTGGTAGCCGCCTTGGCGATACCAAAGTCCGTAACCTTAACCTTTCCGTCCCTTGAGATGATTATATTCTGAGGCTTGATATCTCTGTGAATGATCCTTGCGGCGTGGGCCGACTCGATTCCGAGGCTGACCTGAATAGCGATACTAACAGCTTCCTTGTAGGTAAGCCTTGCCTTTTTCTCGATATATTTTTTAAGCGTGATACCCTCTACAAGCTCCATAACGATGTAATGGATATCGTTTTCCTCTCCTACATCGTAAACATTGACGATATTAGAGTGCATAAGGCCTGCTGCCGCCTGGGCTTCTACTCTGAATTTGGACACAAAGTTCTCATTTTCTCCAAATTCAGCCTTTAAAACCTTAACCGCAACATTTCTGTTTAGCTTTGTATCAAGAGCCTTATAGACATCGGACATTCCGCCTGTTCCGATCTTTTCTATAATCTCGTATCTGTCGTTTATTATCATTCCTATCTTAACCATAAAAATCAATCCTCATATTTAACGAGCACAACCGAAATATTGTCTTTGCCACCCTGCTCGTTCGCAGAATCAATAAGGGTCTCCACCGCGCTTTTTAAATCGGGAGAAGACTCGATTATCGCTGCTATTTCATCGTCATCAAGCATATTTGTAAGTCCGTCGGAGCAAAGCATAATTATATCGCCGCCTGTAAGCTCCTCGGTGTAGACGTCGCATTCAACATAATCCTTGACGCCGACTGCTCTTGTGATGATATTTTTATCCGGGTGATTTTTGGCCTGTTCTCTGGTAATCCCTCCGCTTCGGATCATATCCTCAACAAGGGAATTATCAACGCTTATCTGTCTGATCTTTCCGGCCCTGAGTATATAAATACGGCTGTCTCCAACATTGACAGCCTGTAAGAATCTGCCTACAAAAGTAGCAGCCACAACGGTGGTTCCCATGCCTTCGTACTGTTTATTTGCACCGGCTCTGGCAAACACTTCGCTGTTGGCTGATTCAACCGCTTTTACGAGAAGCGTCTGGGAATTCTTCTCAAAGGAGGATTCAATGAACTGCTCCATAACATCTACCGCAGTCCTTGATGCGTAATCGCCTGCCGCATGACCTCCCATGCCGTCGGCGACGATAAAGAGGTTGGAGAGATTTCCTATCTTCTCCGTAAACGCATACACGTAATCCTGATTAATTTTTCTTTTCTTTCCAATGTCCGTTCTGGAAAAGCTAGTAAGCACGTTTAGTCTCCGTTTCAAAAATGGCGTGTGAATATCAGTCTCCGGTCATAACTTTACGTCTTAGCTGACCGCAGGCTCCGTCGATATCCCGTCCCATTTCCCTTCTAATAGTAACATTTATTCCATTTTTTTCAAGTTTATTTTGGAAAGCCTTGATATTACGGTCTTTCGAAGGCACAAAATCTCTTTCCTTGATAGGATTTACAGGAATAAGATTAATATGCGCATGAAGGGGCTTTGCGATTTTGGAAAGCCTCTCCGCTTCCTCTTCGGAGTCGTTAACGCCGCCCACAAGACTGTATTCAAAGGTGATACGTCTGCCGGTCTTTTCAAAATAGTAAGCACAGGCATCCGTTATTTCCTTAATGGAATATCTGTTTGCAATAGGCATCAGCTGCCTTCTGGATTCATCGGTGGTAGCGTGGAGAGATATGGCAAGAGTGATCTGAAACTGCATATCCGCAAGCTGCCTGATCCTATCTACAAGTCCGCAGGTTGAAACCGTAAGGTTTCTCTGGCTGATATTGAGGCCTCTTTCATCCGTCAGCATACCGATGAACTTTACTATATTGTCAAAATTGTCCATGGGCTCGCCGCTTCCCATAACAACTACGTTCGATATTCTCTCACCGATGTCGGAGCTGATAGCGTAAATCTGCCCTAACATCTCTCCCGGAGTAAGGCTTCTTACAAGGCCGTCCAGGGTCGAAGCGCAAAAGGCGCATCCCATCCTGCATCCCACCTGGGATGATATACAGACGGAGTTGCCGTGATGATAGCGCATCAGAACGCTTTCTATCATATTCCCGTCGCCTAAAGCAAAGAGATACTTTCTTGTACCGTCTATTTTAGACTCCTGCATTCTGACGATCTCGAAGCGCCCAAAATCATATTTTTCGGAAAGCTTATTTCGAAGGGCCACGCTTATATTCGTCATCTCGTCCATAGACTGGATGTGCTTTTTATGGAGCCATTCATATATTTGATTTGCTCTGAAGGGCTTCTCGCCCATCTCTGCCAAAGAATCCTTTAATTCTTCGTAGGAAAGAGAACGTAGATCCATTATTATCCTTTATATTCTTTCAAGTACGCAGTAGAAAAATCCGTCGCAGCCATCCTTATCCGGGAAAAGCTGAACCGGTCCCTTAACTATCTTAAAGGGAAGTTCTTTGCAGATCCTTTCTACCTGATCTTCATTTTCAAAACGGTTTATTGTACATGTACTGTATAAAAGCCTTCCGCCCTTCTTTAAGTACTTATATGAGCTTTGTACGATTTCCCACTGAAGGTCCTTAAGACTTTTTAAACCATCCGGAGAGGCATTATACTTTATATCTCTCTTTTTGCCAAGTATCCCCAGTCCGCTGCAGGGAACGTCAAGGATCAGTTTATCGGCTTTACCTTCTTTTTCCGCATCAAATAAAGTAGCGTCAAATACTCTCGCGGTAAGGTTTTTAGCCTTCATCCTTTCGGCGTTTTCCAAAATAAGCGAAACCTTTTCTTCGCTTACATCGTTTGATAAGACTTTTCCGCTCTTTCCGCACTTTTCGGAGGCCAAAATGCTCTTTCCTCCGGGAGCTGCGCAGGCATCGTATACGAAGTCTCCTTCTTTTATATCAAGAGCCTCTATCGCAAGGCAGGAGCTTATATCCTGAATTGCGAAAATACCTTCCTCAAACCCCGGCAGGGCACTGATGCGCTCTGTATGCTCGGCGGTGTATAAGTAGGGGAGCCTACTGTCTTTCGTAAGCTTAGCCCCGGTATTTTCTATATTCTTAACCGCCTCTGATATCTCTTTACCGGTAAGAGTACTTTTAAATCTGATGGAAACGGGTTTTATATCCAAAAGGGCCGAAAGGATACTCTCCGCTTTTTCAAAGCCGTATTCCTTTTCCCACTTTTCGCAGATCCATTCGGGAACGGAGTACTTTACGGATAAATACTTTAAGGGGTCCCCCTCTTTATCAGGGAGCTTAAGATTATCCTTTTCGGAAGAAATCTTTCGAAGGATGGCGTTTACAAATCCGGAAAGCTTTGAAAATCCTCTCTTTTTGGCAAGGCCTACAGCCTCGTTTATCGCCGCTCTGTCGGGGATATTATCCATAAAAAGTATCTGATAAACTCCCATTCTTAAAAGGTTTCGGATAAGGGGTTTTAGTTTCTTAACAGGCACTGACGAAAAAGAGCCGATATAGTGGTCAAGCTCTATCTGTCTTTCAATGCAGCCCTCAAAAAGGCGCTTGATAAATGCCTTGTCACGCGCCTCTAAATAATCATATTTATCTAATATATTTCCTATAAGTTTATTGGAAAAACTAAGCTCCTTCTCGAAAGTAAGGAGCCCGTCTAAAACTATTTCTCTTGTCTGTTCCATTTATTTATCCAAGTATGCTTCCGACTTCGGGTTTAGCCCCAAGTAAAAAGTCTTTTGCCGCCATGCGCTTTTTTCCTTCAAGCTGAAGCTCCAGGATCTTAACAGATCCCTCGCCGCATTTAACGGTAATGCCATCCTTTGTAAGTTCAACGATCTCACCGGGCACAGCTTTACCCTTATTTTCATCTGTCTGTGGCAGCACAGAAACCCTCCAGACCTTCATCTGCTTTCCGGAAAGGAAGGTATAAGCGCTGGGCCAGGGGTTCATGCCCCTTACAAGCCTTGATACTTCCGCCGCGCTCTTATTAAAATCGATCTTTCCCATCTCTTTTTTAATAAGCTTTGCATAGCAGCTTTGGGAATCATCCTGCTTTTCGGGGACAAGTTCGCCGCTTTCTATCAAAGGCAGAGTCTCAACTATAGCTTCGGCTCCAATACCTGTCAGCCTGTCATGTAAAGTTTCAAAAGTATCTTCGTCAGAAATCTCGGTCTCTACCTTATAAAGCATATCGCCGGTATCGATGCCCGCATCCATCTGCATGATCGTAACACCGGTCTTTTTCTCGCCGTCTAAGATAACTCGCTGAATAGGTGATGCCCCTCTGTATTTCGGCAGTATAGATGCATGTATGTTAACGCATCCGTACCTTGGCATATCAAGGATCTCCTGCGAGATGATCTGTCCGAAAGCCGCTACGATAAAGATATCGGCATCGTACTTTCTAAGCTCGGCCACGGCTTCGGGAGTCTTTATCTTAAGAGGCTGAAATACGGGGATATTGTGTTCAAGGGCAACCTCTTTAACCGGGGAAGGTATAAGCTTATCGCTTCTTCCCTTGGCTCTGTCGGGCTGGGTAACAACAAGAGTCACTTCATGTCCCGCTTCTATAATTGCTTTTAAGGCTCCGGCTGCGAAGTCCGGAGTTCCCATAAAGACTATCTTCATCAGTCCTCTGTCTCCTCGTATCTTGTCTCGTATACATCGCCTTCAACCTTCTCGGTGTAGAGGTGTCCGTCAAGGTGATCGCATTCATGGCAGATGGCTCTCGCAAGAAGGCCCTCTCCCTCTAAGGTAAATTCGTTCATCTCAACATCGTAGGCTGTGCACTTAACCTTCATAGGTCTTGTGACATTTCCGGCCTTTCCGGGAAGAGACAAGCATCCTTCGGAGCCGCACTGCTCGCCCTCTGTATAGATGATCTTGGGATTTATAAGAATATGGGGATCTTCGCCCGTTGTATCGATAACAACTATCCTCTTTAAGATACCAACCTGGGGCGCCGCAAGTCCGACACCGTTTGCGGCATACATAGTATCGAGCATATCCTCGATAAGCTCTCTGATCCTCGGGGTTACCTCCGTAACCTCTTTACAAACCTTATTAAGTACGGGATCGCCAAACTCCCGAATATTTCTTATTGCCATATATAAATACTCCTTTAAATCATGTTTACGGGATCAAAATCGAATTGTATAAATTCTCTTCCGGGAGGATTGTCTTTTAAATATTTCTCAAGAAAATCCTTAACCTCTACAAGTATATCATACCTTTCGGCTTTTATGTATAATGCAAAACGATATAAATCCTTAATACGCCCGATAACGGCGCTTGCAGGGCCAAGGACGACGATCTCCTGCCCTTTTTCTGCCCGGGCCTCGGTACTGAAAGAACGCGCGTTATCCGCAATCCTGCCGGCTACTTTTCCCGTTTCCTCCTCCGAGGGCCCCATAACCATAACTGCCAGCATATGCGCCTCCGGGGGATAGCCCAACATCCTTCTGTAAGCTATCTCCTCGTCGTAAAATCCTTCATAGTCCTGATATTTTGCAAAGCCTATAGCGTAATGCTCCGGCTTGTAAGTCTGGATAATAGCCTCCCCGGGCTTTTCGCCTCTTCCCGCTCTTCCCACAGCCTGGGTAAGAAGCTGGAAAGTTCTCTCGGCGCTTCTGAAAGATGCGCTCTGCAAACTCATATCCGCGGCGATTACTCCCACAAGAGTAACCTTCGGAAAGTCATGACCCTTAACTATCATCTGGGTTCCCACAAGGATCTGTGCCTCTTCGTTTGCGAAGGCCGAAAGGATCTTCTCGTAAGATTCCTTTGTACTTGTGGTATCCGCATCCATCCTAAGGGTCTTTACCCCCGGGAACTCTTTTTGTAAAAGCTCTTCTATCTGTTCCGTTCCCGCTTTAAATCCGGCTATATACTTAGAGCCGCAATTGGGGCAGAGGGAAGGTTTTCTTATCTCATATCCACAGTAATGACAAACAAGCCTTCCGCCTTTATGCTCCGACAAAGACACATCGCAGTGAGGGCATTTGATAACCTCTCCGCAAGATCTGCAGGAAATAAATCCGGAATACCCGCGACGGTTTATAAAGAGCATACTCTGCTCACCTTTGGTTATCCGATCCTGTAAAAGGCTTCTTAGCTTTCTTGAAAAAACAGACTTGTTTCCGGCGTCAAGCTCGCTTCTCATATCAACAACGGTTACATTCGGAAGACTTCCTCCCGTAAGACGCTCCGTAAGTTTAAAGAGCCTCATGCTTCCGTCTTTAGTCATACGGTAGCTCTCAAGAGAAGGAGTCGCAGACCCGAGTACAAGCGCGGCTCCGGAGCTTTCAGCCAGATATTTAGCTACTCCAAGCGCATGATACTTGGGGGTAAGCTCTGATTTATAGCTGCTTTCGTGCTCCTCGTCCATTACGATCATGCCCAGGTTTTTAAAGGGAACAAAAAGCGCCGACCTAGGCCCGATAACAATATCTATCTCGCCGGATGCGGCCCTCATGCACTGGTCATACTTTTCTCCGGGTGAAAGGGTCGAGTTCATAACGCTGACTCTGTTTCCGAATCTTTTGTAAAAACGAAGAAGCGTCTGGTAAGTAAGGGCAATTTCAGGGATCAGAAAAATAGCCTGTTTTCCCCTCTTTACCACATTCTCGATAAGGGACATATAGACTTCGGTCTTTCCGCTTCCGGTTATTCCGTGTATAAGATACTTTCCCGGCTTTCCGGATTCAAAGTCCTTTTCCACCTCATCTACGATAAACTGCTGCTCAGAGCTTAGATGCTTTCGATCCTCCGAAACCTCACCGAGTTTAACGGGATTACGGTACTGCGTAACTGTATTTATCTTAATAGCTCCGGCTTTTTCAAGGGAGGATATAGTCGTTCCCGAGACTCCAAGCTTTCCCGTTATCCATTCGTAGGGGATGGTCTCTTCCTCCAAAAGAGCATCGAGCAGCTTAACCTTGGCGGTCTGGTGCTTTCTTAAGGCCTCACCTTTAAGAGAGATAAGTTCGTTTCTCTCCATCAGCCTCTCCACTTCCCTAAAAACCAGCTTTTTAACCTTTGTCTTTGCGGGAAGAACAACCTTAAGAGCCTGGCTCATAGTTCCGCCGTAGTTTTTTCTGATGAAAGCCGCAAGCAGGAACTGTCTTTCCGTTGCTGAAACCGCATCCTTTGCGATATCTATGATTTCTTTAACCCTTGATGGGTCATAGGCTGTATCCTCGCTAAGGGCGATGCAATAACCCTTTCTTACGGTATTACCCTGTCCGAAGGGAACGAGTACTCTCATCCCTACCTCCAGACATCCCATAAGCTTATCCGGAATACGATAGGAAAAAGGCCTGTCCAGCTTATCAAGCGATATATCAATTATTACATCAGCATATCTGTACATCAAAAATCCTTCGTAAGTTTCTTTAATCTTTAAAGATTCTCTTCTTTAATGATTTCGGAGATAAGTACTCTCTCATCCATCGGATACTTTACGCCCTTTATCTCCTGATAGTCCTCGTGGCCTTTTCCTGCAAGGACGATGATATCCCCGTGCTTTGCATTCTTAAGAGCGTATCTTATAGCCTCTTTCCTGTCGGGGATCTCAATATATTTGCCATCCGTTTTCGAAATGCCGGTCTTGATGTCAGCGATGATATCAAGGGGCTCTTCAAACCTCGGGTTATCGGATGTGATAATGGTAAAATCGGCAAGGTGGCCGCTTACCTCTCCCATTTCAAAACGCCTTGACTTTGCTCTGTTTCCGCCGCATCCAAAAAGGCAGATGAGCCTTCCGGGATCGTACTCCTTTAAAGTCTTTAAAATACTCTCAAGAGCCATAGCGTTGTGAGCGTAATCGATAAGAACCGTATAACCGTCGGATACCTTAACCTTCTCGATCCTTCCTTTAACCTGCGTCTTTAAAAGGGCTTCCTGTATGTCCTCTTTCGATATATCGAAATGTCTGCAGATTGCGATGGCGCAAAGGGCGTTATATACGCTGAATCTTCCGGGGGCTAAGATTTCTACATCCATCTTCAGGCTGCCGCCTGTCTTAAAAGTAACTCCAAGCCTTCCCGCTGTCTTAACAAGGTTTATATCCGTAGCGCGAAGATCGCACTTTTCGGAAAGACCGAAGGTCTCGAGGCTGCAGGTATGGCCCGAAACTATCCTGTCAAAATGTTCGTCGTCGAGATTTGCGATTCCCACTTTACACTGCTTAAAAAGCATAGCCTTGCAGTCAATGTATTCATCAAGGCTTGAATGTTCATCGGGTCCGATATGGTCGGGCGAAAGGTTTGTAAATACTCCGATATCATAAACAAATCCCTGGCATCTGTGCTGCATAAGAGCCTGGCTTGATACCTCCATTACAACGCTGTCAAGGCCTGCCTCTACCATCTTAGCGAAGGTTTCCTGCAAAATATAAGACTCCGGAGTTGTGTTTTTGGCAGGGATATGCTCATCGCCGATTATGGTCTCTATTGTTCCGATAAGTCCGACTTTTCTGCCTGCATGTTCAAGTACGTTTTTAACAAGGCAGGTGGTTGTTGTCTTTCCTTTTGTTCCGGTAATTCCGATAGTGGTAAGCTTCGAAGCGGGATGTCCGAACCATGCTGCGCTCATAAAAGCAAGAGCGTATCTCGTATCATTTACGATAACAAGGGTTGCGCCGGATGCCTTTACTTCTTCGATCTCGCGCTCTGCCACTATAACCTTTGCTCCGTTTTTTACGCAGTCAAAAGCGGCATCATGTCCGTCGAATTTAGCACCCTTTATACATACAAAACAGGCTCCTTCAGTTACTTTCCTTGAATCGTAAACAAGAGCCGAAACGTCAGGGTCCTGTTCTCCGCATACTATTTTCGCTTCAAGCTCCCGAAGCATTAAACTTAATCTCATAAGTCCCTCCTTTAGACCTAAACAGGCAGCTACTATTCAGATATAATCGAACAGTAACTGCCTCTTTGCAAAATATTTTATCCGAGGATTCTCTTTTTCTCGAAAAATTCATCAATCGCCTGTACAAAGGCTTCCGAGGACATCGACTTAAGCAGATATCCGTCGGGTTTAAGCCCCATAACATCCATTATGGTATTACGATCGTTTTTACCTGTCAGGAAGATAACCGGAACTCCGGCAAAATCCTGTTCGGTACGTACAATCTCAAGAACCTGTTTTCCGTTGATTATAGGCATCTCGTAATCGAGAAGTACAAGATCCGGCTTATCGAGGCTTAAGTACTTAACAGCCATGGCGCCGGAATTTGCAAGAATAACCTGATACTTGTCTCCAAGCAGATTCTTGACATTTCTGAGCATTACGCCCGAATCGTCAACCACAAGTATTTTCTTTTTGATAATATTGCTCTTGCGCTCCAAAAACTCGTCGATATGCGCCGCTATCTCTTTTACGTCAAAGGGTCTTAAAAACTCTTCTTCAATAGCCGAGGTACTGATAATACTTCGAATTCCCTCTATATCGATGGGATAGCCCAGCAAAAAAAGCGGGATATCGTTCTCAATAGTCATATCTCGCAGGAACACCAGAGCCTGGGATTTCTCGCTCATAGAGGACTCCACGATCAACATACAGATATCGAGGTTGTCCGTAACCGAGCTGATTGCTTTAATTTCAGGCTCTATCTCTATTATATTGTGACCATAGTTTTTTATATGGTCGAGGAGAGAAGTAGTAAGATACTTCTTATCCTCTCTGATAACCAGAATATTCGCCATATTATCCCTCTGGCACCAAAAAGAGCGGGTGCTCGAAATCATCATCCATATATTTAATCAATTTTACTATTTTTCATGATTGACTGTCAAGCACCCCCGTACTTCGGTATCAGGACATTTCTTTAACATCACTGAAATTCCAGGATTTTATATTCAATTCTACAATAGGTGTTCCGCAGTAGGAACATTTCTTTGCGCCGAGCATACCCAGGGGAGCTCCGCAATTGGGGCAGTTAAGGCCCATTCCGGCCTGGTAGTTGTTATCTCCCTCGTCTCTGTTTTGAACATAGATCATATCTATATTGTACTTGCTCTGCTCTCTTATCTGCTCATCTCCGGCGATTTTATTACCGTTTTCGTCTTTAAGGTAATGGATGTACTCCACCGCCGTCTGGAAAGTGATAATGCACCTTCCCTTTGATTTGTTATAACTGTTTATCTCAGTCCTGTGAATTTTGATATTGTCAAAAAACTCGGTCTGATTTTTGTTTAAAAGATCCCGGATCTTGTTTTCCAGCTTGTTTTTCAGTTCGTCATAACCTTCGGTTAAGAGAGTCTTGTCCTTTGAAGCCACAGCCTGAAGATAAGAAGTAAGCACAGCTTCCGCCCTGGCCTTTGCCTCGTCATAGTCAAACTCCGGGAAATCCCTTGTGATGGCCGGAAGGATTATACCCGTAACTCCGGAAACAGATTTGGGCGGCTGTTCGTAAACATCCGCCTTCGTAACTCCGGAATCCTTGACCGCTTTGGCAAGCTCCGCAACATCAGAAATTGTGGAGGCGACGCTTTTCGCCGCCCCCGCAACCTTAGATACCACTTTAACTATGACAATCGCTCCCACGATTATTAAAATGACGATAAAAACGCCGGGAATCAGACTAATAAAGTTCATCTTCTCTCCCTGAAAAATCAATAATATCTTACATCGTTTAAGATTTCATCGATAGGAGTATTTCTAAATGCATCGAAGAAATCGTTTCCGCTGTATCCGCTTAAAGAAATAAAGAGCGTGATCCAAAGAACCGTGAAAGCGATTGAAAGACACACAGCTATAATGGAAATGATAAGGCCCGCTTTTGCAAGCTTCTTTCCGTTTTTGATCTTGTTGGTAATAACGGTTGCCTGCTCGAAAACCTTATTGGAAAGCACAAAGGTGACTATCGCAAATACTATTCCGAAAGCCCCGTAGATACCTCCGAAAAACAGTCCGTAAAAAGGGATCCATGCAAGGATAAGTGCAAGTATTCCCCAAACAAGTGCGTTGATTCCGAATACCAGTCCGCTGATCTCCTTGCCGGGGCATTTAACCTCGGGAGTAAAAACCTGCCCGGATCCGTTATAAACGCTCTGCGTATGAACTACCTGCTGCTCAGGCTGTGCCATAGCGGTCTGCTGCTCGTATATTGTGTTGTTGTCCATTTTAAAACCTTCCTTTAATGGAAGTCCGCTTTTTAACTAAACGAACTTATGGTTAGTATATCATATTTTCTATATATTTAAATCTGTTTTTTATGACCGGAGTGCTTCTATCGGAGTCATCTTCGCAGCCTTCTTTGCGGGGTAGTATCCGAAAAATATTCCGATTCCCATGGAAAAGAGGGCGGAGATAAGTATCAGCGCTATGTTAAAGTCTGGTAATACCGACACATTTGCCGCGCTTTTTGCAATAAGGCTGATAAGAAGCGAAAAAACATATCCGCTGATTATCCCTATAACGCCGCCCGTTAAAGAGATCAGTCCCGCCTCTATAAGAAACTGCCAGAGGATTGCTTTTGTTCCGGCGCCAAGGGATTTTCTGATTCCGATCTCCCTTGTTCTTTCTGATACGGAAACCAGCATTATATTCATAACTCCGACACCGCCCACAAAAAGCGAAATACCTGCTACAAGCATTATAAATACGGTAATGCCCGTCATTATACTTGAAAACTGGGACACTCCAGAGTTTAGTTCGTACGTTCTTACCTTTTCTTCCCCTCTCTCATTAAGGGCTGCCGCCACATATATCTTGCCCTTTGCAGACATCTGCGGTGCGTTTTCCGGTTTGTCCACAAAAACCATGGCATCATATATGGCGTCTGAATCCATTCCGAAAAGGGTGTAGAGAACAGTTGAGGGCATCTCAAGGGAATAAGTATTTCCTCCAAACAATAAAGCGGACAGGCCCGAGGCGGATTTTCTGACTCCGATCACCTTAACGTCAACTTCTCTTCCGATTATGTCAAGAGGTATATTTTTACCGATAGCGTCCGTACTTCCAAAAAGCCCTGCGGCAGTATTCTCGTCGATGATGCAGACCTCTTTTGCCATCTCATATTCCGCTTCATTAAAGTATCTGCCCGAAACAATCTCCGCAGAGTTTTTAAGCTCCAGTCCGGGCGCACCGCTGGTTATTCTGATCCCCAGTTCCTCTTTTTTTCCTTTAGCCGTAGCATTGGCGGTGAGAACTTCCGTGTAGCCTGTGTTCTCATCATACTTTGAGACGAGATTATCGAGTATCCGCCGGTTCATAGGCTTTCCTTCGTACGTATAGATCTCATAGTAAGCCCCTGCCAGTGAGCTGAGTGAACCTGATATGAAATTGCTCATTCCCTTTCCGATTGACATGATCGTTACAACGCTTGATATGCCTATGATGATTCCAAGCATAGTAAGGAACGCCCGTACTTTGTTGGATCTGACATTAAAAAATGCCATTTTCCAGTAATCAAGAAAAATACCCATTGTTTACTCCTGCCTGAGGGCTTCTATCGGATTAAGCTTTGCCGCCTTTTTTGCGGGGTAAATTCCGAAGAAGATGCCGATAGCTGCCGAAAAAAAAGTTACCGCGATTACAACCTGAGGGGTGATCATCGCCACAACACTTATGCCTATAAACTTACTCATGATCAAACAGATAAGCTCTCCCCCGAGATATCCGAAGAGGATTCCCAAAAGCCCTCCTATACTCGTAAGTACTCCCGCCTCCGCAAGAAACTGTAGCATAATGGATGATGTCCTTGCTCCGAGAGATTTCCTGATTCCGATTTCCCTTGTTCTTTCCGTAACGGATACCAGCATAATGTTCATAACTCCGATTCCGCCTACCATAAGGGATATGGCTGCAACGAAAGAAATAAAGATCGTGATATAGTTTATAACCTTCATTATGCTTTCCATGTAAGATGTGAAGGATATGTATGATATCTTCTTTTGTCCTATCAGCTTCTTTCTCGCTTCGAGAAAGCTGATGATCTTTTTTATGACGCCTTCAGCTTCCTCCGCAGAATCGGGTTTAAAAAGAATCTGTTCAAAAACAGTACCTTCTCTTCCTGTGATCGCGCAGTAAGTAGAAAATGGCATATCAAATTCCACATCATCCTCCACATAAATCATTTCGTACAATTCGGAATCGGACTTTCCCTTTACGCCGACGACTTCAAGATCGCAGCTTTGGCCCTCAATTTCAAAAGTGAAGGTCTGCCCCACAACATCCGTATGTCCAAAAAGATTCTTGGCGCTGCTTTGCGAAAGAACACAAACTTTTTTCTCGGAATCGTATTCTTCCTCGGTAAAGTATCTTCCCGATACAAAAGGTTTTGGGTTTGCGATAATGTAATCAGGAGTAACGGCATTGTAGTATGTTACAAACTCCCCTTTTTTTGACAAGGAAGTTCCATAACCCGCTACCTCCATGGAAAGAGATGCGATATGATCTATCTTTTCCTTTGCGCTGTCCACATCACCGCGGTTAAAGAAAGCCTCCGGGGAAATCTCCCCCAAAAGATTTCCCGCCATAATGTATGTCTGGCCGCTGAAGGCATTGTTTAACTGTCCCGATACGGAATTCTTAACCCCGTTTCCCACAGACACGATCATAATGACCGACCCGATGCCGATTATGATACCGAGCATCGTAAGCAGCGAGCGCATCTTGTTATCCCTAATACTTTTCAGTGAAATTTTCAAATATTCCCAAAGCTGACTCATATCAGTTACCTGCTGTTAAAAGTGACACGCTCTCAGGAGAAACCATTGCGGGCATTCCTTCCGTTATGGTTCCGGTATATGTGCTTATAATAAGGTCCCCCTCTTCAAGTCCCGACTTTATTTCAATATAAAAGTCTCCCGATACGCCGGTTTCTACGTACTTTTTTCCAACGATCATCGTTTTGGGATCCATAGTGTATACAAACTCTCCGGTGTTGTCTATATTTACGCTTTCAACCGGAATCCTTATGCAGCCAGAAAGGGTTGCCAGAGTTATGGTACACTTTGCATCAATACCGAGATAGATATTATCATCGGGATCGTCAATAGAAACTGTAACCATAACAAGCGAAGAGTTACCTGTCTGTGTGACCATATGATTGATGGACTTAACCTCACCGTTGTAGGTATTTCCGAGTATTTTTATCTTGGCCTTCTGTCCTTCTTTTAAGTTTTCAAGGTCTGTCTTTGTAACACCAATGGTTACATGAACATCATCAAGGCTTGAGAAGGTAACAAGAGGAGTTCCCGCAACTGTTGTGTCATCCTTTGTGTAAGCGGCAGAAGTCACTACGCCGTCAAAGGGAGCGATAAGTCCCTCGGAGAACATCTCTATGGAATCGTAATAATTCTCGTTTTGAATGCTCTGCATTTCCCCCGATATCTCAAGAGATTTTTTATCATACTCGCTTGCAATGGAAGCTTTGTAGGATTTCATCTCTGACTCTGCAGCGTTTTTTTCGGCCTTATACTCCGCAAGAAGCGCGTTTGCTTCCGAAACTTTTTTCTGGTTATCATAGGCTGCGGCGGAGGAGCTCTGTTCCTGTATCTGACGGCTTATATTTGATATCTCGGCCTGCTTTTTATATACATAATCCTCGTAGTTTTTAAGCCATTCGGTCTCTTCCGCCGTGGGGGTATACATAAAAGCCGTAACCTTTGAGTACATTTCTTTATTCTTAAACTGATAATCCGAAAGCTCATTGTTTGAAATAGAAAGCTGGGTATTCAAAGCAGCCGTCCAGTGGGCTGATGCGTCGGTAACATCCTTTTCGAGCTGGTCTACAACCGCCTGCTGGTCGTTAACAAGCTGGGTATACTTCTTATATCTGCCTGCCGCCTCGTAATACTTGTTTTCGTTGTCCTTGTTTCTTGCAACCGATCCTTCGTATGAACTCTCTGATGATTGTGACTTAAGAAGGGCAAGACGGAGCGAGGTATTGAAAGAGTCTTCGTCAAAAAGTAAGATGGGTTCTCCTTTTTTCACAAAGCTTCCGCTTCCCTTGATATCGTCTATAAGGATTGCATCGGGAGCGGTGTAATGTATCGTCTTTTCGCTCTCCACATTACCGGAGATTGTTACATCGCTGATAAGCTCTCCTCTTGATACGGATTCAAGCGTAACAGTGCCGCCCATCATGGACTTCATCGCCCTTCTTGCTCCGATTACGATTATTACGATAAAGATAAGTATTACCGTTAGGATTGAAAAAACGATTATAAGCGCTGTTTTCTTCTTTTTCTTTTTTCTTTTGATCTCAAGTTTTTCCTGTGAACTAAGATTAATATCCGATTCCTTTTTTCTACTCTTAACAGACATTTTATTCTCCTTTTGCTTCTTCCTGTGCTCTTGCAAGCTCTTCCCTTATATCTTCTTCGCTCTTTCCCCCCCCAGAGACTTCATCCTTATATATCTCGCCGTCCATAATGTGAATGATCCTTTCAGCCTTTGCCGCAATAGTCGGGTCATGGGTGATTATAATGACCGTACGCCCTTCGTCATGCAGCTTTTTAAGGATCTCAAGTATCTCCGCGCTGGACTTTGAATCAAGATTTCCGGTAGGTTCATCCGCAAGTATGATGGGCGGCGCCTGGGCTATTGCCCTCGCGATAGCGACTCTCTGCTGCTGTCCTCCGCTCATCTGGGACGGCTTGTGAGTCATTCTATTTTCCAGTCCCACCTTTTTAAGAGCTTCTTTGGCAAGTTCTAACCTCTTTGCCTTCGGAACCCGTCTGTATATAAGCGGAAGCTCCACATTTTCCAGCGCCGTCAGCGACGGTATCAGATTGAACCCCTGGAAAATAAAACCTATCTCTTTGTTTCTGATATCCGAAAGCTCATCATCGAGCATCTCGGCAACGTCCTTACCGTGAAGCAGGTACGTTCCCGAAGTCGGCACATCAAGGCACCCAAGCATATTCATAAGGGTGGATTTTCCCGAGCCCGATTGCCCGATTATGGCCACAAATTCCTTCTCTCCTATTTTCAAAGATATATGACCTAGGGCTTTTACTTCATTTTCCCCGGGATTGTATATCTTAGACATATCCGAGATTTCTATAAGTTCCGGCATTTTCTTTTCCTCTTTTATTCATAAAGCTTTCACACGTTTCGTTTTACAATACCCATAATAGCGCAAAAGGAGTTTCCATAAAATGGAAACTCCTTAATCTTACCTTAACATAACCTTAATGACACAGGGGGACGGGGTTGGAGGTTCATTTTCAGAATATTCTGAAAATGAACCCCCAACCCCGTCCCCCTGTGTCATTTTGGGCAAGCCTAAAACTTCACGGTTACAAACTTTATAGCGCCGGGAGCAACGGGTACATTTATGGCGTACTCCAAGGGCTCGGGGATAATGGACGCGCTGTCGTGGCGCCATGCGGGCTTCGGCAGATTCATTACCTGCCTATACTCCTGACCGCTTTCGATATCAACTGCCGCCACAGGGCGCCTTGCTGTTTCGTCGGTCTTACTCAGCGTTCCGACTTCTCCGAAGCTTCCTGGCTTTACATCAGCCTGATCTCCGTACCACATAGTTTCGTCGTCTCCGTACATATCTCCTCTGACGATAAGCCTTGCATTTACAGCCCTCTCCTCATAGTTAACGATTCCGTATACTCCGTTGTCGTATGAAAGAAGGCTTACTCTTCCGCTTCCTCTGCTTCCCTTATCCGCGATTGCAAAGGCCTCATCTGTTCCGAGATATGCGGAAAGCCCCATAGTCATATGCTTTGCAATAGTCTCTCTTACCTGTGCGGGGAGCTTATAAAGATCCGCGAAATTCTCGGGAACGTTAAGTATAAAAAGCCTTCCCTTTCCGTACTGGTCCTCTGTAAGAACAGGATAATTATCCTCTCCCGCCTGCACAAAAATATCCGTCCAGGTAGCATTGGTCTTGTAATTAAGAGCCTCAAATCCGATCTTTTCAGCGCATGAAGCGGTAAACGAAACATTAAAGTTTCTGTTTCCTATCACAAACTCCGATCCGCTGATATGTCTGTCCGTCGTTCTGACAGATGTCATATCTTTTATTCCCTTGTCTAAAACGCCCTTAAAGAAACCTGCTGTGATCACGGCATTTCCGCCCGCTCTTACGTACTTTTCAAGTTTCTCGTAAATATCGGAATCGTAAAGCGCATTTGCCGCAAGGAACATAAGGGGAGCATCAAAATCAAAATCCCTCACAGGATCGATCGGTATTCCCATCATACCAAGATAATTGTAAAGCTGATCCTCTCCTTCCCCGTCGTAAGGTTCATACGCCTTTACGCCTGCAGGCGTTCCAAGCTTTCCGCAGACTGCATCCGTACGTCTTAGATACTGGCCAAGATATGAAAGAAGCGGGCTGTCTATCATCCACTCATAGTTAAAAAGCATCAGTTCCTTACCCTTTGCGTACAAAGTAAGGTCAGCCTGTCTCATAAAGACGCTGGAATTATCGGCAGATCCGCCCGGATCGATCCAGCCGCCGCCGTTTCTTCCGGGCGCAGTATTCTCAAGAAGTCTTATATTCGAAAAGGACATGTAGGACTGTAAATGCTGCTGTGACCAATAAGGAGATCTGCTCTCGGTTCCCGTAAAGATACCGTCAAAAATATCTTTCTGAGTTCCGGGGCAATATCCGTTTTCAGCAAAACTCTCGTACCAGTTGGGATACTTGATGACAAACTTTAAATTCGGGTTAATGCTGTGCGCAAGAGAGACGATTTCCTTTGAAAAATCGGTCATCAGCTTTGTACGGTACTGCGCCCAGGTCATCTTTCCCTTAGCCTGTATACATTTCTCGCACCTGCAGGATGTAAAGAAATAATCATCAAGAATTATCTCGTCAAAGACCTCGGAAAGATCTCTTACGATATTTAAAAACTTATCTCTGTGGGCCTTTTCGGTATAGCAAAAGACATCCATAACCGATGGTTTTCTCTCGCCCTCTAAAACTGTTGCTGTTATTCCGCCCGCAGTCCTTACTCCTTTTGCTTCAAATACCTTTTTGGCAAGGCGAAGTTTTTCTATCGGAACATCCGCTCTGCCTCTGTGATTTTCGACATAGATTTTTGCGATAGGTGCTTTTTGCAAAGCCCTGTCCAAATCTGCCTTAAGCTTTTCTTCATCCGCATCGTTCAAGTAATAAGCCCATGCGTATGCCGAAACTTCAAAATTCTTGTACCCTTCCATAGTGCCTAAACCTCCGTCAGCTTTTTTATTCCAAAATTCTTTTTACTCTTATAAAAATAATAGATTACGTTAATAGCGCCTGCTGCCACCCATGCCATGGGCGTCGCCGTAGAAAGACCGGTAAATCCGAATATCTTACTGACTGCAACCGCCGCCGTTATTCTCATAGCAAGCTCAAGTGCCCCGCCTATCATGGGTATCTTTGTAACTCCGATACCCTGAACCGCTGCCCTGAAAACAAAAAGTACCGCCGCGCTCCATAAAAACAATGACTCGATTGTCATGTATATTTTCGCAAGCCTAAGGATTTCAAATTCCTCTTTTCCCACAAACAGAGAAACGAGCCATCTGCAGGATACTATAAGCACAGCTCCGCTTATAATACTGAACAAAGCCTCCGCTATCAGAGACATTTTAACGCCTTCTCTGATCCTGTCGTCTTTACCGGCTCCATAGTTTTGCGCGGTAAAGGTTACAAGAGCGGTCGCTATGGCAAACATCGGCGAAACCGTAAATGCGTCAATCTTACTGCATGCGGTATATGCCGCTATTGCCTCAGGGCTAATATCATTAAGAGCGCTCTGGAAAAACATAACTCCGATACCCGTTATAGAGTTTTGGATTGAGATTGGAAGTCCGGTTTTTATATGATCCCGAAGAAAACCTTTCTCTACCTTGAAATCAGGCAGCCTAAGCCTAAAAATTTCATAACGCTTTATACTGTAGACCATACAAGTTATTCCGGAAATCGATTGAGATATTACAGTCGCATAAGCCGCCCCCGCAACTCCCATATGAAATTTAAGAATAAGTAAAAAATCAAGTCCTATATTCAGGACGGATGCAATTATCAAAAAAACAAGAGGTGTAATGCTGTCCCCGACAGCTCGAAGAAGACTGGATACCATATTGTAAAGAAGGATTCCGACAAATCCCGCAATACAGATAAACTGATAGATATAGGCATCCTCATAAAGACGATCCGGAATATTTAATATAACAAAAAGTTCTTTTAAAAATACCGTTCCGAGAATTGTACAGATTGCAGCCATGGCCAGCCCGATTATATAGACCATAGCCACGCTTTTCTTTGCCTTTTTTCTGTCCCCCGCCCCTATAAACTGTGACGTAAGGATTGTCACGCCGCTTGATAGCCCGGACATAAAGCTGAAAATAACAAAATGAATGCTATTGGTAGAGCCGACAGCAGCAAGGGCATCAGCCCCGAGCGTCCTTCCGACGATTATGGTATCCGCAAGGGAATACATCTGCTGGAAAATATTGCCGATAAGAACCGGAAGCATAAAAATGACTATTTTTTTAAATGGACTCCCTACCGTCAGGTCCATCTTGTCTCTCATTTTATTATTTCCTTTCACAAAAGAGCATTATTTCTCTTCATTTCCATTTAATAATAAAACTAAATTTCATATTATACTATCAATTCATTTCAGCAATATGCGAATCCCTATCATTTTTGTTTTTGAACCCCCAACCCCGTCCCCCTGTGTCATTTTGACCCCCCAACCCCGTCCCGGGGTGTCATTTTCAAGCTTCGAAGGCGCGCATCATCAGCTTACGCCCCTCTGTTTTAAGCCACTTTTCGCATTTCTTATAATCCGGCATATAGTTTTCCACAAGCTGCCAAAAGCGCGCCGAGTGGTTCATCTCTATCCTGTGGCAAAGTTCGTGGACAATAATATAGTCCTGTACCTCTTTTGGAGAGAGTATTAAAAGACAGTTGAAATTAAGATTCCCCTTTGACGAGCAGCTTCCCCACCTTGTCTTTTGGATCCTTATAGTAATCCGTCCGTATCTTACGCCGATCTTGTCAGCATATTCTCTTACTCTGGGCGGAAACTCGGCCTGCATTTTATCCGCCAATTCCTGAATCTCTTCAAAGGTAAAAGGCTCAAGTGTAGAAAGCATCTCCTCCCGCTCCCCTGCCTTTTTTGCCGCCAAAAGCTGATGCTTAATAATCCAGTCTTTCTTTTCAAGGATAATCTTTTCTATCTCACGGATTGAAGCTCTGTGCGGTGCCCGCACGATCAGCTCTCCACCCGGTCTTATTTCCAAACCAATGGTTCTTCTGCTGCTTCTTATCAGTTTGTATTCTATTTTTTCAGTCACAACTGCCAAACATCCTTTTCCTATATTCCCCGGTTCCCCTATTTAAAATCGTATCTCTTCACAACGCAGTTATCAATCCCGAAAGCTGAGAATTCCTCGTTGTTCATCTCTCTGAAATATGACTCGACCATCCTAACGATTCCATTGTGTGCAACGAGGATATATATCTTATCCTCCGCCTTAATGTCATCAATAAGATTGTAGATTCTTTGCGCAAGCTGAAGCATGGACTCCCCTGTTTCGAATCTGCTTGCCATATCCTTTTTCGCCTCATGGAACTCTTTTCCGTTTCTCGGCGTCGCCTCATATTTTCCAAAGCACTGCTCTGTAAGCCTTGGCTCTATCTTCATCGGGATACCCGTAATTTCCGAGATATGCCTTGCTGTCTCTGATGCCCTTACAAGAGGTGACGAAAGGATCATATCCGCCTTAATTCCCATTTCAAGGATTTTCTTTCCGGTTTCTATGGCCTGCTCATGGCCTTTTTCCGTAAGCTCAATATCTGTCGCTCCGCATATTTTATTTTCAACGTTCCAGACAGTCTGTCCGTGTCTGACAAAATAAAAATGATCCATATTTCTTTCCTATCTGCTAATTTTTGCAACACATTTATGGGGCATTCCGGGGCCATACTGACATCTCGGACAGTTAAAGCATTTGTTGATTGTTATGGGATCATTTACTTTGGTCATTGTCTTTGCTGTCCTTCCCTTTCGTTTCCCATTTTTACCTCCGAAAAGAATTCTTTATTTCCGAAATTTTCCATCACTTATTATATGATATCCGAGTTCTTTTTGCTTCGCAACAGCCTTTGTATTTTTTAAAAGAAAAAAGACGCCGGGTTTACCAGGCGTCTTCTAGACAATATGTAATGACCTCCGATTTGTAGCAACGTGGATTTACCTGTATACTAAAGTTGCAAACACTAAGGTAACAGGAATTACCGCATACAAATGGAGGTCACGAAATGAATTATAACACAATCTACGTAGGAATG
>JAFUFI010000017.1 GCA_017469945.1 Lachnospiraceae bacterium | reverse complement strand
TTTCAACCTTGATACACTTATGTCAAGTAAGATTGTTGACGGATATAAAAGATACTATAGTGAATATGATATTGAGGAAGCAAGCAAGAAGGCAAAAAAAAACAAATCATAAAATTGTGTTCACTTGATAGTAAAAAGGAAGTATTTATGGAGAAAAAGAAGTTGAATATTGAGATGTATTTTTCTACCCTAAAAAAACATAGCAGAGAAGCACTGCTTACTTTTTTATATATCGGGCTGAGTTTTCTTTTCTCAGGCACCGCTTTTTTAACATGGTACCACAGGCTGGGAGGCTACCTGAATGGGGCTGATACGGGGCTTTTGTTGGCTTGCGGTGCCTATGCCGCTCAGTGCTTTGGAATGGCTGTTTATGGAATAATCCTTCGCCGATTCCCGGAAATTGGAAAAAGAAGGGTCTTCTTGGGCGGCATACTTTTACTTGAGATAATGTTCATTGCCCTCGTGTTTATTTCAAACAGTCTCGGAACAATGTTATCCGCCGGAATGCTCCTTAATTTCAGTATCGGGCTTAACGCCGGATCTTATCTTACAGTGCTGTCTGTCAATATTTCAAAAGGAATACGCGGAACAGTATTTGGACTGGGAAGCGGATTTGGAAGTGTCGGTTCATGGATCATTTCCTCTATGGGGGCGGATAATTTCTTACTTAATGAAAAAGTTCTTATCATTTACTCTGTAATAAATACCCTTAATCTTATAGTAGTCATATTGCTTGGAAATCTGAAGGAGTATGAAGGCAGTACGTCTAAAAATGCTTCAAAGAAAGAAGAAGGCGGCCGTAAGAAATATAGAAGTGTGGTGTTTGCAGCAGCGGTAATCCTTTTATTTGGGGTGATCAATGAACTTTCAAGCTTTTATCCTCTTGCAAATGTGCCGGATCAGTCAAATGTTATAGAGTTTTCAAGAGCCTTTTATGCAATAAGCCTTGTTATTGCCGGAGTTGTAAATGATTTAAACAGGAAGTTTGGCAGGATGATCTGCATTGTACTTTTAGTTGTTCCGTTTATAATGCTGGCCTTGCGGGATTATTATAATAACGCCTTTGTGATCTTGCTTGTAAACTATCTTGTAACAGGATTTTACTCAGTATTTCGGGCAGTTTGTTTTACGGACTACGCAACTGATAATAAAGAGCTGTATTTTCTGGCTATGGGTGGCCTTTTCTTTGGAAGGTTCGGAGAAGGTGCAGGCTTTGGAATTGCTCCCTTTGTCAGAGACAATATGCTTCTTCTTATAATTGTAAATGCCGCTTTATATGGTTTGATCATCCTGACATCTATGCTCTGGGTATATTCCGATAATACAGGAACAAAGCGCGATGTAAGTAATGGTAGGGCGGAAGACGGTTCTGAAGAAGATGAGGAATTAAGGGTTAAAGCTTTTGCGGAGAAATACGGTTTTTCACCGAGGGAAGTGGAAGTGCTTGAACAGATCCTGGAAGGCTCAAGTAATGGCGAAATCTCTGAAAAACTGTTTATATCCGGGAATACGGTAAAATTCCATATGAAAAATATACTGAAAAAAACAGAGTGTTCAAATCGTACTGAGCTTATTTCTCTTGTCAGCGGGAGCTCTTGGCAGGATTGAACCCAATACTTGCGTTTCTTTAAGCTATTGCAAAAAGCAGTAAATCACATATAATATAACAATGGCGTACTAATTGTTATATTTTGTGTGATTTTTTTATTTAGAGTGCAAAGAAGTATGGAAATAATCGCAGATACATCTGAATTTTATATAGAGCGTGAGACCGCAGTTGCAATCGGAAAGTTTGACGGAGTTCACTTAGGCCACAGAAGGCTTCTTGACGAGGTTTTACAGGCTAAGAAGCGCGGCCTTGCAGCATGCGTTTTTACATTTGATCCCCCGCCTTCAGTTCTTTTTGGAGGAGATGCACATGTGCTTACTACCAATGAGGAGAAGCATCGCATCTTCGAGAGAATGGGCGTCGACTTTTTGGTTGAGTTTCCTATGACTCTTGAGACTGCGGCTACACCGCCGAGTACATTTATTGTGGATTACCTCGTAGGACAGCTTAATACGAAGTTCATCGTGGCGGGTACGGACCTTTCCTTTGGAAGAAGAGGAGAGGGCAATGCGGCGCTATTAAAGGCTATGGCCTCTGAGTATGATTATGATTTTAAGCTTATCGATAAAGTAAAGACGCCTGATGGAGATGAAATATCTTCATCTTTAGTCAGAGAGTGCATTGCTGCCGGCAATATGGAAAAGGCGGAAAGCCTTCTGGGCGCACCTTATTCTGTAACGGGGACTGTTGTCAAAGGAAATCACATAGGACATACCCTTGGTTTCCCTACTATAAATATTTATCCGGATGAAAATAAGCTTCTTCCTCCTTTTGGGGTGTATGCCGGAAAGACTGAGGTTAAAGAAAAGGTTTATCGTTCCATCAGTAACGTTGGGTGCAAGCCGACTGTGGGTGGAGAAGTAAGACCCAGTGTAGAAACTTATCTTTACGATTTTGACGGAGATCTGTATGGCGAGGAAGCTACGGTAGAACTTAGCGCATTCAGACGCCCCGAAACGAAGTTTGAGAGCCTTGACGCATTGAAAGCACAGCTGCAGAGAGATATTGAAAGGTACTGAAAATATTTGCACTTCTATTGACAATATGGTGCAAATGTTGCATCCTTATAATAACGGAGGTGCAATATGGGTACGATTAAAGAATTAAGAACAGAAAAAAAACTGACTCAGCGGCAGGCTGCCGATATTCTCGGTATTTCTTTGAGATCTTATAAATCCTATGAAAATGATTCAGATAAAGTTGGCACTATTAAATATAATTACATCATCGATAGGCTAAGTGACATTAATCGTATTGACGAAGAGCACGGTATTCTGGAACCAGATTTTATAAAAGAAAAATGTCAGGACGTTTTTTCAGAGTATCCTGTTCATTATTGTATTTTGTTTGGCTCCTACGCCAAGGGTAAGGCGGTAGAAACCAGCGATGTAGATTTGCTTATTTCATCGGATGTTAAAGGGCTGAAGTTTTATGGTATGGTTGAAAAACTCAGGACTGCGCTTCATAAAAAAGTTGATGCATTAAGCCTTGAGCAGCTCAAGGAAAACCTAGAGCTCACAGATGAGATTTTAAAGGATGGTATTAAGATATATGGATAATACCAAAAACGATAATTATTATTTGGACAAGATTAAAACGGATATTTCATTTATAATCGCTCATATGAAAGATGTGGATGCACAAGAACTAAATGATAATGAGATTTTGCTTGATTCTATGATGTTTAGGATGATTCAGATTTCAGAGAATGCAAAGAAATTGTCTGATGAATACAAGCAAACCGCGAGTAGACTACCTTGGAATGAGCTTATTGGACTTAGAAATCGTATTGTGCATGATTACGGCAGTGTTGATCTGAACATAGTGTTTGAAACACTGAAGTACGATATTCCGGATCTTTTGGAGCAATTGAAAGAAGAGGATAGGCACTGACAACAGTTGAAGATTTTTAATTACACTTATGGTACATATTTTTAGAGATAGAATAATTCGATATTTTTTGATTTTCTCCATCCATATTTAGTAATAATAACTTTTATTTATGGGATAATTCCGAATTCTTTCAATGAAAAATAACATTAAAAAATATAAAAAGTGGATAGTTTGTCTCATTTTAGGTTTGTTTTTTTTTGAAACTCTCGGCTGCGGGCAGAGTAATCCCGTGGGCGATGGAGGGGATGCAGCGGATATTTCAAGTAAATATTCATGTTATGTTAGTGATCTTCAAGATATACAGGATACCGATTTAGTTATAGATTGGGACCAAACTATAGAGGAAAAGCTTTCCGGAAGTGTTAAAGGAGTTACTTCTGATGAACTTGGTAACATGTATGTCTATGGTGTAGAGAATGGTGCTTTCTTTTATGCTGATGTACTTAACCTTAACTATGAATATATAGATATCCCTTCTGATATTAATCTAAATTCTGATTTTGTATTTTCAATCACAACAGATAATAAATACTGTGTTGCAAATAGGGAAGAAGCGTTTATATTTGATGGAATAGATATCTATAAAGTTTCATTTTCGGATATAGACTATATTTTTGATGATTTATATAAAGCTATCTGTATAAAAAGCGGAGGATTCGCAATATATGGAATCTGCGACGGTGAGCCAACCCTTATAAAGATCGATAAAAACAAAAGCAGTACTGATAAAAGAAAAAAGGAACTCAGTATTCTTGCCGGGTTTGATCCTATGCTTTACCGAGCTGTATTAAAATACAACAGAAGTAATAGCGAGTATAGGATAATATGGATCAGGCCGGATTTATCCAACGGTTATGACAATTTCCTTGATAAATTATCTGTAGATATCTCAACCGGAAATGGTCCGGATATTATTAGCTTAAATTATATTGATCCGGAACCATTTGCCACAAGCGGCGCGCTGGTTTGCCTTGATTCAATAGTTAAAGTGGGTGATGATAATTATATAGAATCAGTATTTGAAACGAGCAAGATAAATAACAAATATTATGGTGTCCCGTATGCGGCTTCCATACATACGATGGTTACGTCTGATTCTTTGAATAAAGGCAGTTCTTATTCGCTATCTCAGTTTATGGATCTGATTGAACAATCAGATTACAGGTATGTAGCGGATTTAACGGCTGAAGATATAGTTTTGTACTTCGGTATATACAATTCTGATGATAACAAATTTATTGATTATGAAGGGCGTAAATGCAACTTTTCCGATAAAGATTTTATCAGGTTGCTGTATTTTTCAAAAGAGTATGGAGTGAGTGAAGATGAGAAGTACGGAGCCGGTATAAGAAAAGCAATCCTGGCAGGGAAAGCAGCCTGTAAGATGAGTTATAGAATGGATTGCTATGAAATTAAAACTAATTCGGCTTATTTTTCCGGTAACCCTTATTATATTGGCTTCCCGTCGGATGGAAATGCGATTTCGTATGTTATTTCCGGCAGCATGCTGGGAATCAATTCATCTTCGGATAATGTTGAGGCAGCCAAGGATTTCCTATCTTGGCTTATTTCTTATGAAGGCCAGGAATGCTTGTATGAATATGAATTAAAAGAAAGCCATGGTTTGATGTTTTCTATTCCTCTGAGATGGGATATTTTAGAGAAGCAGATCGAGGCGTTTAATCTTTATAATGATAATGCCTATGTTGAAGCCGATGCAAACGGAACAACATATGTTTCGAATCCGATTCAGGGAAGTGATGGTGTAGTCACAATTTTGCCTGAAAAGATGTCTGAGGAAGAAATTGAAACGTTGAAAAGAATTATAGATAATTCTGTGCCTGTCAGACCGGAAACAAACAAGATTGCTGAAATTATCGAAGAGGAAATGGGGGCATTTTTAGCGGGAGATAAAAGCGCCGAAGAAACCGCCAAAATAATAGACAGCAGAGTACAAGTCTATTTGGATGAAAAGTGATGCAGCACTTGAGCTGTAAGTGAAGACGTAAATAGGAATCATATTAAAGAGCTCTAAACAGATGAAAAATAAAATGCTGTTTAAGGCTCTTTTCTGTTGTATTCTATACTTCTTTGGAAGTATAATACAAATGTACTTCCAGAGAAGTATAAAGAAGGGCGGAAGTAAGTATGATATTGTATCATGGCTCAAATAGAATAGTTGAGGAGCCTTTATATGGCTATGGTAAGACATCAAATGATTATGGGCAGGGTTTTTATTGCACAGAGAATATTGAGCTGGCTAAAGAGTGGGCTTGCCTGGATGGTAATGGCGGATTTGTAAATACTTATCAGCTGGATATGGATGGGTTAAAAACCCTAAGGCTAGATGACGCTAATGTTGTAAGCTGGCTAGCAGTGCTGCTTAAGAATCGTAAGGTCAAGTATGCCAGTCCTGTTGAAAAAAGGTCAGCTGAATATATAATGTCGCATTATGGTATAGATACCTCGGATTACGATGTGATTATTGGATATAGAGCAGATGACTCATATTTTTCGTTTGCCAGGGCGTTTTTATCAAATACTATATCGTTACAGCAACTATCAGGAGCTATGAAACTCGGAAATCTTGGGATTCAAGTCTTTATTCAGAGTAAAAAGGCATTTAAACAGCTGAATTTTGTAGATTCCGGCATTGTAAATGGAGAAATATATTATCCAAAGAGAATTGTCAGGGACTTCAAAGCCAGAGATTCATATTATAAGTTATTGGAAGAGGATGCTTTTGACGGGATATTTGTAAGGGATATCTTAGGAAAGGAGATGGGGCTGGATGAGCTGCGCCTATAGACAGATATATCTTGACGATGCGATGAAGAATCTTGGAGAGATGACGGAATATGCGCATGATGCATGCGGAACGGATCTGGATAGAACTCTCAAGTACTTTGTCATAAGCGGCTATGCAGACAGGTTCGGAAAGGGGGATCCTGCAGTTGTAAGCGGTATGTCCGGTACGGAACTTTATATGAATATGGCGGAGAAAATCGGTATCGTAAAGAAAAAATGGCCTGACCCTTTGGTTAAGTACGAAGTAGGGGAGTACTACTGGGCCGGATACATTCTTGCTATGTTTCAATGGGAATCGGGATATACATTTGCACAGATTCTGTCAAGGATAACGGCAGAGGATCTGTTGCGGTTGTATCCTGCCCTGCATACGGCCTCTGAAGAAAGGGCTGTGGAGGAACTTAATTGTTTGTTTAGGAAAAAATCAGAGATCAGCAGGCTGCAGGAGTACAGAAAACGGATCGGGATGACACAAGCCGAGCTTTCTAAAGCCTCGGGAGTAAACTTAAGGACATTGCAGCAGTATGAGACAGGGGCAAAAAGTGTAAGCAAGGCCTCTGCAGAGACTGTTGTATCCCTGGCAAATGTCTTGGAATGCAGGCCGGAAGAATTAATCGAAGGTTGACGTAAAGGCGCGGGGGACTTTATAATTTAAAGCGGTTTTTAGTTTAAACAGACTGGATTTATTTATGGCAAATAATTACAACGGAATCGTAAGTGTATATAAAGAAAAGGGTTTTACTTCCTTCGACGTAGTAGCGAAGCTGCGAGGGATATTCGGCCAGAAGAAGATCGGACATACCGGAACTCTTGATCCTGACGCGGTTGGAGTACTGCCTATATGCCTGGGGAACGGGACAAAGGTTGTTGAGCTCCTTATGGACCATGACAAGGAGTATGTGGCAGAGCTTTTACTGGGAATGTGTACCGATACCCAGGATACTACGGGAGAGGTGGTTAATAAAGCCTCTGAGACGGATTTGGAACTCCTTTCCGAGGATAGGGTAAAGGAAGCTATTAATAGCTTTATAGGTGATATAGAGCAGATCCCGCCTATGTACTCGGCGCTTAAGGTTAACGGGCAGAAGCTCTGCGACCTTGCAAGAAAAGGCGTAGAGGTTGAAAGAAAGCCAAGAAAGATTACGGTTCATGAGATAGAGGTCCTTGAGATAGAGCTGCCTGTAGTTAAGATGCGGGTTCATTGTTCCAAGGGAACTTATATCAGGACTCTTTGCAACGATATCGGAGAGAAGCTTGGCGTATATGGCTGTATGCAAAGTCTCGAGAGAACGCGGGTCGGAATCTTCGGAAAGGAAGAGGCTCTTACCTTGCCGCAGATACAAAGTCTAAAGGATGAAGGAAAGCTTGGAGAAATCGTAAGACCTGTGGATGGCCTTTTTCCGGATTATCCAAAGATGAAAGTTTCAGAAGAGGCACTTTACAGACTGGAAAACGGTAACGTCCTTACAACTTCGGAATTGGTCGGAATAGAGGATTATGTAAACCAAAATCCGGATTCCAAAGAGCAAAATACGATAAATGTGCAAACATGCGTCAGGGTATACCGCCCGGATATGACTTTTGCAGGTATTTATAAGAAACATGAAGATGGTTTGTATAAGCCGGAAAAGATGTTTTTATGATATAAAGATTATATAATAAATAATATAAGATTAAAGAATTGAATTGCAGATCAAAGGTAATCTTAAAATGAAAGCAGTATTTTTTGATATAGACGGTACTCTTTGGGATGAGAAATTACGTATTCCTGAGAGTACAAAAAAGGCGATAAAACAACTTCGCGAGAACGGACACTTAGCTTTTATAAACACCGGAAGAGCCAAGAGCAATATACTTGACGACTCTCTTTTAGAAATCGGATTTGACGGTATAGTAGCTGCCTGCGGAAACTATATTGAGCTTGACGGGAAGGTACTCTACAATAAGTGTCTTTCGGAGGATGAAGTAAGAAGGATAATTGATATCGCAGATAAGTGCGATATGCCGATAGTTTTGGAAGGACCGGAGTATCATTATATTTCCCCGGTTGGATTTGAGAAGGATCCTTACGTAGATTATCTTTTCAATAAGCTTGGAGACAGAGCGAAACTTACCGGCGAGTACGATGGAAGCGAAGAAATAAACAAGTTTTCCGCAGATGTTTTTCCCGAGACTGATATTGAAACTATCGGGAAGGAAATATTTTCATTTGTCGATCCTATAAGACATGCCGACGGCGTTATTTATGAATTTATACCCAAAGGTTCGTCCAAGGGAGATGGTATAGAGATGGTTTGTGATAAACTGGGACTTTCTCTGTCCGATACCTATGCCATCGGTGACAGCAATAACGATCTTGATATGCTTGAAAGAGCAGGGCACGGCATCTGCATGGGAGGCGGCTCGGAGCTTGCGATGAAAGCGGGAGAATATGTAACCGATACTTTGGAGAACGACGGGCTCTATAAAGCTCTTGTTCACTACGGCCTTATAAGTTGACAGAATATTTTTGATAAATCCTATCGTTTGTTAAAAGCATTTAAAAAGTATGTAAAATTATCTTAAAAGTTGTACGTTTTTTCAGTTGATTATGGGGATGTTTTTTTTATACAATATAAAACGTAGATGCAGATAGGTTAAAATAATCCGATATGAAGATCGGACATTAAAGAAGGAAACAAAGGTATTTCTATGAATCTAGGAACTCTATTATCAATGGCAGGCGGACTGGGCCTGTTTCTGTTCGGAATGAAACTCATGAGCGTCGCTATCGAAAAAGCAGCCGGCGCTAAACTCAGACGTATTCTTGAAAAACTTACAACCAATCGTTTTAAGGGAATGTTAGTCGGTATTTTCTTTACCGCAGCTATTCAGTCATCATCGGCCTGTACGGCAATGGTAGTCAGCTTTGTTAACGCAGGGCTTATGAACCTTTATCAGGCAGCCGGCGTTATATTTGGTGCCAATATCGGTACAACAATTACTTCACAGCTCGTTTCTTTTAATTTTTCTGCGGTTGCTCCGCTTATTCTTCTTATTGGTGTACTCATCGTAATGTTTACCAAAAAAGAACAGGTTAAACAGGTTGGCGAGATTATCGTCGGCTTCGGTATTCTTTTCGTAGGTCTTGAGACTATGAAGAATGCTATGAGCGTGCTTAAGGATAACGCATTGGTTGTTGATACTTTAAGTTCTCTTAGAAATCCGTTCTTCGCAACTCTTATCGGAACCGCTCTTACAGCAGTGATCCAGAGTTCCTCCGTTACAGTCAGCATAGCCCTTCTTATGGCGCAGCAGGATCTCCTTAGCCTTGATATCATCCTTTATATCATCCTTGGATGTAATATCGGTGCGACGGCTACTGCGATGCTTGCTTCTCTTTCCGGTAAGAAGGATGCAAAGAGAGCTGCTCTTATTCATTTCTGGTTTAACGTTATCGGAACCGTTTTGATCTATATCGTACTTGCTTTCGCAAAGGAACCGATAATCAACGGACTTATGTATATTTCTAACAACAACAACGGAAGATTCGTTGCTAACGCCCATACCCTCATAAAGGTATTCCAGGTAATTGTACTCTTCCCGTTCTTAAAGCCTATCGTAAAGCTCTCTTGTGCATGCGTAAGAGGAGAGGACAAGAAAGTCGGTTACCGTGCTGCCGGACAGCTTAAGTTTATCGGCGAAAAGGTTGTATTTAACCCTGCTACCGCCGTTATCGAAGTTATTAAAGAGCTTGACCGTATGGCGTCTCTTGCCAGCGAGAACTTAAACCGCGCTATGAACGCGCTGATCACACTTGACCAGGAAGATATCGACGAGGTTTACGAGGTTGAGAAAAACATCGATTATCTTAACCACGCTATCACGAATTACCTTGTAAAGATAAACCAGACAACCCTTCCTATCGAGGACTTAAAGCAGATCGGTGCGCTTTTCCATGTGGCCAACGATATAGAGAGAATCGGTGACCATGCCGAGAATATCGCTGATGCTGCTGTTATGCGTAAAGAAAACGGTGCTGTTATTTCCAAAGAGGCTCAAAAGGAGCTTGGTGATATGCTGGAAATGGTAAATACCAATATTCAGTACGCTATCAATATGTTCGTTAAGGGTGATGAAACTCATATGAAGGATATCATCGACCTTGAGGCAAAGATTGACGCCAAGGAAAAGGAGCTTCAGCAAAACCATGTAGATCGTCTTACAAGAGGAGAGTGTACACCTGAGGCAGGTATGATCTTCTCGGATATCGTATCAGGACTTGAGAGAGTCGGAGACCATGCCAACAATATCGCATTCGCTATCGTTGAGAATAACAGAAAGATTGAAGCGGAAGAGGATGCGGCGAGCCTTTGATCTTAATTAGATTAAGAAACAAGAATCAGATTACAAAAGACTTTAAAAGAATATCCAAAATAAAACGAGCACAGATTTTATCTGTGCTCGAATTTGTATGTTGCTATAGTTTGTTTTATAGTAGTGGCTTTCTTTGTATTAAGCGGGAGCTGGTCGCCGTTATCTATCGTACAACAGGTCGTGTCCGTGCATTCCACATGAGCCATATTGACGATTATACCTCTGTTTATAAGGCAAAAATCGGGGTTTTCCAAAAGCGGCTCGCAAAGAACAGAAAAGGGACCGCGGCACTTGGTAGGCTCGGGACAGTGGATAATGCAGTAGTTGGAATCTGAGTTGATGTAAAGGATGTCTGAATATCTGATGGAAAGCTCCAACTTGCCTGTGGTGACATTAAGATATTGCTCCTCAACCGGACTTAAGATAGCCCAGATATCGTTCATAACCTGGTAAAGCTTATCGGGCAAGAGCGGCTTTATCAGATATCCGAAGGCGTGTACCGAGAATGCGTCAGGCATATGGTCGGTAGAGGATGTAAGGAAAACAAGAACAATATTCTTGTCGATCTTTCGCATATCAATAGAAGTATCGATACCGTTCTTTTTGTCCATAAAAATATCCATAAAGACAATATCGAAAGCACCTTCCTTACATGAGCTTAGGAACTCATCACCACCGTCAAATTCGGTCATCTTAAGGTCGATATGATTATCAGTATGCCATTTATGTAGAAAATGCCGAAGACTGATCCTGATTGTAGGGTCGTCATCAACTATCGCTATATTCATAAATGCTCCGTTAATAAATTAATATTTACAGTAAAGAGTATAAAATAAATCAAATAATATTTCAACTTTAATCCTTAAGGAGTTCTGCCAAATACCTGTCAAATTTATTTCTTGTCTCCGGATCGCAGGCAGCTCGGTCTCTCAAAATCCTTTCACAGAGATTTTCGTTTTTATCGAGTATAGGGGGCTGTGTATTTTCAGAAGGCTTCGGGACGGCAACTTCCTTTAAAGATCCCTTATTCGGGACTTCACCGGTTTCAAGGATATTGTGCTGCTCGACAAATCCGGCGGAAATAATACCTGTCGGAATAGCTACAACGCCAACTCCTAAGATAGCGATCACGATTGCCAGTATCTTACCGAGAACGGTAACGGGATAGATGTCTCCGTATCCCACCGTAAGAATTGTGGATACGCTCCACCAAAGGCCGGAGAAAGCGTTAGTAAATACTTCGGGCTGAGAAGGATTTTCGACGCTGTACATACACAGTGAAGATGCAAGCATGAGTATAAGGATTATAAATACGGACGATAAGATCTGCTTTCTCTTTTTATGCAGGACTGTTGTTATTACGTTGAAAGAATCGTAAGTGGCGTTAATACGGAAAAGGTGGAAGATCCTTACGACTCGTAGCATCCTGAAGGCGGAGAATCCTGTAAGGAAAAATGCCGGTACAATAGAAAGGAGATCAATTATTCCGTCAAAGGATATAAGAAACTTAAGAACAGCTTTCCCGCGGCTTTCGGCGGGATAGAGAAGATTGGCTGTCCAGATACGCAAAATATATTCCGCTCCGAAAAGGCAGATTGTGACGATTTCGATTATGTGAAGAAAACTGAGAAGTCCGGCCGGAAGAGGAAAGGTTTCAAGGACAAGAGATATGATATTTAAGATGATGATAACTACAAGAAAAATATCGAAAGACAGAGAGGCAAAATCACCCCTCTGTCCGATCTGTATAATGTCGAATATTCTTTTTTTAACTCGCTTATACTTTTCCATTAATTGTCCTCGCGGAAAACTATTTCACCTTTTTCGGCATCCATGGATTCAACGATGGCAAGAGAGTGAAGATCGTAGTTCATGCTTCTGATAAGGGTACCGCCGTCTTGGAATCCTTTCTCGATTGCAATACCTATTCCCTCTACGGTAGCTCCTGCTGTGTTAACGATATCGATAAGCCCCTGAAGAGCGCATCCGTTGGCAAGGAAGTCGTCGATTATAAGGACATGATCCTCGGGTGAGAGGTACTTTCTTGAAACGATAACCTGGTACTCTCTTTTATGGGTAAAGGAAGTTATCTGGGTGGAATATACGTCTCCGTCGATGTTGATGCTCTGAGCTTTTTTTGCAAATACAACCGGAACATCAAAGTACTGCGCAGCTACGCAGGCGATTCCGATACCTGAGGCTTCGATGGTGAGGATTTTATTGATGGGCTTGTCCTTAAAGAGTCTTTTGAACTCTTTTCCCATTTCATTAAAGAGGTTTATATCCATCTGATGATTGAGAAAGCTGTCTACCTTCAGCACATTTCCGGGCTTTACGATACCCTTTTCTCTGATCATATCCTCTAAAAGTTTCATTTTTAAATCTCTCCTTATTTAGCAACCGGTGTGGTGCGTATTCTTATTTTAGGAAGCGAACCTATCTCGGTGTAATAATTGGTCTGCCAGTCTTTTCCCTGGGAAGGATCGTTTTTTCCGCTTGCGGGAGGAGCAAAGATCTTAAGATCGAGCTTTGCGGCGCCCTTTATGGGCTTTTCGAAAAATGCGGGCATAAAGTCAACGAAGGTTGTACCCGGAGCTTTGTAGAACCAGCGGCCGTTAAGCTCCATCATAAGGTTTAAGTCTTTAAGATCGTCCTCGAAATATGCTTCGCAAAATACAGGCGCAGCATCAAAAGAAAGAGGAATGGAAAGGCCGTCCGCATCTTCGGCTCCGCCCCAGCGAAGGCGAGCGGGGAGAGCAGTCTTTTTGCCCTTCTTCATCTCGGGCAAAAAGTAATCATCGTGGATGATTTTTTTATAGGTGTCGAATACGGGCTGTTTTATTCCTACGTCTTTATTGTTGGGATCCTCAATTTCAAGACCGAGGCGGCCTTTATCTCTGAACTGGTAGAGAGTAAAGGCGCTGAGCCATTTATCGGGATCGTTTTTGATAAGATCTACGAACTTTTTAACCATCTTAGCCTGGTCGTAGGGGCCGGTCACGTCTCCGTCGGCATTAAGCTCTGAGAGAACCATTGGCTTTTTAACGCCCGTAATCTTTGTATATCTCTCATAGCTTTTCTTGGCGAGTTTATAAATATCGCCGACCTTGTATCTTGCAAAGGAATTTCCACCGGGCTCGGCTACATCAAAGGGCCAGCCCCAGTGAAGAGCAAGATATCTGTCAACGGAATAGATGTCTGTGGCTTTGATGGCGGGGATGAATTCATCCTCTTTTTCCATCTTTTCCGACTTGAGATCCTTGTAGCCGTCGAGGCAAAGGATAACCTTTACATTGGGAGCTTCTTTATGGAAAATCTTGCAGACCCTGGCAAAAAACTCTGCAACTTCGGTATAGGAAGCGCGCTTATTGAATGAAAACCAGTTGCCCGTAGCTTCGTGGTTGATGCGGGCAAGAACGCGGCCGTAAACCGAAAGGTCTTTTGCGATGGCAATGAGGTGCTCATCGCCTACATGAGGATCGATGGTTATAGTGATAAGAACGTCCTGTCCGTGGCGCCTTACATCTTCCATCCAGCAAAAAGGCTCCTTGTCTTTCATTCCGATAAGGCCGCCTTTATAGGTTTCGTAGTCGTCGTAAGGGTAATCCCATGCACCTCCGATTTCCATATCTTTGTAGGCTTCGTGGGCTCTTGCCGGAAACTCTTTATCCAAAGGATAATAGCTGGTCATAAGGCTGACTCCGCGATGGGGTCTTCCGAGGGCGTTAAGGATGTAATCCTGGTTAACATATTCGCCTCTTTCGCTTCCGTCACCGATATCAACAGCGCATTTTGCGGGTCCCATGTGAAGTGTATAAGCTGTAAGTTGTTTGGACATTTTTTCTCCTTTAGAGATTGTTGTTGATAATATTTTAAAAGAACAGTATTATTATATAGAGATATATCAAAAATATCTACAAAAAAATAAAATAGAAGACAGTTTTTTTAGGATGAACAGACACAATATAGGAAGATTAAATACGATAATCCTTACGAGCTTAATCAGCATCGGCTGCGCAGTTTCCTGCGTGGCTTGTTCTTTGTTGCCCGAAGAAGAGGACAAGTATAAGATCGTACTTGAGCCTGCTGAGACGGAAGTTTCTTATGAACTTGCAAAGGTGACAAAGGGTGATGTCAGGCTCTCAAGAAAGCTATATGCTTTATATCAGGAAGAAAACGGCGAAGAACTCTCATTCGGATCAGACGGACGGGAGGTCGAAGCCGTTTTTGTCGTTAAAGGAGAGGAAGTTAAAAAGGGAACGCTTCTTGCCAAACTAAAGAGCGATGATCTTGAAGAAGAAAAGTCGTCCCTTAAGTATACGATAGAGAGAAATGAGCTCTTGAAGAAGCAGGCAAGGGAACTTACCGATTATGATATCGAAAAGCTTTGGGACAGAAATCTCTCGACGATCGACAGGGAAAATGCGGTAAAAGACCTTGAAAAAAGATATGAAACCGAGATCGAGAGCTACGACGATGCTGTGGCTGTGGCGAGAGTCAGACTTAAAGAAGTTGAAGAAAAGCTCTCGGGCTGCAAAATAATTGCCGGAATGGACGGAACTGTTTCCTATGTCAGTGCGGCCTTAACCTCCGGAAACAACAATTACGCCAAGGACTCAACGGTAATAAGGATAGTTGATGCTTCCCACTGCGTATTTGTTTTGGAAAACGAAGAGTATAAGGAGTATACCGATTTCTTTAAAGAGGGAAATACCGTTATCCTTTCAAACAATCAGGGCGATGAGTACAGAACTACCGTGGTATCCGCGGGACCTGAAGAGGGGGATATCTATCTTGAACTTGAAGAGCTGGACGAGAGGCTAACCATTGGCACAAGACTATTTTGCGACATAACGGTAGATGAAAGAAAGAATGTGCTAAGGCTTCCTCCGGAGGCGGTACATAATGCTCTTGATACTTATTATGTTTACAAGACGGATGAGAGCGGACTTAAAAATATTCAGTATATTTCGGTGGGGCTTATCGGAGATGAGTTTATAGAGATTACTGATGGACTGAAGGAGGGGGACGTTGTTGTTAAAAAGTAGAAATATAATCAAGGTACTTGTACTCGGGCTCTTGCTTACAGGATGCGCATCTAAGGCGGAGACGAGCGCGCCTGAGCTTTTAGAGCCGGCACTCGGCACGGAAAAGACTGCGACGGCTTCTTACGGAGAGGTTTATATATACGACGGTTACAGCGGGTATGTCATCCCTAAGATGGAGGAATTGTCCTTCTCGGACGGGGGAGAGATTGAGGAGATATTTGTATCCGTTGGTGATGAAGTTAAAGAAGGGGACGTACTCGCTAATCTGAAAAACAGCTCGGAAGCTTACGATGAAATAGCTGGGAGGCTTAAGAATACAAGGGAAACAAATAAGGCTGAAAGCAGAAAACGCGAGATAGAGATAGAAAAATGCAAGCTTCAAAACATTGATTACGAAAGGCTCTCTCTTGTTAACAGACAAAAGCTCGAGATTGAAAGTCTTGACGAAAAGTATCTGCAGGAGCTTTTAAATACCGAAAAACAGAAGCTCTCAGGAAGCAGTATAATTGCACCCTTTGACGGAAGAGTGGCTGCCATAGGTACTGTAAGAAGAGGCGAGTATATAGATGAGGATGTTCCGTTTATCGTGATCGCTTCTTGTGAGGAATGCTACGTATACTCGGATTATATGACCGAAAAGGCGGCAAATCTCTACGATTCAAAAAAAGCGCTTATTGGTGGATTGGAATACGATCTTACATATATCCCCTATGAAGCCTCCGAGATTAATAAACTTATCGGGGCGGAAGAGGATTATTATTCCATATTCAAGGTTGAAGGAGGCAGGTCTGAGATGATCGGAATGCAGGCCGCTATCAGCCTTAAGAAAAATGTTAAAGAAAATGTTTTAAGGATTCCCGTAAATGCCCTCCACAGAGAAAACGGACTCTGTTACGTATACAAGGATGCGGAAGGAGCAAGAGAGGTTACGGAAATAAAGACGGGAGTTGTGGGGCTTATGTATGCGGAAGTCCTTGAAGGCTTAAAGGAAGGAGATGTCGTTTATGTTACGGATTAAAAAGATATTTCCTTTTGCTTTGGCGGCATTTGCACTTTTGGCACCTAGTATAAGCTCATCGGCCGCATCGCCCGCAACCAGGGTTCTTGTCAAAGAGGATATGATTCTTACTGCGGAAAATCCGGTTAACCTTGTTTATACGGACAGCGCCGATATCAGGTATGAGACGGATTACGGCTCGGCCTTATTTGTGAATCTTCTTGTCAGCAAGGGACAGTTTGTAAACGAGGGAGATCCGATAGCGGAAATATACGGAACGGCTGACGCGGCAGATATCTTAGAGCAGGAGCTTAAGCTAAAAAGAGCGAAAGAAGACCTTACAGATATCGAGGATGAAAAAGAGAGGAGCCTCAGAGATGCTCAGGCTTTTCTGGATAAAATGTATGACTGGAAAGCCGACAAGATGATCGAAGTGGGAAAGCTTGATATAGAGAGCATTAATATCACATACGATCTTAAGATAGCGTCCCAGGAGGAATATATAGCCGAGCTTACAAAGACACTAAACGCAATGTATAAAAACCGTGATACGAAGTTTGTTACGGCACCTATAAGCGGAGAAATAGCTTCGACGGAGGTGTTCCACCGGGATGATGAGCTTAAGGACGGAACTGTCATAGGAACGATTTATAAGGCAGATAAGGCACTTTATTCCACAAAGGATACGGGGAACACTTTCTGGTACGGAATGAGCGTGAAATTTGATGATTATCACGGGAATGTATATGAAGGAAAAGTGGTTTCAAGCAAGAGCCCTACGCTAAGTTCAAAGGTTACTGCGGATTCTGCATATATTGCCATTACCGGAGAAAAACCGGAAGACTTACCCCTTAGATTAAACGCCACATATGAGACGGTTTCGTACAGAAACGTAATACTTGTGAGGGACAGTGAGGTCCGAAAGGATGAGCACGGAAGTTATGTGCTTGAGGTGACGGATAACGGCAATATCAGACATTACTTTACGGCCGGAAGAACGCTTCAGGGCAACACCGTAGCGCTTGACGGACTTAGCGAGGGAATGGTTATACTGGCAAGATAGGAGATCGGTTTTGTTCCATATAATGCTTCAAAAGCTTTTACATAAAAAGTGGATTTGCTTCAGCCTTATTTTGGGCAATATTTTGCTTATAGCGATCGCTTGCGCATATCCTATGTTCAGAGAAGCTTCGCTTTCAAGAATGCTGCGTGACGAATTTGCCTCGTATGAGGAGAAGAACAATAAAGATTCTACGGTTATCAGCATAACGGGAAAGATTCAGAAAAAAGGCGATACATCCGCGTATGACACCGCAAGAAATAAGGCGGAAAACCTGATGGAGGAGATGGACTTAAAGGGCAGAACGCTCCTTAAATACAACCATCTTCAAAGCACGAGCGCAACCCCGACGCAGATGCGGGAGTCAAGTATCAAGGACGGAAGATACACGATCTGTGGGTTTGAGGATTTTGAAGAAAACATATCTGTTATCAGCGGAGAGATGTATTCGGATGAAGTTATCGGAGACGATACAATAGAGGCGATGATAACCATCGGTTGCTTCGTCAGGATGGAGCTTCTTGTGGGAGAAGAGCTTGAATTTAAATATGTTATTCTCCCTAACGGAAAGCCTCTTAAAGTCCGAATCAGCGGCGTATTTACGCCTTCGGAAGAATCTGCCGATTACTGGCAGATAGATCCGGATTCGCTGGACAGTGAGCTGCTTATACCGAATAAGCTTTACGAAGAAATCTTTCTTAAAAACACAACCGCATACAATCAAAATACCACCTGGTACCTTGGATTTGATTACAAGGAACTTACCTATAGAGATGTGGGGAAGCTTCTTGACGATACCTATACCTTGCTCGAAGGATCGGGAGAGTATGCGGAAATAGAAAGGCCTGCTTATCTGTTTTTCTTAGAGAACTATCTTGTAAACGAAAAGAAGATAAGCGCCACTTTGATAATACTGCAGATTCCCGTTCTTGTACTCCTCTGCGCTTTTATATATATGATATCGGGGCAGATGTACAATATGGAACAGAGCGAGATCTCCGTTATGATGAGCAGGGGAGCAAGTAAAGGACAGATCCTTTCGCTTTATCTGATGCAGTCGCTTCTTGTTACCGGAATCGGGTGCGCTCTAGGGCTTCCTTTGGGGGCGCTGCTTTGCAGAGCACTGGGCTCGGCAAGCGCATTCCTTGAATTCGAAGGAAGAAGGTACTTGCCTGTAAGTATAAGTCCGAGCGTCATAATATATATGGCCGGGGCTGCGCTTATATCAATTCTTATGGGAGTGTTGCCATCGGTTATAGGCTCAAGGGGCTCTATCGTTAAGACTATGTCGGGCAGAGCCAGAAGCAAAACTCCTTTTTGGCAAAAGATTTTTCTTGATGTGATACTTCTGGCGGTTTCCATGTACGGGTATTACAACTTTTCGGGAAGAAAAGAGGCACTTGAGGCCAGCGTTCTTATGGGGGAAGCTCTGGACCCGCTTTTGTACCTGAGTTCTTCGCTTTTTATACTCGGGGCGGCTATGCTTATGCTGAGGCTTATACCGCTTCTTGTAAAGCTGGTTTATCGCATAGGCTTAAAGCGCTGGAACCCGATGTTTTATGCTTCCTTTTCGGAAATTATAAGGAGCGCGAAAAAGCAGTATTTCATTATGATTTTCCTTGTTCTTACCGCGTCCCTCGGAATCTTTAATACAACGGTGGCGAGAACAATAGAAGAGAATAATATAAGAAATCTTGAGTATCTTTCGGGGGCCGATATCGTTCTTAAAGAAGCCTGGGCGAACAATAAATACGCGGCTGCAATGGATGCGGATATTCCAATCGTATATACGGAACCTGATTTTGCAAAGTACGTGATGCTGCCGGGGGTAAACAAAACGGCTCGGGTTTATGTGGAGGAAAAGGCAAGCGCAAAGGGCCAAACGGTAAAGGTGATGGGAATCAATACCAAGGAGTTCGGCGAGGCCACCACGCTTCCCGAGAACCTATTGGACAAGCACTATTACGATTACTTAAACGAGATGAGCGTCGAGACGGATCTGATCCTTTGCTCCTCGAGTTTCAGGGATGTACTTGGGTATTCAATCGGAGATAAGGTAAGCTATAAGGTTTCCGGCGTAGAGATGAGCGGGATAATAGCGGATTTTGTTGACTATTTCCCTTCATTTGCTGATAAGACCTACAATTATAATGCAAACGGAAGCGTGTTTACGCAGGAAAACTTTTTGATAGTTGCTCATCTTTCGGAGATACAAAACGCCATCGGGGTAAAGCCTTACGAGGTCTGGATTGACCTCGAGGATGGAGAAAACGGCGATGCCGTTTACGAGCTTATAAAGGAGAATAATATCCGCATATCGAAATTTGAGGATCTTTCGGTAAAGACCGAAGATATGAAAGCGGATACTCTTTTCCAGGGAACAAACGGAATACTGACCTTAAGCTTTATGGTCATACTTGTACTTTGCTTTATAGGATATCTGATCTACTGGACGCTTACGATCGCCTCGAGAGAATTGCTCCTTGGAGTTTTAAGAGCAATGGGTATGTCGAAAAACGAGGTTTTCGGTATGCTTATAAACGAGCAGATATTCTCTGCAATCATTCCGCTTCTTTGCGGCGCGGGAATAGGAACCCTTTCGTCGAGACTTTTTGCACCGCTTATACAGATCGCATACTGTGCAAGCGATATGGTGCTTCCGCTTAAGCTTGTTACTCTGCCGGGGGATATGATAAGGATGTTTGTGATAATCCTTGTGATGATAATCATCTGCTTCGTAATCCTTGCAAGGCAGGTTTCGGCCCTTAAGATTTCACAGGCTCTTAAGCTTGGAGAAGATTGATGAATTTTTATAAATATATTATTGAAAGTGGAGAACATTTAAATTATAATGAAACCACTTTCATGTAATAATTTGCATATTTATGCAAAAGGAGGATTTTATGTATTCACTTGATGAAGTTAGAAACGTTGACCCCGAAATAGCAGAGGCTATTGTTGCCGAAGTAGACAGGCAGCAGGAGCACATCGAGCTTATTGCTTCCGAGAACTGGGTAAGCAAGGCTGTTATGGCTGCTATGGGAAGCCCCCTTACAAACAAGTATGCCGAAGGATATCCCGGAAAGCGTTACTACGGCGGATGCGGATGCGTTGACGTGGTTGAGGATCTTGCGAGAGACCGCGCTATGAAGCTTTACGGCTGCACATACGCAAACGTTCAGCCCCACTCGGGCGCTCAGGCAAACCTTGCCGTTCAGTTCGCTCTTTTACAGCCCGGGGATACCGTTATGGGTATGAACCTTGACCACGGCGGACACCTTACTCACGGTTCACCCGCAAATATTTCCGGAGCATATTTCAAGATCGTACCTTACGGAGTAAACGACCAGGGCTTCATCGATTATGATAATGTTGAAAAGCTTGCAAAAGAGTGTAAGCCCAAGCTGATCATCGCTGGTGCTTCCGCTTATGCAAGAACCATCGACTTTAAGCGCTTCAGAGAGATTGCTGACGAGGTGGGTGCTTATTTAATGGTAGATATGGCTCATATCGCAGGACTTGTGGCAGCAGGACTTCATCCTTCGCCCATTCCTTATGCACATGTTACCACTACTACAACCCACAAGACCCTTCGCGGACCCAGAGGCGGAATGATCCTTTCAAGCGCAGAGTTTGCCGAGGAGCATAAGCTTAATAAAGCGGTATTCCCCGGAATCCAGGGCGGACCCTTAATGCATGTTATCGCTGCAAAGGCCGTATGCTTTAAGGAAGCTCTTGAGCCTTCCTTCAAGGAATATCAGTCACAGATCGTAAAGAATGCACAGGCTCTTTGCAAGGGACTTCAGAACCGCGGAATAAAGATTGTTTCCGACGGTACCGACAATCACCTTATGCTTATGGACCTTACTCCTTTCGGTCTTACCGGAAAGGAAGTTGAGAAGCTCCTTGACGATGCACATATCACGGCTAACAAGAATACAATCCCCAACGATCCCAAGTCTCCTTTTGTAACCAGCGGTATCCGTCTCGGAACTCCCGCAGCTACTTCAAGAGGACTTAAGGAAGACGATTTTGATAAGGTTGCCGAGGCAATCTCACTTGTAGTTAAGGGAGGAGCCGATAAGGTAGAAGAGGCAAGAGCTATCGTAAAGACTCTTACCGACAAGTATCCTCTTAATGCATAAGAAAGATTAAAACGAATAAACGGTAAAAATGCACCTCTGCGAAGAAATTTGCGGAGGTGTTTTTTCTATATAAAGTCGCATAATATATTTGAACAAAAAATATGTAAAGAAATTGTTAAAAAAGTATATATTTCACATTGTAAAATCTTATTTGTTTTGATATTCTAAAATGCGTAAAGAAACTGTGCTATAAAGCACGAGCAATCAGAGGAGAAAAATTATGAAAAAGTTTTCCAAGATCGCCGCAATCGCTCTTGCAGCAGTATCTGCATTTGCACTTTGCGCATGTGGAAGCACAACTTCCACCGAAAACAACGGTGATGCAAACACCGAAAACACTGTAACCGAAAATCAGGCTGAGACCGCAGAAGTATCTGACGTTTCAGCAGCAGGACTTAAGGCCGGATTCATCTGTCTTCACGACGAGAACTCTACTTACGACCTCAACTTCATCAGCGCAGCAAAGGCTGCTTGCGATAAGCTTGGCGTAGAAGCAGTTTTCAAGACAAACATTCCTGAAGGCCAGGAAGCTTACGAGACAGCAGTAGAGCTTGCAGACGCAGGATGCAACTTCGTATTCGCAGACAGCTTTGGACATGAGGATTACATCATCGAGGCTGCTAAGGAATATCCCGATGTACAGTTCTCACACGCTACCGGAACCAAGGCACACACCGAGAACCTTGCCAACTTCCACAACGCTTTCGCTAACATCTACGAGGGACGTTATCTTGCAGGTATCGCTGCAGGTATGAAGCTCAACGAGATGATCGAAGCAGGCGATATCACCGCTGAGGAAGCTAAGATGGGTTATGTTGGTGCATACACCTACGCAGAAGTTATCTCAGGTTACACTTCTTTCTATCTTGGTGCTAAGAGCGTTTGCCCTTCAGTTACCATGGAAGTAACCTTCACCGGATCATGGTATGACGAGACCGCAGAGAAGACTGCAGCTCAGACCCTTATCGACAACGGCTGCGTTCTTATTTCTCAGCACGCTGACTCAATGGGTGCTCCTACCGCTTGCGAGACCGCAGGTGTTCCTGACATCTCTTACAACGGAAGCACTGCAGCAGCTTGCCCCAACACCTTTATCGTTTCTTCAAGAATCAACTGGGAGCCTTACTTTGAGACCGTTCTTACCGCTATCGCAGCAGGACAGGAATTCCCTACCGATTTCTGCGGAACTTTAAGCGACGGATCAGTAGCTCTTACCGATCTCGGAACTGCAGCAGCTGAGGGAACTCAGGAAGCTATCGACGCTGCTAAGGAGAAGATCGTTAACGGCGAGCTTCATGTATTTGATACCGCTACCTTCACCGTAGACGGCGCAAATCTTACCTCTTACATGGCTGACGTTGATTCAGACCCTGCATACGAGGCAGATCACGAAGCTATCGTTGACGGATACTTCAACGAGTCAGGCGACGGACTCAGAAGCGCTCCTTTCTTCGATATCCAGATCGATGGAATCAAGCTTCTTGACTCAGCATTCTAATCTATAAACAACATGTTTTTACAATGACTTTAATACAGGCTCGGCGCTTTTAAGGCGCCGGACCTGCATTGTCATATTGGGATAAAACTATTTTACAGATATCTTCAATTCTGGAGATATCTGTAAAGTTGCTTTGTGAACATGGCAAATTTATTCTATTTTTTTGAAGAGGGATACGATGGATAACAGAATACCCGCTGTAAAACTTACCGGTATTTCCAAACGTTTCGGGGCCGTAGCTGCCAATTCAAATGTAAACATGGAAATATACCGCGGCGAGATACTTGCGCTTCTCGGAGAAAACGGAAGCGGTAAGACGACGCTCATGAATATGCTTTCAGGCATATATTTCCCTGACGAAGGAGACATTCAAATAGACGGAAAACCCGTTACGATCGCATCTCCGAGAGATGCTTTCGATCTGGGCATCGGTATGGTCCACCAGCATTTTAAGCTTGTGGATGTACTTACTGCAGCCGAGAATATTGTTCTCGGACTTGACGGGAAGCTTGACCTTAAGAAAGCTACAAAGAAGATAAATGAGATTTGCGATAAGTATGGATTTGAGGTAAATCCTTCGCAAAAAATCTATGATATGTCCGTTTCTCAGAAACAGACGGTTGAGATCGTGAAGGTTTTGTACAGAGGTGCCGAAATTCTTATACTTGACGAACCTACAGCCGTTCTCACACCCCAGGAAACAGAGAAGCTTTTCAATGTCCTTCGAAAGATGAGAGACGACAACAAGGCAATCGTTATCATTACCCACAAAATGCACGAAGTGGAAAGCCTTTCGGACAGAGTGGCTGTCCTCAGAAAAGGCGAGTACATCGGCGATATGATGACGAAGGATACCAACGCGGAAGAAATGACTAATATGATGGTCGGACGTAAGGTATCTTTGAATATCAAGCGCCCTGAGCCTGTCGGAGTAAAAGACAGGATCCGTGTTACAAATCTTACTGTGAGAAACGAAGAGGGAATTCTTAAGCTTGACAATGTAAGCTTCACGGCAAGAAGCGGAGAGATCCTGGGCATTGCAGGAATCTCCGGATGCGGACAAAAGGAGCTTCTTGAAGCAATCGCAGGATTACAGGTTGTTGAGTCCGGATCCATTGAATATATTGAGGATGACGGATCCGCAGAGCAGCTTATCGGCAAAGACCCCAGAAAAATACGAGATATGGGCGTATCACTTTCCTTTGTTCCCGAGGACAGACTAGGTATGGGACTTGTGGGAAATATGAACCTTGCCGACAATATGATGCTCAGAAGCTTTGAGAAAGGCGGAAGCCCCTTCACAGACAGAAAGGCTCCTTACGAACTTGCAAAGAGCGTTGTGGAAGAGCTTGAGGTCGTTACTCCCGGAATATCAACACCCGTCAGACGTCTTTCCGGCGGTAATGTACAAAAGGTCCTTGTAGGAAGAGAAATCGCTTCGGCTCCGAAGGTACTTCTTACCGCGTATGCTGTAAGAGGTCTCGATATCAACTCTTCATACACTATCTACGACCTTATAAATAAGCAAAAGCAGGCAGGTGTTGCCGTTATCTTCGTAGGAGAAGATCTGGACGTACTTATGGAGCTTTCCGATCGTATTCTTGTTCTTTGCGGAGGACAGGTTAGCGGCATAGTTGACGGAAGAAAAGCAGACCGTGCACAGATCGGATTTATGATGACAAGTACGGGAGGAAACAATGAGTAATACAAAAAAACATGAACCCCTCTTTCATATTGTCAAAAGGGATTCAATGACCTTTAAAAAGGCTGTAGGGATCAGAGCCCTTGCAATAGTTGCCGCTTTGGTTCTTTGCGCAGTCATCACAATGATAGTTACGGGAGAGAATCCCATAAGCATCTACGGAACCATGGCAATCGGTGCTTTCGGCTCTGTCAGAAAGACATGGGTTACTTTCCAGAATGTTTCAATCCTTCTTCTTATCGCTCTTGCGCTTACACCCGCATTTAAGATGAAGTTCTGGAATATAGGCGGAGAGGGACAGGTTCTTATCGGAGGACTTGCCGCAGCGGCATGCATGATAAAGCTTGGTGGTAAAGTTCCGAACGGAATCCTTATCCTTATTATGTTTTTCGCCTCACTGCTCGCCGGTGGAATCTGGAGCGTTATTCCCGCCATATTCAAGGCTAAGTGGAATACCAACGAGACGCTCTCAACCCTTATGATGAACTACATAGCAACTCAGCTTGTGGCTTTCTTTACTGTACTTTGGGAAGTTCCCAAGGGATCGGGAAAGATTGGAATCATCAATCAGGACACAAATGCCGGATGGCTCCCCAATATCGGAAGCGGATTCTCCGGTTCAAAATATTTACTTACAATAATAATCGCACTCCTCATCACAGCCGGAATGTTTATCTATCTTGCGTTTTCAAAGCAGGGATATGAGATATCGGTTGTGGGAGAGAGCGTAAATACCGCAAGATATGTCGGCATCAAGGTAGAGAAAGTAATCATCAGAACCGTATTTATTTCCGGCGCAATCTGTGGACTTGTAGGACTTCTCCTGGTTGGCGGTATAAACCATACGCTGACGACTACGATAGCGGGAGGTCAGGGATTTACCGCGGTTATGGTATCCTGGCTTGCCAAGTTCAACCCCATAATAATGGTATTTGCGAGCCTGCTTATCGTATTCTTATCAAGAGGAGCCGGCGAGGTTGCTACGGGCTTCGGACTTAACCAGTCCTTCTCTGATATACTTACCGGAATCATTCTTTTCTTTATTATAGGATGCGAGTTCTTTATTACTTATAAGATTACATTCAAAAGAGGAGGGCATAAGAAATGATTAATTTTGGATTACTTATTCCCAAGGCTGTAGTACAAGGCATTCCTCTTTTATACGGAAGCACGGGAGAAATCCTTACGGAAAAATCCGGAAACCTTAACCTCGGTATCCCCGGAGTTATGTACGTAGGAGCTATAAGCGGCGTTATCGGAGCTTTCTTCTATGAGCAGAGCCTGACAAAAACAGGGGCTGCAGCAAACGGCTTTCTTGCTGTAATGATCCCGATGCTTTGCTGCCTTTTGGGCTCGCTGCTTATGGGACTTTTGTATTGCTTTTTGACTGTAACCCTTAGGGCTAATCAAAATGTTACGGGTCTTGCAATGACCACTTTCGGAGTAGGATTTGGAAACTTCTTCGGCGGATCGCTTATCAAGATCTCGGGTGCAGACGTTCCTTCAATCGCTCTTTCCACAACAAGTAAATACTTTTCAGCCGGACTTCCCTTTGCCGGAAAGCTCGGATGGTTCGGAAAGGTATTTCTTTCATACGGATTTTTGGCTTATCTTGCAGTGCTCATCGCTGTATTTGCAGCTATCATACTTAAGAAGACAAGAACGGGACTTCATCTTCGTGCGGTGGGAGAAAATCCCGCTACCGCAGATTCTGCCGGAATCGGTGTCACAGCATACAAGTACGGTGCCACCTGCATCGGATGTATGATTGCCGGACTCGGCGGATTGTATTACGTAATGGACTATGCCTGCGGAGTCTGGTCAAATGATGCATTCGGAGACAGAGGATGGCTTGCGATCGCCCTTGTTATCTTCACAATCTGGAAACCGGATATAAGCATTTTTGCATCAATACTTTTTGGCGGACTTTATATTTTGTATTTATACATTCCTACCGGAATGGACCATATGGAACTTCAGCAGCTTTACAAGATGATTCCTTATGTTGTTACACTTATCGTTCTTGTTATCACCAGTATGAGAAACAAGAGAGAAAACCAGCCCCCCGCTTCGCTAGGACTTCCTTATTTCCGCGAAGAAAGATAACTGATTACTTAAATATGATATTTTAGGTCAATATATAGGGTTGTATGGGATAGGCTTTTTATGCTAAAATATCTAGCTAAGCATACCTTTTTATGCACTTTCTTGTATAAATATGAACTAAAGGAGATTTGGCAATGGTTAAAGTCGCAGTACTCGGATACGGCACCGTAGGAAGCGGAGTTGTACAGGTAATCGAAGACAACTGTGAAGTTGTAAGTAAGAAATCCGGAACGGAAGTAAGAGTTAAATATATTTTGGACCTTCGCGATTTCCCCGGTGATCCCTATGAAAAACTTGTGGTACATGACTTTAACACAATTCTTGAGGATCCGGAGGTTAATGTTGTTTGCGAGACAATGGGCGGTGTCGGAGCGGCCTACAACTTCTCCAAGCAGTGCCTTTTGGCCGGAAAAAGCGTATGTACCTCCAACAAAGAGCTTGTTGCAAAACACGGCCCCGAGCTTTTACAGATCGCTAAGGAGCATGACTGCAGCTATCTTTTTGAAGCCAGCGTAGGCGGCGGTATTCCCATCATCAGGCCTATCATGGATGCTCTTGCTGCCGAAAAGCTTGAGAGCATTCTCGGTATTTTAAACGGAACAACCAACTATATCCTGACCAAGATGGAAAAAGAGGGAGCTGACTTTGATACAGTATTAAAAGAAGCTCAGATGCTCGGATATGCGGAGAGAAATCCCGAAGCCGATGTTGAGGGACACGATGCATGCCGTAAGATATCGATCCTCGCTTCTCTTATGCTTGGAAAGACCGTAGACTCCGAAAAGGTTTATACCGAGGGAATCACAAAGATCACATCCGATGATTTTGAATTTGCAAAGAAGGCAGGATATACCATCAAGATCCTCGGAGTAAGTAAGGCTCAGGGATCCGGAGCCGCACTTGTTTATGTATCGCCTTTCTTTATTAAAAAGTCACATCCTCTTGCTATGGTCAATGATGTATTTAACGGAATCTTTGTAACCGGAAATATGGTGGGAGATACCATGTACTACGGAAAAGGTGCCGGAAAGCTCCCTACTGCCAGTGCTGTAGTTGCTGACGTTATCGATGCGGCAAGACATGTAGGAAAAAATGTTCCCTGCTATTGGGATGCCGAGGAGGCCGATCTTGCTGATATCAAGGAAGCTTCCTTCAGATATTTTGTCAGAGTAAAGGCAGACAGCCTTGAGCAGATAAAGGGTATTGCTCCCGGAGGAAAGGTAGTTGACGCTCAGGTTTCTTCTCAGGCAGGCTATATCACACCTGTTTTATCCGAAAAGGTTTTTGCTGAAGTGCAGGAAAAACTTGGCGACGGTATCCTTGGAAGAATCAGGGTTTACGACGCGAAATAAAAGAAACATCACCTCTTTAAAGGGGAATAAATTATCTCAAGGAGATTTGTTTAAGTCATGGCTAAGGTAGTAAAATTCGGCGGAAGTTCGCTCGCCAGCGCAGAGCAGTTTGAGAAGGTCGGAAGCATTATTCGTGCTGAAGAGGACAGAAGATTTGTTGTTCCTTCCGCTCCCGGAAAGAGATATAAAGAAGACACAAAGGTTACAGATATGCTTTATGCATGCTATGACCTTGCTGAAAGAGGCAAGGACTTTAAGAATGAGCTTGCTGAGATTAAGAAAAGATACGATGAGATTATAAGCGGACTTAAACTTGATATGTCTCTTGATGATGAGTTTAAAGAGATCGAAAAGAACTTTAAGAGCAAAGCCGGAAAGGATTACGCTGCATCAAGAGGAGAGTTTTTAAACGGAAAAGTAATGGCAAAATATCTCGGATTTGAGTTTATTGATGCCGCAACCGTTATTTTCTTTAACGATGAGGGTGCTTTTGATGCGGAGAAGACTCAGGAGGTTTTATCCGAAAAGCTTTCCAAGATGAATAATGCCGTAGTTCCCGGATTTTACGGTGCATATGCCGATGGAAGAGTTAAGACTTTTTCAAGAGGCGGTTCCGATATCACGGGTTCTATCGTAGCCAAGGCTATTCATGCTGATGTGTATGAGAACTGGACCGACGTAAGCGGATTTCTTATCGCAGACCCCAGGATCATCGATAAGCCTCAGAAAATCGAGACAATCACTTATCGCGAGCTCAGAGAGCTTGCATATATGGGAGCAAGCGTTCTCCACGAGGATGCCATTTTCCCTGTAAGACAGGAAGGAATTCCTATCAATATCCGTAATACCAACGACCCCGGAAACAGCGGAACCTGGATCGTAGGAAGTACGGGACAGAAGTCAAAATACACCATCACCGGTATTGCCGGAAAGAAGGGATTTTGCTCCGTAAATATTGAGAAAGATATGATGAACTCCGAGGTCGGATTCGGACGCAAGGTCCTTCAGGCTTTCGAAGAGAGCGATATCTCTTTCGAACATCTTCCTTCAGGTATTGATACTATGACCGTATTTGTACATCAGGATGAGTTCATCAATAAGGAGCAGAAGGTTGTCTCCGCTATTCAGCGCATGGCAAAGCCCGATACCATAGATATCGAGTCCGATCTTGCTCTTATTGCTGTTGTGGGACGCGGAATGAAGTCCATGAGAGGTACTGCTGCAAGAATTTTCTCAGCTCTTGCCCACGCTCATATCAATATTAAGATGATCGATCAGGGTTCATCCGAGATGAACATTATCATCGGTGTTGCGAATGAAGACTTCGAGGATGCTATCAGAGCGATTTATAATATCTTTGTAGAAACATGTCTATAATTAATAGATAGAGGGGAAAGCAAAGTTTTATGTCTAAGAAGAAAAATAAGAAAAATAAAAATACAAATGTTGTTTCAGAGGCTGTAGAGGATAAGCTTACCGGAGAGGATTCCGATAATAAGGATTCCGAAAGCGGAGAAACCGAAAGTGAGGTTTCGGAAAGTAAAGCTTCCGAAGCTGAGGATCCTATAGAAGAAGATGTTAAAAAAGCCATAGAAGATGAGGCTGCCGAGGAGAGTGAAAAAGAATCCGGAAAGGCAGATGAAGCGGGCGAGGCATCTTCGGATGAAAAATCCGGTAAAGAATACGATTCAAAGGCGAGAGAAGAGTACAAAAAGGCTCGCTTGGAGCAAAAGAAGCAGTCTCAGGAAAAGGCAGATGCCCGTCTTGAAGATCTTGAAAAATCCAAAGAGATGGATGAAAAACGTCTCGCAAGAAGAAAAAGAAGGATCCGTAATCAAGTTTCATCCTATCTTGCGGTTGCCCTTTTCTTTTTGGTGGTTCTTGCAGGCGGATATTTTGTATTAAAGGTTCTTGTATTTGACAAAAAGCCCGCTCAGACACAGGAGGAAGTTGTTGCTACTCCCGAACAGCAGGAGCAGATAGACGCGCTTGTGGGTGAAGAGGAGGAAATTGCTGAGCCTGAACCCGAACCGGAACCTGAACCTGTGATTGACGAGGCGGCTCTTGCGGAGGCAAAGTTCGAAGAACAGCTCGTAGAAATGATCTCCGGTATGACTCTTGAACAAAAGGTTGCAGGAATCATACTTACATCCCCCGAGGCTCTTACCAAAGTCAATCTTGCCACAATGGCAGGTAACGGAACAAAAACTGCTCTCGAAAAATATCAGGTTGGCGGACTCCTTTACGCCGCTAAAAATGTGGTCAGCAAAGACCAGTTTAAAGATATGATCACCGGAACGGCAGCAATGGTGACAGGCCCTACTTTCTTTGCGATAGCCGAAGAAGGAGGAACGCAGAGCCCTCTTGCCAAGGCAGGTTTCTACGAAGCGGTTTCATCAGCTACAGACGTTACGACGACAAATGATGTGCAGAATGCTTACCTTGCAGGTCAGACCATATCCGCTGCAATGAAAGAACTTGGACTAAATCTCGACCTTGCCCCCATAGCCGATCTTTCAAGTGACAATACCGAAGCTCTTGACGGAAGAACATACGGAAGCGTTGCTACGGAGTCTATGGGATATGTAAGCTCGATGGAGGACGGACTTGAGAGTAACGGCGTAACTGCTTGCCTTAAGTATTTCCCCGGACAGGGATTTGCAAGCTCCAATCCGGAGGATACGAGAACCGTTATCGACAAGACCGAAGATGAATTCAGAAGCGGAGATCTTCTTATCTACCAGGCCAGTGTACAAAACGGTACAAAGATGATAATGATCAGCAATGCGGTTGTAACTGCATTTGATGATTCGCAGCCCGCCACTTTTTCGGATACCATAGTAACCGGTATCCTTAGAGACGAATTAGGATATAACGGAGTTATCTTATCCGGAAATCTTTCGGATAAAGCGATCGTTGATTATTACGGAGCCGACGAGGCAGCGATTATGGCACTTAGAGCAGGCTGTGATATGATAGTTAATCCCAGCGATTTTGAGGTAGCCTTTAACGGAATAGTAAGTGCAGTCGGAGAAGGAACAATCTCCGAAGAACGCATAAATGATGCATTAAAGAGGATTTATCGAATTAAGTATGCAGACGGAATCTGAACTTGAAATATATATTCATATTCCTTTTTGTGTAAAGAAGTGTTTATACTGTGATTTCCTTTCCTTTTCTTGCGGAAAGGAAATCAAGTCTAAATATCTTCGTGCGCTGATAAATGAAATTAAGACTTTTGAACAGACAGAAGCAGCACGAGAGCTTGATCTTAAGGCTCAGACGGTTACTTCTGTTTTTTTTGGCGGCGGAACACCAACGGTTATACAAAAGGACTATCTCGGAGAGATTTTGGAAACGCTGAAAGAAGTGTTTAGATTTTCTGAAGATTGTGAAATCTCTTTGGAATGTAACCCCGGCACTGTGGACCTTGAGTATCTTGAAAGCGTTAGAAGTTACGGATTTAACAGGTTGTCCATTGGACTTCAGAGCGCGCTTGACAAAGAACTTAAACGTATCGGAAGAATACACACATACGAACAATTCAGGCAAACATACGAAGCTGCAGTAAAAGCAGGGTTCGATAATATAAATGTCGATCTGATATCGGCTCTTCCGGATCAAAGGAAAGAGGATATTGATGCTACTTTAGACAAGATTCTTTCTTTAAGTCCGAGGCCGCAGCATATCTCTTCATACAGTCTGATCCTTGAGGAGGGAACGGGATTGATGGATCTTTACGAAAAGGGACTGTTAAATCTTCCGGATGAAGATTCGGAAAGAGATTTTCATTGGAGGATCATAGACCGCCTGGAAAAAGAAGGCTTCAGGCAATACGAGCTTTCCAATATGGCACTTCCCGGGTATGAATGCAGACATAATATCGGATATTGGCAGGGAAAGAAGTATATAGGATTTGGGCTCGGAGCGGCTTCCTATACAGAAAAGGAAAGGTTTTCAAATACGAGAGATATGGAAGAATATATTTCGTATTTTGGAGAAGAACCTGAAAGAGAAGAGTCCACAAAAAAAGAGCTCACAAAAGAACAGCTCAAAAAAGAAAAGCCCTACTCCGAGAAATACTCGTTAACAGCCTCAGACAGGATGTCTGAGTTTATGTTCCTCGGACTTCGCATGACTAAGGGGATATCCCAAGCAGGCTTTAGAGAGAAATTCGGAAAAGACTTAACGGAAAGTTACGGTAAAGAAATCGAAAAACATATAGGTGAAAAACTGCTTTGCACAGAAGGCGATTATTTGATGCTGACACGTAAAGGACAGGACCTTGCAAATTATGTATTTTCGGACTTTATAATATCTGAATAATATCAGCTGATACTTGATTTTATTTACGTATTTATTATATAATCAGAATTGTCAGATTATTCTACAGATTATTTACATAAAAAAATCGGACGTCAGGGGATAGGATATTTACAAATGAAATTTGTCAGGATGGAAAACCTTAAAACGGGTATGAGATTGGCCAGACCTATTTACTCAAAAAGCGGAGTTTTACTTTTTGAACGTGATTCCCAGTTATCATCTTCGGCTATTGAAAGCGTTAAGAATTTCGGACTTTTGGGAATCTATATTTTGGAACCCGCGGAACCTCTTCCACCCATGTCTGAAGAAGATAAAGAATTCGAAAGATTTCAGACTATGATGGTAGCTTCGATACAGGATGAACTCGATCGCATCATCCAGACAAAGCACACCAAGAACATCTTAAATATCGCGACCCAGATTATCCGAAATTATGGTCATATAGACAACAAGATCAATTTCTATCAGAATTTAAGAAGCAGAGATGACTTTGTTTCAAGACATTCCTTAAACGTAGCGATTCTTTGCGTTTTGATTTCGCATATACTTAATATTCCAAGAGATGAACAGCAAAGAATAGTTTTTGCGTCTTTGGTTCATGATATCGGACGGATCAAGTCCAAAAATGAAGCAATATATGATACCGGTGCCGAAAGTGAAATAAAGTCTGCTCTATACAGAGAGACAATTGCTGCATACGATCTTATAGAAGAAGTATTTGCTTCTGACGGACCGCAGATCAAGAGAATCTGCTCCCAGGCTATGAGGGTTCAGATGGATCGCCATGAGGGCAAGGAAGAAACTCTTTCACTTCAGAAAATGGTTATCGGAGCAAAGATACTTTTTGTGGCGAATGCATATGACGAAAAGACCGCTATGAACCTTTCCGGTGAGAGCGAGTCCGAAGTTAAAGCCATAAAAGAGTTTATCGATAATCCGGATATATATGATCCGGAGGTGGTGAAGGCCCTTATTTCATCAATAAATATTCTTTTCCCCGGCGTGAGCGTAGAGCTTAGCACAGGAGAGAAGGCACTTGTTATTACCGAGAACGTATTTAATATTTTGCAACCTACAGTACTTAGTTTCAAGGACAACTCTATCCTTGACATGTCGTTAAAATCCAATAGTGATATCTATGTCGTAGATATAATGAAGACTTTGGATAACCGTTATATCATGGACACCGATAAACTAAATAATTTAACCGGGGGTTCAAACAATGCTTGATATCGAAGAAGTACTTAGAAAAGCCAAAGAAGCGGGAGCCAGTGATGTTCATATCACAGTAGGTATACCGCCCAAAATGCGTGTCAACGGAAACCTCATCACAATGGACGAATACCAGAAGATGCTTCCCGCAGACACTCTTGACGTTGTGCTCAATATTACAAGCGAATCTCAGAGAGCTAAGTTTGAAGAGCGCGGCGAATTTGATATGTCTTTTTCAATTCCTAACGTTGGACGTTACAGAGTTAACCTCTATCATCAAAGAGGTTCAGCCAGCCTTGCGTTCCGACTTGTAGGTACTGTTGTTCCTACAGCGGAGAGCCTGGGAGTACCGCCTTCGGTTATGGAACTTTACCAAAGAAAGAGAGGCCTTGTACTTGTAACAGGACCTACAGGAAGCGGTAAGTCCACAACTCTTGCGGCTATCATCGACAAGATCAATAATTTCCGTGATGCGCATGTTATTACTCTGGAAGACCCCATCGAGTACCTGCATCAGCACAAAATGTCGATGGTTAACCAAAGAGAGATCGGACTTGACTCGAATAACTACGCCAACGCCTTAAGAGCTGCTCTTCGAGAGGATCCTGATGTTATCCTCGTAGGAGAGATGAGAGACTTTGAGACTATCAGCGTAGCTATTACCGCAGCCGAGACGGGACACCTTGTCCTTTCCACCTTACATACTATCGGCGCGGCAAGTACCGTAGACCGTGTAATTGACGTATTCCCTCCTCATCAGCAGCAGCAGATCCGTGTTCAGCTCGCCAACGTGCTTGAGGCAGTTGTTTCACAGCAGCTTATTCCTACCGCTGACGGAAAGGGACGTGTTGCGGCATTCGAGGTTATGCATGCAAACCATGCTGTAAGAAACCTTATCCGTGAAGGAAAGTCACACCAGCTTGCTTCCGTTATGCAGACAAACCGTAAACTCGGTATGATCACAATGGACGAAGCTATTGCACAGCTCTATTTTGACGGAAGGATCGACAGAGAGCAGGCTATTAACTTCTCACAGGATCCTGATGCTATGGAGATGAAGCTTTGATCACATCCTTTGCCAGTAGGCAGGGTTTGGCCTGAAGGAAACGGCTTCGAGGATATGTTTCTCCAGTATTTCCTCCGATTGATCCAGGTCGGCTATAGTACGGGCTAATCTGAGGATTTTGTGGTAGGAGCGCAGACTAAGCGAAAGACTGTCGTAGAGTTTTTCGGAAAGAGCTTTTTCTTTAGGGCCCAGGTGGCAGTATTTTTCAATGTCTGCTCCGCTAATTTCGCTGTTAAAGCGGTACGCCTCTTTGGCGTATCGCTTTTTTTGCATTTTCCTCGCGCCTATGACGGCTTTGCGCATAGTCTCGCTTGAGATTTCGCCGTCTTTTTTTCTAAGGTCCGAAAGCTTTACCCGGTTCATTTCGACGCAAAGGTCTATGCGATCCAATATAGGTCCCGAGATCTTTCCGAGATATCTTTTTATTTCGGGTTCGGTACAGTTGCACTTGTTCCTGTCGGGATAGTAGCCGCAGGGACAGGGATTCATTGCGCAAAGAAGTAAAAAGTCGGACGGGTACGAAACCTGATAGTTTACCCTGCTTATCCGAACCTTTTTATCTTCCAATGGTTGTCTTAAGGCATCGAGAGTGTGCCTGTCAAATTCCGTAAGTTCATCCAAAAATAGAACTGATCTGTGGGCAAGGGATACTGCTCCGGGCTTCGGAACAGAGCCGCCGCCCAATAAAGCGGACATGGTTATTGAGTGATGAGGGGCTTCAAAGCCTCTTTTTTTCACAAGGTAATCCCGGCTGTCGAGCTTTCCGGCAACAGATAGAATTGATGTGATCTCAATGCTTTCCTCGTCCGTAAGAGGAGGAAGTATTCCGGGGATGCATTTTGCTATAAGCGATTTTCCAACTCCGGGAGGTCCTGATAAGAGCATACTGTGAAAGCCCGCCGCTGCGATCATAGATGCCCGTTTGGCTCCGTCCTGCCCACTTACTTCGGAGAAATCATGTTCTTTTATATGGGTACTTTCTTTGTATTCAATATCGCTTTTTGTTTTCAGGATGATTTTGCCCGGATCTTTTAGAAATCTGTACACTTCCTCAAGACTGTCGGCTCCAAAAACGTCAATACCTCCGATAAGCGAGGCTTCGTTTATATTATCCGCAGGGACTATTATCCGCTCTATGCCTTCTTTTTTTGCTTTTAAAACAATCGGGAGAACTCCGCGAACAGGTTTTAACTCCCCGTTAAGTCCAAGTTCTCCGATCATCATTGTTTTATCTGCGCTTTTTGGAGGAAGATTTCCCGAGCAGATAAGAATTCCGATTGCTATCGGAAGGTCAAGGGCGGTACCGTCTTTGCGGAGGTCCGCTGGAGATAGATTAACCGTTATCTTAGAGAGCGGAGAGGGGAGGCATGTGTTTTTGAGAGCCGTAAAAACCCTTTCTCTGGCTTCCTTTACTTCGGTTCCCGGAGAGCCTACTATTAAAAACGAAGGCAGTCCGTTTGATACGTCTACTTCAACATTTATAGGGATAGCTTCTATCCCTAAGATTGAACAGGAAGTTATATTACAATACATATTATCCTCTTTTATTTATATATTCTTACAAAAAAGCCCTGGCTGACCTGCTTTACGAATCCACCGATGAGAAGCTGCATCAGGATCATAGAAAGCTCCGTATAGTCAAGATCTTTGAGCTTTAAAAGCAGCTCTTCGCATCTTACGGGAGTAAGGGACAGCTTATCAAGTACTTTTCTCTCGCTTTCGGAAAGCTCTGATACTGAGCTGTCTTTACCGCAAAACTCTCTGTGCCTCGTTTTGTTTTCGGAATTTTTAAGCCCGGACTTGATTCTTACGGGGCTTTCGGCTTGCAAATTGCCATCCTGAGGGTTTTCTTTTTTCTTTTCAAATACCTGGTTTAACTCGCAAAGAAATATTTCCGGCGAGAGAAAGACGTTTGCACCCTGGCCGATAAGTCCGTTGCAGCCGTCGCTAAGACGGTCGGTTATCCTGCCGGGTACCGCAAAAACCTCGCGGCCCTGCTCTAAGGCCATATCCACCGTTATAAGGGTTCCGCTTTTTTGCCTTGCTTCTATAACGACAACAGCATCCGAAAGCCCGCTGACTATACGGTTCCTGGGAGGGAAATTGGAAGCGATGGCAGGATATCCCGGAGGGTAGGACGAGATGATGCATCCGTTTTCTTTTAATTTATCGTAAACCGGTCTGTTGGAGGGAGGGTAACAGATATCCGCACCGCAACCGAGGACTCCGCAGGAAGTGCCGCCGGCATCCAGCGCCGCCTTTTGGGCTATACCGTCTATACCTCTTGCAAGGCCGCTTATTACCTGAACGCCGCTGCGCCCCAAGTATTCACCTAAAGAGGCGGCAATGTAGCGGCCGTAATCTGAACAGTCTCTGGCTCCGATCACGGCCGCCGAAGGAATGTCTTCCTCCGGCAGTTTACCGTAATACCAAAGGCCCAGGGGCGGATCGGAGATTTTTTTAAGTCTTTCGGGATACCCGGGATCGTAGATAGATATAAATGAGGGGGGCTCATCGTTACTTTCTGCGAAGTCCTGAATATTCATCAACTTGTCGTATTGCTTTCTGGGGAGAATGCCTGTAAACTCTTCCGGATCCGCTTCGAATACTTTTCTTGCGTTTCCGAAATGCTCGATTAATTTGATACCGAGTCTCCCGTTAAGATTTGGATTTAAACAGAGTCTTCGAATGAAGCTGTTTTCAGAATTTGTATTCATAAAAAAATCCCCCGATCTTGCCCAAAGGCTAAGCGATATATTAACTTCTCCTTCGCAAAAAGGTCAATACGTAAAAGAGTACAAGAATTGAGGGGGCAAATTGTAGAAGGTGCATAAAAAAATTGGTATAAAATGCCGTTAAACCCTTGCAGTTGACGCATCGAAAGCAGGCGCAAACCCTCTTGTCTTAATGCACTTTTTGTTATATACTAAATGTTGTGTTTCATTAAGAAATAATAATACATAGAGGTGAATAAAAATGGCACTTTTAGAGCAGTGGCGCGAAGTAGCGTACAACGAACATATTGATCAGAAAAAGCTTCAGGCCCTTTGGTCCAGATACTTCCAGGATGAAAAAGAAATCTATTCTCAGCTTCTTAAGAATCCTGATGAGGTTGTAAGCGGATCGGTTAAGGAACTTGCTGAAAAGTATAATGTTACGGTTATGACTATGACCGGATTCCTTGACGGAATCAATGACAGCCTTAAGGAAAAGAACCCTATTGAAGAGATGGAAGAGGATACCGTGGTTTCCCTCCCTATCGACAAGGCTCTCCTTTACAAGAACATGGTTGGAGCTGAGGCTGACTGGCTTTATAACCTTCCCGAGTGGGAGGAAATCTTTGATGAGAATACCCGTAAAGCCCTTTACAAAGAGCAGAAATCATCAACCACAATCGTAAAGGATGCAAAGATCTATCCCAACGATCCCTGCCCTTGCGGAAGCGGTAAGAAGTATAAGAAGTGCTGCGGCAAAAAGTAATCATTAAGGGCTAACCCGTAAAAGGGAGAGCCCTAATGTTTTTTGGGAGGTCTATCTTAAATGAAAAAGCTTGAAGAATATATCAGAAGTATCCCGGATTTCCCGGAGAAGGGCATTATCTTCAGAGATGTCACCAGCGTACTCGAGGACGCCGAAGGCTTTAAACTCGCCATCGATACCATGCAGGATCTTGTTTCGGATCTTGAAATCGATGCGATAGTGGGAGCCGAAAGCAGGGGATTTATCTTCGGAGCTCCTATAGCATATAATTTAAACAAGCCTTTCTGCCTTATCCGTAAGAAGGGTAAGCTTCCTTGCGCGACAATAGAAGAATCTTACAATCTTGAGTACGGCACAGCTACTATCGAAATCCATAAGGACAGCATTAAGCCCGGCCAGAAGGTTCTTCTCGTAGACGATCTTATCGCCACCGGCGGAACAACAGAAGCGATGATAAAGCTGGTTGAAAAGCTTGGCGGAGAAGTTGTCGGTGTCCTTGTACTTATTGAGCTCGCAGGACTAAAGGGCAGAGAAAAGATTGCAGGTTATCGCCTTGATGCTGCGATCACATACGAAGGAAAATAATATTCAGAGGTTAATTGTATGGCAGAAGAAAAAGTGGTATCAAGCGCGGCTATAGATACCAGCCATATAACTAAATACGAGGATTTTGTATCACCCGACGAGCTGTACAACCAGCTTATTAATGCTGTAAAGAAATACCACCCCAGCGATGATATTTCTATGATCGAAAAGGCATACAAGGTCGCATGCGAAGCTCATAACGGACAGGTTAGAAAGTCCGGTGAGCCTTATATTATCCATCCCCTTAATGTAGCGATCATTCTCGCTGAACTTGAGATGGATAAGGAGACTATCGCTGCAGGCCTTTTGCATGATGTCGTGGAAGATACGGTTATGACCGAGGCAGACCTTGAAAGAGAGTTTGGCTCGGATGTTGCTATTTTGGTTGACGGTGTTACAAAGCTGGAAAAACTCCCGCTTTCAACTTCCATAGACCAGTCTGACGCAAAGATCGAGATGCAGGCGGAGAACCTTAGAAAGATGTTCCTGGCAATGGCTAAGGATATCCGCGTTATTATGATCAAACTTGCCGACAGACTTCACAATATGCGAACCCTTCAATACCAAAAGCCCGAAAGCCAGTTACGTATTGCCAGGGAAACTCAGGAAATATACTGTCCTATCGCCCAAAGGCTCGGTATCAGTAAGTTAAAGGTTGAACTTGATGACCTTTCTCTTATGTACTTAGATCCCGAAGCTTTTAACGAGCTGTCAACAAAGATCGAGATGGGCAGGACCGAAAGAGAAGAATATATCGCCAGCATCGTTAAAGAGGTTGGCGAACATATAAAAGAAGCGGGTATTACCGCCAAAGTAGACGGCAGAGTCAAGCACTTTTTCTCCATCTACAAAAAGATGAAGAATCAAAATAAGACTCTCGATCAGATATATGACCTTTTTGCCGTCAGGATCATTGTTGATACGGTCAAGGATTGCTACGCGGCCCTCGGTGTTATACATGAGCTGTATAAACCGATTCCCGGCAGATTCAAAGACTATATCGCAATGCCGAAGCCGAATATGTACCAGTCGCTCCACACAACCCTTATCGGAAGCAGCGGACAGCCCTTCGAGATACAAATCCGTACCTTTGAGATGCATAAAGCGGCTGAGTATGGTATCGCGGCGCACTGGAAATATAAAGAGACTTCAGCCGGAACAGGCGGAGTTCACGGAGAGGAAGAGAAGCTTTCCTGGCTCAGACAGATTCTCGAGTGGCAGAGAGATATGTCGGACAACAGAGAGTTCCTTAATCTTCTTAAGAACGACCTTGACCTGTTTGCGGATAATGTATATTGCTTTACTCCCAGCGGAGAAGTTAAAAACCTTCCCGCCGGTTCCTGCCCCATCGACTTCGCATACAGCATCCACAGCGCTGTGGGCAACAGAATGGTTGGAGCAAGGGTAAACGGAAAACTTGTACCTATCGACTATAAGATCAAAAACGGTGACCGTATCGAGGTCATTACTTCGCAAAATACCAAGGGCCCCAGTCGCGACTGGCTGAGCCTTGTAAAGAGTACTCAGGCGAAGAACAAGATTAACCAATGGTTCCGAAATGAATCCAAGGACGTTAATGTTGCCAAGGGAAAAGAGTACCTTTTAAACTACTGTAAATCAAAGGGAATCGATCTTTACTCGATCATGACTCCTGAGTACCAGTACGAGCTTGTGAGAAAGTACGGTCTCCATGACTGGGACGGAGTTCTCGCCGCGGTCGGACACGGAGCCTTAAAAGACGGACAGGTCATCAACAAGATAAAAGAACTTTACGATGCCGACCATCAGCAGGCTCTTACAAAGGAAGAGGTTCTTGAAGCAATCGCGGAAAATGCCGCTGCAGCTTCCGCCAAGCCGAGGATCAAGAGTAAGAGCGGTATCGTCGTTAAGGGAATTACGGATCTTTCGGTCAGATTCTCCAAATGTTGCAGTCCTGTTCCCGGAGATGAGATTGTCGGTTTTGTTACAAGAGGAAGGGGCATCTCAATTCACAGAACAGACTGCATCAATATCATCAGCCTTCCCGAGCTTGACAGAGTACGCCTTATTGATGCCGAGTGGCAGGCTCCCGACAAACAGCAGGCTGAGAAATACGTTACCGAGATCAAGATCTACGCCAACGACAGAAGCGGCCTCCTTGCCGATGTTTCAAGAGCTCTTACGGAGAAGAATATCAATATTCTTTCCATGAATACAAAGACCAACAAACAAGGCGTTGCCACAATGCAGATGTCCTTCGAGATCAGCGGTAAAGATGAGCTTAAAAATATCGTTGAAAAGATAAGAAGTATCGACGGTATCATCGATATCGAAAGAGCTATCGGATAGTTACGGAAAGGTTTATATGTCAGATATTAAGATCGGCCGCATGGTAATAGGCGTTGCGGCTACAAACTGTTATTTTCTATATCGCGAGGACTGTAAAAAGTGCGTTGTTATCGATGCCCCGGACAAGGGAAAAGAGATTGCGGCAGCGCTTTCAAAGCATGGATTTGAGATAGAGGCGCTCCTACTTACCCACGGACATTTCGATCATATCTGGGGGGCGAGCGAGCTCAGGCAGGTTACGGGCGCGAAGATTTATGCGCTTGATGCCGAGCAGCCTCTTTTAGAGGACAGCAGATTAAATGTTTCGGCTCAGTCCGGAAGACCTTGTACCGTTAAGGTGAACAAGTATTTTAAAGACGGTGATGTGCTTGATCTTGCGGGAATGAAGATAAAGGTTATCGCTACTCCCGGACATACCGCGGGAAGCTGTTGTTTTTACGTTGAGGAAGCCGGAATACTGGTAGCCGGCGATACTTTGTTTTACGAGTCTGTGGGAAGGTGCGATCTTCCTACGGGAAGCGGTATGACTCTTGAGCGAAGCGTTAAGGAAAAGATTTTCACCCTTCCGCCCGAGACGGTTTGCTATCCCGGACACGGAGATGAAACAAGCGTTTCACACGAGATGAAATATAATCCTTTTTTGGTTTAAAAAGGTAAAGGCAGATTAATGGCGACTAAATATATAAAGATAAATCATGAAAAGTACGGATATGATGTACTTGCCCTTTTTCAGTCATTCTATCCGGAAGATAATCATCAACTTGTTTTTCCGGGATGCCGGGAACAGATTACAAAGGAAGCCGAGGAAGTCGGCTTTTTTGCTCTTTTAAATTATGAAGACGGTGACAACGCACCTGTAGAAGTATCTTTCGGCGACGGAAGCATATACCGTTATCCCGGAGGGCTTGGAAGTGACTTAAAGGAAGGCTTCGGAAACTATCTGTACGACGTGCTTTCTAAAAAGACCGGGGTTACCCTCCCCTGGGGAACTCTTAACGGCGTACGACCTACGAAGATAGCGTACAAGGGACTGCTTGAAGGCAAATCTGACGAAGAGATAGAAGAAATATATTTAAAAGACAGGAAAGCTTCGTCCGAAAAAGCAAAGCTTGCGATAGAAATAGCAAAAAGAGAAAAAAGAATCTTAGAGAGGCTTGACTTATCCGATGGTTACAGTCTGTATATAGGTATTCCTTTTTGTCCAACAACATGCCTGTATTGTTCTTTTACGTCATATCCTTATTCGGTATACAAAAAAGAGGTTGATAATTACCTGAACGCTCTTATAAAGGAGCTGGAATTTGTAGCCGGGATGCGAAAGGAAAACCCCGATACGATCTACATCGGCGGCGGAACCCCTACTACCCTGGACGCGGAGCGTCTGGAAAGACTTTTATCCAAGGTTGAAGAGCTCTTTGATCTTGACAGGGTTTTTGAATTTACTGTAGAGGCCGGAAGAGCGGATTCTATTACTGAGGAAAAGCTGAAGGTTTTAAAGGCGCATAAAGTAACCAGAATCTCCATAAATCCGCAGACTTTTAATCAGGAAACTCTGGACTTTATCGGAAGAAAGGCTTCCGTTACGCAGTTTGCGCAGGTTTGGCCCATAGCAAGAAAACTTGGTTTTGACAATATAAATATGGATATTATCCTGGGGCTCCCGGGAGAAAATGAGCCGGAGGTTCGAAAGACAATAGAAAAGGTGCTTGAGTACAGACCTGATTCGCTTACTGTCCATTCCCTTGCCATCAAAAGGGCATCCAAGCTGGCATCCTGGATCATTCAAAACGGGAAGAGTACCATCAACAACTCTGACGGTCTTATGAAGATCGCTTCAGACGGTGCGAAGAAGCTGGGACTTGTTCCGTATTATCTTTACCGTCAAAAGAATATGAGCGGAAACCTGGAAAATGTTGGCTTTTCCGAGGAAGGAAAAGAAGGTATTTATAATATCCTGATAATGGAAGAACTTCAGGATATTATCGCCTGCGGAGCGGGAACGGTTTCTAAGAGAGTTTTTTACGAAGATGGTACAATAAGGAAACTGACAAGGTGCGAAAACGTAAAGGAAGTTCCGATGTATTGCGAGAAAATTGATGAAATGATAGATCGAAAAAGGAAACTCTTTCTGGAATAATAGCGCTTTAAATCTTGTTTGAAAAAAGATTACATGTTATAATTTTTCAGGGAAAACTGACGATATACTAGGAGGGAATATATGGGAAAGACGTTGGTGGCTTTTTTCAGTGCAAGCGGTGTTACCGCAAGAGTGGCTGAAAGACTTGCTAAAGCGGCTCAGGCGGATTTATTTGAAATCAGTCCGAAAGAGCTTTACACAGAAAGCGATCTTGATTGGAAGAATAAAAACTCGCGTAGCAGTCTGGAAATGAAAGATCCTGATTGCAGACCGGAGATCTGGTCAAAAGTTGAAAGCATGGACGAATATGACCGCGTTTTCGTCGGGTATCCTATTTGGTGGTACAGAGAGCCCTCTATTATTGATACCTTTATGGAGAGCTACGATTTTACCTCCAAAACGATCATACCTTTCGCAACCTCAGGAGGAAGCGGACTCGGAGATTCTCCCGAGAATATACAAAAGCTTGCTCCCGGAGCTAGGGTTCTAAGCGGAAGAAGGCTCTTTGGAAGCGAGACCGAGGATGATCTAAAAAAATGGGTCGATGAAGTATAGATCCTAAAAATAATTAGTTGGAGCGTTTTAGTAAATGCAGGATAAAAGAACTTATCCAAGAATGGATGTTGTGATACCCGCCCTTATCACAGAGGACAGGAATCACGAAGAAATACCTTGTACAGTAAGAAATATCAGCGAGAACGGAATTTGTTTCGAATTTAATTCAGATGGCGGAAAATACGTCGACAGTCTCCAAAAGGGAGATGCAATACATTTTCAGTTCATAGATACGTATCAGTTTGGAAGCAATATTGAAACAGATGTTTTATCCAATGATTGCACCGTCAGACATATCAGAATTTGCGGAGACATGATGATCATTGGAGGGTATGTTACTGAAGAAGAGTTTAGACAATACGCTGTGAGAAGAGAACTTGTTTCTTCAATCGGAAGATTCAGAGCCTTAGCTTAAAGTAATATTATAAGCTTAAGTTCACAGCGGATCTGAAAATAGCGATAAGAAAGGCCGGCAGGAAGAGTTCCTGTCGGCTTTTTTGTTTGACCAGGCCTGTATAAACAAAAGATTAAGATCAGCCCATTCCGGAGCAGTTGCAGTTATTAAGGGCGTTTATACATGTAGCTACAAGGATGATGACCGCTATAATGGCAGCTACAAGAAGTCCGATGTATACCCACATAAGCACCTTTGCAAAAACGCTCTTTTTATACTTTACTCTCGCGATTATCATAAGCACCCAGGCGGCTATGTAAGTAACGCCGCCAAAAGAAGACAGTACGCTGAAGATCGGAGATGAGACGTCGGACTGAAGATTCATGCTTTCAACAATGTACATAGGTATTCCGCTGGCGGTAGGTCCGAATACGTAAAGCCCGAGTGACAAAAAGCAAAGAAGCTTTTCGTAGGACTTTGGTTCAGGTACTCGAGCCTCTTCGAGTGGCAAAGTCCTGAGCGCCTCCGGAGGAAGCTCGCTTGCGGGAACGGGCTGCGGCGTAATATCAGCCGGAGCAGTCTGCGGCGCGTTGTCAGTCTGTGCGGCTTGCGGCGTAACTTCAACGGTTTGTGTATACGGGTTATTTGTTTCGTTATTATCCATGATAAATCTTTGATTCTCCCTTTACTTGTTTTTTCCCCAATATATTATTCATAATCTCTACAAGCCCAAGGGCAATAACCCCGCAGATAAGAGCAAGTATCTGGTTTTGAGAGAGCGGGCTTTTGGCCAAATAGTGACCGTCTCTTAAATAATCCATAGAAAACTTCGCAATGACGGATATTACGATCACCACTCTTGAAGTAAGCAGAGGCTTTCCGGAAATAAGCAGCATAAAGAGCCCTATAAGAAAGATCAAAGTAAATAAAAGGGATTCCGAGAGCTGAACCGGAAATCTGCTGATATGGTCGCTTTCATAAACTACTGCCCATTTTCCGTGGTAGGGTATACCCACACAACACCCGCTTATATGACAGGCTGTTTTGGCAAGTCCGTACATCAAGGGCGCCGTGACAACCCATGAAGCCATCATCTCTTTTTCATGATCCCTATGGATAAAGATGGAGGAGAAGGCTCCGATAAGCAGTCCCAAAGCCCCACCGGCACCGGTAAAGGCGAGCCTTCTCGGATCTCCTGTCAGCCAAATCTGAAGAGAAAGGCCGCAAACCATGATACATACAAAGGTAAGAAAAGCTGTGTAGATGATGGAAGTACGTTTCAGACCCTCTCGGTACATGATGATGCATGCAATGATTACACCAAGCAGGATCGAGCTTATAACGATTGTCGAATAAAAGGGAAAGTGCAGGCTGTTTATATAATTATTTAATATATTTGCCTTCATATGGAAATTATAAAATTTTTATAAAGTTTTCGCAAGTAATTTTGTATATAGCTTTATGCAGAAAATTTTCATTTTTATAGACTTTGACGCTACAATCCGCGCAAAGATTTGGTATAATTAAAATACTATGTATTTTTGCAAGAAGGAAAGAAAACTATGGACCTTGAGAAACAGAAATCCGCACCGGTTTACGAGGCTTTGGAGCGTTTCAGAAAGCAGAGAGTAGTGCCTTTTGATGTGCCCGGTCATAAGCGCGGAAGAGGTAATCCGGAGCTGGTTGAGCTCCTTGGAGAAAAATGCGTCGGTCTTGACGTAAACTCTATGAAGCCCCTTGATAATCTGTGCCATCCCGTGTCGGTTATCTACGATGCGGAAAATCTTGCCGCCGAGGCCTTCGGCGCTGCGCATGCTTATTTTATGGTGGGAGGAACTACATCGGCCGTACAGAGTATGGTGCTTACCGCCTGCAAAGCGGGAGATAAGATTATTTTACCGAGAAATGTTCACAGAAGCGTTATCAATGCTCTGGTACTTTGCGGAGCTGAACCTGTATATGTGAATCCAGAGGTGGACAATCATATAGGTATTGCGCTTGGAATGGAGATTTCCCTTGTTGAGGAGGCTGTGCTGGCGCACCCTGAGGCAAAAGCAATCCTTGTCAACAATCCGACTTATTACGGAATCTGTTCCGACCTTAAGTCTATCGTTAAGATAGCTCATGAACACGGAATGATGGTTCTTGTGGATGAGGCTCACGGAACTCATCTTTACTTTAATGACAATCTTCCGATTTCCGCTATGGAAGCGGGAGCGGATATGGCTGCAGTCAGCATGCATAAGTCCGGAGGAAGCCTTACCCAGAGTTCCCTTCTTTTGCTTGGGCCTGATGTAAATACGCGCTATGTCGAACAGGTTATCAACCTTACTCAGACAACCAGCGCCAGCTACCTTCTTTTATCAAGCCTTGATATTTCTAGAAGAAACCTTGCTCTGAGGGGAAGAGAATCCTTCGAAAAGGTTAAGGAGATGGCCGAGTACGCCAGAAGCGAGATCAATTCTATCGGCGGTTATTACGCATACGGCAAGGAACTGGTAAACGGCGGAAGTATTTACGACTACGACGTTACAAAGCTTTCTGTTTATACAAGAGATATCGGACTTACCGGAATCGAGGTATATGACCTTTTACGAGACGAGTATGATATTCAGATAGAGTTTGGAGATATCGGAAATATCCTTGCTTATATTTCCATAGGAGACAGGATCCAGGATATCGAGAGACTCGTTGGAGCTTTGGAGGATATCAAGAGGCTTTACTCAAAGCCTTCTTCAATGCTTCATAACGCCGAATATATAACACCCATCGTTGCTGCTACTCCTCAAAAGGCTTTTTATGCCGAAAAGGAGCTTATCCCTATCGGGGAGACGGCGGGAAGAATATGCGGAGAGTTTGTTATGTGCTATCCTCCGGGAATACCTATCCTTTCCCCCGGCGAGATGGTTACAAAGGAAATTATAGATTATATTCTGTATGCCAAAGAAAAGGGCTGCTCTATGCAGGGCCCCGAAGACGGAAGTCTTGAAAAGCTGAATGTATTAAAGTAAAGGCCGGAGGATTTAGAAATGGAATTTTGGTTTTCCGAGAAGCATACGGACAATGTTAAAATGTCTGTCAGAGTCGAGAAACAGTTGTTTTCGGGAACCAGCGATTTTCAAAGGCTGGATGTGTTTGAGTCCGCGGAGTACGGAAGGTTTATCACATCCGACGGAAATATGATTTTCGCTGAAAAAGATGAGTTCATTTATGATGAGATGATCGTGCATGTACCTATGGCGGTTCATCCAAGTGTAAAAAAGGTTCTTGTTATCGGTGGAGGAGACGGCGGAGTTGCCAAGGAACTTGGCTACTACGACGAGATAGAAGAGATCGATGTGGTTGAATCCGACGAGATGTTTGTAAGCGTCTGCAAGGAGTATTTCCCTGAAAATGCCTGCGGACTGGACGATCCGAGAGTAAGGCTTCATAACCGTGACGGACTAAGATTTTTAAGAGGAAAGTCGGATGAATATGATCTTATTATAAATGATTCAACCGATCCCCTCGGACATACCGCCGGCCTTTTTACAAAGGAATTTTACGGCTCATGCTTTAAGGCTCTTAAAGAGGACGGAATAATGGTTTATCAGCACGGAAGTCCTTTCTTCGATGAAGACGAGGAAGCCTGCAGAGCAATGCACAGAAAAGCCTTCAAAAGCTTTCCCATAAGCCGCGTGTATCAGGCCCATATCCCCACCTGCTCATCGGGATACTGGCTTTTCGGCTTTGCCAGCAAGAAGTACCATCCTTTAAAGGATTTTGACGAAAAGAGATGGAACGACCGAAAGATCGAAACCTGGTATTACACCACCAACCTTCACAGAGGAGCTTTTATGTTGCCGAAGTATGTAGAAGATTTATTAGAGGAAGAAGAAGGAAGATATAAGGAGAGATAAAATGAAATTAATGATAATCGGATGCGGCGGTGTTGCCACCGTTGCAATTTACAAATGTTGCGAGAACCCTGTTTTTACCGAAATCTTACTTGCAAGCAGAACAGTCTCCAAGTGCGATGCGCTTGCTGCAAAGCTTAGAGACAAGACAAATGCAAAAATAACAACTGCTACTGTTGATGCGGATTCAAAGGAATCCCTTGTGAAGCTTATGAAAGAGTTTCAGCCTCATACAGTTTTAAATGTAGCTCTTCCCTACCAGGATCTTACTATTATGGATGCCTGCCTTGAAGCGGGAGCAAACTATATCGATACCGCTAACTACGAGGCGGAGGATACCGAAGACCCCGAGTGGCGCGCTATTTATGAAGCAAGATGCAAGGAAAAAGGCTTTACCGCATACTTCGACTACAGCTGGCAATGGGCTTACGACGAGAAGTTTAAGGCTGCAGGTCTTACCGCACTTCTCGGAACAGGCTTCGATCCCGGCGTAACCCAGGTATTTTCGGCATACGCTTTAAAGCATTATTTTGACGAGATAGGCTACATCGATATCCTTGACTGCAACGGCGGTGACCACGGATATCCCTTTGCCACCAACTTTAATCCTGAGATCAACCTTCGCGAAGTATCTGCCAACGGCTCATACTGGGAGGACGGCCACTGGGTTGAGACAAAGCCTATGGAGATCAAGAGAGTATTTAATTTTGACGGAGTGGGTGACAAGGATATGTACCTTCTTCATCATGAGGAAATCGAATCTCTTGCCAAGAATATACCCGGTATAAAGAGAATACGTTTCTTTATGACTTTCGGTCAGAGCTATCTTACTCATATGAAGTGCCTTGAGAACGTTGGTATGCTCAGAACAGATCCTGTTATGTTTGAAGGCAGAGAGATCGTTCCCATCAAGTTTTTAAAGGCTCTTTTACCCGATCCCGCATCTCTCGGCCCCAGAACTGTCGGAAAGACCAATATCGGCTGTATCTTTACCGGTAAAAAGGATGGCAAGGAGAAGAGCATATACATTTACAATATCTGCGACCATCAGGAATGTTACAAGGAGACCGGCGCGCAGGCAATCAGCTATACTACAGGTGTTCCTGCGATGATCGGTACCGCTATGGTAGCCGGAGGAATCTGGAACAAGCCCGGTGTATTCAACGTAGAAGAATTCGATCCCGATCCTTTTATGGAGGCACTTAATAAATACGGTCTTCCCTGGGTTGTTGACGAGAATCCTACATTAGTCGACTAACGGTATTTTTATGGTTAATTATTCTGTTTTTAATAAAATAAAAACTCCGGCCTATGTGACAGACGAGGCTCGCCTTATAAAGAATCTTGAGATTTTGAAAGATGTTAAAGAAAAGGCGGGATGCAAGATACTTCTTGCGCAAAAAGCTTTCTCCATGTACAGCGTTTACCCGCTTATAGAGAAGTACTTAGACGGAACAACGGCCAGCGGGCTCTTTGAAGCAAGGCTTGGCAAAGAAGAATTTAAGGGCGAGGTGCATGTATTTGCACCCGCCTTTAAAGATGAAGATATTTCTGAGCTTTCAAAGATATCGGATCATATCGTCTTTAATTCTATAAATCAGCTTAAAAGACATGCGGACAGATTTCGTAAGGAAGCGGGAGAGGGCAGAAAGGTCAGTGTGGGATTAAGAGTCAATCCCGAAATATCAACCCAGGAAAGCGCTATATACGATCCTTGCGCCGAGGGTTCAAGACTCGGAGTCAGAGCCTGCGACATAGATGGTACTGCCTTGGACTTTATAGACGGTTTTCATTTTCATACTCTTTGCGAACAGGGAAGTGACGCGCTGGAGATTACTTTAAAGGCTTTTGAAGAAAAGTTCGGAAAGTATCTGTCTGGACTTAAATGGGTAAACTTCGGCGGCGGCCATCACATCACAAGGGACGATTACGACAGAGAGCTTCTTGTAAAACTTATAAAAGAGTTTAAGGCAAAGTACGATGTTGAGGTCTATTTGGAACCCGGAGAGGCGGTAGCGCTGAACGCCGGATATTTAGTAACAACCGTTATGGATATAGTCGAAAACGGCTTCAAAACCCTTATTTTAGACGCTTCCGCGGCCTGCCATATGCCTGATGTATTGGAGATGCCTTACAGGCCTCCGCTTTTTGCTTCCGGAAAATGGGGAGAGAAAAAGTACGATTACAGGCTTTCTTCCATGACCTGTCTTGCGGGGGATATAATCGGAGATTATTCTTTTGACGAAGAGATAAGAATCGGCGACAGGCTGGTATTCGAGGACATGGCTATATACTCCATGGTTAAAAATAACACCTTTAACGGAATGTCGCTGCCTGATATAGACCTGCTTACATCAAGCGGTGAGGTCAAGGTGATAAAGAGCTTTGGATATAAAGATTTTAAGGAGAGGCTTTCATGATATACAGATCCTTCCCGAAAGATGACGGCTTTTACATGCCGGCAGAGTTTGATACGCATGAGGCCACGATCATGATATTCCCCGAAAGACCCGGTTCATGGCCTTACGAAGCAAAAGCTGCAAGAAAGGTTTTCTCAAAGATCATCGCGCATATATCATCTTCTGAGAGAATATACGTTATAGTAAGCGATGCATCCGAAGAAGCGGCAAGGAAGATGCTGCTTGATGAGCCTCCCTGCGAAATCGCAGCTATAGAAAACAGGAAAAATATCAAGCTCGTCAATATAGATACTGATGATGCCTGGGCGAGAGATACCGCGCCGACCTTTGTCAGAGATGCAAGCGGAAGTGTACGCGGTATCAACTGGAAATTTAACGCCTGGGGCGGAGATTTTGACGGCCTTTACGCATCTTGGGAGCGAGATGATGCTCTTGCTGTGAAGTTTTGTGAGATGGAAGGGTACGATTACTACGACGAACATGACTTTGTTCTGGAAGGTGGTTCTATCCACACAGACGGCGCCGGAACAGTGCTTGTTACCGAAAGCTGCCTTCTTTCGAAGGGCAGAAATCCTCAGATGTCTAAAGATGAGATAGAAGAAAGACTAAAGAATTGCCTTGGAGCGGAAAGGGTTATCTGGCTACCGAGAGGCATCTACAACGACGAGACAAATGAGCATGTGGATAATGTATGTGCGTTTATAGCTAAAGACGAGGTTGTACTTGCCTGGACCGATGATAAAAACGATCCTCAGTATGAAATGTCCGAAAGCTGCTTGAGGGTACTTGAAGAGAATGGGATAAAGGTTCATAAGCTTCCGGTACCGGACAGCCTAGTCTGCGTCGGAAAGGAAGACCTTGAGGGCTATATTTTCGAAGAGGGAGAGGATGTGCGCGAGGTTGGGGAGCGCCTTGCGGCGAGCTATGTGAATTTTTACTTTACCAATAAGGCAGTACTTCTTCCTCAGTTTGGAGGAGATAACACAGAAAGCGACAAGCGGGCGGTCCGGATTATGGAAAAGCTTTGCCCCGATAGGACTGTAATCCCTATTTCTGCAAGAGATATTATTTTAGGCGGCGGAAATATACACTGTATTACTCAGCAGATTCCCGCAGGCAAGAGGTGAGAAAATGAGAAATGTTAAGGTTAGCGCGCTTCAGTTTAGCTGCAGCAAGGATGTTAACGAGAATATCAGTACGGCGGAGCGCCTTATCAGGGAAGCCGCTTTAAAGGGAGCGCAGATCATCCTGCTTCCGGAGCTTTTTGAAAGACAGTATTTTTGTCAGGAAAGAAGATACGAGTATTACGGTTTTGCTACCCCGGTGCCTGAAAATCCCGCGGTTAAAAAGCTTTCCCCTCTGGCAAAAGAACTTGACGTAGTACTCATAATCAGCTTTTACGAGAAGGACATCAATGTTTTGTACAATTCGGTAGCTGTTATAGATGCAAACGGAGAGAATCTCGGAATTTACAGAAAAACACATATTCCCGACGACCATTTTTATCAGGAAAAATTCTATTTTACTCCGGGAAATACAGGATTTAAGGTTTTTGATACAAGATTTGCCAAAATCGGTGTCGGTATTTGCTGGGATCAGTGGTTCCCGGAGACGGCAAGAAGTCTTGTTATTAACGGAGCGGAGCTTTTGTTCTATCCTACGGCAATCGGTTCGGAACCTATTTTGGAGAGCGACAGTATGCCCCATTGGCGCCGAACCATGCAGGGACATTCCGCTGCAAACGTCTGCCCCGTAATAGCGGCAAACAGATACGGACTTGAAACGGTGGAGCCTTGCGAAGAAAATGCCGGCCAAAGCTCAAGCCTTAATTTCTACGGTTCATCCTTTATTACGGATGAATTGGGAGAGATTGCGGAATCGGCTGGGAGAGAGGGTGAGGCCGTTCTTGTGCATGAATTTGACCTTGATTATGTATCAAAAGCCAGAGCCGATTGGGGGCTTTTCAGAGACAGAAGACCTGACTGCTACAAAGATATTACCAAATAAAAGATGAAAGATTTAACAAAAGGAAAAATACTTAAAGTCATACTGACATTTGCGCTTCCAGTCTTTATCGGAAACCTTTTTAACCTTGCCTACAATCTTGCGGATACAAGGATTATCGGCAGTTTCCTGGGAAGCGAATCCTTAGCCTCGGTCGGAAGCGTAAGTACGCTTTCGGATCTTATCGTTGGTTTTGTTTTCGGACTTGCCAACGGATTTGCCGTTCTTACGGCGAGATTTTTTGGAATGAAGGATGAAGGTAAGGTTAGAAAATCCTTCGCTCTTTCGCTTGAGTTCGGTATCCTTATCTCGCTTATTATAGGAGCGGGAAGCTACTTCGGCCTTCCATATATTTTCAGATGGCTGAACGTTTTGGATAGTCACGCCGCTGAAGCAAGAGCATATATTGTTATTATCATTTACGGCCTTGTTTTTTCCTGTATTTACAATGTGCTGGCTTCGTCTCTAAGAGCAATCGGAGATGCATATACTCCGCTGATATTCTTAATAATATCGGCTGTTATGAATGTAGGGCTTGACATTTTGCTTGTTGCCGGACTTGGAAGGGGAGTTGCCGGAGCCGCCCTTGCTACAGTTATTTCACAGGCTTTGTCAGCAGTTTTATGTTTTATATATGCGATGATAAGATATCCGGTTTTCAGATTCAGACCATCAGACCTTGTTCCGGAGAGAAAACTATCCGGCCAGCTTTTATCGGGCGGTTTTTCTATGGGACTTATGTCCAGCCTTGTGGCTTTCGGTACGCTCTCTCTTCAGACAGCCATCAACAGTCTCGGATCGGAGATCATTGTGGCTCATACCGGAGCAAGAAAGCTTACCAATCTCTACATGATGCCCTTTAGCGTCTTTGGAACAACAATGGCTACATTCAGTGGACAAAACTTCGGCGCAAAGCGTATCGACAGAATCAAAAAGGGGCTTTTCACCGCTCTGATTATAAATGCAATATGGATAGTTCTGGTGCAGGTGATGAGCTGGACAGTATGTCCTGTGCTTATATGGCTCATAACCGCTGTGGACGATCCGTATATTATTCACAATGCGGTATTGTATCAAAGGTTTGATACATCGTTTTATATTATCGCCGCCATGGTCACCCTCTTTCGAAATACGCTTCAGGGAATGGGCGACCATATCAGCCCTGTAATATCCAGCGGCTTGGAACTGGTGGGTAAAGTTATAATAGCAATTAATTTAACTCCGATACTGGCATACTGGGGAATCATCATAGCAGAGCCCATTGTCTGGGCGATAATGGTAATTCCCCTGATCATAAGCCTTGTTGTGAGGATCAGGTCTTTTTCAAAGATTCAGCAGGATAGCTCAAATTGATAAAAACGCGGTTAACCGCATAATTAAACACACAGTACAGGAGACATTAGGAAGATGGAAAACCGGTATTCAGATCTCGGGGACGGAACATTTATAAATCCGGTACTTTATACGGATTATTCCGATCCCGACGTAATTCGTGTGGGAGAAGACTATTATATGGTGGCAAGCAGCTTTTGCAACACCCCGGGTCTCCCCATACTTCGCTCAAAAGACCTGGTCAATTGGAAAATGGTCGGCTACGGTCTTGAAAACATACCCTACGACAGGTATAAAAAGCCCGCCCATGGCTGCGGAGTCTGGGCGCCCTCTATCAGATATTATGACGGGGAATTTGTGATATTTTTCCCTATGCCTGATGAAGGTATCTTTGTTACAAAGGCGAAAAAGCCGGAAGGACCCTGGTCCGAACCGGTTGCCATATATGAAGGAAAGGGATATATCGATCCCTGCCCGTTTATTGATGATGACGGAAAAGCATATATGGTTAATGCGTATGCAAAGAGCCGGATAGGTTTTAAAAGCGTCCTGGCGATAACAGAGCTTTCGCGGGATCTTACCGCTATGATCGGAGAAACTGTTAAGGTTTTTGACGGAAACGAGAATGACCAGCAAACCATAGAAGGGCCTAAGCTCTATAAACGTAACGGGTGGTATTATATTTTTGCACCTGCCGGCGGCGTAAAGCAGGGATGGCAGACTGTGCTTCGCTCTAAGAATATATATGGTCCTTACGAGTACCGTATTGTTATGGAACAAAAGGATACGGATGTAAACGGACCTCATCAGGGAGCCTGGGTTGATACTCCGGATGGAAGAGACTTCTTTTTGCATTTTCAGGATGTATACGCCGCCGGAAGAATTGTTCATGTTCAGCCTCTTAAGTGGATAAATGACTGGCCTGTAATAGGAACGGCAAAAGAAGGAGAGACCTGTGGAAAGCCTGTTTCAAGGATGGACAAGCCTGTATGTGTAAACACAGGGATATTTGCGCCGGATGCCGGGGATGATTTTGATCTTGACACCATAGGGCTTCAGTGGCAATGGAATGCCAATCATGAGAGTGACTGGGCAAAGCCTTCAGCGGTTGAGTCCTGCATTTATTTAAAGTCTGTCCCCGCGGAAAAAAGTATTTCTGATCAGCCTAACCTCTTTTTACAGAAATGGCCTATGCCGGAATTTACCGTAAAGACAAAACTTGATTTATCGGGTATAAAAGAAGGAGACGAGGCCGGAATCGTAAATATGGGTGTTTCATACGGAGCGCTTTCGGTTCTTCTAAAGAACGGCCGCTGCGACCTTCGAGCTATCTCGGGAGAGCAGACCTTCAGCAATGAAAAAGCGACTGCAAATGATTTGGTTACAGAGATTGATGAAGACATTTTCCCGGAAGGAATGGCAAAAGAGATATATTTTAAATATTCAGTAACGCGCGTTACCTCTGATGAGATAAATGCAGAAGGAAAGTACAAATTCCCCGTTCCGAAGGAGATTGTTACTTTATCGTATGGCTTTGACGGCTTAAACTACAAACCGGCCCTTACGTTTAACGCAAAGGCCGGAAGATGGGTCGGAGTAAAGTGCGGTTTATATATCAGAAATGTAGACGGTGCGGAAGGCGGAAACTTACGCTGCGAATACTTTTTATTTGAATAGAAACCGGATAGGTAGTCCGCATATTTATCTTTTTATGTCATAGTTCATGTTCATGAGGTTTTTAATGCTTTCAACGTCATCCGTGATGTTGGCATCACCTCTGATCGTGTGCTTGATAACGCTTGAAGCCACGGCGAAGTTTACCATATCCATAGGCTTGTAATCGTGCATCATTGCATAGATCAGTCCGCTGGCGAAAGCATCTCCGCCGCCGACGCGGTCTAAGATATTAAAGGTGTAGAGCTTGCTTTCAAATGTATGGTCTTCGTACCAAAGAAAAGCTTTTAAGCTGTTTTCAGAACCGGAATGGGCGTATCTGACATGGCGGGCAATACATTTGATGTTGGGGTATCTTTTAACGAATGCTTGGTTTATCTCATCCTGCTGTTCATATGTGGGCTGAAGAGGGATACCATCCTTGACATCTCCTTTTTTATGATCGGATTCGTCTTTCCAAAGATGGTAGGGCTCAATGCCTAAAAGAACATCAACATAAGGGAGACACTCGGTGCAGAAATCTCTGGCTTCTTCCCAGCTCCAGAGCTTGCTTCTGAAATTTCCGTCGAAGCTGATGGTTATTCCCTTAGCCTTTGCTTTTTTAAGAACGTTCATTGTAAGCTCTCTGCAATTTGGCGCAAGAGCAGGTGTTATTCCACTCATATGGAGCCAGGTGTATCCCTCGAGAAGAGCGTCTATATCAAGCTTTGAAAAGTCATACTCGGTAATGGCGCTGTGCTTTCTGTCGTAAATTACTTTACTGGGACGGATTCCGTAACCGGTTTCAAGATAGTAGCTTCCGAGCCTGTGAGTAGGAGTCTCTTCCGGAGTTGAGAGGATTACGGGGGTACAGTGCACATCATTGCTTCGAAGCAGCCTTATTGCGCTTTTTCCGAGAGAGTTATTCGGAACTACGGTAAAGAAGGTGCTCTCTACGCCAAGGTTTGCAAGGGCAAGAGCAATATTGGCTTCTGAACCGCCGTAGCTGGCCTCGAAGCTCGTAGTCATCCTTATTTTTTCATAATTCGGAGGGGTAAGGCGAAGCATGATCTCACCGATCGTGATGAACTGATCCTTGCCGCATCCGGTTGTTATTGGGTTTTTATGTTCCATTGGGATATCTCCTTTTCATTTCCTATGGGCATTAGTATATCAGAAAACACGCTCTTTGTAAGTTTGATTTATTATTATTTTTTGATATTATTATATATATTGTTAAGGATGTTTGTTATATGAAAAAGGGAATTAGTTTAAACAGAACACAACTTAAGATTATAGCAATCGTTTCGATGGTGATTGATCATGTTGCCTGGGGATTTGTGGATTTTTATTCTCCCCTCGGGCAGGTTATGCATGTCCTCGGAAGATTTACCGTGCCTATTATGTGCTTTTTTATCGCGGAAGGGTTTAAAAAGACAGGAAATCTGCGAAAGTACATATACCGCATGGCTCTCTTTGCTGCTGCGGCTATAATACCTTTTTACCTCTTTTTCCACGAGGAATACGAGTACAGACAAAATATTATTTTTGACCTGTTGCTCGGACTTTTGCTGTTGACTGTGCTTGAGAGTAAAAAGCTCCGCAAGGCAGTGAAGGTTATTTTAGCGATCCTTTTGTTCGCAACATCTGCTACCGTAGGCGGCTGGATCATCACGCCCATGCTCTTTATACTTGCCTTTTACTACGGAAAGACTTTCAAACAAAAGGCATTTTGGTTTGTGCTGGTTGATGTGACTATGGTGCTGTTTTTGGTCATAGCCATCATTTTAAACGGAAAATATCATTTTTCGCACTACAATTGGGTTTGGTGGGATAAGCTTTATTTCCTCGGATTTAACCTTGCTTTGCCTCTTCTTTATTGCTACAACGGTGAAAAGGGTAAGGACATCGGGGGAAGATATTTCTTTTACGCCTTTTATCCCGCACACTTTCTTGTACTTTTCTTTATACAGGAATTATTTACAAAGAAAGCCTCGGCTTGGTCTTTATATTTGGGAATCCATATTGTCGGCATTGTTGTTGTAATGGTTATTACCGTAATGACCGCATACAGCAGGCCGTCAAAAGGACAGGCATCGCTTCTTATTATCGAGTTCGGAGCCATGTTTTATACGATCGGATTTATAATGGAGATTCTTTCCGATACCTCCGAAGGAGTTCATCTTGCCTGTATCATAGAATACTTCGGGGAATACGTACTGTTTCTGGCGGTTATATTCTTTATCAGTGTGCTTTGCGGAAGGACTGTGCCTAAATTTGTTTACATCTTTGGTGTTTCCGCGTCTATGATTTTTCTGTACATGCTGATACTTACAAGGAAAAACGGATTTTTCTACAAAGAGATCGGGGTCACATACAGCAATTTACCCTTTAGCAGGCCTTACCTGGTATATGGTCCGGGATTTTATATGTCCATGGGATATATGATACTCATCTCGGTTGTTTCTTTTGTTTTTTGCATCAGGAAATACAAGACGGGAAGCAGACCCGAAAGAAAGAGACTTCTTTACGTTTTGGTAGCTTTTATATTTTGCTGGCTCCCGTATGTCATAAAGCTCCTCGGACTGACGGGGGGATACGAGATTCCCGCCATCGGAATCATTCTTGCGGCAAGCTGTATGTACATCTGCCTGTATAAACTGGGATTCTGGGATTCAGTAATGATAGCCGGGGCCAACGCTCTTGACCACAGCCTCGAGGGAATACTTGTTGTTGATTCAAATTACTGCGTTCAATACCAGAACAAGCGGATTGAAGGCATATTCGGACCTATCCCGGATAACAAATGTCTGCTTGACCATGAAAGCCTCGGTCCTATTTTTAAACATGAGAAACAGACTCTTACGCTGAATGATAAGATTTATGACTTTGTCCAGGAGCCGCTTACGGACGGCGGATATGTTCAGGGACATATGCTTTGGATAATCGACAATACAGAGCATTACAAAAACGTTGAAAAGATACATGAGCTCGCTATAAGGGATGCGCTTACGGGGCTTTACAACCGCAACTATTTCCAGGAGCTTGTGGAGGCGGATCTTGAAGACGAAGAGCCCGGAACCTTTGTGATGATCGATATGGACAATTTCAAAAAGGTCAATGATGAAAACGGCCACCAGTGCGGAGATGCCGTGCTGATCGCCCTGTCCGAAATCTTAAAGGAGATTCCTGAGACAGAGATGATCTGCAGCCGTATAGGCGGAGATGAGTTTTGCGCTTATATAAGAAGGTGTGTGGACAAGGAGAAGATTGCAAAGATTCTTGATAAACTTATGGCTGATTTCGAGAAAAGGCTTAAGAACATGAAGTACGAAGGAATCACAAGTCTTTCAATAGGTGCGGTGCCTTCGAACAAGATATCCGGAGTCAGCTTTAAGGCACTTTATTCCGAGTCGGATAAAGTACTTTACAGCGCAAAATTAGCGGGCAAGAAACAGTACGTAATCAAGTAATACAAATAGTCAAACGGATTGATAAAATTTCTTAAATTGTATTTATTTTTATATGGAATATGGTCAAATAATGTGTTAAAATTCAACTAAATAATCTTTTTTTGTTAGGGGTATACCGCAGGTCGGTATAGAGAAAGGAGAAAAAATTGAGACTTGTAACGCGTTCAGACTTTGACGGATTGGTATGCGGAGCATTGCTCCTTGAGGCAGGGGTTATAGATCATTGGAAATTTGCTCATCCTAAGGATCTCCAGGACGGCCTTGTAGAGATTACAGAGGATGACTGTCTTGCAAATGTGCCTTATGTGGAAGGATGCGGACTCTGGTTTGATCACCACTCAAGCGAGTTTGAACGTCAGCAGCTTGAAGGTAAGTATAAAGGAGAGAGCCGTGTTACTCCTTCATGCGCAAGGATCATTTACGAATACTACGGCGGAAAAGAGAGGTTCCCTCAGTACGACGATATTATGATCGCGGTTGATAAGGTTGACTCCGGAAATCTTACCGTTGATGAGGTTATGAATCCTACCGGCTGGATTCTTATCGGATTTTTGATGGATCCGAGAACAGGCTTAGGACGCTGGAGACAGTTTACGGTTTCCAACTATCAGCTTATGGAAAAGCTTCTTGTTGCCTGTAGCAAGAATACAACAGAAGAAATCCTTAATATGCCCGATGTAAAGGAGCGTATCGAGGTTTATAATGAGCAGACCGAAAAGTTTAAAGAGATGGTCAAGGCTCATACCCACACCGAGGGAAATGTCATCATCAGCGATCTTCGCGGTGTAGACCCCATCTATACCGGTAACCGCTTTATGATCTACTCCATGTACCCTGAGCAGAATATTTCTGCCTGGATCGTAAGCGGAAAGGGCGGCGAAGGATGCAGTGCTGCTGTCGGATACAGCATCTTAAACAAGACTTCAAACATTAACGTCGGAAGCTTGATGCTTAAGTATGGCGGCGGAGGACATAGAAAAGTCGGTACCTGCCAGTTTACAGGCGAGAATATGGGAACCGAACTTCCCAAGATGCTTGACGAGCTTTGTGTGCTGGCTAACGGACAGTAAATTTTTTAGTTTTTTAACCCCGGCAATTATTTGTCGGGGTTTTATACTTTATGGCAAAGTCTACCGGACTTACCTGTAAATTCGGGAAAGAGATTATGAACAAGAGTAAAAAGAATTGGACCCTGATCGGAATAATTACGATAATGCTTTTTATATTCCTTTTGGGATATATGCAGACAACCAAAAATAGGGATAAAGAACGGGATACCGAGCAGATAGAAGAAGCCATTGATGCAGAAGGCGCCACTTCCGAGGATGACAGTAGCGAGAGCGGGGATATAAATACCTCTGAAATGTCAGAAGAGGTAATTCCGGATGACGGTTTGGCGGAAAACGCTTCTTTGGAAGGGGTGGAAGAAAATAATGAAAGTATCGCCGATGAAACTGAAAATATCTCTTCGGATCCGGAGACGGACGCACAGGAAAAATACATTGATTTTGTAATGAATTCCATGTCTTTGCATGAAAAGGTATGTCAGATGATCTTACCTTCTTTTGCGACACTTTCGGGAGTGAACGGAGCTAAGATATCCGGGGATATTACAAAGAAAGCGCTTGAAGATTATCCTGTTTGTGGGATTATTTACGATTCGAGCAATTTTGAGTCTGAGGAACAGACTAAACAGATGCTTTCCGATGTAAAAGAGTTTTCAAAGATTCCGCTTATTCTTACCCTTGATGAAGAGGGCGGAAGAGTGGCAAGACTGATGCCGAAATTCAGCGATGCGATTATCGGCCCGATGTTTATGTATAAATCCCAGGGGACTGAAACAGCCTACAACAATGCTGCTATAATTGCGGCAAATATAAAAAACTACGGCTTTAATATGGATATGGCGCCGGTGGCTGATGTCTGGTCAAACTCTGCCAATAAAGTAATCGGCGACAGGGCATACAGTGACGACTACAATGAAGCCGCAGAGCTTGTATCGGCAGCGGTTTCTGGATTTCATAGCGGTAAAGTGGGCTGCACCTTAAAGCATTTTCCCGGACACGGGGATACTTTGGAGGACAGTCATTACGGCGCTGCTTACGTAGGAAAGACGCTGGACGAATTAAGAGAAGGTGAGTTTCTTCCTTTTAAGGCGGGAATTGATGCGGGGGCGGATGCTGTGATGATAGGGCATCTGATCGTCAGCGACATAAGCGATGAACCTGCTCTTTTTTCAAAAGAGATCGTTACTGATATTTTGAGGGGTGAACTTGGATTCGAAGGAGTCGTAATTACCGATTCTCTTCAGATGAAAGCAATGACGGATTATTACGGAGAGGATGAAGTTGCGGTAAGAGCTATCGAGGCCGGCTGCGACATTCTCCTTATGCCGAATGACATCGGGGTCACCGCGGGCGCTATAGAAAAAGCTTTAGAAGACGGCCGCCTTTCCGAAGAACGCATCAACGAAAGCGTAAGAAGAATACTACGCCTCAAGTACTCATTTTGACCCCCCACCCCCGTCCCAATGTCATTTAGATAGTAAATAAGATAAAAATAGTGTATCATTAAAGCCATGATAAATCCAAACATAAATACAGCCAGTTCTCGGGTTTACGGTCAAAAAGCTTATTTTTGAAAAAGGCAAACAG